>CAWHXK010000026.1:0-129050 GCA_963833255.1 uncultured Actinomycetes bacterium
GAACCTGATAAGGAAGGCTACGCGCTTTCGCCTACGGGACTCTTACCCCCTGTGGTGTGGCTTTCCATCCACTTCGGCTAACACGTAACTTTGTAACTTCCCGACCCGCCGGCAGGCGGATCAAATCAGGCCCTACAACACCTCTGTGACAACGGCTGCCGCCTATCACATCACAAAGGTTTGGGCTGTTCCCTTTTCGCTCGCCACTACTCAGGGAATCGAGGTTTCTTTCCTTTCCTCCGGGTACTAAGATGTTTCAGTTCCCCGGCTTGCCATTACCCAGCCTATGTATTCAGCTGGGAACACGCGCGCATTACCACGCGTAGGTTTCCCCATTCGGAGATCGCGGGATCAAAGGTTGGTCAGCACCTCCCCCGCGCTTATCGCAGCCGCCCACGTCCTTCATCGGCTCTTGGCGCCAAGGCATCCACCGTGTGCTCTTGTTCTCTTGATCGAAAAGAACACGTTGTGTGTCGCTATGGAGTTTTCAAGGTGCGTGCGGGCTCAGCGCCCAAGAGAAAACCGCCCCGCAGGACGGTCTCTCAAAACTCAGCAGCGATTCTCTCGTCGAGGTCGACATTATTCTAGGCGACCTGGTTGTTCGGACGATGAATGTACTCATCATCAACGAGCCAGGAGCCACCGGAGTAATTGCTCCGGAATCCCTAGAAAGGAGGTGATCCAGCCGCAGCTTCCGCTACGGCTACCTTGTTACGACTTCACCCCAATCATCGACCCTACCTTCGACGGCTCCCTCCCTTGCGGGTTAGGCCACCGGCTTCGGGTATTGCCAACTTTCGTGGTGTGACGGGCGGTGTGTACAAGGCCCGGGAACATATTCACCGCGGCGTTGCTGATCCGCGATTACTAGCAACTCCGCCTTCATGGAGGCGAGTTTCAGCCTCCAATCCGAACCGGGACCGGCTTTTTGGGATTCGCTCACCCTCGCAGGTTTGCAGCCCTTTGTACCGGCCAATGTAGCACGTTTGTAGCCCAAGACATAAGGGGCATGATGACTTGACGTCATCCCCACCTTCCTCCGATTTGTCACCGGCAGTCTCCTATGAGTCCCCGTCTTTCACGCTGGCAACATAGGACAGGGGTTGCGCTCGTTGCGGGACTTAACCCAACATCTCACGACACGAGCTGACGACAGCCATGCACCACCTGTGCACGAGCCCCGAAGGGCTGCCGTGTTTCCACGACATTCCCGTGCATGTCAAGCCTTGGTAAGGTTCTTCGCGTCGCGTCGAATTAAACAACATGCTCCGCTGCTTGTGCGGGCCCCCGTCAATTCCTTTGAGTTTTAGCCTTGCGGCCGTACTCCCCAGGCGGGGTGCTTAATGCGTTAGCTTCGGCACGGAGGGAGTCGACACCCCCCACACCTAGCACCCATCGTTTACGGCGTGGACTACCAGGGTATCTAATCCTGTTTGCTCCCCACGCTTTCGCGTCTCAGCGTCAGTCACGTACCAGAGAGCCGCCTTCGCCACGGGTGTTCTTCCTGATATCTGCGCATTTCACCGCTACACCAGGAATTCCACTCTCCTCTTCCGGACTCTAGCCAGATGGTTTCCATCGACGTCTCGAGGTTGAGCCTCGAGTTTTCACAACGGACCTATCTAGCCGCCTACACGCTCTTTACGCCCAATAAATCCGGACAACGCTTGCCCCCTACGTATTACCGCGGCTGCTGGCACGTAGTTAGCCGGGGCTTCTTCTGGAGGTACCGTCACCCTCTGGGCTATTAACCCGAGTGGCTTCGTCCCTCCTGAAAGAGGTTTACAACCCGAAGGCCTTCTTCCCTCACGCGGCGTCGCTGCGTCACGGTTTCCCGCATTAGCGCAAGATTCCCCACTGCTGCCTCCCGTAGGAGTCTGGGCCGTGTCTCAGTCCCAGTGTGGCTGATCGTCCTCTCAGACCAGCTACGGATCGTCGCCTTGGTGAGCCGTTACCCCACCAACAAGCTAATCCGCCGCGGGCTCGTCCTCGGTCGGAGGCCGAAGCTACCTTTTCCGTCAGATCCGAAGATCCAAAGGGCCATCCGGTATTAATCCGGGTTTCCCCGGGCTATCCCAGTACCGAGGGTTGATTACCCACGTGTTACTCACCCGTTCGCCGCTGTCCCCAGACCCGAAGGTCTGGTTCTCGCTCGACTTGCATGTGTTAAGCGCGCCGCCAGCGTTCGTCCTGAGCCAGGATCAAACTCTCCATGAAGATTGATTGCCGGCAAATACAGCCCGGCGATCTTTTCACTTTGAGCTTGTGCTCAAAGTCCAGCCCATTGGCATCGCAAGCGACACCTCAGGCTGTGACAGGTTGTTCGTTTCCTCTCCGATCCCGAAGGATCATCGAGGTCTCGACGTTAGAACGCTGCTGAGTTTTCAAAGACCGTCGCTGCTATCTGCGTAAAAAAGCCTCCGACTCGCGCCGAAGGCCCAGGGAAGCTACGGAAGACTTTCGTCGTATCCGGTTGCGTCCTGTGGGCGCTCCAGTGTCGAGGTACGGGGACTGTCCTACACCGCCCTATCGGGCAGCCCGGGCATGGTAGCAACTCTGAGGCCCCAGTCAAGCGCCGGAAAACCGCCTGAACCGCCGTTTCCCGGCCTGGACGAGGGCCCCTTCGAGCCGCGCCCGCGGGACATCGAGGTCGAAGACCGGCTCACCGTCGATCTTGACGGCTCCTTGGCTGATGAGCGTTCGCGAGTGGCTGGTCGAAGGCGAGTCGAAGTATTCGACGAGCAGGGCCGGCAGGTGCACCGGATCGCTCTCCGGCAGAGACACCTCAGGCACCTCGTCTGGCGCCTGATGCTCACGCACGACGCGGGTGAAGTGCTCCTCGCCCTGACGGGCGCCGTCGTCCCCGTGCCAGCGGGCGACGATCCGCCGCGCGAGCTCGAGCTTCCACTCCATCGGGTCGTCCGGATGAGGTCCGCCGCCGACTACGAGCTCCCACCACTGCGGCAGAGCCTTGTCCGGAATCGACATCGTCTTTCCGAACATCTCGTCAGGCGGGTCGTTGATCCCGATGTAGTTGCCGCGCGACTTCGACATCTTCTCTTGGCCGTCGAGCCCGACGAGCAACGGATACGTCATGACGAGCTGCGGGTCGAGCCCGTAGTCCTGCATCACGTCGCGGCCCGCGAGCAGGTTGTACAGCTGGTCGGTGCCGCCGATCTCGATGTCGGCCTCGATGGCGACGGAGTCGTAGGCCTGCATGAGCGGATAGAGCAGCTCGGAGATCGAGATCGGCTCGCGCGCGGCGAACCGCTGCGCGAAGTCGTCTCGCTCCAGGATCCTGGCAACGGTGATCGTGCGGGCGAGCCTGACGACCTCCGCATAGGAGAGCTTGCCGAGCCATTCCCCGTTGAAGCGGATCTCCGTCCGTTCGCGGTCCAGCACTCGGAACGCTTGCTCTGCGAACTCTTTCGCGTTCGCATCCAGGACTTCGCCAGGCAGGACCGGGCGTTCGTCCGAGCGGCCCGACGGATCGCCGATGCGAGCGGTGTAGTCGCCGACGATGAGCACAACCGTGTGCCCTTCGCGCTGGAACTCCGCGAGGCGGTCGAGCACGTACGCAAAGCCGAGATGAATGTCGGGCGCGGTGGGATCGATGCCGAGCTTCACGCGGAGCGGCCGGCCGAGCTTCAGCTTCCGTTCGAGCTCTCCTTCGGGCAGGACGTGCACCGCATGGCGCGTCAGTTCAGCGACGCTCATCGCGCGAACCTAGCCGGGAACCGCGTCAGGTTTCTCGATCTCGATCGGCTCGATCTCGTCGGCCGGTTCGAAGCCCGATACCTGACCGAGGAACGAAAGGTGAGCATCGGCCGCTCGCTTGATGTTCTCGGCCTTGCGGAAACCGTGGCCTTCACCTTCGAACGCGATGTACGCGTACGGGATGCCACGCCGTTTCAAAGCTTCGACGATCGCCTCCGACTGCGAAGGCGGAACGACCTTGTCGTCGAGCCCTTGCAAGAGCAGCAGCGGATCCGAGATCGAATCGGCATGCGTGATGGGCGATCGCTCGCGGTACACCTCGATCGCCTCCGGCCACGGCCCGACGAGGTAGTCGTCGTAGTGCGACTCGAACTTGTGCGTCTCCGCGTGAAAAGTGACGAGATCGGCGACCCCGAAGTAGGAAGCTCCCGAGGCGAACTCGTCGCGAACCGCAAGCGCCATCAGGGTCGTGTATCCCCCCGCGCTGCCGCCGGTGATCTGAACCCGTGCGGGATCGACCTCTCCGCGCTCGGCGAGATAGCGCACGGCCGCCGCGCTGTCCTCGACGTCGACCACGCCCCACGTTCCGCGGAGCCGGTCGCGATACTCGCGGCCGTATCCGGTGCTTCCGCCGTAGTTCAGGTCGATGACTGCGATCCCGCGACTCGTGAACAGCTGGATCTCGAGGTCGAGCGCCGTCGTCACGTGGGCCGTCGGGCCGCCGTGCACCAGGACAACCAGCGGCGGCAGCTCACCCGCGGGGCCTTCGTAGCCCGGGTTCGTCGGCGCGTAGTAGAAACCGTGCGACGTCTGTCCGCCGGTTCCTGGGAACTCGACCGCTTGAGCGACCGTGATGAACCGCTCGTCCAACTCCATCTCGGTCGACCGGCGGAGAACTTGCGTCTCGCCGGATTCGGTGTCGACCTCGATCACGGCCGAAGGCTGCGTCGGCGAGGCGGCGGGAAAGACGACGCGTGTCCCGTGACTGCGGAGCGCCGGTGACCAGTAGCTCGAGAACGGAAGGTCGAGGCTCGTGAGCTTTCCGCTCTCCAGATCGAGGATCTCGAGCCCGTCGACAGCGAATCGCGTGAAGATGCAGGCGATCCGATCGTCGCCGAGGAATGCGTATCGCGAGAGATCGAAGACCCATTGCGGGTAGCCGAGCTCCGCCTCCTCGCTCGTCAGCGCATGGACTTCGCCGTCGCGCTCCACGTAGAGATTCGACCAGCCGGTGCGATCGGAGACGAAGTAGAGCAATCCGTCCGGGCCCCATTCAGGCTGGAAGATCGACTCCTGCTCCGAGCCCGCGACGCGACGGCCGTTCGACATCGCGCCGTCGCCGGCCAGCGCGCCGACACACAGATCGGTGCCTTCGAAGGGCATGTGCGGGTGATCCCAGGCGAGCCACGCCAGGGCGGTTCCGTCAGGGCTCGGTCTTGGAGCGGCGTAGAAGTCGCGGCCGCTCGCGATGACGCGTGGCTCGGCGGAGCCGTCGGTCGGAAGGACGACGAGCTCGTTCTGTGGCTCCCCTTGTCCGTGGGTCTCGCGGACGCAGACGATCAGCCGGCCATCGGCGAAAACTCGGCCGTCCGCATAGCGGAACGCATGCGGCTCGGGTGGCTCGGGCGTGATCGGCTGCGGCTTGGAGCCGGGCGCGTCGATCTTGTACAGGCGGCTGTCGTCGAAGCTCGAGCAGAACACGACGCTACCGTGCCGGAACCACGCCCCGCCGCCGTATTCGTGAACGCGGGTCCGCACGTTGAAATCCGGCGGGACGACGTCGACGGGCTCTCCACCGTGTGGGCGAAACACGAGCGCACTCCGGCCGTTCTCCTGTGGGCGGCTCTCGGTCCAGTAGACCCCGTGCTCGTCGATGTCGAGGTAGCCGAAGGAAACGCCGCCCTCGCTTGCGACGAGGTCGGTGGTGATCGGAGAGGGCCAGGAGCCGTAGGGCGCGGCGATCGGCACGGGCTCTCAACGTATCGCACCGAAGCCGGGAGGGCTACCTCACAGCGGGCAGAGAGTGAATCGTCATCGCGAGCCCAGCGGCGAGGATGACGAGCGCGCTCGCGGCCGGCAGGAGTGAGAGAGCTCGACCCTCGAAGCTGAGCCTCCTGAAGACGCCGCGGGCAAGCACGGCGGCAAGGCCGATTCCGGTGATCGTCAATGCGAGGCCCGCGCTAAACGCGACGATCAGCAGCAGGCCGAACGCCAACCGGTGCAAGGAGATCGCGGCGAGCAGCACGACAAGTGCGGAGGGGCAGGGGAGCAGTCCTCCCGACACGCCGACGGCGAAGAGGGAACGGAGGCTGAGGTCTTCCCCGTGGCCGTGGTGATGATCGTGATCGTGGCCGTGCGTGTGTGCGCGCCTGTGCAGCCAGCGCGCCCTCAGAACCGAAGCGCCGATCGCGACGACGAGCAGCCCGGAGACGAGGTTGAGCCAGGGATATAGCTGGTCGGGGACGATGAAGCGTGAGAGCAGGAGAGTGATGAGGCCGAGCGTGAAGACGCCGATCGTGTGCGTCACGGTCACGATCAAGCCGAGCAGCGCCGCGTGACGCGGTGTACCGCGCTGGCCCACGAGGTAGGCCGTGACGATCGTCTTGCCGTGACCCGGCGAAAGCGCGTGCGCCATGCCCCAGAACAAGGCCGCACCGAGCGAGGCGAGGATGACCCAGGCGCCGAGGTGATCACGCCCGACGAGCGCGGCGAAGCGCGAGTCGGCGATGCGGTCGCGGGCCTGCAGGGCCGTCCCGTGCGTCACATGCGGACGTGTTCCAGGGACTGTCCCTGGCACGAGTCTCGTTTGGACGGCGGTGACTGCGAGCGGGCTCGAGAGCAGGTCCTTCGGGTACGCGCGCAGCTCGTCGCTCGAGCTGCGTGCGTTGCCGACGAGGATCTCCTTCCAGCCGATCCGGCCGGCGTAGTTTTCGTCGCGATAGGTCACCCGGCTCGCGCCGGTCAGCTTCGGGCCCTGCAGGACGACCTCGAAGCGCGTCGTCTTCAAGCCGCCGGCGCCCGCCGGATGCGCGAGCGCGGTCTCGACCGGAACCAATTGCGCGCGGCGCCCGTTCACCGTCAGTTGAGCGCCGCGCGCGATGCGACGCGCGTAGCTCCGCGCGTCGATCTTTCCCGCCTGGAAGGTCGGGATCTCCGCGAGATCCAGGACGTAGTGCACGTAGACGCGCGGGCCGGCGACCTCGATCCTGCTGAACCGGTTCACGGTGAAGTTGCCGAGCGGATGCGCGGACGCGGCTACGGGCAGGACGAGTGCGGCGAGCGCCGCGGCGCAGAGAACGACGCGCCTCACGCGGCGTACCTCCTGAGGACCGGCGCCCACAGAACGGAGAAGTGCGGGTTCAGTGCAAACGCTCTGCGGAACCACTGAGTCGCCGCGCCCCGATTGCCGAGGCAGCGTTCGATCATCCCGCGGTGGAAGAACTTGGCGGCATCGAGCGTGCCGAGGCGGAGCGCACGGTTCGAATGGCGCAACGCCTCCGCGCAGCGGCCGTTGCGCGCCAGCGCCCACGCGAGCACGTCCTCACCGTCGATCGACGGCCGTTCGAGCGTAAGCGGCCCGGGCCAGCGCGAGTGCGTGAGGGAGACGCACCGCATGATCGACGTCGAACAGCGCGGCCTCGAGATCGGTCTTGACTCCGTTCGCGCGCAGCAGCTGCTGGATCGCCCCGATCAGGGCGTACTGCCGCGCTGCTGCTGCGTCGTGTCCCTGAGCTCGCTCGAGATCGCCGAGGGTCGCCACGAACTGCGGCAGTGGAATCGTCTCGGTCGCGCGCCGCTCGAGCGCGGCGGCCCGCCGCAGCCGGCCCTGCGCCGCCTCGACCTGCGCGAGTGCGTCGAGCGCATAGACATAGCCCAGGTCGAACCGCGAGCGCGATCCGATAGTGCCTTTCCGCGAGACGCAAGCGGCCGTGCGACCAGAAGAGCTTGCCGAGCTGCGTCTGCGACCACGCGAGCGCCTCCGGCTGACCGACGGCGGCTTCGACGGCGAGGCGCATGGCGTCCGCCGCACCCCGAACGTCGCCCATCAGCTCGCGCGCATACGACACACGCGCGTAGGACGCCAGGCTCGGCTTCATGGAGACCATCTTGTTGAACGCCGTGAACGCCTCGTCATAGCGACCGAGCTCGACGAGCGCGTCGCCGATCACGCCGTAGCCGCGAGCCGTGGACGGCGAGATCGAGACCGCGCGGCGACCGAGCGCGAGCGCTTCCCGAAAGCGGTGTCGTGAGAGCGCCAGCGAGCCGAGTGCGCTCGTGGCAATGAGGTCCTCAGGCTTGATCCGAAGCGCGCGGCGGAGCACACCGCCGGACTTGCTGTAGTACGCGGGGTCTCCGGTCTCACGGGCACGCTGCTGGTAGGCGAGGCCGAGGAACCCGAGGGCACGCACGTCGGTCGGGTTCTCGCGAACCTGCTTGCTGCAGCCGTGGGAGCAGCGCAGCGTCGCTCTCGCCGACGATCCCCGACGCCAGCGGCACGGCACTGGAGGCCGTCGGCGCCGACCGGTCCGCCAGCACGCCGCCCAGCAGGAGGGCGGCGGCCGTCAAGGCCGCCGCCACTCCTCCGACGATGAGACGCCGGGCCGCCATCAGGGCTTCTGCTGGCCCTTCGTGTTCTCGAACCCGCTGAACGGATCTGCCTGGTACGGGAATGTCGCCAGGTACGGGACGTCGTTTCCGTCGACGCCGTCACCAAGCGGCAGGCTGTGTCCGATCAGGACGCCTCCGACAGCGCGCTCCGAGATGTCGATCACGTCGTCCTCGAGCCGCCGTCCGTTCGGGATAGCCCGCGAGGTCGCCGCCGAGCACACCGAGGCGGTTGCCATGGCCGACGGGAGCCGTCGGCGCGATCGCGAGGTTGAGCCGGATCTCGTCCGCGAGCGTCGTGCCCGTGAAGTTGAGGTTCGGCTCCTTCAGCCCGGTGAGCAACACGGAGACGAGGTCGCGTGCGGTTCGTCTCGGTGAACGGACCGAACTGCGGATACAGCTGGTTGAGCAGCTTCGCGAGGACTGGGCTCGAGTAGTACTGCTCGAACTGCTTGTCCTTGTCCGGCGTGCTCGCGTTCCACTTGTCCTTGAGCTCGGTCGGGATGAGCAGCTCGTTGATGAGCGGCTCGCCGAGGCGCGAGACCTGCTTCCAGCCTGTCGATGTCTGCAGGACCTTGCGCCCGCGGCTCTTCGCGAGCGTCACCTTCGTGACGGGCCGCTCGCTGGCCGACCAGACCCCGACGACGTGATTGCCGCCGTTGTCCAGCTGAGACAGCGGCACCTGCAGCGAGACAGTGTGCACCGCGTAGCCGGCGAAGAAGTCCTTGCCGCCGCCGCTCGCACCCGTGCCGCTGCGAATGGCAACGAGATCGAACGCCGCGCCGATGTCGCCGAAGAAGCCGTCGTCGCGTTGACCTGCGAAGACCTTCGAGCCGTCGTTGAGATCGTGGATCCCCGCCATTGCGAGTGCGTGGTAGCCCGGCGTCGACCGCGGCCCGATGTTGTCGGGAGGCGTCAAAAGCCCGCTACCGACGACTCGCGACGATTTCCCGTCGAGCCGCGTGACGGTGTACTCCTGCTGCGTGTTCTGCAGGAAGGCCACCGGCGCGCGATTCTTGAAGCGGAAGCGCCACGTGATGTCCGGCTTGCCGTCGCCGTTCTTGTCGGCGTAGATCACGTAGCGGGCCGAAGGCGAGAACGTGTACCAGTTCGGACCCGCGGCAGGATCTTCGCCGGGGATGTAGTTCGAGATGATCGTCACGGTGTCCGGTGCATCCGGGCTCCGGAACGCATATGTGTCCGTGTTGTCCGCGGAGGGGTCCTCCGAGATCAACGGTGCCTCCCGGTGACTCGAGGCCTGGGCTGTCGCCGGGCTTCCGCCCCGCGACGTCAGCGCTGCGACAAGCGCTGCCAGAGCTGCGGCCGCCAGGAGTAGGACTGCCAGCTTGCGCATCGTCCTCCATGCTCCTTTCAGACGGCCTGTCGGGTTTGCGGTTCTGGCCGTCGTATCGGCGCTGATTCGCCTGTCCGGCGCAACCGGTTCGGACCGAACCGGGAGCTCGCCCACTGCGAATAGAGGCGATGAGCGAAACTGCTCGGCCAGTGGTTCGGTCCTTTGCACACCTGTCCGACGAGGCAGTCGTCGCTCTGCTCGCGCGCTCGGACGAGTCGGCGCTCGCCGAGCTCTACGACCGGTTCGGCCGGGTGGCATACGGGCTTGCTCTGCGAATCCTCCGGGACGACAAGCTCGCGGAGGATGCCGTGCAGGAAGGTTTCCTCACCGCCTGGCGCAACGCCGACCGCTTCATGCCGGAGCGCGGGAAGGCGAGCACCTGGTTGCTGACGCTCGTCCACCGCCGCGCCGTCGATCTCGTGCGCCGCGAGGACCGGCGGCGAGCGGAGCCGCTCAGCGAGACCGTCGAGCCGGAGGCGTCGGGCTCTGCGGAGGACGATGCGTGGCTCCGCTTCGAACGTGAGCGCGTGCAGTCGGCCCTGAAGCAGCTGCCGGACCAGCAACGCGAAGCACTCGAGCTGGCGTACTACGGCGGCTTCAGCCAGACGGAGCTCGCGGAAAGACTCGGACAACCCGTCGGTACGATCAAGAGCAGGATGTTCACGGGCCTTGCGCGGCTCCGTGAGCTGCTTGCAGAGCCCGGAAACGGAGAGGCGGCATGGAAGCCAACGCCCTACACGACCTGACCGCCGCCTACGCGCTCGACGCCCTCGACTCGGAGGACGCGCGCGCATACGAGGCGCACCTCGCGCGCTGCGAGCGCTGCCGCGAGGAGCTCGCCGAGCTCTCGGACGCCGCGGGCGCGCTTGCCTACGGAACGGAGGCGCCCATGCCTCCGCCGGAGCTGCGGGCGCGCATCCTGCAGGAGGCGGCACGAGAGCGCCCGAATGTCGTCCCTCTTCGTCCGCGCTGGGTCAAGCCCGTCGCGGCGATCGCCGCAGTCGCTGCCTGCACGGCGATCGGCCTCGGCATCTGGGCCGCCACGCTCTCGAGCAAGCTCGATCGGAGCGAATCCCGGCTCGCGCGGCAGGAGCGGGTGGCGCAGATCGTGGGCCAGCCCGGATCCCGGACGATTTCCTTCGCGCGCGGAACCCTTGTCGTGGCGCCGAACGGCGAGGCGGCCCTCGTGCTCAGAAACCTGGCGCCCGCCGGAAACGGTCGTACCTACGAGGCCTGGATCGCTGCCGAGGGGGCTCCCGAGCCGGCCGGCCTCTTCGAGGGCGGCGGCGCGGTGGCGATCCCCCTCGACCGGCCCGTGCCCGAAGGAGCCACCGTGATGGTCACCAAGGAGCCGACCGGCGGGCGCAAGAGCCCGTCGAGCCAGCCGTTCGTCATCGTCAGGAACGCCGCTCAGAGCTAGAATCCGGCGCTTGCTTCGCCGGAAACGCAGCACCCGCGCGCCCGCCTCGAACGGGCGCCGGCGGAGGATCCGAAAGCTCCGCCTCACTGCCCTCCTCGTCATCCTTCTTTTCCTCGGCGTCGCGTCGTTCACGTTCGGGCTGATCACGGCTGTTGCGAGCCAGATTCCGACCTGCGATCCGGCGCACGTGCCCCGCGAGGTCGACGGGCACATCTATGCGAACGACGGGCACACGATCCTCGCCACGCTCCGGGGCTCCGAGAGCCGCATCCTCGTCGGGACCTCCGACATCGCGCCGATCATGCAGCAGGCGATCGTTGCGGTCGAAGACAAGCGCTTCTACGAGCACCGCGGTGTCGACCTCCGCGGGATCGGGCGCGCCGTGTGGGCCGACATCACGAGCAAGAGCGTCGTGCAGGGCGGTTCGACCATCACGCAACAGTTCGTCAAGAACTCGTGCGTCACGACCGAGCGAACCATCAGCCGCAAGCTCAAGGAGGCGGCGCTTGCCTGGCAGCTCGAACAGCGCTGGAAGAAGTTGCGGATCCTCACCGCATATCTGAACACGATCTACTTCGGGAACGGCGCCTACGGAATCCAGCGGGCCGCGCAGACGTACTTCAACTCCAGCGCAGCACGTTTGACCCTCCCCCAGGCGGCGTTGCTCGCCGGCATTCCCGCCGATCCGGCGCGGTTCGATCCCGTGACGAACCCAACAAGCGCCAAGGCCAGGCGGCTCGAGGTGCTGAAGGTGATGCTCGCGCAGGGCGAGATCTCCCAGCGCGACATGAGACGCGCCGCCCGCACGCCGCTGCCGAAGGCGTCGGACGTCCGCCTGCCGGGGATCGAGGGCCCGGCTCCCTACTTCGTCAACTACGTGAAGCAGCAGCTGATCGAGCAGTACGGAACCCGGCGAGTGTTCGGCGGCGGCCTCGATGTGCACTCGACGATCGACCTCCGGTTCCAGAAGTACGCGAGACAGGCGATCGGGTCCATCCTCAAAGAGCCGAACGGCCCGTCGGCGGCGCTGGTCTCGATCCGGCCCAGCACCGGCGAGGTCGTGGCGATGTACGGCGGCGACAACTTCCGGCAGAGCCAGTTCAACCTGGCCGTACAAGGAGAGCGTCAGGCGGGCTCGTCCTTCAAGCCCTTCGTGCTCGCGACCGCGCTCAAGGAGGGCGTCTCACCGGCGACGACCTTCCCGTCGAAGCCGGTGTCCATCTTCATCGGGGACAAGTACTGGCCTGTGCACAACTACGAGAACTCCTACCTCGGCTCCGCCGACCTCACGACTGCGACGGTCGTGTCGGACAACACGGTGTTCGCGCAGCTGACCCGGCTCGTCGGGCCTGCCAAAGTCGCCGCGACGGCGCGGCAGCTCGGCATCACCCGGCATCTGAATCCGTACTTCGCGATCGGCCTCGGCGCCGATCCGGTGAGCCCGCTCGAGATGGCGCGCGCCTTTTCGTCCTTCGCGAACGGAGGCCGTCGCATCGACGGCTCGGTCTTCGGCAACCACCCCCGCGCAGTCGCGCGGGTCAGCAACCCGGAGGGAAAGGTCGTCGACGACAACAAGCCCGTCAACCGAACTGTGCTGACACGAGATCAGGACGCGTTGCTCACGAGCATCCTCGAAGGGGTCGTCCGCTCGGGCACCGGAAGGCGCGCGGCTCTTCCCGACCGAGTCGTCGCCGGGAAGACCGGGACGACCGAGAACTACGGCGACGCCTGGTTCGTCGGGTACACACCGCAGCTCGCGACGGCAGTGTGGGTCGGCTATCCCGATCGCCTGAAGCCGATGCTCAGCGAGTACCACGGACAGGCGGTCGCCGGAGGAACATTCCCTGCAGAGATCTGGCGGACGTTCAACAAGCTTGCGCTCGCGGGGACGACGCCGCAGTCATTCCCGCCCTACACATACGAGTACGCGTCTGCGAAGCGAGTCGTGTGGCGCGACGGGGTGTTGCAGCTCGACAACGGCCACTGCCGCGATACCGAGCTCGTCTCGTATTTCTCCGGGCGAGGGCCACAGCGTGACGCGGACTGCAAGCCCAATGAGGTCGACATTCCACGAGTCGTCGGAATGTCGCTGACACGGGCCCGAGAGCGGCTCGCCCTGCAGCCGCTCTCGACCACGATCGTCTACAAGCCGGCGCGCCCCAAGCAGCGCATCGACCTCGTGCTGGACCAGTTTCCCCGCAAGGGCAGGCTCTCGTCCCACGACTCGGTGACTCTGGTGTTGGCGAAGCCGCTGCACGGGGTCGTTCCGAAGGTGATCGGCTTGTCGCTGCGCAATGCGCGGCGCAAGCTTCGCGCTCGAGGGCTCGTACCGGCGATCGAACGTTTCGCGGACGGCCGCGCGGGACGAGTGCTGGCCCAGAGGCCTGTGGCGGGCGTCGCGGCCGGGCCGGGCATGAAGATCAGGCTGATCGTAGGACACGGCTGAGAAACGGCGACCCCTCGAGGCCATAGCGCCAAGGAAGCTCCGCCGCGCGCGTGATCCCGATCCGCGGCCCGGTGACGATCTGCGGCACCCCGCGTCGTTCTTCGAGCCGGAACGGGGGCCGATCGAGCGCAAGGCCGTCGTGCTCGCCGGTGATCGCAAGGGCCTGACAGAGCTTTCCCGGCCCTGAGCACAGTTTTCGCAGGTCCTCCACGGCGCGACGCTGCCGCTGCACCTCGATGCCGGCGTTCGGCTCGAGCGCGCGAATGAGGACAGCCTCCGCGTCGTCCCGGCTGCCGCAGACGAGGTTCAGGCACCAGTGGATCCCGTACGAGCGATAGACGTAAGCGTGGCCCTCGGAACCGAACATCGTCGCGTTGCGCGCGGTGCGACCGCCGTAGGCGTGACTCGCGGGATCTTCCTGATCGTAGGCCTCGACCTCCACGATCGTTCCCCCCACTTCGTCCACGAGCAATGTTGCACCGATCAGCTCCGGCGCGACCTCGTGGACACTCCGCGCGAAGAATTCACGCGTCAGCATGGGCGCGCCCGTCGTAGCGAAGTAGCGCGGGGAACGCCAACGCGAGCAGAAGACAACCTGCCACGCAGGCGACGCCGCCCGAGACGATCGAGAATCGCAGGCTCGTCACCGACGCGAGGGCTCCGGCTTCGAGGTTCCCGATGGACGGGGCCGCTGCGACCTGCATGAACTCGATTCCGGACACTCTCCCCAACATCTTCTTCGGCGTGATCCGGTACAGCATCACCGAGCGCAGGATGGCGCTGATCTGATCGCCGAAGCCGGCGATCGCGAGCAGCAGGAGCGCCACCCAGAACTGCTGCGCGAACCCGAACGCCGCGATCGCCAATCCCCAGATCGAGGCAGTCACGACGACACCGAGACCCTGCCGGCGGACATGCCGCAGCGGTCCCGACAGGAGCGACACGAGCAGCGCGCCTGCGGCTGGCGCCATGTACAGGTAACCCACCAGAGACGCGTCGCCGAAGCGATGCGCAGCGATGGCGGGAAAGAGTGCGCTCGGCATCCCGAAGATCATTGCGTTCGTGTCCACGAGGAAGAACCCGAGGATCACCGGCTGATGGCGCACGTAGCGGAAGCCGGCGACGATCGAGCTCCAGCTCGGGCGGTCGGCGTTTTCGGTCGCCACGAGGCGCGGAAGCAACGCGACCGCGGCGATCGCGCCGACGTACGAGAGCGTGTCGCCGAGATAGATCCACTTCAGGTCGAGAAACTTGATCGCGAGACCGGCGAACGCCGGGCCGCCGACGGCACCGAACTGCGAGGTCACGCTGTTGAGCGCCGACGCGGCCATGAAGTGTGACTCGTCGACGAGCTGGGGAGTCATCGAGCGCTGGGCGCCAACCCCGATGCTGAACGATGCGGAGATCACGAACTGGAAGACGTACAGCGGCCAGACGCGCGGGTTGCTCAGTGCGGCGTTGGCCGCGAGGCCGAGACTTCCGGCGACCATCCCGATCTGCTGGACGAGCATGACGCGGCGCCGGTCGAATGCATCGGCGATCGCTCCGCCGATGACTGTCAGCGTGAGGAGCGGCACGAGGTGCGTCAGCGAGATCAAGCCGACTGCCAGGGTCGACCCGGTGAGCTGGTAGACCTGATACGCGAGCGCGACCTCGGCGATCTCCGTGCCGATGAACGAGATCCCCTGTCCGAACCAGAGGCGGCGAAAGGCCGGGTTGTTCCGCAGCGGCGAAATGTCGATCGCAAAGCGGGACGCCCGCCGACGCCAGCCTCTTCTCTCGGCTGCTGCGACCCCCGGTTCGTCCGTCAAGTCAGCTGGTTCTCTTCAAAGCCGAGAAAAACCATGCGACCGGCGTCGTCCCCCATGCGCCGATTATCGCCTGTCGGCTGAGTGACGCGGTGCTCCATGTACACGCGCGCGCGAGGACCAGCCTGCCGCTTCGTGCTACTCGAAGAAGGTGTCCTCGTGCGAATAGGCGGGAGCACAGCAACAGAGGAAGCGGAGCGGCACCGCCGCCCGGATCTGGTGCCAGGCGCCCGGCGGGATCAGGGCTGCATCGCCCGGCTCGACCTCGCGGAACTCGCCGTCGAGCTCCAGCGTGCCCGTGCCCTCGACCACGACATAGATCTCTTCGCTCCGGCGGTGATAGTGCCGCTCGGTCGCCTGCCCCGGCTCGAGCGTCGCCTCCGCAAGACTCTGGGAGTCTGTGTGATGGAGCTCCCGGATCGTCGAGCCGTCCTTCGTCGTGAACGGCTCGACCGCCTCCCGTGAGGTGACATGCATACGGCGGCCGTCCTAGGCGATCGCGGCGCGCAGCACCTCGACGACGCGTTCCTGGTCGCCGGGCGCGATCTGGCTGAAGAACGGAAGCGCCATCGTCCGCGTCGCGGTCTCCTCGGCGACCGGGCAGAGTCCCTCTGCGAATCCGAAGGCCTCACGCATGTACGGCTGCAGGTGGATGCATGGGACGTACTCCGCCGTGGCAATCCCCTCTCGGCGCAGCGAGTCCATGACGGCCGCCCGGTCGAGCTCGGGAGCGAGCTTCACGACGTAGACGAACCAGGAACGGCTGTGCTCGGCGTCGTCCGGTGCCGGCGCCTCGACGCCCTCGATCTCGGCCAGGAGCTCTCGGTAGCGCGTGGCGGCAGCGTTACGGAGCTCGAGGATGCGGTCGAGCTTCTCGAGCTGGCCGAGCCCGATCGCTGCCTGCACGTCTGTCCAGCGGTAATTGAGACCAAGGCGGACGTGGTGGAACCAGCCGCCGCCTCCGTCGTACGAGCGTCCCTGGTTGCGCAGGCTGCGCAGGAGCCGCCACTCCTCCTCCGAGTGCGTGACGACGACGCCGCCTTCGCCGGTGGCCATCTGCTTGTTCGGGTAGAACGCGAACACCGCGGCAGGGCCGTGTGCGCCGAGTGGCCGGCCCCGATACTCCGCGCCGAGCGACTCGCAGGCATCTTCGATCAGCGTCAACCCGTGACGGTCGGCGATGGCGCGAAGCTCGTCGAGCTCACAGGGATAGCCGAACATGTCGACCGCCACGATGCCGCGAGTGCGCTCGGTCACCGCGGCTTCGACAGCGGCCGGATCCATGTTCAGGGTCACCGGATCGACGTCGGCGAACACCGGGGTGGCCCCTTCGACGATGAAGCAGTTCGCGGAAGCCACGAACGACAGCGGTGAGGTGATCACCTCGTCGCCGGGCCCGAGCCCGGCGATCCTGCACATGAGGTGCAGCCCCGCCGTGCCGCTCGAGACTGCCGCTGCGTATGGGGCGCCGACGCGCTCGGCGATCTGCTCTTCGAACTTCTCGATCCACGGGCCGAGCGAGAGCCGCCCGGACCGCATGACCTCGAGGACGAGCTCTTCCTCCCGCTCGTCGAGCCACGGCCGGGAGAGCGGGAGCTCAGTCCCGGCAGGAGTCAGTCCCATCGCTTCGCTCGGGAGACTAGGAAGCTCGGCTTCGCCGAGCTTCGTCATGCCTCAGCAGTTGCCTTCGATACTGCTGCGTACTCCAGCCAGTGCGACCAGCGCTCGCTCTTGCCGCGGACCGTATCGAGGTACGCGTTCTGGATCGTCAGCGTGACCGGGCCGGGAGCGCCGATCTGCTGGTCGTCGACCTCGCGAAGCGGCGTCACTTCCGCGGCGGTGCCGGTCATGAACACCTCGTCGGCGAGATAGAGGTCCGTGCGGATCAGCTGCTTCTCCACGACCGGGTAGCCGAGGTCCTGGGCGATCTGGATAATCGTGTCGCGGGTGATGCCCGGCAGGATCGAGGCCGACAGGTCTGGGGTGTAGATCGTTCCGTCTTTCACGACGAACACGTTCTCGCCCGACCCGTCCGCGATGAAGCCGTCGTCCGTGAGGAGAATCGCCTCGTCGTACCCCGCCCGATTCGCCTCCATCACGGCAAGCATCGAGTTGAGGTAGATCCCGGTGGCCTTGGCCACGTGCGGGATGACGTTCGGCCCGACGCGCGTCCACGACGAAATCTTTGCCCGGATGCCCTTCTCGAAGCCGTCGACTCCGAGATATGTCCCCCACGGCCAGGACATGATCACCACGTCGACGGGATTTCCCGCTGCGGCGACACCAAGCTCGCCGTAACCGAAGAACGCGATCGGCCTGAGGTAGCACTCGGCCACGCCGTTTGCGCCGATCAGGTCCATCGACGCCGAACGAAGCTCCTCGAGCGTGTAGGGGAGCTCCATGTTCAGAAGTCGCGCCGAGTTCTGCAAGCGCTGCATGTGCTCGGTCAGGCGGAAGACGGCGCTGCCTTTCGGAGTCTCGTAGGCGCGAATTCCCTCGAACACGCCGGAGCCGTAGTGCAGTCCGTGCGAACCGACGTGGATCTTGGCGTCGGCCCAGTCGATGAGCTCGCCGTTCATCCAGATCTTCTCGAGTTCCTGCATGAAAGAGTGCTCCTTTGAGCGGAGGGCTGGGCCGAATCGAATTCTACCCAGGAGACCCCCCGTCAACCTCCCCCCTTTTGGCTTTCTACGATCAGATCGGCGGCTACGGCCCGGGTCAGTCGGGTCAACTGCGCCGGGGCCAGGCCCAGAACGTGGCGGGATGTCCCCGCTTCCAGCCACAGGGTGGGCTCCGTCAGGACAGTCTGTTCCAGGAACACCCTCGCGCCCGGGAAGGGGAATTCGGGGCGACCGGTGGTCACGAGCTCCGAGCAGGCGGCAGCGAGGGCGAGCTTCCGCCGGTCGAGCCTGCGGCCGGCAGGAACGAGCGCGACGACAAGGTGTTGCTCGCATTCGAGTGCCGTCGTGGCGAGTCGGAGCCCGGGCGGAGCGTGCGCGCCTGCGAGGAGCTCCTCGAGCTGTCCCTCGACTCCCGCAGCCCGGAGGAATATCGCCACGCGCTCCACGGCTTCCGGCCACACGAAAGCCACGATACGCGCGGCGGAACTCACTCCAGCGAGATGAACCGCGCGTCATCGAACTCCGCGTGGACCTTCTCGACGAGCTCCGGCGGCGCGGGCGTGTCGATCGAGAGGACCATCAGCGCCTGCCCGCCCTGTCTCGTGCGGGACACCGTCATGTTCGCGATATTGACCGCCGAGCCACCGAAGAGTGTCCCCACCTTGCCGATGACTCCCGGGACGTCGTCGTAGCTGAAGACGACGAGGAGCGGCGCCAGCTCCATGTCGAGCTCGAACCCGAGCGCGCTCACGAGCCAGAGACGGTTGTCATTGCCCATGGTCGTCCCGGCAATCCGGAGCGGAACGCCGTCTGAGACCGCCTCGACGCGCACGAGGTTCGTGTAGTCGCGGGCGGCGGGGCTGCGTTCCTCTCGAACTTCGACGCCACGCTCCGCGGCGATCATCGGCGCGTTCACGTAGTTCACGGGTTGGTCGGAGCGACCCTGGAATGCTCCGTTCAGCGCGGCGACCGTCAAGAGCCTCGTGTCGTACTGGGCGAGGGCGCCGAAATAGGTGAGCCTCAGTTCTTCCACGTGTCCCGCTGCGAGCTCCATCGCCAGACGTCCGAGCTTCGCGGCGAGAGGGATGTACGCGCCGAGCACCTCGAGGTCCTCCGCGCCGATGACGGGGATGTTCACGGCGTTGCTCACAAGGCCGCCGTCGAGCGCCGCGGCGACCTGCTCGGCGATGATCACTCCCGCGCGGTCTTGCGCCTCCTCGGTGGACGCCGCCAGATGGGGCGTCGCGACGACGTTGTCGAGCTCGAGCAGCGGGCCCGTGTACGGCTCTGTCGAGAACACGTCGAGCGCGGCGCCGCCGACCTTGCCCGACTTCAGCGCCTCGAGCAGGTCGTCCTCATCGATCAGCGCGCCGCGCGCCGCGTTGACGATCCGGACACCGTCGCGCATCCTCCCGAATGCCTTCGCGTTGATCGAGCCGCGCGTCTGTTCGGTCAACGGCAGATGCAGCGTGAGGAAGTCCGCAGCCGCGTAGACCTCTCGTTCGCTTTCGACGCGCTCCACGCCGAGCTCTCGGAACCGGTCGGGAGAGACGAACGGGTCGTACGCAACGACACGCATGCCGAGCCCGGCGGCGCGCCGGGCGACCTGCTGGCCGATCCGGCCGAAGCCGAGGACGCCGAGTGTCTTGTCGGCGAGCTCGACCCCGCCGTAGGTCTTGCGCTCCCACCGACCCTGCTTGAGGGCTGCGTGAGCCTGTGGGATGTTCCTCGTCAGGGCGACGAGCAGGCCGATCGTGTGCTCCGCGGCCGAGATGACGGTGGACTCCGGTGCATTGGCGACGACGATGCCGCGACGCGTGGCCGCCTCGACGTCGACGTTGTCGATCCCGACTCCGGCCCTTCCGATCACCTTGAGGTTGTCGGCGCGGCCGATGAGCTCCGCCGTCACCTTCGTCGCCGAGCGGACGACGATCGCATCGTACGCCCCGATCGTTTCCGCAAGGTCGGAGTCCCCGTCGACGTCGACGTCGAAGCCGCGTTCGCGCAGGAGGCGGATGCCCGCCTCCGCGATCGGTTCGCGGACGAGGACCTTGCTCAAACGGGAGTGCGCTCAGCCCAGGCGTCGAGCGCGCGCGTAACGGCGACACCGCGCTCGATCTGGGCGCCGGCATCGGTGAGCTCGAGCTCGACCGCCGCAAGGGCGGTGGTGATGTCGAAGACGTTGAACCAGCCGATGTGCCCGATCCGGAAGATCTTTCCTTTCAAGTCCCCCTGCCCATTGGCGATCGTGATCCCGAACCGGTCGCGCAGGCCCTTGACGATCTCGGTTGCGTCGACTCCGTCGGGGGCGCGGATCGCAGTCACGACCGCAGATCGCTCTTCGTCGGGCGAGAACAGCTCGAGCCCCATCGCCTTCGCGCCCTCACGGCACGCACGGCCAAGCCTTGCGTGCCGCTCGAATGCTGCCTCCAGCCCCTCCTCGAGGAGCAAGCCGAGGGCAACGTTCTGCGCTCGGACGATCGGGATAGCCGGAGTGAACGGCGCGTCGTGCTTCGCCTGTGCTTTTCGCGTGCGCTCCCAGTCCATGACGTAGCGCGGCGATGTCGAGCGGGACGCCGCCTCGAGCGCAGCGGGAGCGACGGAGGCGAAGGCGATGCCCGGCGGGCACATCAAGGCCTTCTGCGATCCCGAAACGACGACGTCGATGCCCCAGGCGTCGGTCTCGAGGGGAACGGCGCCGAGACTCGAAACTGCGTCGACGACGACGAGCGCGCCCGCCTCCTTCGCCACGGCTGCCAGCGACTGGACGTCGCAGACGACACCCGTCGAAGTCTCCGAATGGGTCAGATAGACGACGCCGACATCTCCCGCATCGGCCAAGGCGGAGCGTAGATCGTCCGGCTCGGGCGTCTCCCCCCACTCGAGCCGTACATGCACGAGGTCGGCACCGAACGCTCTCGCCATGCCGGCCCAGCGCTCACCGAAGTTTCCTGCGGAGATGACGAGCTGCCGATCGCCCGGCGAGGTCAGGTTGGCGACTGCGGACTCGAACGCTCCGGTTCCCGACGTCGTGAACATCAGGACGTCATGCTCGGTCCGGTACACCTCATGCAGGCGGGCGAGGCACTGTCCGTAGATCTCGCGGTAGTCACGCTCGCGGTGGTGGATGACCGGCTTGGCGAGCTCGGCGAGCACCTCGGGAGGCACGGGCGTCGGCCCCGGCGTCAGCAGGTAGCGCTTCTCGGCCATCGCCTGAGACTAGCGCGGCCTGTGGCCGGCGAAGCTGGTCACGTGCTGATCGTCGCACGGGTCGCCGGTCCGGCTTGAAGGAGCGGGTGACGACCGTCGTACACTCGCACCGTGCCGATCTGTGCGAATTGTGGGCAGGACAACCCCGACGCCGCGAGGTTCTGCCTCGCCTGCGGCACTCCCCTCGCACCTGCTGCTCCCCCTGTCGAGGAACGCAAGCTCATCACGGTCCTCTTCACGGACATCGTCGGCTCGACGGCGAAGGCCGAGCAGATGGATCCGGAGGACGTTCGAGCCCGGCTGGCGCCGTACTACACCCGCCTCAGATCCGAGCTCGAAGCCTTCGGGGGCGTCACCGGTAACCCGTCACCGATCTTAAAGGCTCGACAAAAGGTTGCCTGTTCCTCTGGGACGATGGCCCACTCCCTCGAGCTCGACGGGCACGGGGGTCCAGGCGATGACGGGCGAAACACCCAGTCCGCGCGACCTTCTACCTACCTGTAATGCCCGATCGACGGTCACGGTCCGGCATCGCCGGTGTAGCTCAGCGGGCGGCGGTCCGCTTGCGAAGCCTGGCCAGCAGAGCGACACTCGCGGCATGCCAATTTGCGCGAGCTGCGGCCAGGACAACCCGGACATCGCGAAATTCTGCCTCGCGTGCGGCGCGCCGCTCGCTGCCCAGCCGACGAGCGAGGAGCGGAAGCTCATCACCGTCCTCTTCACCGACATCGTCGGCTCGACCGCGAAGGCCGAGAACATGGACCCGGAGGACGTCCGCGCGCGGCTCGCGCCCTACTACGTCCGCCTCCGCACCGAGCTGGAGCGGTTCGGCGGCACGGTCGAGAAGTTCATCGGCGACGCGGTGGTCGCGCTGTTCGGCGCGCCGGTCGCGCACGAGGACGACCCGGAGCGAGCCGTTCGAGCGGCGTTCGCCGTCTGCCGCGCGATCGACGAGCTGAACGCGGCGGACGAGTGGCTGGATTTCCAGGTGCGCAGTCGGCGTGAACACGGGTGAGGCGCTGGTCGTCGTCGGCGCGCGGCGCGAGCGAGGGCGAGGGAATGGCCTCGGGTGACGTCATGAACACCGCCGCGCGCCTCCAGTCGGCGGCGCCGGTCAACGGCATCCTCGTCGGCGAGCTGACGTACGCGGCGACGCGGGACGCGATCGACTACCGCGACGCCGAGCCGATCGCCGCGAAGGGCAAGTCGGAGCCGGTTCGGGTCTGGGAGGCGTCGAGGTGAAGGACGAGCGCGCACATGCCCGCGGCCGACGCCGTCACGTTCGTCGGCCGCGAGCGTGAGGCGAGCGCGCTGATGGAGGTGTGGAGCACGGCGATCGCCGAGCGCCGGCCGGCGCTCTTCGGCGTGGTCGGCGCCGCCGGGCATCGGCAAGAGCCGCCTCCTGGCGGAGTTCGCGCGACGCGCGGCGGCAGGAGGGCCGCGTCCACTGGGGGCGATGCCTGCCCTACGGCGAAGGCATCACCTACTGGCCCGTGACGGAGATCGTCAAGTCGGCGGCGGGGATCCTCCAGAGCGACGACCGCGAGACGATCGTCGGGCAAGCTCGACGACTTCTCAACGACGCTTCCGACCGAGGATCTCGACGAGCTGCGCACGATCGCGGCGGCACTGTCGAACGTGATCGGCAGTCCCGATGACACCGCGCGGCACGTACACCGCCGCGCGAGATCTCGCAGGGCGAGCTGCACTGGGGGATCCGGCGCATGCTCCAGCTGCTCGCGGCACGGGAGCCCACGGTGCTGATCCTCGAGGACCTCCACTGGGCGGAGCCCACGCTGATCGAGCTGCATCGCGTACATCATTGCGGCGGACGACACGGAGTCGCGGCTCGCGATCGTCTGCTCGACGCGGCCCGAGCTCGCCGAGACCGCGCCCGGGTTCTCGGCACGGACGGCCGGCGGCGGACGATCGAGCTCGGCACGCTCGATCGCGAACAGGCGGCGGCGCTGCTCACCGACCTCCTCGGCGACCCCGCGCTCGTGCAGACCGCGTTCGCCGTAGTCGCTGATCTCGAACGCCGGGGGAAATCCGCTGTTCCTCGAAGAGACGGTGCGGATGCTGCGCGACCGCGGCCTCGTCGACGCGGAGCGTGGCGAAGCGAGGAGATGGGCGAGCTACCGGTCCCGACGAGCGTTCAGGGCCTGATCAGCTCGCGACTCGACCGGCTCGAAGGAGGCGACAAGGAGCCTGGCGCACAACGCGGCCGTCGTCGGCGCGGTCTTCTGGGCGGGCGCGGTCGCGCACCTCGGCACCGAGGACGGCCGGCCTCCGACCGATCTCCACGCGGGCCTGGAGACGCTCGAGCATCAAGACTTCGTCCTCCACAGCGAGGTCTCGACCGTCGCAGGCGAAGACGAGTACGCGTTCAAGCACATCCTGATGCGCGACGTCGCGTACGGACAGGTCCCGAAGGGCCGACGCGCGGAGCTCCACGTCCGCTTCTCCGACTGGGTGACGAACCTCCCGGGAAGCGCCGACGAGTTCGTCGAGATCGTCGCGTGGCACCTCGAGCAGGCGTGCCGCCTCTCCCGCGAGGTGGCCCGCAGCCCGATCGAGCCGCCGCTGCTGCAGGCGGCCGGAGCGCTCGCGAACGCCGCCCGCCGCGCCGAACGGAGGGAAGGCCTCCACGAGGCAGAGCGGTACTACACGCGGGCGCTCGACGTGCTTGGGCGAAGAGCATCCCGGAGTGCAGCTCGACCTCCGCCTCCGGCGCGCAGACATCATGATGATGCTCGGCCGGCTCAAGGAGGCGTGCGAGGAGCTCGTGGAGGTCGCGGAGGCCGCCTCGCGCTTCGACCGCACGGACGTCGAGTGCGAGGCCTTGCTCCTGCTCGGTGACATCGACCAGCGGCAGGGGCGGGCGGCCGAGGCGCACCGCAGGCTCGCCGAAGCGCAGGAGCTCGCGGAGTACACCGGCAACGCTGTTCTCCGGAGCAAGGTGGCGTTCGTGCTAGCCGTGCTCGTCGCTGACTACGAGGGGCAGCCTGACCGTGGCATCGAGATCCTTCGCGGCAGCATCGCCACCGCCCAGGAGATCGACGACCGGCCGCTCGTGGCCGAGGGTCATCTCCGACTCGCGGCCGCCCTTATAAACAAGGGCGACTTCGCCGGCACCGAGGCCGAGCTCCACCGTTGCCTCGAGCTCGCTGCCGACCTCGGCAGCCATCGCGTGCGAGGCCGAGGCGACGTCTTGGCTCGGCCTGGTCACATACGAACTCGGAGACCCAGCGGAGGGCGAGCGGCTCTGCCGCCAGGCCCGGACATGGTTCGAGCGCACGGGCGACACGTACTTTCAAGTGCAGAACCTCGTCAACGGGCTGGCGAGCTTCGCGCTCGCGGGCGGCCGGCCAGAAGAGGCAGAGGCCTATCTACGAGAGGCGGTCCCGGTCGCATTGCAGATCGGCGGCTGGGTTCTCATCGATACGTACCGGCATCTCGTCGAGGCGCTCGTCGCGCTCGACCGGATCGACGACGCCAGCGAGATCGTGGCCTTCGCCGCGCGGAACCTCCCCGAGGAGGACGCCTACGCCCGGTCGTCACTCCTTCTCGCCGAGGCAGTCGTGGCCACCGCGGCGGGTGAGCAGGCAGCGGCGGCGACGTCGTTCGCCGAGGCGCTTCGGTTGATCGAAGAGCTCGACATCCCCTACGACCTCGCAAAAGCTCGGATGCTTCTCGGACGCTCGCTTCACACGTTCGGCGACGTCACCGGCGCACGGGCCGAACTAGAGCGAGCGCGGGCGACCTTCGTTCGCATCGGGGCAACGACGCGAAGAGACGCGATCGACCGCGAGCTGGCGGAGCTCCTGGAGGGGCCGGCTCGCGCCGACCCCTCCACGGTTTAGGACGTCGTCCTCGCGCGCTCAGGCCGGATCGGCAGGACCTGGAAAGCAGTCCTGGAAAGGCCCCTGCCTGCACGTTGTCTGTAGGCTATGGCGCGATGGCAAGTCCAGCAGCTGTCCCCGTACCAGTACTGAAGGTGGCGAGGGAGGGCGCCACCGCGGTCACGCGCGGAGCTTCGTGACCGCCCCGGTGAAATCACGTTCGCCTTGCCCAGAATGACGTCCCACTCGGGTCGAGCGCGACGCGCGTAACCGAGTTAGCACTCTGCGTTAAGGTCGTAGGTCTGTGTGACAACTGCTGGAGCTATACAGGCGGACGATCCGATCCGTGTCCGCCACGAGCGCACCGACGCATCCGCAGACGCGTAACCGCGAATGCTCGGTTGTCCTGGAAGGCCCGTTGCGAGAGTCTGCCCCTTGGGTGTTGGTGCAAACGTCGAAGGTCATTCACGCAAGTGCCGTTCGGAAGGATCGTAGAAGACCGTGCACCCGTCGGGAGCGAGGTCGATCCAATCGGTCCATCGATCATTCGGTCAGAGGCGAGAACGAGCCTAGCGGCGCGCCCGAAGATGAGAACTTGAGCACCTGCTTTGAGCCGTCCGCTTGCCCGACGTACGCGTTGCCGCTGCGATCGAACAAGATCGACTCGGGATCCAGGTTGAACCCGCTTCCGAACGGTCCGACAAGCACTCCGTTGTGGTTGAAGCTCGTAGACGTTGTTCGCTTCAAACGCCGTGACGTAGAGGTTTCCCGCCGCATCGAACGCGAGCCCTGTCGTCTCACTGGTGCTCTGGCCCGTGTCGAGCGTCTGAACGAGCGTGCCCGTCGCGAGTGAACTCCTTTACGAGGCCGCTTCCCACAGACACGAGCACGTCGCCGCTCGTGATCGGCGTCGTGCCGTTCGTCGTTGTCGTCGAACACGACGACGAGGTGCAGTTGACAGTCGTGTTTACCGTTGGACCTGCCTTGGTGTTCTGGCTCGTCGTGGTTCCGTCGGTGACCGTCTGATTCGCCGTGCAGTTGCCTGATGTGGCGCAGTCAGCCTGGGTGATGTTCGGCTGGGGGATGCCAGGCCTGTCGTTCTGCTGCGTCGACTGTTGAACGATCGTGAACGTGTCGGCCGAGTTCCCGCCGGTCTGGCTGGAGGCGTCCTTGCCAGTCTTTTCGAGCCTGCGCTGACCCTTCGGCCCAGGACCCGCCGTACCGATCGGCCCGTTCTGGGTCTGCGTCAGCGAATACGACGGCAGGTCGGTCGTAGTGTCGGCGTCGCAACTGGACGACGGCGCCCCGGTCACGGCGTCCGCGCACTGGGTCTCCGTCTGATTCGCCTTTGCCGTCAGGGCGTTCACGGTCCCAGTGCCGCCGCTGTATTGGTTGACAGTCGCGAGGATGCCGCCCGCCGGAGTGCTGCCGCTGCTCTGCGAGCTCTGCGTCTGGCAAACGACGGTCGTACAGGGAGACGTCGAGCCGGACGTCGCGCTGGTACCGGCGATCGCCTGGAGATTGCTCGTCTGCGTGAAGATTGCGTTACCGGGGCCGGTCGCGTGCCCGGCACCGATGCCTTGATTCTGCTCGACATCGAGCGAGACGTTCGGCCCGCCGTTCGCGGCGTTCTCGTTCTGGACGATCGGACCCGACGCCGACGCCGTTGACGTCAACGTCTGAGACTGCAGCAGTCCGGTCACGTCTGGTGCGTTACAGGTGCCGCTGGAGGTCGCGCTTTGATCCGCGTTGTTCGTGCCGCTACCGGTTGTGTCCTGGTTGATCTTGACCGACTGATGAGCCTCCAGCGCTACGTTCGCACCCACGCCTTTCTTTCCGCTCACGTTCGTCGATCCATCCATCGAGATCACCTGGTAAACGCAGGCGGTGTTCGAAAAATTGGACCCGCCCGTAACCTGTTGCGTGATCGAGGCTGTGAACAACGCCGACTGCGTCAGCCCCGTCGTCTTCCCGTTCGGTCCAGTGGATTCGTACACGACGGCCACGTTGTCCTTGGTTGCGCTCGACTGGCTGATCGAGCACGACTGGCCTAACCCCGTGGTCTTGATACACACCGCTTTGTTCGGGTTCGTCGGGGCTGAGGCAGTCAACGACCTACCGCTCCTCGCCACGCCTCGCGCAGTCAGCTGCACGACGGCGCACTGCCCGCTTGTGCAGAAGAAGGTGTTCTTGCCGCCTGCGCGCGCGATCTGCACGACAGGATGCGCCGTCGACGTGCATGCCCAACCCGCTCCCGGGCAGTTCGGGCCCGCGTAGTTTCGAGCGCCCCGCTGGAAAACGAGGCCGCGCGGATCGACCCCGATCGCGCGTAGATACCGGGCCGCACCGGCCCGCGTGCTCACGCTTGCCGTCTTCAGCAGCGCGCCGCTGCGTGATGCCGCCGTGCTGATCTTGCCCGCGGTCGCCGCATGGGAGACCGTCGCCGGAGCGCGCGTCGATGTCGACGTGGCTCCCGCTCCACCGGTCACGACCGCCACCGCCGCCGCGACCGCGACGAGCGTGAAGATCCTGCTCCATCCGAACATTGAGGTCTCCCCTCTTGTTTACGCCATGCCGCAGCCGCAGCCGCAGTCCATCGAAGGTGCCGCTCCAGTCTTGCGCTCCTCCCCGTGCCTTTCAAGAGCCAATAACGCCGGGGCCCTTCGCTTTGCCGCCGCTGATCGCCAACGGGCAGGAGACCGTCTGGGAAACGTCATCTCGTCCGGTTCCGAGTCGCCCTCTTCGGTGTCCTCCGGCGTTCCGGGGCCGAGCGACTGCTTGACGTACTGAGCGATCCCCGCCGTGTTCGATCCCGTCCCCAGGGCCGTCTGGCGAAGCTTGACGACCTGGGTCCCGTCCTGCGGAGACGGGGGATTCTGCGAGATGATCACCTGGAGGACGACGGCGGTGTTGTTCCTGTTCGGAATCGTCTGAATCTGGCTCGCATCACAGGTCTGCACAACCGGTACTCAATGTGAGTCCGGCTATCGCCACGGCCACGAGAAACACAAGTTTGATGCCTCGCATTCCCTCCCCTTTCGCAGTCAGCGGAGATCCGCCGGACGGTCTCCGAGAATGTCAGCAGCCTGAACTGCTGCCCCGCCGCAGATTTGCCCCTTCGCAGCCTCCTCCCCGAGTGGCTTCGAGTTCTTGCACCGATTGATACGCCTTGTAACCGCCTTTTTCAAGCGATCACTCCTGACAACAGGCGTTTTAGAGCTAACCAGTCGCGGTAAACGTCGTCTAAGCGCCTAACAACCAGCCGTCCTCGGCTGCGGCACAGTCACGAGGCGGCGTTGATCCGGGGGGATCACTCAGATGCACCAAAAGCTCACACTCGCATTCGCGTGCGCCTGCGCCCTTGTGGTTGCGCTCGGCGCTGCCTCGACACTGCGCGCCGAGAGCACGCCGGAGCCGACGACCGACGGAAAGCGATACCGGCCCGCCTCAGTTCGACCAGCGCGAGATCCAGCGGCAGATCGACAAGTATCGCCATGAAGTCTGGCGCTGGCAGCGCACCATGGGGAATCCGCTCACCCGGCAGCTGCCGAATGCCCCCGCGGAGGTGAAGGCGAAGATCGCCACGCTGGAAGCAGGTGGCGAACGACATCCGGCGCCGAGCACAGAACCCGCCCCACAAGCGTCAGTGGCTCTGCATCCACCGCTTCGAGGGGGCGTGGAACGACCCGAATCCTCCGTACTACGGAGGACTTCAGATGGACCTGGGCTTCCAGCGCGCCTACGGCAGCCAGCTGCTGGAGACGAAAGGCCCGGCGAACAACTGGACTCCGCTCGAGCAGATGTGGGTCGCCGAACGTGCGCACCGTGCCGGCCGCGGCTTCTATCCGTGGCCGAACACGGCGCGCTACTGCGGGCTGATCTAACGCAGACGCGAGACGCGAGCGTCTTCGCTCACGTCGTCGACGTTCCCACCCTGGTCATCATCGCCGACCTCGAGCAGCTCGACGAACAGCGCCCGGTAGTGGCGCACCGAGTGCCTGAGGTCCTCGGTCGACGCCTCGCCGCGCTCGCTCGCCCGGGCGATGCCGTTCGCGGTGCGATACCGCTCGACGAGCTCCGGGTGCTCGACTGAGATGTCGGCCGCCCGCTGCTCGAAGTCGTCGACCGGATAGCCACGATCCCTCATGACGCGTTGCACCAGGTCGTCCGCCTCCGACACTGCTCCCGTCGGATCGTCGACGAAACGCGCTTGCGTCGCCTGCCACTCCTCGACGTAGCGCTCGCGGGCATCGTCCGACAATGGCCGAAGCTCGAGCTCGTCGTGCCGCTTCTGACGCTCCGCGAGCTCGCGTTCGGCCTCCCGGCGACCGCCGGCCTTCTCCAGCTCGCGGTCGTACTCCGGGCCGAAGCGATCCTGCAACGAGCGCGTCCGACGCGTACGCAACGCGCTCCACAGCACCCCCACAATGATGATCGCGGCCACGACGGCAATCGCGATCCAGACCCACGTGCTCATGTTCGCTCCTTCCGGTTGCTAGGAAACCGAAGGGGGTTACCCGGCCCGGGACGTTCGAAACTCGGGTGCCGGCTAGCCCTGGAGCTTCGCGCGCAAGAGCTCGTTCACGACCTTCGGATCGGCCTTGCCGTGCGTCTCCTTCATCACCTGGCCGACGAAAAAGCCGAGGAGTCCCTCCTTGCCGCCCTTGTAGTCCGCAACCTGTCCGGGATTGTCCTCGAGGACACGCACGACGAGCGGCTCGAGCTCGGCCGTGTCCACGACGAGCGAGTCGCCGAGATACGTATCCGCGCGGAACTCGGGATCGCCGCTCTCGGCGAGGGCACGGGTGAACGTCTCGCGCGGGATCGTCCCACGCGCGGCGATGAGCTTCCCGAGCTCGGTCCCGTCGACCGTAGCCGGATCGATTCCCGTCGCCACGAAGTCGTTCATCAGAACGTTCGAGGCGGCCTTCGCGTCCACGCCGTCGAGCGCAACCTGTTCATAGAGATGTGCAAGAGCAGCCGAGCTGTTGAGCACTTCGGCGTCGTAGTACGACAGCTCGTACTCCCGTTCGAAACGGCGAATGCGTGAGCCCGGCAGCTCGGGAACTTCGGTACGTAGCCGCTCGACGAGCTCGGTGGGTGGATCGAGCGGGACCAGGTCCGGCTCGGGGAAGTACCGGTAGTCGTCGGCCTCCTCCTTGCGGCGCCGTGCGGTGACGAGGTCCGACTTCACCTCGTAGTCGAGCGTCTCCTGCACGACCTCACCACCGGACTCCCAGGTCTCGATCTGCCGGCGGAGCTCCGCCTCGATGCCGCGGGCGATGTGGTTGAAGGAGTTCATGTTCTTCAGCTCCGTGCGAGTCCGGTAACCCGTCTCCCCCACCTCGCGCACGGAGACGTTCGCGTCTGCGCGGAGCGTTCCCTTTTCCATCTCTGCGTCGGAGACGCCGAGCTCGACGATGGTCTGGCGCAAGAGCTGCAGGAAGCGCTTCGCCTGCTCGGCAGACCGGATGTCGGGCTGCGTCACGATCTCGACCAACGGCGTGCCGCCGCGGTTGAAGTCCACGTTGGAGTGCTCGGAGCCGACGATGCGGCCCGTTGCGCCCCCGACGTGGATCGTCTTGGCGGCGTCCTCTTCGAGATGCGCGCGCACGATGCCCACTCCGGTGTCGCCGTCGGGGCCGGGCACGACGAAGGATCCGTCGATGCAGAGCGGTTCGTCGTACTGGGAGATCTGGTAGCCCTTGGGATTGTCGGGATAGAAGTAGTTCTTGCGGTGGAACACAGCGTGCTCGGCGATCCGGCAGTTCAGCGCATGGCCGAGCTTGATCGTCCACTCGACGGCGGTCTCGTTCGGCACGGGTAGCGCGCCGGGGAACGCGAGGCATACCGGGCAGGTACGCGTGTTCGGCTCGCCACCGTAGCCGGCTTCGCAGCTGCAGAACATCTTCGTGCGCGTCTTGAGCTGCACGTGGATCTCGAGGCCGATGACGGGCTCCCACTCAGGCACGCAGATACTCCTTCGCCTGGAGCAGCGGCACCTCGATGTCGCCGCGTACCTCGAAGATCGCGAGGTACTCCTCGAGCGCGCCGTGCATCCGGATCAGGCAAAGCTCTCGCTCTCCAGCTTCGAGTGAGAGGCGCACGTCGTCGATCTGCACGGCACGCGAGCCGTCAAGCACGCGCGGGCGCACGCCGAACACTCGCTCCACGGCAAGCACGAAGTCCGCGGCCCGGTCAACGATCCGCCTCATCTGAGCCGCTCCGGCACCGTGTCGAAGCCGATCGCGCGCTCGAGCGCGTGGCCGGCCCGGAAGAGCGTGTTCTCCGAGAACTGCCCTCCGATCAACTGCAGGCCCACAGGGAGACCCTCCGAGAGGCCGCAAGGGATCGACAGACCCGGGAGCCCTGCCATGTTCGGCGGAATGGTGAGGACGTCGGCGAGGTACATCGCCAAAGGGTTCTCCGACCTTTCGCCGAGCTTGAATGCGACCGTCGGCGAGGTCGGACTGATCAGGACGTCGAAGCGTTCGAACGCTGCAGCGAACTCGCGCGCAATCACCGTACGTACCTTCTGCGCCTGCCCGTAGTACGCCTCGTAGTACCCCGCAGACAGGGCATAGGTGCCGAGCATGATGCGCCGCTTCGGCTCGTCGCCGAAACCGGCGTCACGCGTGCGGGCGACGAGCTCGTAGTAGTTGTCCGCCGGAACGCGCAACCCGTAGCGCACGCCGTCGTAGCGCGAGAGGTTCGACGACGCCTCTGCCGGAGCGATCAGGTAGTAGCAAGCCAGGCCGTATTCGACGGAGCGCGGAAGCTCGCACTCCGCGACGTCTGCGCCCAGGCTCGTGCAGAGATCGATCGCGCGGCGGACGGCCGCAGTGACACCGGGCTCGATGCCTTCGGCCTCGTTCAGCTCCTTCGGCACGCCGACGCGCAGGCCCGCGAGATCCTCTGCTTCGGGTAGCTCGACGGGCGGGACGTCGACCGTCGTGGAATCGGACTCGTCGCGACCGCTGATGATCCCATAGAGCAGCGCGTTGTCGCGCACCGTCTTCGTGACGGGCCCAACCTGGTCGAGGCTCGAGGCGAACGCGACGATGCCATAGCGCGACACGGTCCCGTACGTCGGGCGAAGCCCGACGTTGCCGCAGAGCGCGGCCGGCTGCTTGATCGACCCGCCGGTGTCGGAACCGAGGGCCCAGGGGGCAAGGCCTGCCGACACGGCCGCCGCGGACCCCCCACCGGAGCCGCCCGGGACGCGTGTCGGGTCCCACGGGTTCCTCGACGGGCCGTACGCGGAGTTCTCGGTGGACGATCCCATCGCGAACTCGTCCGTGTTCGTCTTGCCGAGGAGCTGCAATCCCGCGGCTTTGCAGCGCTCGGCGACCGTCGAGTCGAAGACGGGCACGTAGTTCTCGAGAATCCTCGAACCGGCGGTCGTGCGCACGCCCTTCGTGGAGATGACGTCCTTGAGTGCGATCGGCACGCCATCGTTGTCGTCGTCGTCGACGAGTGTCAGGAAGCAATGGAGCTCCTCGTTGCGAGCGTCGATCACCTCGCGGTATGCGGCCCTCAGCTCGGCACCGGACACCTCGCGGCGCTCGAGCAAGCCCTTCGCCTCCTCGGCGGTGAGCCTGAGCGTGTCGATCACGCCGACGACTCCTCGGCCGCGCCGGTCGGAGGCACGCGGAAGTAGTTGCCGTCCCGTTCGGGCGCATTGGCGAAGACGTCGTCGAGAGGCAGCGACGGCTGCGGCTCGTCGGGCCTGAAGACGTTCACCACCGCGAGCGGATGAGACGTCGGAGGCACGTCGGAGAGATCGAGCTCGGACACCTTGCCGACGGCGGTGAGGATGTCGTTCAGCTGGACGGTCAGCCGCGCGATCTCCTCCTCGCTCAGCTCGAGCTGGGCGAGCGCTGCGACATGGAGCACGTCTTCCCTGCTGATTGCCACTGCCCTGAATCCTCCCAAAAGAAGAGGCCCCCTTTCGGGGGCCTCGTTATTCACTTGGTTCCGAAAGGAAAGCTAGACAGGCTGGACGTTCGCGGCTTGGGCGCCCTTGGGCCCCTGCACGACCTCGAACTCAACCCGCTGACCTTCGGTCAGCGACTTGTACCCCTCCTGCGTGATGGCGGAGAAGTGGACGAAGACGTCCTCTCCACCCTCACGCTCGATGAATCCATAGCCCTTCTCGTTCGAAAACCACTTCACGGTGCCCTGAGCCAACGACTTCCTCCTTCAAAACATGCGACGGCCCGGGCACCGAGCCGCCACTACTGATACAGCGGGCCGGAGTCTAGCTCAGATGCGCGGGAACGCAAGCTTGCCGCGCCGATACCGGGCAGCCCGCACCGCGTTGCCCAGCAGGGCGGCAATGGTCATCGGGCCGACCCCGCCCGGAACCGGTGTGAGGAAGGCTGCGACTTCGGCGACGTCGGGCTCGACGTCCCCCATCACTCCGGCATCCGTACGCGTGATCCCGACGTCCACGACTGTCGCGCCTTGCTTGACCATGTCCGCGGTGATCACTTCGGGGAGGCCGACGGCGGCAACGAGGATGTCCGCGTCGAGGGTGTGTCGGGCAAGATCCTCCGTGCGGGAGTGGCAGATCGTCACCGTCGCGTTCGCCTGCAGGAGGAGCAGCGCCACCGGCTTGCCGACGAGCGTGCTGCGCCCGACCACGACGGCCCTCTGGCCGACGATCGGGATGCGGTACTCGTCGAGCAGGTGCATGACGCCGAGCGGCGTCGCCGGGACGAGCGTCTGGTGGCCGAGGTAGAGCTGGCCGGCGCTGAACGGATGCAGTCCGTCGACGTCCTTCATCGGATCGATCGCCCTCATCACGCGCGCTTCGTCGATCTGCTCGGGCAGCGGCGTCTGGACGAGGATCCCGTCCACGTCGTCGTTCTCGTTCAGCTCTTCGACGAGCTCGACGAGCTCGTCCTCGGCCGTCGTGGAGGGCAGGCGATGGTCGATCGGCTCGATGCCGACCTCCTCGGCCGCCTTGTGCTTGAGGCGGATGTAGATCTCCGACGCCGGGTCGTCGCCTACCAGCACGGTGGCGAGTCCGACACGGCCGAGCTCCGCGATGTCGTCCTTCAGCTCCCCGCGCAGGCGTGCCGCGAGGGCGGTCCCGTCCATCAGCGTCGCGCTCACGGCCGGCTAGATGTTGAGCTCGACGCCACTGACGTCCAGCCCCAGCGACTCCGCCAGACGGACGCCGAGCTCGAGGTCGTCGCGGAGGCGGACGGCGTCGCGGGACTCCATGGCCCGGCCGATCCAGGCGCGCTCGCGCGGCCGCCACATCGCATGCGCCGCGAACTCCGGCAGCAGCCGGTTCGCAGCGTCGACGAGCTTCTGGTTCATCTTCTTCGAGAGGTTCTGGAGCAGCACGCGCTCGTACGCCATGCCGGCGCCGTGATGGATGCCGTCGTCCGTGGCCAGGCGGTTGCAAACGTCTTCGAGCACCGTCCCCCGCGACGACCTTGCGATCATCCGGAACCGCGAGATGATCAGACGCTCGTAGAACACCTGCATCAGGAAGACCTTCTCCTCCAGCGTGTCCGCCTCGAGCGTCATGTGCGCAAGGTTGTCGAGGTGAGGATCGCGCTCGGCCGTGCCTCCCGCTTCCGTGACCAGCTTGAGCCACGCCTCGGTGTGACGCGACTCGTCCTGCACCATCGTCGAGTAATAGAGCTTCGCCTCGACGTCGGGCGCGATGTTCAGCAACTGCGAGGCCATGTCGCACGCGAGCATGTCCGCCTGCAGCTGCTGGGTCAGCACCGAGCGCCACATGTCCTTGCGCCGCGCCTTGCTCTGCGGCGACCCTTTGCCCTCAGGAATCGGAGGGAGCTCGCCCCAGGGTAGGTCGCGCACCTGCCACTCCTGGCGTTTTGCCAGCTCGTAGAAGCGGAGGACGCCCGCGTACGCCTCGCGGCCGTCGGTGGTCATCTCGATCAGCTGGTCCGTGGCCATGGGGCAGACTATCCGCGTCCGGCGCCGCGTAAGCTCTGGAGGTGGAGATGAAGCGCTGGCCTCGGAAGAACGACCCCGAGTCGATCGACGCACGCCAGAAAGCACTGGGGCTCAGCGACGGCGTGACGAAGATCGATCTCTCGCCCTTCGTCGCAGCGCAGGAGATGCTGACCGGCGCCGCGGTCATTCCGGTGTCGGTCGTCGGTCCCCTGCAGATCGAGCTCGGCGAATACGAGCTGGAGGAGCCTTTCGGCCGGGTCTCGGAGACCGCCCGTGCCACCAACGAGGTGTTCGTGCCTCTCGCGCATACGGAAGGCGGTCTCTCCGCGTCGCTGTATCGCGGGGCACGAGCCGCGGCCGAGTCGGGGGGCTTCCGAACATACGTGCTCCAGGACCGAATCACCAGAGCATCCTGTTTCGTCTGCAAGTCGACGGAAGAGGCCGTGCAGCTTGCGCGGTTCCTCGACGCGCACGTCGCCGAGATGAGGCGCTGGCTGTCGGAGCGCCAGGAGGACACGATCTCGCGCTACGCAAAGCTGCGCGAGGTCGAGACCCACGTCGTCGGCCCGATGTGTCACGTCATGTGGGCCTTCACGACCGGAGACGCGTGCGGGCCGAACATGATCACGCGCAACTCATATGCGCTGAACATGGCGTATGTGATGGAACACGCCCCGGTAAAGCCGGAGCGCGCGATCCTGGAGGCGAACATGGGCGGCGACAAGAAGCCTTCGCACCGCTACTTCGAGCGCGGCGGCCACGGCAAGACGGTCCTCGCAGAGGCGGTGCTCACGGAGGAGGCGGTGCGCCGCGTTCTCCGAACGACCGTCGACGACCTCCTCGAGCTTTCGTACGTCGGCACGCACGGCGCCGTTGCGTCGGGAATGCAGTCGGTCGCCTTCACGCCCGCTTCGGCGATCGCCGCGATCTTCGCCGCGACCGGGCAGGACCTCGGGATGGTCGGAACCAGTTCGATGGCGCACGGAACCGGGCGACGGGTCGACGTCGGCATCAATTGCGCAATCCGGCTGCCGGGGCTCGAGGTCGGCACGGTCGGCGGGGGGACGGTCTTCCCGTACGCGCGCACCTGGCTCGAGCTGATGGATTGCGTGGGGGCGGGCAAGGTCTACCGCTTCGCGCAGATCGTGGCCGCTGCGACCCTCGCCCTCGAGATCTCGGCGAGCGCGGCGATGGCGACCGCCGGCTCCGAGAACTTCTTCCGCGCGCACCACGAGCTCGGCGGCAAGCGACACTGAGCTCTTGAGGCAAATGCCTCGAATGCCGATAACCGAGGCATGCGAGGCATCCTTGTCGGCGCTCTCCTGATCGTCGCCCTGATGGTCGCGATCAAGGACGGCCGCGTGCTCCGCGCGACGGGTATGCGGGGCATCTGCCACGCGGTCACGACCCCACGGGGCGAGGACGGTTCTTGGCAGGCCTGCGACCCGGGCAAGCTCGAAGGCGCCCCCGACCTCAGCCGCCAGGGCTGTAAGTCCGTGCAAGTCGTCGGCAAGACGGAGTACTGGCGCTGCCCGGCTGCAATCAAGAGCAGCCACAAGCCGAGCTAGCGCGTACCGATCTCCATTCCGAACAGGCGTGGCAGCGCCGCGCCGAGCCGAGCGGGCAGCGCGGCTCTGCGGTTCTCTTCGTCCGCGTGCTCGCAGGCAAGGATGGCGGAACGGACGAGCGCGCCACCGAGATGCTTGAACGGCTCCGGAGGAAGCGACGGCACGTGTCGAGACGCGAGTGGCAGCGCGGTCCACTCGTCATCCAGATGCAGGACGAGGGACGCCAGGATCTGACCGCCGAGCCACGTCGGCCCTACCCCGTGACCGGAATACCCGAGCCCGTAGTGGACGCGCTTACCGCCGACCGTCCCGAAGAAGGGAAGGTGGTCGGCAGAGACGTCGATCGGCCCACCCCACGCGCGCTCGACGCGCGCCTCGGCCAGACCGGGCAGCAGGCGGCGAAGGCCATGCTCTGCTCGTGCGGCGGTCGGTGCATCTCCCGTGAAGCGATCATCGACGCGACCGCGAAAGCCGATCGGGCCCGAGCCGCTCCCCATCAGCACGCGCCCGTCGTTCGTCGTCCGGAAGTAGTGCAGGAACATCCGGGCATCGAGAACCGCCTCTCCGCCCGTCCAACCGATCTCTTCCAGCAGCTCGGGCACCGGCTCGGTGAGCACGACGTACGAGCCGAAGTTCGTCACGTGCCGTGCGACTGGTCGCCAACCGGTCGCGGCCGCGTTGATCGCAACGACCACCTCGGGCGCCCGGACGGATCCGCCGGGCGTCCCGACGTCGCCGTCGTGGATGCTGGTCGCGGGCGTGTGCTCGTGCAGCTGAACGCCCGCCTCCACAACAGCGCGCCGCAGAGCGCGAACGAGCCGTGCCGGTTGCACGGTGGCACCGTCCGCGAAGTAGACGCCGTTCCGAAACACCGGCGAGCGGATTCGCCCGGCGACCTCGTTCGGGTCGAGCGGAATCGCTTGCTCGGCGGCGCCCACCTCCGCAGCAGCAGCGACCGCCCGCTGGACTGCCGCGTCCTGTCCGGGGCTGGTCGAGACCATCAGCATCCCGGACTCGCGCAGCCAGACGTCCTCTCCGCGCGACTCTGAGAACGAGCGCACGGCCGGAACGATCCGCTCCGCCGCTCGTGCGAGCAGAAGCGCACGCTCCTGCCCGAGCTGCGGCAGCAGATCGGCGAGCGCTGCCCAGTACCCGTGCAGAAAGCCGCCGTTCCTGCCGCTCGGCCCTGCACCGCAGGTTTCTGCCTCGAGGAGCACGACCTGCAGCGACGGCTCGCGTTCCTTCAGGGCAAGGGCGGTCCAGAGCCCGGTGTAGCCCCCGCCGACGATGCAGACATCCGCGGTCACGGTGCCTGACAGTGCCGGCGCAGCCTCCTCCGGACCGGCCTCGTCCAGCCACCACGGCGGGAGGCGCGGAGCGACGGACGGCGTGCTCAAGTCACGGCTGCTGCGGTCCGCTCACGTCGCATTTGCACGAGCACGTTGACGAGCATCCCGATCACCGCGACGGCGAAGATCGCGGTTCCGATCACGTTGACTTGCGGCGGGGCTCCGACACGTGCCGCGCCCCAGACGAACAAGGGGAACGTCGTCTGCGATCCGGAGTTGAAGTACGTGACGACGAAGTCGTCGATCGAAATCGCGAAGCACAGCAGCATAGCGGCGAGAATTGCGGGTGCGATGAGGGGAAGGGTCACCTTGCGGAAGGTCGCCCACTCGTTTGCACCGAGATCCATCGCCGCCTCTTCGAGATGGCGGTCGAAGCCGATCAAGCGCGCCTTCACGGTGACGACGGCGAAGCTGATACAGAACATGATGTGGGCGATCAGGATCGTCCAGAAGCCGAAGACGACGTTGAGGTTCAGGAAGAGCGTGAGCAACGACGCACCAAGAACGATTTCCGGCGTCGACAGGGGAAGAAAGATGAGGATGTTGGTGGCGCCCCGTCCGCGGAATCCGTACCGGACGAGCGCGAGCGCGATCAGTGTGCCCAACGCGGTCGCGACAAGGCTCGCCAGCAGCGCGATCTCCAGCGACAGGAAGAGCGCGCTGCGGATCCCCGGGACACCGTCCCAGTACCTCCAGTTGTCCCACGTAAACCCCTGCCAGACGTAGTTGAAGTTCCCGGCCGGGTGGTTGAACGAAAAGATGACCACGATCGCGATCGGCAGGAGCAGGTAGGCGAAGAACAGGATGGAATAGAGCGTCAGGACGTGGTGGCGCACGAAAGCCCACGCGGCCGTCACCGTGCTCTGCCGGGGCGGCGTGGCGACCGCCGTCTCGCTCATCCCGGGGTTCCCGTCAGCTGCTCCGTCCCGACCGCGCGCGCATACACCACCACTGCAACCAGGATCCCCGCCATCAGGATGAAGGACATCGCCGCCGCGGCTGGATAGTCCGTCAGCTCCAGGAACTTCGACTGGATGACGTTGCCGATCATGTGATTCTCCGGCGAACCGAGCAGCTGGGCGTTGATGAAGTCGCCGGCCGCCGGGATGAACGTCAACAGCGTGCCGGCGACAACCCCAGGCAGCGAGAGGGGCAGCGTCACCCGGAGGAACGCCTGCCACTTGCTCGCATAGAGATCCTGAGCCGCCTCGAGCATGCGCTGGTCGATCTGCTCCAGGGAGACGTACAGCGGCAGCGCCATGAAGGGGAGGAAGTTGTAGGTGATCCCCGTCACGACCGCAGTGGACGTCGCCAGCAAACGGCCGCCGGGACCGAGAACGTGCAGATGCTGGAGCGTGTGCACGACGAAGCCGTTGTCCGAAAGGATCGTCTCCCAGGCGAGGGTTCGGATCAGATAGGTGACGAAGAACGGCGCCACGATGAACAGCAGCAGGAGGTTCTTCCACCGCCCACCGCGAAACGCGATCCAGTACGCGACCGGGTAGCTCAACAGAAGCGCGAGCACGGTCGCGATTCCCGCGTACTCGAGCGAGCGAATGAACTGACCGCGGTAGTTCCGGAGAGCGTCCGAGTAGTTGCTCCAGGCCCACGAGAACGAGTAGCCGATGTCGAAGTTGCCGGACTGCAGGGACTGGTAGGCGAGAAACCCGAGGGGCACGACGAAGAAGATGCTGAGCCACAGCATGCCGGGGGCGAGCAGCAGGTACGGCGTCAGCCCCCGGTGACGGTGAAAGAAGCCCATCCGCGCCTTCTACCCCGAGACGAGGTTCTGCCAGGCCTGCAGGTACTTCTGATTGTTCAACGCGTTCGAATCGAAGATCTTCACGCTGTCGAGCATCTTCTGCGTCGGGAAGATGAGGGTGTTCTTCGCGACAGCCGGGTTGTACTTCTTCGCCCAGTCTCCCGCGCCGGCCACGGGCGGGATGTAGTAGATGCCCGTGATGTTCCTCCTCGGGTCGCCAGCCTCCATCAGGCCCTGGACCCTCGGGTCGTAGACGTAGTTCATGTAGAAGCACGCCGTGTAGACGTTTCCACCCTTCGGGATCAGCATGTTGTCCGTCCAGAGCGCTCCGCCCGCGGTCGGGACGTTCCAGTGAATGTGCGGGTTGCCGAGCTGCGCGATGTCTCCGGACCACGACATGGCCGCCGAGAGATCGCCCCTGGCGAGCAGGGGGGCGTAGTCGTTGCCCGTGAACTGGCGGATCTGCTTCGAGTCGACGGCCTTCTTGATCATGTTGAAGGCGGCGTTGAACGACTTGTCAGTGACTTTCGTCGGGTCGTCCCCGTTCGCGAGCATCACGATGGTCAGCGCGTCGCCCATCGAATTGAGACAGGTGATCTTGCCCTTCAGCTTCGGGCTGGTCAGCAGCTCTTCGATCGTGAGCACCGGATCGGTGAGCTTGTCGTTATAGGCGATTCCGGTCATGCCGGACTGCCAGGGCAGGCTGTAGTCGCGGTTCGGGTCGAAAGAGGGGTGCTGCTGTACCGCAACCAGATTCTTCATGTTCGGGATCGCCGACTTGTCGAGCTTTTCGGCCCAGCCCTTCTTGATCATCAGCGACAGGTACCGATCGTTGTCCGTCAGGACGACGATGTCACGGTCGATCGATTGGCCGCGCGAGAGCGCGCCTTGGATCTTCCCGAAGTACGAGGCGTTGTCGTTGATGTCCGTGGTGTAGGCGACGTGGACGCCGTACCTCTTCTGGAACTCGACGAGCGACGGATAGCTGTGCGTCTTGTTGTTCCTGTCCATGTAGAGCGTCCAGTTCGAAAACCGGAGCGTCTTGGCGAGCGTCTGCTTCGCGCCCGAGGTCGTTGCGGCGGACTTCGAGCTGCCGCCGCACGCCGCGAGGACGCCGGGCACAGTGAGCAACGCGCTACCGGCTGCTCCACGGCGAAGCAGCTGGAGTCGGGTGAGCCTGTCTGTCATTCGGATCCCTCCAGTGAGTCGACGACGAAGGTTGATTCCGGGCTCCAGCTGAGCGTGAGCCGCTGGCCGGCCGCGGCGCCGTTCAAGCCAGGCGATGCATTTTGCCGGTAGACGGTCAGCCGGCCGCAGTTCGTTTCGACGATGTATTGCGTTGCGACCCCGACGTACGCCTGCTCGACGACCTTCCCGTCGAGCGTGTTTGCCTGCCCCTCCCCGAGCTCGATCTTCTCGGGCCTGATCCCGATCGCGACCTCCCCGGTCCTTCCGGCGAGCGCATCGGCACGCACGCGCACTTCCGGGCCGCGCCGGAGCTGAACCGTGTCGGTGCCGCTGACGGTGCCGGAGATGAGGTTCGAGACGCCGAGAAAGCCCGCGACGAACGCGGTCGCCGGCGTTTCGTAAAGCTCGGTGGGTGTGCCGAGCTGCTCGATCCGGCCGTGGTTCATGACGGCGATCTGATCGGCCATCGTCATCGCCTCCTCCTGATCGTGCGTAACGTGGACGAACGTGATGCCGACGTCGTGCTGAATTCCCTTGAGCTCGAGCTGCATCTGCTTGCGGAGCTTCAGGTCGAGGGCGCCGAGCGGCTCGTCCAGCAGGAGCACCGTGGGCTTGTTCACGAGGGCGCGGGCAAGCGCGACGCGCTGCTGCTGGCCTCCGGAAAGTTGCCGCGGCTTCCGCTTCTCCATCCCCTCCAGCCCGACGAGCCGGAGGATCTCGTTTACCTGCCCGGTCAGGGTCTGCCCTCGAACGCCGCGGCGGCGCAGCCCGAAGGCGACGTTCTCGAAGATGGTCAGGTGCGGAAAGAGCGCATACGACTGGAAGACGGTGTTGACGTCTCGCTTGTACGAAGGCAGGCCGCTGACCTCCGCGTCGCCCAGGTAGATCTCCCCCTCGCTCGGCTGCTCGAAGCCGCCGATCATCCGCAGGGTCGTCGTCTTGCCGCACCCCGACGGACCGAGCATCGCGAAGAAGCTCCCGTGTTCGATCTCGAGGCTGAGCCGGTCGACAGCGATCACGTCCTCGAATCGTTTCGTCACCCCGACGAGCCGGACATCCGGATGCTCGCCCGTCGCGCCCCGCGGTCCGTCCCGTTCGGCGCCGGCCGTCATCGGCGCAGACGCGTCCAGGCCTCGGCGAGCGTGTCACCGAGAATCGAGACAATCTGGTCGAACTCCTCTTGCCCGGCGATGAGCGGCGGCGAGATCTGGATGACCGGGTCGCCGCGGTCGTCTGCACGGCAGATGAGACCTCGCTCGAAGAGCCGCGGGGAGAGGAAGTCGCGCAACAGAGTCTCGCACTCCGTGTCGTCGAACGACTCCCGCGTCTCCTTGTCCTTGACGAGCTCGATCGCATAGAAGAAGCCCGTTCCGCGCACGTCTCCGACGATCGGGAGCTCGAGCAGCTGGGAGAGCGTCTCGTGGAAGCGGTCCTGAGTCTCTGCGACGTGCTCAACGATCCGTTCACGCTTCATGATCTCGATGTTCTTGAGCGCGATCGCCGACATGACGGGGTGGCCGCCAAAGGTGATGCCGTGCGAGTACATGCTCGTGTCCTGCATGAACGGCTCCATCACGCGGTCGCTGGCGACGACCGCGCCGATCGCCGCATAGGAGGACGAGAGCCCCTTGGCAATCGTCATCAGATCGGGGCGGATGTCGTAGCGCTCAGACCCGAACCACGCGCCGACCCGTCCGAAGCCGGTGATGACCTCGTCCGCGCAGAGCAGGATGTCGTAGCGGTCGCACAGCTCTCGCACACCGCGCCAATAGCCCTCCGGCGGCGTGAAGGCGCCGCCCGCGTTCTGAACGGGCTCCATGATCACCATCGCCACGGTCTCCGGGCCCGCCGCCTCGATCGTGTGCTCGAGATCGTCGAGGAGAAACGCGGTGAACTCCGCTTCTGTCTCCTCTGGAGGGCGGTGGTACCGATTCGTGTTCCGCACGTGCAGCACGTCGGGCACGAGCGGCTCGAACGGTATGCGCAACGCCGGGATCCCGTTGATCGAAAGTGCGCCCATCGTCGTCCCGTGGTAGGCGATGTGCCGGGAGATCGCCTTCCACCGGCGACCTGTCGACAATGCCGCGGCCTCGGCCGCGTCGTAATCGACCACCGGGTCGATGCGCTGGCCAGGGATTCTCGCGACACGCGTACGCATCTCACCCCTGGCCGAGTAGTACTGGCGCGCGAGCTTCCACGCCGACTCGACCGCCTCAGAACCACCGGAGACAAAGAAGAGGCGATTGAGATCACCGGGCGTCAGCGACGCGACCTCGGAGGCGAGCTCGATCGCGCGTGGATGCGCGTACGACCAGTTGGTGTAGAACGGCAGCTCGCGCATCTGCGCGGCCGCAGCCTCGCCGATCTCCTCGCCGAAGCCGTAGCCGATGTTGACGGAGAACAGGCCCGCGAGCGCGTCGAGGTAGCGCTTGCCGTGTGCGTCCTCGAGGTAGCACCCGTCACCGCGGACGATGATCGGCACTTCCCCGTCGTGATATCCGCCCATGCGGGTGAAGTGGAGCCACAGGTGGTCGCGTGCAGCACGTTGCAGATTCAGCGTCTCGGGTGCAGTGGCCGTCAATGTTCCTCCCCTACTCGGGTACCCCAGTCATAGAGCTGCTTCACCATCTGAAGGTAGAGGAAGGTCTCGGTGGAGACGACTCCCTCCAACGCTCGCATCCGGTTCGTGAGCTCGAGCAGCTCGCGACGGTCGGCGGCGACGACTTCGACGACCAGGTCGTACTGGCCCGCCGTGACGACGACGTAGTCGGCCTCGATCCAGCTCGCGATCTCGTCGGCCACCGGCTCCGGTGAGCCCGCGGTCTTGACGCCGATGAGCGCCTGCTCGAAGCCGAGGCCGAGGGGGTTCGTGACCCCGACCACCTGCAGGATGTCCTCGCCACAAAGGCGGGCATACCTGGCCCGGACGGTCGCCTCGGAGACGCCCAGCCTCGAGGCGATCGCACGGAACGACTCCCGGCCGTTCGCCTGGAGCGCCTCGATGATCCCCTGGTCCAGCCCGTCGATTCGCGGGGGCGCGCTGATTGGGCCCCGGCGAGGCTCGGCCACGGCCGGCTGCGCGATCGTTCTACGCAATGCGAGGCGATTCGTACCATTTATCTGCGCAATCGGTCAATCCAGCCGCCCAAGTAGGGCGCGCAATCCGCACGGTTCGCTCTTGATCTGCGTGGGCGAATCGGGGATCCTCGCCGGATGAGCGATCCTCGTAGTCGGCGCCGGGGGTGTCGGGTCAGCTCTCGCGGTGATCGCGCGGGAGAGGTCGTTCTTCGACCACATGACCCTCGCGGACATCGACGATGGGACGAGCCGAGCGGGCCGTTCGAGCCGAATCGGAGGAGCCGGACCGCTTCTCCGCCTTGCGCTCGACGCCTCGGATCGCGGCGCGATCGTCGCCGGGGCTCGTGCGGCAGAAGGCGGACGTCATCGTGAACGCCGCGGATCCACGGCTTCAACCCGATAGATCTTCGACGCTGCGTTCGAGGCCGGCTGCAGCTATTTGGACATGGCGATGACGCTATCGGAGCCACATCCCGGAGCACCCGTTCGAAGAGCCGGGCGTGAAGCTCGGGGATCGGCAGTTCTCTGAGCACGAACGCTGGCAGTCAGCAGGCTTGCTCGCTCTCCTCGGGCATCGGAGTCGAGCCGGGCCTGTCCGACGTCTTCGCCCGCTACGCCGCCGACCACCTTTTCACCTCGATCGACGAGATCGCGGTTCGCGACGGCTCGAACATCGTCGTCCAGGGCCATGCATTCGCTCCGACCTTTTCGATCTGGACGACGATCGAGGAGTGCCTGAACCCGCCACTGGTCTGGGAGCGAGAGCGTGGCTGGTACACAACCGAGCCCTTCTCCGAGCCAGAGGTGTTCGACTTCCCCGAGGGGATCGGACCCGGTCGAGTGCGTAAACGTCGAGCACGAGGAGGTCGTGCTCATTCCCGCGCGAGATCGATTGCGGCCGGGTTACGTTCAAGTACGGGCTCGGGGAGGATTTCATCGACGATCTTGCGCACCCTGCACCTGCTCGGGCTGGACTCGAAAGAGCCGTTCGAGGTCGGCGAGTGCGAACGTCGCACCCAGAGACCTCGTCGCGGCCGTGCTGCCGGATCCGGCGACCCTCGGCGAGCGAATGTCCGGGAAAGACGTGCGCCGGAACCCACGTGCATGGGGACCGGCAAGGATGGCAATCGCGCGCAGCGCCTACCTCTACCACGTCGCCGACAACGAGACAGACGATGCGTGAGTACGGCAGCCAGGCCGTCGTCTGGCAAACGGCGATCAACCCAGTCATCGCTCTCGAGTTCCTCGGCCGACGGTGAGTTGGAAAGGCAGCGGGCGTCCTTGGGCCGGAAGCGTTCGACGCGGACGTCATTCCTCGCGCGAGGCGTTCGCGCGGCAGGTTGGGACTACGGGATCCTCGAAGGGAGCACTGCCAGTGTCGTCTAGCCTCGAACAAACAACGAGCGCCGCGGTTCATCGCCGACCGCGAGCGCTACGTCGCGCGCGGCGTCGCAACGACACCGCTCGTCGTCGCCCGCGCGGAAGGCGCACGGATCTGGGACGTCGACGGTCGCGAGTACATCGACTTCGCCGGCGGGCTCGGCTGCCAGAACACGGGCCACGGCTTCGCAGCGGCCGCGATTCACGAGCAGGTCGACCGCTATCTCCACCAGTGCTTCATGGTCGGGATGTACGAGCCGTACGTCGAGGTCTGCAGGCTCCTCGACGAGACGTGGCCGCGCCCAGGCGTCGAGACGAAGTCGCTGCTCGTGAACTCGGGTGCCGAAGCGGTCGAGAACGCCGTGAAGATCGCGAGGACGGCCACCGGGCGTCCCGCGGTGATCGTGTTCGACCACGCCTTCCACGGCCGGACGAGCCTGACGATGGCGATGACGGCGAAAGTCGTTCCGTACAAGCAGGGCTTCGGCCCGTTCCCGGGCGAGGTCTACCGGTCAGCGGCGCCGTATCCGTATCGAGGAGTCTCGTCGGACGACGCGCTCGAAGCGTTGACGCACCTCTTCAAGCAGGACGTCGACCCCGCCACCGTCGCGTGCGTCGTGCTCGAGCCCGTGCAGGGCGAAGGCGGCTTCGTCGCGATGCCGGCGGACTTCCCGGGCCGGCTCAAGGAAGTGTGCGAACAGCACGGGATCCTCTACGTCGACGACGAGGTGCAGGCCGGCATCGGGAGGACGGGACCGGTCTGGGCGATCGAGCACTACGACACGGTTCCGGACCTGATCGTTTCCGGGAAGTCGCTCGGCGGCGGTCTACCCCTCGCCGGCGTGACCGGCCCGACAGAGCTGATGGACGCGGTTCCGCCCGGAGGCCTCGGCGGGACCTTCGGAGGGAACCCCCTCGCCTGTGCGGCGGCGATCGAGGTCCTCCGCGAGGTCGCAAGTGAAGGGTTCCGCAAGCGCGCCGACGACCTGGGCGTCCGCATCCGCACTCGCCTCGAGCAGCTCGCGGCACGCAATGCGGCGGTCGGCGAGGTTCGCGGGCTCGGGCCGATGCTCGCCCTCGAGCTGGCCGACCCCACCCCGGAGCTTGCGAAGTCGGTGACCTCGGCCGCACGCGACCGCGGCCTCGTCCTGCTGTCTTGCGGTATCTACGGGAACGTGATTCGCATCCTCGTGCCCCTCACGATCGACGATGCGCTCCTCGAGCGCGGGCTGGACCTGCTGGAGGAATCGCTTGGCGACGCCCGCGCTGGCTGAGACGGACTCGGCGTCACATAACGTGCCTGCGGCAGAGATCGATGTGCGGCTCGACGGGATTCGCAAGATGTACGGCGACGTCGTGGCGGTCGACCGGGTCGATCTCGAGATCCCGGCCGGAGAGTTCTTCACCCTGCTCGGCCCCTCGGGCTCGGGCAAGACGACGACGCTGCGGCTGATCGCCGGCTTCGAGCGTCCGGACGAAGGGCGAATCGAGCTCGGCGGCGCCGACGTGACGAACCGCGCCCCCTACGAACGCGACGTCAACACCGTGTTCCAGGACTACGCGCTCTTCCCGCACATGACGGTGGCCGAGAACGTCGCCTACGGCTTGCGCGTGAAGCGCGTCCCACGTGCCGAAAGAAGGCGGCGCGTCGAGGAGATCCTGAAAGTGGTCCGCCTGCCCGAGGTCGGCGACCGCAAGCCGGTGCAGCTGTCCGGCGGTCAGCGGCAGCGCATCGCGCTCGCGCGTTCACTCGTCAACACGCCGCGCGTGCTGCTCCTCGACGAGCCGCTCGGCGCGCTCGACTTGAAGCTCCGCCAGGAGATGCAGATCGAGCTGAAGCGCATCCAGCGCGAGGTCAGCGACGTCGGCATCACCTTCGTCTATGTCACGCACGACCAGGAGGAGGCGCTCACGATGAGCGACCGCCTCGCAGTCTTCAACGAGGGTCGGATCGAGCAGATCGGCGCACCGGCCGAGGTCTACGAGCGTCCGGCAACGGAGTTCGTCGCCGGCTTCGTTGGCGTTTCGAACGTCCTCGAGCGGAACGGGAAGACGTTCACGGTCCGCCCGGAAAAGATTCGCATGCACTTCGACGAGGCCGGCGACGGCGAACTGGGCCGCATTCGCGAGGTCGTCTATGTCGGCATGTTCACCAGATACATCGTCGAGCTCGACTCCGGAGGCGAGCTCACAGTCGTACGGCAGAACCTCGAGACGTCCTCGCAGGAGGCACTCGAGTCCAGGGGTAGGCGGGTGCGCCTCGAGTGGCGTGCCGAGCACACGTTCGAGATCCAACGAGGAGGAAAAGCATGAGGAAGATTCGCAAGGCGCACGTGCTCGTCGCGGTATTGGCTGCGGCGCTGTGCGTGCCCGCGTCCGGAGCCGGCACGGCGAACGGGCTGCCATCGAAGATCGGCAAGGGCGAGGGCAAACTGACGATGATCGCCTGGGAGGGTTACCTCGACGCAAAATGGGTGAAGCCCTTCGTGAAGCAGACCGGCTGCAAGATCCAGCCGAAGTACGCTGGAACGTCAGACGAGATGGTGACGCTCATGCGCACCGGAGGCGGCGGCCAATACGACATGGTCTCGGCATCCGGCGACGCGAGCCTACGCCTTATCTACGGAAAGGACGTCCAGCCGGTGAACGTGAGTCTCGTCCCGGGTTGGAAGCAGTTCTTCAAGGCCTTTCAGAGTCCCGCCCAACAACACCGTCGGCGGCCAGCACTACGGCATCTCGCTGCAGTGGGGACCGAACACGCTCCTCTACAACACAAAGAAGGTAAAGCCTGCCCCCACGAGCTGGTCTGCAATCTACAGCTCAAAGTACAAGGGGCGAGTCACGGTTCCGAACAACCCGATTCAGATCGCCGACGTCGCGCTCTATCTCTCGAAGACGCAGCCGTCGCTCGGAATCAAAGATCCATATGAGCTGAACCAGAAACAGTTCGATGCGGCGATCGCGTTGATCAAGAAGCAGAAGCCGCTCATCAAGAAGTACTGGGGCTTGTCCTCCGACGAGGTGAGCCTTTTCAAGAACGGCGACGCTTGGATTGGCGCAAGCTGGCCCGTTACGACAGGGAGTATCCGGGCTGCCAAGGTGCCCGTGAAGGAGATCATCCCGAAGGAAGGAGCGACCGGCTGGCTCGACACGTGGATGCTCTCGGCGAAGGCGAAGCACCCGAACTGTGCCTACAAGTGGTACGGGTACATCTCAAGCCCGAAGGTTCAGGCTATGCAGGCGACGACATACGGGGAGACGCCGGTCAACAAGCTCGCGTGCTCGGAGATGAACAAACTCAGCAAGGGCTCCTGCCACACGTACCACGCGGACGCGCCCGAGGCGTACTACCGCTCGATCAAGTTCTGGAAGACACCGATCGCCGATTGTGGCAACGGTCAGAAGAACTGCATGGACTACCGAAAGTGGGTTAACGCCTGGAATCAGGCGGTCTCGTAGCTCCGGCGCGCAGCGGGCCCTCGATTCAGAGGGCCCGGCGCCGCCTCTCCGCAGCTCTCTGGCGTCATTCCTGGCTGCGCGGCGTTGCGCTGCTCCTGCCGCCACTTGCCTGGTTTCTCCTCCTCTACGTAGCAGCGCTCGCGGTGCTCTTCGTCTCGGCCTTCTGGTCGGTGGACTCGTTTACGACGAAAGTCGTCCACGTTTGGAACGTCGACAACTTCAAGCAGATCGTGGACAGCGCGGCCTGGCGGCGGGTCATCGTGCGCACGGTGGTCATCGCAGCCCTCGTCACCATCACCGATGCCGTGCTCGCGTTCCCGTTCGCGTACTACATGGCCAGAGTTGCGAAGAGTCGGACACGGGCGCTGTTGTTCGTCCTCGTCCTGCTTCCGCTGTTTTCGAGCTACCTGGTGCGCGTCTACGCCTGGAAGGTCATCCTCGCGCAGGACGGGATCCTCAACTGGTCCCTCACGAAGATGGGTCTCCCGGCGGCCAACATCGGCTACTCGAACACGGCGATGTGGCTCGTCTTCTCCTACATCTGGCTCCCATTCATGATCTTGCCGATCTACGCGGCGCTCGAGCGAATCCCCAACTCCTACATCGAGGCTTCGCGAGATCTCGGAGGTCGAGGATTTCGAACCTTCCGCTCCGTCATCCTGCCGCTTGCTCTGCCGGGAGTTCTCGCCGGCTCGATCTTCACGTTCTCGTTGACGCTCGGCGACTACATCACCCCGACCCTCGTCGGCGGCGCGAGCTCGACTTTCATCGGCAACATCGTCTACAACACGGGACTAGGTGCCTCGGGCGATCTCCCGTTTGCGGCGGCGTTCGCTTCGGTGCCACTCATAATCATGGCCATCTACCTAGCGCTGGCAAGACGGGCCGGCGCATTTGAGGCGCTCTGATGGAGCGCGAACTCACGAAGACCGGCTTACGGATCTGGACGTGGCTCGTCGTCCTCTTTCTCCACGCGCCGATCGCGATCATCATCCTCTACGCGTTCAACGCCCAGACTGCTCAGGGCTGGCCGATCACCGACTGGACGACCAAGTGGTTTAGCCCCACAATCCACGACGGCGAGATGCAGCAGGCGCTGCTCTTGTCCCTGAAGGCCGCAGCCGGGGCCACGATCGTCGCCATCCTCCTAGGCTCGGCGGCCGCTTTCGCAGTACACCGATTCAGGTTCTTCGGCCGGGAGGCGATCTCGTTCCTGTTCATTCTGCCCCTCGCGCTCCCAGGGATCATCACCGGGATGGCGCTGAACTCGTTCTTCAGCTTCTGGAAGTTCAATTTCGGCCTCTGGACCATCATCGTCGGCCATGCCACCTTCTGCATAGTGATCATTTACAACAACGTGATCGCGCGGCTCCGGCGCACACCGACCTCGCTGTCCGAGGCATCGATGGATCTCGGCGCCGACGGTTTTCAGACCTTTCGGTACGTCACCTTTCCAACCCTGTCCACAGCGCTTGTTTCGGGGGCACTCCTCGCCTTCGCGCTCTCATTCGACGAGGTGATCGTCACGACGTTTACGGCGGGAGCCAATACCACTCTCCCGATCTGGATCTTCGGCAACATCCGAATCGGCCAGCAGCTGCCCGAAGTGAACGTCATCGTCTTCCTGATTTTGCTGGCCACAATCATTCCGGTGACAGTCGCGCAACGCCTGACACGTGAATCGGGCATCCTTGCTAACGAATGACGAGGAGGTAATCGTGAGCACCACCGTTTCCAAGCACCAGAACCTCATCGGCGGCGAGTGGGTCGACGCCTCGAGCGGCGAGACCATGGAGGTTCTCAACCCCTCGACCGGCGAGGTGATCGCCGAGGTCCCGCGTGCATCGGCCGAAGACGTCGACCGTGCGGTCCAGGCGGCGAAGAAAGCCCTCGTCGAATGGATCGAGACCACGCCCGGAGAGCGCGCCGAGATGCTGCTCAAGCTGGCGGACGCGCTGGACGAGCATGCCGAAGAGATCGCCGAGCTCGAGTCGCTGAACGTCGGCAAGCCGCTCTCCTATGCCAGGGACGAGATTCCGGTCGCAACCGACAACATCCGCTTCTTCGCCGGCGCGGCGCGCGTGCTCGAAGGCAAGTCGGCCGGCGAGTACATGCGCGGCTACACCTCCTGGCTGAGGCGTGAGCCCATCGGGATCGTCGGCGGCATCGCGCCGTGGAACTACCCACTGATGATGGCGATCTGGAAGCTCGCTCCTGCGCTGGCCGCGGGCAACGTGCAGGTCTTGAAGCCGTCCGAGCAGACGCCGCTGACGACGCTGCGCTTCGCGCAGCTCGCGGCGGAGATCCTGCCGCCCGGCGTCCTGAACGTCATCACCGGCGACGGCGTGCCCGCGGGCGAGGCGATCGTCAAGCATCCGGACGTCCGTCTCGTGTCGCTGACCGGCGACGTGGAGACCGGCAAGATCATCGCGCGAACGGCTGCGGACAACCTCAAGCGGGTCCACCTCGAGCTCGGTGGCAAGGCGCCCGTGATCGTCTTCGACGACGCCGATCCGGCCGCGGTCGCCGAGGGCATCAAGATCGGCGGCTACTGGAACTCGGGACAGGACTGCACGGCAGCCTCACGTGTCGTCGCGGGCCCGAAGATCTACGACCGGCTGCTCGAGGAGCTCGTCCCGGCCGTCGAGTCGCTGCACGTCGGCGATCCTGCCGAGGGCGACGAGATCGAGATGGGACCGGTGATCTCGAAGGCGCAGCAGGAACGCGTGCTCGGCTTCATCGACCGTGCGAAGGGCGCGACCGTCCTGACGGGCGGCGGCACGAACGGCGACCGCGGCTTCTTCGTCAAGCCGACGGTGGTCGTCGACGTCGGCCAGACCGACGAGATCGTGCAACGCGAGGTCTTCGGCCCGGTCGTCACGGTGCAGCGCTTCGCCGAAGACAACGAGGCGATCGCGTGGGCGAACGACGTGAACTACGGCCTGGCCGCGTCGGTGTGGACACGCGACGTCGGCCGCGCGCTCAACGCTTCGCGGAAGCTCCAGTTCGGAACGGTGTGGATCAACGACCACATCCCGCTGGTCAGCGAGATGCCGCACGGAGGCTTCAAGCAGTCGGGCTACGGCAAGGACCTGTCCGCGTATTCGCTCGAGGACTACACGCAGATCAAGCACGTCATGGCGAAGATCGACTGAGATGCGACACATTTCCGTACTGGTGTCTGACACCCGCCGTTCGGAGCAGTCCCGCTCGGTGAGCGGCTCGGCGTCACGGCAACGGTGGACGCTGCTGCGAGAACCCTCGTGATCGAGGAGCCCGCACTCGACACCGCGACCGGCGGCGTGAAGATTGCGCCGGCTGCCCGCGTCGTACGCGTGTGACGGAATGCAAACGGGGCAGCCGCGGCCGCCCCGTTTGCCGTTCAGAAAAAGGATCTCTTACTCGTGGGGGGTCGCTCGGTCAGGGTGTGCAGCTCGAAGTCTGGCGCTTCGCTGGACACCTCCGCGGGGGGCCGCTCCGATGGGGTCCGCTCCGCGGGGGGCCGCTCCGATGGGGTCCGGTCGCGAAGCAAATGTCCCTCGACGTCCTCTGCCTCGGATGTGGTCGGTGTCTTCTCGTCTTCCACTACTCCTCCTTCTTTCGGCGCCGGTTGGATCCGACGTTTCGCGCACTAGACGGATGAACAGGCCTACATCTTCCCTCTCTTCTCGTAAAAGGCAAAGTCCTTCTACGATCGGCCGATGCTGAGGGCTCTCCGGGAGCGGCTGGCCGAGTCGCGGCAGGCGTTCTCCTCGGTCTTCACCAACCCGAATCTGAGACGGGTGGAGCTCTCCTGGGCAGGGACGGTCTGCGCCTACTGGATCTTCATCGTCGCCCTCTCGCTCTACGCCTACGAGCAGGGCGGCGCGAGTGCCGTGGGGCTGGTCGGGCTCCTCCGGGTGCTGCCGTCGCTCATCGCCACCCCTTTCGGCACCTTGCTCGGGGACCGTTTTCCCCGGGAGCGCGTAATCGTCGCGATCAACGTCGCACGGAGCGTCACCATCGCCGGCGCGGCGGTCGCCGCATTCGCCGGCGCCCCCGCGGGTGTGGTCTATGCCCTGGCCGGACTGATGGGGCTCCTTCAGTCGACGTTTCGCCCGACCCAGGCCGCGTTGCTGCCGCTGCTGGCCAGATCTCCGGACGAACTGACGGCAGCGAACCTCGTCCTCACGACGATCGAGAGCGTCGGTGTCTTCGCCGGCCCCGCGATCGGCGGCCTCCTGCTCGCTGTGACCGGCATCGACACGGTCTTCGCGATCACCGGGGTCGTCTTTCTCCTGGCCGCGCTCCTGCTGGTGGGCGTGCGGGCGGGACCCCGCTCTGCGCCCAAGTACGTCGAGGGGGGTCTCCTCCGGCAGGCGTTTGCAGGCTTCGGCACCGTGTTGCACGACGCGCGCCTTCGCCTGATCATCGGTCTCTACGGAACCCAGACACTCGCGGCCGGAGCACTCAACGTCCTGATCGTCGTTTTGGCGCTCCAGGTGCTGGACCTGGGCAAGTCCGGCATCGGCTTCCTGAACTCCGCCGTGGGCATCGGCGGACTGATCGGCGGCCTCGCGAGCACTCACTCTCATCGGCAGGCCGCGACTGGCCTCGGCCTTCGGCCTGGGACTGGCCCTCGTCGGCCTACCGCTCGTCATCCTCGCGCTCGTGCCGCACACCGCGACGGCGCTCATTCTCCTCGGCATCGTCGGCCTCGGCACGACGGTCGTAGACGTGGCGGGGCTGACGCTCCTCCAACGTGCCGTGCCCGATGAGGTCCTGACCCGAGTGATGGGAGTCGTTCAGACCGTGTTCGTGGGGACACTCGGGCTCGGTGCCATCCTCGCACCGGTGCTGATAGCTGGGATCGGGGCCCGCGGGGCGCTCGCGGTGACCGGCGGCCTCTTGCCGGTCCTGGCGTTGCTCGCTCGGCGGCCACTACGCAGGCTCGACGAGACGGTTGCACGGGAGCCCGGAAATCTCGAGCTGCTCCGGTCTATCGCGATCTTTCGTCCGCTTCCACCGTCGACGCTCGAGCAGCTCACGCATGAGCTCCAGCCTCTCCACTTGGCGGCGGGGCGGGAGATCATCCGCCAGGGAGGGCACGGCGACCGCTTCTACATCGTCGCCGCGGGCGAAGTCGAGGTCCGGGTCGACGAGCAGCCGGCGGAACGTTGCACGCAGGGGATCACTTCGGCGAGATCGCGCTCCTCCGCGACGTCCCGCGCACGGCGACCGTGACGGCGCTCACCGACGTGGATCTGCTCACGCTCGAGCGGGATGAGTTCATCACCGCGGTGACCGGCCATCCGGAAAGCGCCGAGGCCGCACACGCTGCGATCGCGAACCGACTCGCATCCCTGCGGCCGGACGACACCTCGATCTAGCGCGCTCAGGCCCGGACGATCCCCCAGGAGCGGGCCCGAGCCGCATCCCGATGACCGCCTCCGCGGCGGAAAGGCTCGGTCCGAAACCGGTGACCGCGGTGAGGAAGGCGTCGATCGAGAGCGTGAGGGGCGGCGGTCTCTCCCCGCACGGTCGCGGTGCGGGGCATGTCGCGCAGGAGGGCGATCTCGCCGAATGAGTCCCCCGGGTCGAGTGACTGCACTGGCTTGCCGTCGATGTACACCTCGCGGGCCCCGTCTGACGAGGTAGAAGCGGTCGCCAGGCTCACCCTGGCGAACGACCTCCTCGCCGGCCTTCGACTGCTCCTCGAGCGCCCTCCGCGAGCTGCTCCAGGGTGGGCTCGGGGAGTGGAGAGAAGAAGGGGATCGCGCGCAGGCGCTCGAGCCGATGACCGGCGCGGCGGACCCCCGGTCGAGCCGACGCAGGCCGGCCACGCAGGAATACGAGCAGCGGCAGCAGCAGCCCGGCGATCAGCGCACCGCGCGATGCCGAGCCAGTTGAGCAGGAGCGGCGCGGCGAGCGCGCCGAGGCCGACGGTCAGCAGGAACAGGCTCTCCATCACGCCGAAGACCCGCGCGATCACTTCGTCGGGGGCGGCGCGCTGCAGGAGCGTCATGCCCGAGACGTCGACGATCGTGTTGCCGATCCCGACGATCCCGAGCAGGACGAGCGCGAAGATCTGATTCGGCCAGACCGCGAGGAGCGCAATCGGCACGCCCCAGAGCAGATCCCGACCCCGAAGTCGGCGGCGAGCCGTCCCCGGCCGACGAGTGCGGCCGCGGCGAGCGCGCCCAGCAAACCGCCGACGCCGACCGCGGAGTTGAGGAAGCCGACGCCGGCGTTTCCCGTGTCGAGCAGCTTCAGCGCTACCACGACGATCAGAACGTTGAGCATCCCGTCGACGAACGTCTGTGCGGAGAAGAGGCCGACGAGCAGGGCAGCCGGCGCTCCCGGGCGATCGTCCGGAAACCGAGGAGGAGCTCGTGACGACCGAGCCGGGCTCGACGACCTTGCGCTCGACATCGCCGACCGGGCCGGAACCCCAGGAGCAGCGCCGCCGATACAAGACGAGACGGCCGTGGCCAGAAAGACGGCTCCCGGTCCGGCGCCGCGAGCAGCAGGCCCCCGATCGCGGGCCCTGCGAAGATGCCGATGCTCTCGATCGCGCTTGCGGAGACGTTGGCCGCGGTCAGCTCCTCGGGTGTGCGGGCCAGCGAGGGAACAAGGGCAGCCTGGGCCGGACGGAACGCGGTCGCCGCAACACCGACGAGAGCGGCGATCACGTAGATGACGATGGGGCTCGCATCGGCGTAGGCCGCGACGGCAGCGCCACTGATGAGCAACGCCCGGACGAGGTCGGACACGACCATGACGAGACGCCGGTCGTAACGGTCTCCGAGCAGGGCCGCGAAAGGCGAGGCGAACGCCGCCGCGAGCCAGCGGGACAGGCCGACGATGCCGACCGCCGTGGCGCCGCCCTGCTCGTAGGCGTAGACGACGATGGCGATGCCGTAGGCCCAGGTCCCGATCAGCGATCCGGCCCAGGCAAGCTGGATCCGGCGGAGGTCCGGGTTCGCAAAGACCTCCCGAAACGCCCGACTCGACCCGGCCAGCTGCCTCAGGAATCGCCGCACCGGGCGCAGGATCGCAGCCGGGGTTGTGTATTTGAAGGGCAGGAGGGAAGATTCCTCCCGGACGACCCGTCTAGTACCTGAATACCGGCAATCCGCCGCGTCCCTTCTAGAAGGAGGATTTCAATGTCGGACGAGCGCTTGGAGCAGGACGAGCTCAAGGACGAGGACGTCGAGGCTCACCGCAAGCAGCAGCGTTTGGTCGAGGCCACCGACGAGCCCGGCACCGACGATTCAGACGACGTGGAGGCACATCGCAAGCAGGCGTAGCCTCCCGTTTTCATGCATCGACGAAGCCCGGGCGACGCCCGGGCTTCGCGCTTTCTAGAGAAGCTTTTCGAGCTCCGCGAGCAGCCGAAGCGCGCTCGCGCGCGAACCGTCCTCTTCGTCTCGCCGCTGCTCGAGGGTTTCGGCCACGCGGGCGACCACGGCGAGGTCACCCTCGCCCGCGAGAGCGGCCTGCGCGCGCCTGGCCCGCTGCAGGAGATCGAGCGCGATCGCAGCCTGGTTCGCGAACAGCCCGAGCAGGTCCATCTCGGCGAGCGTGAACCTCGTGTCCTGCGGCCGGTCGAGCACCTCCAACACTCCGAGCGCACGTTCCTCGTGGAGGAGCGGCACGGCCATCAGCCCTTTCGGGACGAAGCCGGTGCTCTCGGCCGTCTCACGGGAGAAGCGCGGATCCTGGAGAACGTCCTCGATCACGAGCGGCTGCCTGCTGACGAGAACGAAGCCGGCGATTCCGGTGCTCGACGGAAAGCGCTGGCCGACGAGCGAGTCGGAGCCTTCGCCGGCAACCGCTTCGAAGACCAGCTCGTCGGCCTCCTCGTCGAGGAGGAAAATCGAGGACGCCTTGGCCTTGAAGATCGCCCTGGCCACGTCGACGATCGACTGCAAGAGCTCCTGGAACTGCTCTTCCGAGCCGAGCACGCCGGCGGCCACGGCCGCCCGCAGGTCGTCGCTCACTTGCCTCCCCCCACGTTGGTCGCAGCCAGGTAGAGGACGCTCTTCAGCTGGAACGGCGTCAGCTCCGGATGCTTCGACAGGACGAGCGCGGCAATCCCCGCGACGTGCGGGGTGGCGAAGCTGTTTCCCGTGCAGACGAGGCGGCCGCCGCCGTTCCACGCCACCTCGACATCGACGCCCCTCGCGAAGAACTCGACCGGCGGCGCGGGGTTGTAGTAGTACTCGAGGGGATCGTGGCCCTCGTGGCTTCCGACGGAGATGACGCTCGAGAAGCGCCACGGATAGCTCTCGACGGGCATGTTGTGTGCGGAAGCGACCAGCATCGTCCGCTGGAAGTATGCGGTGTCCGCCAGCTCGTGCAGCAGGGTCGCGAACTTCTGCTTCGTCGTCGAGAGGCTCATGTTGATGACGTCGTAGCCCTGCTCGATCGCCCACTTGAGGCCCTCGAGCAGGACGGCGCCGCTGCCGGTGTAGCCGGCTCCGAGGACGCGGACGCTGACGAGGTCGCACTCCGGCGCCAGCGAGCGGATCACTCCGGCGCAGGCCGTGCCGTGCCCGCAAAGATCGCCCTGGGTGTCCTCCTCGTCGACGATCACCTCGTCGCCCTCGATCGAGATGGCGACCGACTGCTGAACCTTGCCGACCAGCGGATGCCCGTCCTCGATGCCGCTGTCGAGCACGCAGACCCTGGCGCCGGCACCCGTTGCGTCGCCCCACGCCCAATCCCGCGTGATCTCGCCGGGCCATTCCTCGGGCAGCGCGATCCGCTCGACCGCGGCGGCGGGGAGGCTCCAGGCGGGGAGTTCTTCCTCGGACACTCCCTCAAGGGTATGAGGCGCGGCTCGGGGAAGACAAGGCCCTCATCGCGCGTCCTGTTGGGGAAGTGTTTCCGCAATCGCCGCAAGAGATCGCCCGAGACCGCCACGCCGACCTCCTTCGCGAGGCGACCCGGGAGCGATCGGCCGCAAGCATCCGCGAGGGGACGGAGACAGAGCGGCCGCTTCGGGTGCATGCGGGAGCACTTCGGTTGCCCGCCGGCGTAGGAAGGGGCCTCACGCGGCGGTTGGCGGTTCGCACCGCCTGATCTACTCCCGTGCCGCCCGCGCCTCTTCTGCGGCGCGGGCGGCGCTCTCTGCCAGCCTCTCTGCCTCGCGCACCCGCTCGTCGCGGGCCGAGGCCGTCAGGTTGACGCCCACCAGCTCGGCCGCGGAGCTCGCGGCCGCCGCCGCCAGGAGCGCCGCAGTGACGGCATCCGCGTGAAACGCGGGATCGCCGTTTCTGGCCACGACGACCGCCAGCTCGGCAACGTCGGCCGCGGCCCGGGCGATCTGGAGCGGCGGCTCCGCCGCACGGGCGTACGCGCGCCCGAGCGCGAAGTCCCGGCGTTCACCGGCCTCGCCTTCGTCCTCGCGGGCCTGGAGCGCGGCTTCGTACTCCTCGGCGGTCGCCTGGGCAAGTGGAGCCGCGCGGTCGCGCAGGGACTCGGCCTGCGCCGCGACCCCCCTGCTTTCGGGCCACATCGTCGAGGTTCTGGCGATCTTGGCCAGCAACGCCGCGGCGAGGGCTGTGACGAGGGCTGCGGCGGAGCCTGCGCCCGGGGTCCGTCCTCGAGCCGCAACGTCGTCGAGGAACTCCCGCAGCGACCTGTCCAGCAAGGCCATGCGGGGATTCTGATCGAAGTGCTACTTGGACTTGAAGCGAACCCGCAGCTCTTCGACGACCGCCGGGTCGCGCTCGTAGCCCTCGGCCTCGAGCGCAGCCTCGAGATCGGCGACGAGACGGGCACGGAACTCGACGTCGGCCTCGGCACGGGCGACGATCTCGTCGAGCCCGGCCTTCGCGAGCGGCAGCTCTTGCGCCGCGCGCACCCACGCCTCGGGCGCAGGCGGCAAGGCCCGGATCAGGCGTGCGAGGCGCTCTTCGTCGAAAGCGGTCATCGTGAACCAGACGCGGGACCGGCGTCGTTTCTTCCCTCGAGGAGCTCGCGGAGGCGCGCCAGGCATCTCGAGATCCGGCTGGCGATCGTGCCGGAGGGCAGGTCGAGGGCATCCCCGATCGTCTTGTAGCTCTCGTCCCGGGCGAAGAACCGGTCGAGGATCTCCCGGCAGTGCTCCGGGACCTCGGCAAGCGCCTCGTGGACCGTGAGCGCCTCTTCGAGCAGCGTCAGCGTCTCCTCGCTCCCTGCGAGCTCCAGCTCTTCGTCGGCCGTGGGCCGCTCGCGCGCCGAGGCGCGCAGGCGATCGATGCAAAGGCGGCGGGTCAGCTGGGCGAGCCAGGGACGGACCGCGGCATCGTCGCGGAGACCGTCGAGGTGCTGGTACGCGCGCGCGAACACTTCTTGGAAGACATCCTCAGCATCGGCGTCCGAAAGTCGGAAGGCCTGGACGGAGATCGCGTAGACGTAACGGGAGAACCTGTCGACGAGCTCGGCCCAGGCCTGCTGGTCGCCCGCACGGCAACGCGCAACGAGCTCACTGTCGGTCAGCGCCGGTGCCATGCCGCAGATTCTGACGGGTTGCTACGTCGTCAGGCGGCCGGGGACTGGCCGGCATTGTTCCCGAGCTGCTTCGTCCACCACTCGGATTCGCGGCGGTCGAAGTTCTCCTGGAGCTGTGCGACGTACATGGAGAGGTCGCTCTCACGGGTCGAGAGAGTCGCTTCGAGCTCGGCGCCGGCCTTCTCGCGCTGCTCGAGCCGCTGCTCGCGGACCTCGAACTCGGCCTCGAGCTGTGCTTCCCGGAGGTTCAGAGCGGCATCGCGCTCCTCCAGCTCCTTCGCGCGGGCGGCGAGGACCTTCTCCCGCTCGTCGAGTCCCTTCTCCTTGCCCTCGTAGCGGCTCCGCGAGGCGAGGATTGCCTGTTCGGCCTTGTTCAGCCCGGCCTCCCTCGCCGTGAGCTCTTCGTCACGCTGCTTCAGGCGGCGCTCGGCGAGCTCGTCGACTTCGGGCTTCTGCGCCTCTTCCGCCGCGCGGCGTAGCGCTGCCTCCTGGCGGTGGAACTCGGCTTCGCGGGCCATCAGCTCGGCCTCACGCCGCTCGATGTTCGCGACCTGCGCGAGCGCATCTCTCGCAACCGCGTCCCGTTCCCGAAGATCGCCCTCGAGCTGCTCGAGTCGTGCAGTGAGGTCGCTTGCCCGAGCCGAGAGCTCCAGCTCGCGCTGATCCAGCTCACGCGCACGCGCGACGAGCTCTTCCTGATTGCCGGTGCTGTTGGCGGCGAGCTCGGCCTCACGTTTGTCGAGCACCTTCTCGCGCGCTTCGATCTGAACCCGAGCCTGTGTCGCTTCACGCTCAGCCTTGGCGAGCGTCGTTTCGCGCTCGGCGAGCGCCTTCTCGAGTGATCGGACCTGCTCCTCCTTGGCGCGGGCCTTCTCCTCGCTCTCGGTCAAGGAGCGCATCAACTTCTCGTGGCGTGCCTCGGTCTCACGGAGGCCGCTGGAGACACGCGCCTCCGACCGGGCGAGCTCCTTCTCCTTCTGTGCGAGGTCCTCGACCTTTTCCTTGAGCTCCTTTGCCGCGGCTGCGCGTTCCGCGTCGGCGTTCTTCAGCTCGTGGACCTTCAGCTCGAGCGTCCGCTCACGCTTGGCGAGCGCCGCCTCGTTCTTCCCGAGCGTCTCCTTCAGCTCGAGCAGGCCGTCGAGCTCGACGAGCCGCTGGGTCATCTTCCGCTCGCGCTCCTCGAGCTCAGCCTCCGTAGCCGCGAGGGCCGCCGCGCGCCGATCGAGTGCGGCGGACTGCTCGGCCAGCACCTGCTCGTGCTCGACCTCGCGGCCGGAGGTGTCGACCTGCTCGGTGAGCGACGCCCTGAGCTCTTGCTCGCGTGCGAGCGAGGCATTCAACTCGAGACGAAGCGCCTCTACATTGGGAGCCTCTACCTCGACTGCGGCGGCGATTGCTTCGCCGGGAGAGCGTGGCTCGGGCTGATCCTTCTTCTCGAGCTTGGCTCTGAGACCGGAGCCGAAGCCGCCCTCGATGCCGTGTTCAGTCACCGACATCCCTCTCCCTAGAGAGTGAAGACCTTGGCGATGTTGATGAAGGCCGGCCCGAGGATCACGATGAACATGGCCGGGAAGATGAAGAGCACCGTCGGGAAGAGCATCTTGATCGGCGCCTTCATCGCCTTCTCCTCAGCGAGCATCTGACGCTTCAAGCGCGAGTCGCCCGCCTGGATGCGAAGGATTCGGCCGAGGGAAATACCTAGCTGGTCGGCCTGGATGATCGCGCGCACGAAGCTCGACATCTCAGCGGATGCGCTGCGCTCGGCCATCTTCTTGAGCGCTTCCTGGCGTCCTTCGCCGATGCGCATCTCGCCGAGGGCGAGCTCGAACTCCTCGATGAGCGGTCCGTCCATGTGCTCGGTCAACTTCTGCACGGCCCCGTCGAAACCGAGCCCGGCTTCGACACTCACCGAGAGCAGGTCCAGTGCGTCGGGCAGATCCTGCGCGACCGCCGTCTGGCGTCGCTGAACCTTGCCGTTCAGATAGACGCTGGGAGCGACGAACCCGAGGAACCCAGCGCCCAGACCCCAGAGAACAGCCTGCTTCGGCGCGGCTGCACCGCCCAGCAGGATCCCGAACACGAAGCCTCCGATACCCATGATGCCCTTGGCGGCGATGATCGTCATCGGCGAGGTCTTGCGCATGCCTGCGGCCATCAGACGCCCGGAGACGGACTCGACGCTGGTGCGTGGGTTCACGCGCAGCATCAGCCCTGCGGCCTTGGCGATGAAAGGCTCGAGAGCCCGCTCACGGAACTTCGGCATCTCTTTGCCTGTAGCGGTACGAATGAGCCCGTAGTGGGCGGCGCGATGCACCAGGTTCCTGCGTGTGCGCATCGGTGAGCTGGCCAGTTCCGCGATGAAGAAGACGGCGGCACCCACGGCTGCGATGGCGATGATCAAAAGCATGGCATCAACCTCTGAAGGAGACGATTTTTTTGAGGATCAGGGAACCGATAGTCATCATCCCGAGGCCAAGGAGCATCAGCATCTGGCCCACGTGAGTGTGGTACAGCGGGTGCATGAAGTCACCGTTGATCAGCGTGATGCCCCCCGCCAGCAGGAACGGGATGGCCACCAACGTGTAGGCGGACATGCGTCCCATTGCGGTGAGCGCACGAACCTTGCGCGCGAACTGCTGCCGCTGCCGGACCGTGTCGGCGACCATGTCGAACAGCGTCGCCAGCGAGCCGCCGACCTGCCGCTGGATGGTCACTGCGGTGATCGCGAACTCGAAGTTCTTCGAGCCGAGGCGCTCCGACATGTCGGCGAGCGCGTCGTCCATCGATCGGCCGAGCGACGCCTCGGTCAGCACACGCTTGATCTCCTTGTTCGCCGGCGGATGTCCTTCGTCCACCACTGCCTGCAGGCCCTGCTTGAACGAGTGGCCTGCCTTCAGAGAAGCGGCGATCGTGATCAACAGGTCCGGCAGCTGATCCTCGAAGGCCTGAAGGCGCCTGCGCATCTTCAGCCAGACCCATCCGAACGGCAGCGAGCCGACGACGACCATGCCGAGGATGGTGATGATCGGTGACATTCCGAACAGGGTCGCGAGCATCCCGAACGCGACAGCGGAGCCGACGACGATCCAGAAGAACTCCACCGTCCTGATCGGGATGTCGGCACGCTCGAGCATGCGGCCGATCCAGCGCCACTGCTTGAGGTTCCCGAGCAAACCCTCGGTGGCACTGAACATCGACGTGAGCATCTCCGACCGGCGCTTCTTCCGCTGCAGCTTCGTGTTGCCGTGCGACTCGCCGGTGTGAGCCGCGATCCGGCTGCGGACCCAAGAGCCACGGGCGCCCTTGAGGAAGAAGAGGCTGGCGAGCAGCACGAGCCCGGCGACGAGGCCGGCGAGACCCAGCGGGCCGCTCGGGCCATAGGCGCCCTTGGGAAGGAGCTTCGAGGGCGCCGGGGGCGCCCCACTGCCCGAGGTGTGGGGAATGGCCACGCGCTGGAGCGCGGAGCCTTCGCCGACGACAGCAGCCGTCAGACGGATGAGGTCTCCGGGGCGCGCGGCGGTGACGTATTGCACGCGCCAGGTTCGCTTGAGCACCTCACCGATCGTCCCGTACACCGACTTCAGCGCCGCCGTCGAGGAAGCACCGTAGTACTGGCCTCCTGTTGCGGTGGCCAGCTGCTCGAGCGGTGCGGACGTGAAGCCCTTGCCCTCGATGCCGATCGTGTAAATCGACGCGTTGGCGGCGTGTGCTGCCGAGATCGCCTGCGTCAACGTGAGCTTGCTCGCGTTGTCGGCGCCGTCGCTCAGCAGGATGATCACGCGGCCGGGAAGCGGATTCGAGCTTGCGAGCTGCGCAGCGAGCGCGACACTGTCGTACAGCGCGGTGCCGCGACCCGGGTCGACCTTGAGGCGCGACAGTGCACCGTCGCCGTCCTGCACAGCCGTGGAGAACGGAGAGAGCGCCACCGCCCGGGCACCGAACGCAACGACAGAGACTTCGTCCGTGCCCTGCTTCGCAGCGACGAACGAGCGGGCCGCCTCGCCTGCATTGGCGAGCGGAGCTCCACGCATCGACTGCGACCGGTCCACTGCGAGCACAATCGCCTTCGCAAGGCCGAGGTTCTGCAGCTGCAGCCCTGCAACGGGGGAGCCGTTCTCCGAGACCGCAGGAAGGACCTTTGCACCGGCCGGGGAGACGATCGTCGCATGGATCGTGGGGTACGCGCTCGTGTCGACGCCCCGGAGTGAGACCGCGGCCCCGGTGGCCGCGGGCAGCACGAGAGCGACGAGTGCGATTCCCGTCAGGATTACTCGGCCCCGTCTCACTGGAAGGCGCCCTTGAACTTCGAGGCCTGGTGACCCTGTCCGACTGTAGGTGCACTCGAATCGTCCGTCGTGAAGAAGCTCGGCTGGAGGACGACACCGTTGGCGGCCAGCTTGTCGAGGAAGTTCGGCTTCAGGCCCGAGCAGGTCAGGGGCGACAGGAGGCGCACCGCCCCAGCGCTCGCGGCCTGAGTTTGCTCGTCCGGCGGCTTGGCAATGAAGATGTCCTGGAGGGTGATCACGTCGGACTCCATGCGCAGGACCTCGGTGACGTGCGAGATTCGGCGCGAGCCGTCGACGAGACGGGTGATCTGTACGAGCAGATCGAATGCACTCGACACCTGCTCGCGGATCGCCCGCAGCGGCAGCTCCACGCCGGCCGTGAGGACGAGCGTCTCGAGACGGGAGAGCGCGTCACGCGGCGAGTTCGCGTGGATCGTGGTGAGTGAGCCTTCGTGGCCCGTGTTCATCGCCTGGAGCATGTCCAGGGTCTCCGGGCCGCGGACCTCACCGACGATGATCCGGTCAGGGCGCATTCGAAGTGCGTTGCGGACGAGCTCGCGGATGCGGATCTCTCCCTGGCCCTCGATGTTCGGCGGGCGCGACTCCAGCGTGATCACGTGCTCCTGCTGAAGCTGGAGCTCTGCCGCGTCCTCGATCGTGAGGATTCGCTCGTCACCCGGAATGAACGCGGACATCGCGTTCAGGGTCGTCGTCTTACCGGTGCCGGTACCACCGGAGATGAGGATGTTCAGCTTGCCCTTGACGCAGGCGGCGAGGAACTGGGCCGCCTTCGGGGAGAGCGATCCGAACGAGATCAGGTCGTTCATCGTGTACGGGTCACGTGAGAACTTCCTGATCGTCAACGTCGGTCCTCTGAGGGCGAGTGGCGGGATGATGGCATTGACGCGGGAGCCGTCGGGGAGACGCGCGTCGACCATCGGAGACGACTCGTCGACCCGCCTGCCGATCTGCGAGACGATCTTGTCGATGATGCGCAGCAGATGGGAGTTATCTGCAAACGCGGCGTTGCTGCGCTCGATCTTGCCGAGCCGTTCGACGTAGATCTTGTCGAAGGCGTTCACCATCACTTCTGTCACGGAGTCGTCCCGGAGGAAGGGCTCCAGAGGGCCGTAGCCGAGGATGTCGTCCGTGATCTCACGGATGATCTGACGCCGCTCGTCGCGAGTCAGCGGCGTCCGGTCGAGGACGAGCTGCTCCGTGACGGCACGCGTCACCCGCTCGTTCAGGTCACCGGTGCCCTCCCGCTTGAAGAGCTCGGCGCCCAGCGTGGCGATGCACGCATGGTGGATCCGGGTCTTGAGCTCGGCGTACGGGTCCTGTGCAACGGTCGGCTCTGACGGCTCGAGTGCCGTGCCGTTCGTCAGCAGCTCGGCGGTCGCAAGGCCACCGACCCCGTTCGAGGTCTTGAGACGATCGTGGAGGCCCATGGTTTACGACCTCGCCAGTGCCGGCAGGAGGCGCCGCTTCTTGCCTTCTTCCTTTGGTGCGAGGAACAGCTCCTTCGCCATCGACCTGATGGCCTTGGAGACGTCTGCGTTTTCCTCGGCGAGGACGACGGGATTGCCGCGGTTCACGGCAAGCGGGACCGCCCGGTCCGACGGCACCTCGAAGCGGACCTTCATCCCCAGCGCGCCTTCGACCTCGTTCGGCTTCATGCCGACCTTCGAGTTGGAGCGGTTGAGGACGATGCCGACGCGCTGCTTCGGGAACGACAGCAGATCGAGCGTCTGCAGCGCGAGGCGCAGGTTCTTCAGGGTGGGCACGTCGAGCGAGCAGAGCAGCATGAGCTCGTCCGTCCGGTCGAGCGTGGCCAGCATCGGACCGTGGAAGAACGGAGACGTGTCGACGACGATGACGTCGAACGACTCGCGTGCGACCTCGAGCAGCCGGCCCAGCTTGGCCTCTGTCACGAGCTCTGCGTCTTCCGGACGAAGCGGCGCGGGCAGAACTTCCAGTCCGCACGCGTGCTTCGTCGTGTAGCCGGCCAGCTTCTCGGTGTCCAGCTCTCCCGGGGCGACGACCAGGTCGTAGATCGTCTTCTCGGGCTCGACGCCGAGCATGATCGCCGCGTCGCCGAACTGGAGGTCGAGATCGAGGAGCAGCGTCTTGCGGCCCTCGTACTTCGCGCAGGCTGCGGCAAGGTTCGTCGCGATGACGGTCTTGCCCGTCCCGCCCTTCGGCGAGAACACCGTCACGATCTTGCCGTGCCGGCCCGAGCTACCGCCGGAGTCGTGATGACGCCTGGTCGAGTGCGTCGACTTGCGAATTGCGAAGACGACGTTCTCGACGAGCTGCGGGAGCAGCAGGACGTCGGACACGTCCGACTCGAGAGCCTCCTCGAGCAACCCCGCCGAGCCGTTCGACGCGACGAGGAGAATCGGGGCGCGGGTGTGCTCGCGGATCGAGGCAAGCTCGTCCGCGGGCAGGCTCGCGCCCCTCGTCGCGTGGAGGACGGCGTCCAGGTGGCCGCCCGCCAGCGCGCCGGCGCCGTCAGCGACGCCAACACTCGCGCCGACCATCTCGATCTCGGGGTGGTTCGTGAGCGAATCGCGCAGCTTCTCGAATCCCTCGCAGGATCCCGTCGCATAGATTCGGACGCGCTCACGCTGAGTTGTCTCCGTTGCGGAGCTCATCGCGGCCTCCTTCCAGGTCCATCGGACTGCATGGTGCGTGAGTCCTGGACGGTGTTCGCACTGTCCAGCGCACTGTTCGGCGGGCGCAGCGTCAGGTGGTAACCCTCGCCGTTGCCTTCGCCGTTCTCCTGAATCCAGAGCAGCTTCTGAGCTTGCGCATCGGTGACGCGCAGCTGGACGGTCTCGCCGCCCTGACCGGGAGACGTGACCTTGGTCGACGCCGTGCCTTCCGGCGCGCGAAGCACGAGCACGTCACGGATGAGGACGCGGCTGACCACGGGCCCGTTGCCACCAGTCCCGGCGTCGACCTGCCAGGTGCCCACGACGTCCACGTGGTCACCGTTCTGGATCGTGCCGGCGAGGAGCTGGTCGACTGTGCCCGGAAGCTGATAAGCACGCTGCGTGCCCTTGATCAGCGAGCGAATGCCCTGCTCGCTTGGAGGAGCGAAACGCCTCGTGCTGACCTGCTCGCCCTCGTACACGTCCTGCGTTGCGACGTACTGCGAGAGCTGGTCAGGCGTGGAGATTGCGCCCGCGACGATTGCTTTCCGCGGGACGGTCTGCTCCTTCAGCATCTTCTGGTCGATGATGTCCGCGCCAGAGGTTCCAGCCGGGATGTCGCGTGCGGCGACGAGCACCGTCACCTTCTCTTCTCCGCGCTGGACGTGGCGCTTGTAATTGACTACGTAGACGCTCGTCAGGATGGCAGCTAGTGCGGCCAAGCCGATGGCGATCCCGATGTTCTTGACGCGGTAATTCATAGTCCTTTCTCTTTCATGAGAGGGGCCTGTGGACTAACGAGCTATCGGCTGAATCAGCCGACGAGTTGAACTGATCTGACTCCAAAGGTGTTCGGGGCTCCCGAGCCGCTCTGCGGCGAGGATTCCCTGGGCGATGTATTCGGTGAAATAGCCCTTCGAGTGTTGCGCTGTTGCCGTGCGTTGTTTCCTTCGTCAGGTAGAACCCGATCCAGCCGATGATCTCGTACTGCGCGTTCTGGCCGGTTCCGCTCAGGGTCTTGAAGACCGGGAACAGAAGCACGGTGCCGACGCGCGCATCGAGGGCGCCGTTGACGTTCTGGGAGCTGAACTTCGCGCCCGGGTCGGAGCGGTACATGCCGAGCGGCAGGTACTTGTCGTACCCGTGGAGGATCCAGTCTCCTTCCTCCGAGGAGCCCGGCGTCCCGTTTCCGTTCGTCGAGGTTGAGCATGCCGAAGGCTCCCGGCGCGCCCATCTTGTCGTAGTCCATCGTCGTCTGGACGCCGAAGGTCGGCGTGTGGCTGCCGTCGCAGTTCTGGATCAGCGAGTGACCGCAATAGACGACCATCGGGGCGACGTAGCGCGCCTGCTGCGGCGAATCCACCCGCGCCTTCGCGTCGGCCTTGATGTTGGCCGAGTTGATCCCGAGGATCTTGCTGAAGATGCCCGACTGAGTCTTGGCGGCTCTGACGCTGATCGTGTCGTTCGACGTGTAGGTCGACGTGACGATGATGTCGGAGCCGAGGACATCTCCACCGTTCTGGTTCGCATAGGTCTGGGCCAGCGCCTTCGCGCCGGCGACATCCGTCGGCAGCTTCTGCGCGCCTGCGAGAGCTGCAGCATCCGCCGTGGCCTGAAGCCTGCGGTCGGTGCGCATCCAGATCCCGACGTCGAGTACCAGCGCAGCCATCCCGGTCAGGACGGCCAGCGAGATCACCATCAGAACAACCGCTTGCCCGCGTTCGTTTGTGCGACTCATTCCAGACGCTCCTTCATCGTGGAGGTGAAACGGCCGCTCTTCACTTTCCAGTTGAGCAATTTGATGTCGTAGGGGTAGTCGGCGGTGCACGGTGACGTCCGCTCCGGGTTGGAGGGACGAGTACGTGCAAGAGAGGTTTCTGCCGAGCTCTGTCGTGTTGAGGCTGCCCGCCGAAGCCAGGACCTGCGCGCGGCAGGCGCCTGCCGGGTCGGCAAGGTTGCGCGAGACGGCACCTTTGCGCGCGCCGGCGCGTACTGCGTCGGTCAGGCTGACGTAGTTGTTGAAGACCACGCCGAACTGGGCGATGCCGAGCAAAAGGACGAGCAGCACGGGCAGAACCAGGGCGAGCTCCGCCATGGTCTGGCCTCGTTCGTTCTTCAGATCTTTTGTGGTGTTGATGTGCGGCATCTCCATCTCCGGTGAAAAAGAAGTGCGGGGCCCTCGCCGCCGGGCAAAGGGCCCCGCCTTGTCATGCTTGGGTGGCTAGGCGAACAGCCACTCCATGGTGTTTCCTCGTGCAGCGCTACTCGAGAGCGGGGAAGCGACCGTGTCTCCAGACAGCATCCGGGCGCACGCGCGGTGAGCGGTGAGCTTTCGAATCTGTTGTCTGCGGTGATGCTTCACGATCGATTGCCTGCTTTCTTTGTTACGTCGCTGTCGATTTAGAGGAAGGAAGTAACGCGATCGATTGCGCCGGTGATGCCACCCTGGAGCGCAACGAGTGCCGCGACCACGATTGCTGCGATCACTGCCAGGACGACGCCGTACTCAGCCATCGTCTGACCTTCCTCGGCCGAAAGCCGGGCGCGGAAGTAAGTAACCAGATCCGTGTACGTCACGATGATTCACCCCCTTTCCTCGAACTCGAGCGCGCTCTGCGCGCAAATGGAAAAAGCAGAACAAGTTGAGGAGAAATCGACTCGAAACCCAGCGACACTGGAAGACACGCGTCGAACGTCCTTTCTCTGTCTTTTCGGCGCGCCGCTTCGCCTGGTGGTCAATCTCGTCCCAGTCATCGTCGAACCGGGCCTTGCGCGTATCCCTCTAGTGGGTGATCCATGCCCACGTTCCCCTGTGTGAGGGAGAGGGCCGGGGCTTCTTAGTTCGATAGCTACTGCACGCAAGCGGCTGCGGAGAAAAGGCCCAATCCGCGCCCCTAGTGGCGGCCAGGGGCTCAAACACAAGGAGCAAACGGCAATGCCACGTCGGTTCATTCGCAGAGAAAACTGGGAGTTCGGCGGAGCAGCGCCCGGCTCCGAAGAGACCAAGGAGCCCAGGTCGCGCAAGCGCCGGCTCGTCTCGACGCTCGTCTTCACCACGATCTTCTTCTCGGGCGCGTCACTCGCTGCAGTTGCGGGTGACCAGCTCAGGCCTCTAGTCGCGAACGACAGCCAGGAACTCGCTGCCGACACGACGACCACCACAGAGGCGGCACCGACTCCGGCGGAGACCACGGACGCCTCGGCGCCCGCGGCCGCTCCGGCGGACGAGTCCACGGCCCCTGACGCAGCGGCACCTGCCGATGCGACTGCAGCGCCGGCGGATGCGACCGCAGCCCCGGCCGACTCCGCAGACGCTGCGACGACGGACGATGCGCTGTCACCGGAACATGCTTCGGGTGCCGCGCGTGCTGCCGCCCCGGCTCAGCCGGCTGCCCAGCCGGACACGAGCGCACCGAAGCCGGCCGGAAAGGCGGCGCGTGCCTGGAAGAAGACCAAGCTGCGCACGCTGCTCCTGCCGAAGCTGAAGCCGGCCTCCAAGCCCGAGATCGAGGGCCCGGCCGATGCAGCGACGATCTGGCTCAACTCGCAGCTGCCCGATCCGACTCCGCCCGCACTCCGGCTTTCGCCGAAGTTCGCTACGAACCTGAAGGCGGCGGCGAACGGAGCAGGGCTCGACTGGGCGACGATGCTCGGAATCCTCCGCGCGCGCGGCGCGACCGGCCACGAGCCGGCCGACCGCACGACGCTTCGGAAGCTCGCCGGACGCCTCGCGTCCTCCGGTCCCGCCAAGGGCGACTGGGCACGCATCGTCTCGTACTCCGGCGACACGAGCTTCGCCGACAGGGCTGCTGCCCTTGCGCGGTACGACCGTGCGGTTGGCCTCGACGGACTGGTGAACGGCCTCGAGGCGGCCAAGAGGTCGATCGCGAGCCGCCTGCTGTCGGACTCGTCAGTGTCGATCTACGCGGGCGGGCGGAACGACATCGTCCGGAACAGGGTCGACGTTCGCGTCCTGACCGTGATCGCGTATCTGCGTGAGTCATTCGGCCAGGTCAGCGTCTCGTCTCTCATCACCGGCCATCGCCTGTATGCGCGGCCCGGCGTGATCTCGGCGCACATCTCGGGGCACGCGGTCGACATCTCAGGCCTCAGCGGCACTCCGATCCTGGGCCATCAGGAGCCCGGCGGGATGACCGAGCGCGCCGTGCGCGACCTGTTGCTGCTCCCGGCGGAAGTCATGCCGCGGCAGATCATCTCGCTGCTCGGCATGGGCGGACCGTCGTTCCCGATGGCCGACCACTACAACCACATCCACCTCGGGTTCTAGTGGCGGAAGTCGTGCTTCGGCGCGAAGACGGAAGCATTGTGTGTGAGCGCTGTGTCCAGGCGGACACAGCGCTCATGCGCATGAAGGGACTGCTCGGCCGGCGTGACCTGCCGAGAGGCGAAGGAATCCTCCTAAAGCCGGCATCGTCGGTGCACATGGCCTTCATGCGCTTTCCGATCGACGCCGTGTTCCTCGATCGCGACCTGCGGGTCGTGAAGATCGCAGCGGATCTCAAGCCGTGGCGCGCTGCTGGCAGCAGGGGCGCGAAGGCGGTGCTCGAGATTCCCGCGGGCGAGGCGGGACGCCGGGGTCTCAGCGTGGGCGATCGACTGGTCGCCGGCTAGTCACGTTCGACGACGTCGTCTGCGACAGCAACCACTCGGTACGCAGCTCGCGAGCGCGATCTTCGAGATCGGCGAGCAACGAGCGGACCTCGTCGAGCTGCGGGCGGAGCTTCTCGACCCGGCGAAGCTCCGACGCGATCTGCGCCAGCGAGCTGGCAGGGCTCGCGTTCAACCTGCGTAGCCGGCGCTCGCTCGCTTCCATCTGCCCGTTGAGGGTGAGCTCCCATGCCTCTGCCTGCTCCTTGAGGGTTCGCAGCTCCGTCTCCGTGGCGGGCCGGCGGTCCAGGACCTCGCGGAGTCGTTTGATGAGGGCGAAATCGAGCGGCTCGGGCATAGACGGCGGCGCAAGCCTTTCAAATGCGGGCGGAGTACGCTCGGCCGGTCGTGAAACCGCCTGCCTACGAGTATCACGGTCTGATGGCGGAGTCCTGGGACCTCCTCCGCGGTGACACCTCGGGCTGGGCGGACCGGCCCTTCTACCTCGAGCTGATCCGGCGCTTCGGGGAGCCCGCCCTCGACGTCGGCTGCGGCACTGGGCGGCTGCTCCTGGACTACCTGGCCGAAGGAATCGAGATCGACGGCGTCGACGTCTCTCCCGACATGCTCGCCGTCTGCCGGGCGAAGGCCTCGCCACTCGGACTGGAGCCCACGCTGTACGAACAGGCGGTCGAGGACCTGCAGCTGCCACGCCGCTACCGGACGATCATCGTCCCGTCGTCGTCGATCCAGCTCGTGATCGACCCGGCAACGGCGGAACGTGCGGTCGCCCGGCTCGCGGCGCACCTCGAGCCCGAAGGCGTGCTCGTGATGCCGTTCATGATCCTCGAGGGCGACGAGAGCTGGGCGACGGAAGCCGTGCGGCCCGACGGCGCACTCGTGAGGCGGACGGCTCGGTCCCACTACGACCCGATCACGCAGCTCGAGGACACCGACGACCTGTACGAGGTGATCGTCGGCAGTGAAGTCGTCGCGGCCGAGCGCCACTTGCAGAAGCCGGCGACCCGGAGCTACACGCTCGATCAGGCCCGTGCTCTCTACCTGCAAAGCGGGCTCGAGCTCGTGCGGATCGTCGACGAGTTCAGCGACCAACCCTACGAGGGCGGCCGCGTATTCACGATCATCGGCTCGCGCCGATGACGAGCGCGGAGATCCGTCCGCTGCGCGACGACGAGGTGCCGACATATGTCGAGCTGCGGAACGCAATCGATCCGCGCACGGCGACGATGCCCGGCTGGGTCGAGCAGCACCGCCGCAGCGAGACGACGGTGCGCATCGTCCTCGCGCACGAGGCTGACGACGTCGTCGGCGTCGGCAGCGCTCAGGAGGAAGCCGACCGTCGCGGCCTCGATGTCGGCTGGCTGTCATTCGGCGTCGTGCCGCAGCACCGCAGAAATGGAGTGGGCGGAGCGCTCTACCACGAGCTGTCGCGCCATCTCCGCACGCTCGGGAAAACCGTGTGCGACACGTCCGTCTGGACTGACGACGAGACGACGCTCACATTTCTGCAGAAACGTGGGTTCGCGGAGATCGATCGCTTCGAGTTCGTGCGGCTCGACCTCGAGGCGTGCGAACCGCACGAAGCCGAACCACCGCCCGGCGTGACAATCGTCCCGCTCGCAGACCGTCCCGGCTCCGAGCGTGAGCTGTTCGAAATCCATCGGGAAGCGGTTGCCGACCTCCCGTCTACCGACGACCTGACGCCCGACTACGACAGCTTCTACGGCTGGGAGCTCGCGCACCCCTCGCGTCGCTTCGACCTCTCCTTCGTCGCGCTGCACGACGACGAAGTGATCGGCTACACGATCCTCGGAGCGGTCTCCGCGTCCGACGACGCAGAGAACGTCATGACAGCGGTGAAGCGCAACTGGCGCCGCCGCGGCGTGGCGTCGGCCCTGAAAGCAGCGCAGCTGGCGGCCGCAAAAGCTGCCGGCTTCCGAGGCATCGTCACACTCAACGAATCCAGGAACGAGCCCATGCGCCGACTAAACGAACGACTCGGTTACACAGCCCAACCGGCGCAGCTGCGAATGCGAGGCCCACTTGCCTGACAGCCCGCCGCCGCGGCGGGCTTGGCCCGTCGCGGCCGCAACCGCTGTCCGTCACCGCGCCGAACGTTGCGAAATCATCATGGCCCGCGCAGCGGGCCGGATTTCGCAACGGAGAGAGGCGCCGACCAGAATCGAACTGGTGTGCGAGGCTTTGCAGGCCTCTGCCTAGCCACTCGGCCACGGCGCCGCTTGCGCGGGCCATGGTATCCGGAGGCTAAGGAACCCAGCGTTCGAGCGACGGCGTGAGTTGCAGCTCGTGCGTCCAGGCCCGCGGGCTCTGGCTATGCAAATACTTGACCGCCTTGGCGACCTCTTCCATCGACGCGGATTTCTCCGGAGCGGCATCTTCGAGCCAGCCGGCGGTCTTCTCGCTCTCGATCACTGCATCGACGATCAGCAGGGCTGAGTGGACTCCCTGTTCGCGCAGCTCCGCGGCTTGCGCCTGAACGAGGGCACGGGTCGCGAACGCGGCGGCCGCCCACGGCCCGCGGCCGGGATTGCCCCGCCGCGCGGAGCCTCCGGTCACCTGCACGAGCGTTCCTCGACCGCGCTCGGCGAGCACCCGACCTCCAACGCGGAGGATGTTGAAGATCGCCGGCAGCAACTCGGTCACATACGGCTCGAGGCCATCCGGTGGCGCCTCGTGGATCGGGCCGCCGAAACGCGGTGTCGTGGTGATCGCATTGACGATCAGGTCGACGTCACCGACGTCGGCGAAGACTCGCTCGAGCTCCTCCGGCTTCGAGGCGTCTGCGGTGACGCCCACCGCACCCGGGACGTCGTCGACGAACAGCCTGATCGTCTCCTCGGTCCTGGCGACTCCGGCGACGCGCCAGCCGTCCGCCGCAAAGTCGCCGGCCAGGACGCGCCCGAGCTGTCGTGCCCCGAAGACGAGGAGCGTCGGCACCTGCGAACCCTAACCGCAGGCGAGCTTGCTGCCGCCCGCGATCGGGCGGTTGGACTCCATCACCTGGAAGCACCAGTAGCACCGCGGCGCCACGATCGCCGCAGCGAGGTCGATGAACCGCGCGCGCTGGTGAATCGGCAGAGCTTCTTCGGTGACGTCTCGCTCGAACCGGTCGACCGCCTTGTTGACGACGGTGTTCCCGTACACCGCTTGTCCCTTGATCGTCTTGATGGCGACGCGTAGCTGTCGCAAGTCCCGCTCGAGCCGCCTGCGCTCAGCGACCTGCTTCGCCTTCGAGAGGCCGTTGCAATGCCTCGGCTGGTTTCCCTGGACCTCGACCGTCTGGACGGGGTAGGTCTTGATGTCGACGGAGTTGGACTGCTTCGCCTCACCGCCACAGCCCGCGAGGACGGCCGTGACAGCCACCAGCGCCATGAATCCGACCCCCCGGGCCATGAGGCCAGGGTACCGGGAGGATCAGGCTGCGACCCCCGAGAACTGCGGGATGATCTCGTCGCCGTACGCCTTCAGCGTCTCCTCCTGCCCGCGGGTCATGAGGTAGATGTTGAACTGGTCGACGCCCACCGACTCGAGCTCCTTCAGCTTCTTCGTCGCGTCCGCGACCGTGCCGAGGACGCAGAAGCGGTCGACGATCTCGTCGGTCACGAACTCGCCGTGCGCTGCGCCGACGCGCGAGTGGTCCTTGTAGTCGTAGAACTTCCGCGCCTTCACGAACTCCGTCAGGTCCTTCGGGATCTCCGAGTCGTCTCCGTAACGCTCGATGAGGTCCATGACGTGATTCGAGACCATCGCCGGGAACCAGCGTGACTGCTCGCGCGCATCGGCGATGTCGTCCGAGATGTGGCTCGGGGCACCGACGATGCACTTGAGCTCGGCCGGATCACGGCCTGCCTCTTCAGCGGCGCGACGGGCGGTGTCCATGATCCACTGGATGATCACCGGATCGGCGAGCTGGATGATCACGCCGTCGCCGACACGGCCGGCAACGGCCAGGGCCTTCGGCCCGTAGCCCGCGACCCAGATCGGGATGTCAGGGAGTTCCTCCCGCACCCACTTCAGCTCGAGCTCCTTCTCGTTCCAATCGACCGCGCGGCCGTTCATCAGCTCCTTGATCATCGCGCAGCGACGCTCGAACTCCGCGACCTTCACGGGCTGCAGGCCGACCACACGGCGCGAGGAGTCGCCGCGACCGATCCCCATCACCATCCGGCCGTCGGAGATGTCCTGCATCGTCGCGTACCAGCTCGCGGTGATCGTCGGGTCCCGGATCCCCGGATTGGTGACGAAGTGACCCAACTTGATCTTGCTCGTCTGCGCAGCGGCGAGCGGCAGCGTCGCGTAGGACTCCTCCCAGAGGATGTGCGAGTCGTAGGTCCAGGCGTACTCGAACCCATGCTGCTCGGCGAGCTTCATCAGCTCGATCATCCGCTGGTACGGCGGGTCCGGCAGAACGGTTACGCCGAAGCTGAGCATCGATCCTCCCCGGTCGCTGGCAGGGGACGAGCATACCGCCGCGAAAACGCCTCGAACAGTGACATGGCCCTACGTCCTGTTTGCGTTCGCCGCCGGCGTCGCATTGCCGGTTCAGTTCGGGATCAATGCGCAGCTCGCGGCCTGGCTGCACAGTCCGATCCGGGCGGCGTTCGTCTCGTTTCTCACGGGTGCGATCATCCTGGGCGTCGCCGCGGCGCTCGTCTTCAAGCCCTGGCCGTCCCTGAACCGCCTGGGCCACGTTCCCTGGTGGGTCTGGCTCGGTGGCGCCTTTGGCGCCTTCTACGTGGCCGGATCGATCTTCGCCGCGCCCAAGCTCGGCGCTGCCGCCCTGATCTCGGTGATCGTCGCGGGACAGGCACTCTCGTCTCTCGCAGTCGACAATTTCGGGTGGGTCGGCTTCGAGCAGAAACCGATCAGCGCCGGTCGCATCGCCGGAATGGTGCTCGTCGGCGCGGGTGTCGCGCTGGTGCGGATCTTCTAGAGGGCTGCGACGCGATCGATCGTCTTGGCCGCAAGCCGGTCGAGCACTTGCACGGCCAGCTCGAGATGTTCCTCCTTCGTGTCCTCGAGCTTGGTGTGCGAGAGGCCCCGGAGCGACTGCACGAAGACCATGACCGTGGGAATGCCCGCCCGCGCGACCTCGGCCGCGTCGTGCAACGGCCCGCTCGGCAGCCGGTGCGACGTTCCTGCGACCTCCTTGATCGACTCGTCTGCGAGCTCGAGCAGCGCGTCGTCGAAGAGGATCGGCTCGATGTTCCAGATCCGCTCCCATTCCACCTCGATGTCCTCTTCTTCGGCGAACCGCTCAGAAGCGCGCTTCGCGTCGTCGAGCATCGCGGCGAGCTTTCCGGCATTGAGATGACGCTGGTCGAGCAGGCACTCGGCCGTCTCGACCACCGAGGTGACGATGCCGGGCTTCGTCACCACCCCGCCCATCGTGCAGACCGCGCCGTCTCCCGTCCGCTTCGCGATCTCGCGGATCTCGAGCTCGAGCCGCGCTGCACCGGCGAGTGCGTCGCGGCGCTTGTCCATCGGCGTCGAGCCGGCGTGCGCCGCCTGTCCACGAAAGGTGATCTGGTGACGCTCGACGCCGAACGTGCCCAGCACGACACCGAGCGGGAGCTCCATCGCCTCGAGGACGGGTCCTTGCTCGATGTGTAGCTCGAGGTAGGCCGCGGCGCCTTCGAGCTCGCGGGCGGCATCGAGTGCGCGGTCGAGGTCGACGCCGTGCTGGCCGAGAGCGTCGGGCAGCCCGATGCCGGCGGCGTCCTTGCGCGCACGCAACTCGTCCTGGTCCGCCATCGAGCCTGCTGCTGCAGACGAGCCGAAGAGCGAGCGGCCGAACCGCGCACCTTCTTCGTCGGCCCAGTTGACGAGCCGCACGGTGACGCGAGGTTTCCCCTCTTCTGCGAGCCGGCGCATGACCTCGACCCCGGCCACAACGTTCAGTGCGCCGTCGAGCCAGCCGCCGTTCGGGACGGAGTCGATGTGGCCGCCGATGAGCACGGCCTGGTCGGCGGCGCCGCTGAGCGTGAACCACTGGTTCCCCGCGGCATCGATCCGTTCCTCCGCCCCGGTCTCTGCGACCTTCGCCCGCAGCCACTCGCGTGCCCGTTCCCAGGTGTCCGTCCACGCCACGCGCTGGGCGCCGTTCTCGTCGCCGGTCAGCTCCTGGAGCTCGCGCAGCTCGGCGACTGTGCGGCGGGGGTCGAGGGGCACGCGGCGACTCTAACTTTCCGAGCTGCGAGTGTGGTAAGCATCGCTCGATGTCGGCGATCGCGGTCGAGCCGTCGAAGAGAGGGATCGCCGGTGCGCTTCCTCGCGCCGCGGCGCGCGCAGTATTGCTCGTTGCCGGCCTCGCGCTGCTCTGGGGGGTCTGGGAGGGCTACCGGTGGCTCGGGATCCGCGGGCACTGGACCTGGCCGTTCGAGGTCAACGACACGAACATGCCGCACATCAGCAAGATCTGGCACGCCTTCGGACAACCGTTACAACCCGACGGGCCACCCTTGCGGCACTACCTCTGGCACTGGGCGATCTTCACCGGCAAGGAGGCGCTCGCGGGCTTTGTGCTCGGGGCTGCGATCGGGTTCTTCCTCGCCGTCGCGCTCTCGCAATCAAAGGTGGTGAGGCGCGGCTTCCTCCCGTACATCGTCGTGTCGCAGACGGTTCCGATTCTTGCGATCGCGCCCATGGTCGTGGTCGGACTTGGCACGAAGGGTGTCACCCCGTGGGTGTCGGTTGCGGTGATCGCCGCCTACCTGACGTTCTTTCCCGTCGCGATCAACACGCTCCGCGGATTGCTCTCGCCGGATCCGGAGGCGCTCGAACTGATGCGCTCCTACGCAGCGGGCCGCTGGAAGATCCTCTGGCGGCTTCGCGTGCCCACGTCGCTGCCTTACGTCTTCTCCGCGCTCAAGATCTCGGCAACCGCAAGCGTGATCGGAGCGATCATCGGGGAGACCCCCGCGTCGCTCCAGGGCGGTCTCGGCTACGCGATCGTGAACTTCAACCAGTACTACACGATCCAGCCGGCGAACCTATGGGCGACGATCATCGTCTGCGCGCTGCTCGGCATCGTCTTCTTCCTCGCAATCGTGGTCCTGGAACGTCTCGTTCTGAAGCGAGCCCCGGAGAACTTCGCATGAACGCCGTTTCGATCAAGAGCGTCTCGAAACAGTTCAAGGCCGGAGTAACGGCGCTGGAGGGCATCGACCTCGACGTCGAGCCCGGCGAGTTCGTTTCCCTGATCGGCCCTTCCGGTTGCGGCAAGTCCACGCTGCTGCGAATCATCGGCGACCTGACCAAACCGACGGTCGGCACCGTAGAGGTCAACGGCAAGTCCGCCGAGCGCGCGCGCCGCGACCACGAGTACGGCATCGTCTTCCAGGACTCCGTTCTGTACGACTGGCGGACGGTGGCGAAGAACATCTCGCTGCCGCTCGAGCTCTTGCATTGGAGCCGCTCGAAGCGGAACGCACGGATCAAGGACATGCTCGAGCTCGTCGAGCTGACCGGCTTCGAGAGCCACCATCCCTGGCAGCTCTCCGGTGGGATGCAGCAACGCGTCTCGATCGCGCGCGCTCTCTCGTTCTCTCCGTCGCTGCTCCTGATGGACGAGCCGTTTGGCGCGCTCGACGAGATGACCCGGGAGCGGCTGAACGCGGAGCTCTTGGGCATCTGGCAGGAGACGGGCTCGACCGTCGTCTTCGTGACCCACTCGATTCCCGAGGCGGTCTTCCTGTCGACGCGAGTCGTCGTCATGTCGGCGAGGCCGGGGCGAGTGGCAGGCTTGATCGGGGTCGATCTGCCGCAACCGCGGACGAGCGCGACGAGGGAGGAGCCGCACTTCTTCGAGCTCGTGACTCAGGTACGGGAGCAGCTCGCCGCAGCGGGGGCGCCGCTCGGCGAAACCCAGGAGCCCGCCCTCGCGGAGGACCAGGCGTGAGCACGATCGTGCAGCCCGCGCCAAGGAGCGTCGGTCGGCGCGTCGGCCGCACCGCGCTCGACTGGATTCCGGCGCTGGCCGTCTTCGTCCTCGGCATCGCCGCCTGGCAGGGCCTGGTAGCGGCGTTCCACGTTCAGGAGTTCCTGTTGCCGAAGCCGACGTCGATCGCGCATGCGTTCTGGGACCAGAAGAGCGCGCTCTGGAGCCAGGGGATCTACACCTTCAAGGAAGCGCTCGGCGGGTACGTGCTCGGCTGCGGCCTCGGCATTCTCGTTGCGCTCCTCTTCGCCGCCTGGCGGACGCTCTCGAGCGCGTTCATGCCCTACGCAGTCGCCGCGAATGCGATTCCGATCATCGCCTTCGCGCCGATCATGAACAACTGGTTCGGGCTGCTGAATCCGTTCTCGAAGATGGCGATCGCCGCGGTGCTCTGCTTCTTCCCCGTGATGATCAACACGCTGCGGGGACTGACATCAGTCCATCCTTCGTCGATCGAGCTGATGCGCTCATACGCTGCCGGCCGGGTTTCGTTGTTTCGCCGTGTGCGGATCCCTAATGCCCTCCCGCAGATGTTCACGGGCCTGAAGATCGCGACAGTCCTGTCGATGATCGGCGCGATCGTCGGCGAGTACTTCGGCGGCCCGACCGAGGCGCTCGGGGTGAAGATCCTCAATGACTCGTCGTACGGCAATTTCACCGACGCGTGGGCGGGAATCGTGATGGCCAGCCTGCTCGGGATCGTCTTCTATGCCGTCGTCGCCCTGGCAGAGCGGCTCACGACCAGCTGGCACCCGTCGTCCAGGGCCTTCCATACGGAATGAGATAAAGGGACAATGGCTGGAAATTCAGACCGGAGGAGGAAGCGGATGAAGCACAGGTGGGTCGTAGGAATCGCAGTGCTCGCGTGCCTGGTCGTGGCGGGAGGGGCAGCCGCGCGGACGCAGCTTGCAACGAGCACGAAGGCGACCAAGGTGACCCTTCAGCTCAAGTGGGTCACGCAGGCGCAGTTCGCCGGCTACTACGCGGCGAAGGCCAAGGGGTATTACTCGCAGGCCGGGCTCGACGTGAATCTCAAGGTAGGCGGCCCGACGATCACGCCCGAACAGGTCGTCCTCGGAAAGCAGGCGGAGTTCGGCATCGACTGGACGCCGAGCATGCTCTCCTTCCGCGACAGCGGCAAGAAGATCATGAGCATCGCGCAGGTGTTCTCCAGGAGCGGCATGACGGAGCTCACCTGGAAGGACAGCGGTATCACCACGATCGGGAAGATGCGGGGCAAGAAGGTCGGCGTCTGGTGCTGCGGAAACGAGCCCGAGCTCTACGCGGCGCTGACGAAGAACGGGATCGACCCGAAGAACAAGAACGACGTCACGATCATCAACCAGCCGTTCAACATGGACCTCTTCCTCAGCCGCGAGGTCGATGCTGCCGCGGCGATGACCTACAACGAGCTCGCACAGGTCCTCGAGACGAAGAATCCGAAGACGGGCAAGCTCTACAAGCTGTCCGATCTGAACGTCATCAGCATGGAGAACTCCGCGAAGGGCGCCGGCACGTCGATGCTCGAGGACGAGATCTTCGTGCGTGACGACTGGATCAAGGACAAGAAGAACCAGGCGATTGCCAGGAAGTTCCTTGCTGCTTCGTTCAAGGGCTGGATCTACTGCCGTGATCACGCGAGCGACTGCGTGAAGATCGTCTTGAAGAACGGGCCCGCATTGCCGGGGGGCCATCAGAAGTGGCAGATGAACGAGATCAACGCGCTGATCTGGCCGAACAAGCTCGGCATCGGGGTCATGGATCCGAAGGCGTTCAACCGGACGGCGAAGATCGCGAAGCAGTTCAAGGTGATCAAGAAGGCACCGTCCGGCGCCTATCGCTCCGACCTCGCCAAGGCCGCCGTCGCGCAGCTGAAGGCTCAGGGCGTGGACGTCTACGGCAAGAAGTGGAAGAAGGCGAAGGTCACCCTCAACGAGGGCGGAAAGTAGAAATCAGGCCGAAGGAGGAGATCTGCAGATGTCCGTATTGATCAAGGGCGGCCGCATCATCACCGCGGCGGACGACTACGTCGGCGACATCTACGTCGAAGGCGAGCGGATCTCTCTGATCGGCGAATCGATCGATGTCCAGGCCGAGCGAGTGATCGATGCAGCCGGGAAGTACGTGCTTCCCGGCTGCGTCGACCCTCACACGCATCTCGACATGCCGTTCGGCGGCACGACGACGATCGACGACGTCGAGTCGGGACAGACGGCGGCAGCCTTCGGCGGCACCACCTGTCACGTCGACTTCATCATCCAGCCGCCGGGCTCGACGTTTGCCGACGCAATCGACGAGTGGCGCGGCAAGGCGAACGGCAAGCAGGTGATCGACATGGGCTACCACATGGCCGTCACCGACCTCCGCGAGGGCGGGACGCTCGAGGAGCTCGCGTCGCTGCCGGAGCAGGGCATCACGTCCTACAAGCTGTTCATGGCCTACAAGGGCGCGCTCATGGTCGACGACGAGACGCTCTTCAAGACGATGGAGGTCGCGGCGGAAACGGGAGCCCTCGTCATGGTGCACGCCGAGAACGGCGACGCGATCGACGTGCTCGTCAAGAAGGCGCTGGCCGAAGGGCACACCGAGCCGCACTGGCACGCGCTGACGCGGCCGCCGGAGACCGAAGGCGAGGCGACGAACCGGGCGATCCAGCTCGCGCGCGTCGCCGGCGCTCCGCTCTACGTCGTGCACGTCTCCTGCAAGGAGTCCGTCGAGCCGATCCAGCTCGCGCGCGAAAAGGGCTGGGATGTGTGGGGCGAGACCTGCACGCAGTATTTCTTCGTCGACTACAGCTTCCTCGAACGGCCGAACTTCGAAGGCGCCAAGTACGTGTACACCCCGCCGCCACGGGCGAAGGAGAACCAGGACGTTCTCTGGAACGCGGTGCGCACCGACACGCTGTCGGCGATCTCCACAGACCACTGCGCATTCCTCTGGGACGGTCAGAAGACACTCGGCAAGGACGACTTCTCGAAGATCCCGAACGGCGGGCCCGGCCTCGAGAACCGGCTGCAGATGATCCACGAGTTCGGGGCGAGAGCGGGACGGATCTCGCTGAACCGCATGGTCGAGCTCCTGGCAACGAATCCCGCAAAGCTGTTCGGCCTCTATCCGCGCAAGGGGACGATCGCCGTCGGCTCCGACGCCGACATCGTCGTATTCGATCCGGAGAAGAAGGTCACGATCTCCGCGAAGACACAGCACTCCAAGGTGGACTACAACCTGTACGAGGGCACGGAAGTCACCGGCACTCCGGAGACCGTGCTGCTGCGCGGCCAGGTGCTGGTCGACGGCGACGAGCTGGTCGCGGAGCCCGGCGTCGGACAGTTCGTGCGGCGGGCGAAGTTCGGCGAAGAGCTCCGACCGGCAGCTACTGCCGCGGCGTAGCGAGCACGCGCAGCGCGAGCAGCTCGAACACGACATTCGCCGCGGCGAGCGCCGTCGGCTGCCCTGGGCCGTCGTAGGCCGGGGCGACCTCGACGACGTCGCAGCCGACGATGTCGATCCCGCGCAGGGCACGGAGGAATGCGAGCGCTTCGGCGGTCGAGAAGCCGGCGACCTCGGGCGTCCCCGTGCCGGGCGCGAAGGCCGGGTCGAGGAAGTCGATGTCGAACGAGAGGAACACCGGCCGCTCCCCCACCTTCTCCCGGACGAGCGCGCCGTAACGCTCCGGGCCGAGCGAGCGAAGATCCTCGCTCTCGATCACGGTGAAGCCGAGCTCGCGCGCGGTTCCTAGGTCGGAGGCGGCGTAGACCGAGCCGCGCATCCCAGCCTGGACCGACACCGACGCGTCGACGAGTCCTTCCTCGACCGCACGCTTGAACGTCGTGCCGTGGAAGTACTTTTGGCCGAAGTAGGCCTCCCAGGTGTCCGCGTGTGCATCGAGTTGCACCAGCGCGAGTGGGCCGTGGCGCTTGGCGAGCACACGTAACTCGGCGAGCGTGACCGAGTGGTCGCCGCCGAGCGCAACCGGAAAGACGCCGGCGTCGACGAGCACCGCCAGCCCTTCTTCCACCTGCGCATAGGTGCGCTCGGTGTCGCCGGGCGAGACGGGTAAGTCTCCGTAGTCGACGATGGAGAGCATCTCGACGACGTTCAGGTTGTGCACTGGGTGGTACGGGCGGATGAGAGCCGACACGGAGCGAATCGCCTCGGGGCCGAACCGTCCACCGGTGCGGTAGCTCGTCGCGGTGTCGAAAGGGATCCCGTAGACCGCTGCGTCGACACCGTCGAGTTCGGTCACATGGGGGGCGCGCATGAAGGTCCGGATGCCGGCGAAACGCGGAATCAGCTGCGCGTCGAGAGGCCGGTAGCGAGGATCCGCCACGCGCCTACTGTACGCCCGGCGGGTTGGCTCTTCGCAGCAACCGTCGTATGGTCTGACGATCCGAAGGCGGCTTCATCGTGCGGCGCTCGTCGCCCTGCTGGCGGGGCTCATGAGCCTCGCCGCTCCTGGCATCGCGCGCGCGTACGACTGGCCGGTGGTCCCGTTCGATCTCCAGCATCGAATTCGCGGGAACTTCGACGACCCGCGGACGCGGACCGGCCGCGTCGACCGGGACCCGACGAACCCACAGTCGTTCCACGACGGCGTCGACATCCAGGTTCCGGATGGGACGCCGGTCTACTCAATCGCAGCCGGAGAAGCCTTCCTCGTCAATCACTCGGCTGTTGCGGTCGTCTCCCCTTGGGGCTCCGCAGCCCCGCCGCTCGTCTTCGGCTACTGGCACGTCGACCCGGCCGTGGCCGATCACCAGCAGATCGCGTTGCACGGGCTCCTCGGCTACGTCCGGAGTGGCGCAGGTCACGTTCACCTGTCGGAGCTTAGGTTCGGCCGTTATGTGAACCCGCTCCGCGTCGGTGGCCTGAGCCCGTACGTCGATAGGACCGCGCCGGTCATCCGCAAGATCGCGCTGCGCCCGTGCGAGCCGTTCCGCGCGATCTCGGTCGACGCGGTGTCGGGCTGCGTCGACCTGGTCGTGAATGCGTTCGATCCGCCGCCTCTACGACCACACGGTCCGTGGAGCGGGGCTGTCTTGCCGCCGTTTCGGGTCGCGTGGGGCGGCCTCTTCTCGGGCATGTGGCTACCCGCCGCGGTGCGACCGTCCATCGAGTTCGACCATCTCTTCGACGTTCCACTCGGCGACGTCTACGCCTGGGGCACACGCCAGAACCTTCGCCATCGGCCGGCCACGTACTACTTCTGGCTGGCTCGCGACCTTGACACACGGATGCTGGCGAACGGCGAGCACACGATTCACGTGTCGGTGTCCGACGTTCGCGGGAACGGGGCCACCAGGGCGTTCCGGTTCACGGTCGCAAACGCCGCTGCGGAGGAACCTCCCTAGCGCGTCTGCGGGAAGCCCAGGTCGACCTTCGAGGTCGCCGGGTCCGGCCAGCGTGACGTCACGACCTTGCCTCGCGTGTAGAAGTTGATCCCCTCGGGCCCGTAGACGTGCGAGTCGCCGAAGAGGGAGTTCTTCCACCCGCCGAAGGAGTAGTACGCCACGGGCACCGGGATCGGCACGTTGATCCCGACCATCCCCGCCTGCACGTCGAACTGGAACTGCCGGGCCACGCCGCCGTCGCGCGTGAAGATCGCCGTCCCGTTCCCGTAAGGGTTGTCGTTCACGAGCTGCACCGCTTCGTCGTAGGTTCCGACACGCGTCACCCCGAGCACCGGACCGAAGATCTCGTCCTTGTAGGCGTCCATCTCGGGCGTCACGTTGTCGAGCAGCGACACTCCGAGGAAGAAACCGTCGCCCTCGGGCGTGTTCTCTCGGCCGTCCGCAACGACCTCTGCGCCCTGCTCCCGCGCGCCTTCGATGTACGACGCGACCTTGTCGCGATGCTCCCGTGTCACGAGCGGCCCCATCTCGACATCGGCCTCGAGCCCGTTGCCGACCTTGATCTTCGGGAGACGGTCTTCGATCGCCTTGACAAGGCGGTCGGCTGCGTCTCCCACCGCGACGACCTGTGAGATCGCCATGCAGCGTTCACCCGCGGAGCCGTACGCCGCGCTCACCGCAGCGTCCGCAGCCATCTCGATGTCCGCATCCGGCAGGACGATCATGTGGTTCTTCGCCCCGCCGAGGGCCTGCACGCGCTTCCCGGTCTTCGTTCCCGTCTCGTACACGTAGCGCGCGATCGGCGTCGAGCCGACGAACGAGACCGCTGCGATATCGGAATGCTCGAGAACCGAGTCGACCGCGACCTTGTCCCCGTGCACGACGTTGAAGACACCGTCCGGCACCCCCGCCTCTTTCAGCAGCTCGGCGGTGTACACCGATGCGGACGGATCCTTCTCCGAAGGCTTGAGGACGAACGTGTTGCCACACGCGAGCGCGGGAGCCCACATCCACATGGGCACCATCGCGGGGAAGTTGAACGGAGTGATGCCGGCGACGACACCCAGCGGCTGCCGGATCGAGTAGACGTCGATCCCGGTCGAAGCCTGTTCCGAGAACTCGCCCTTCAAGAGCTCCGGGATCCCGCAGCAGTACTCGATCACCTCGAGCCCGCGCGCAACCTCTCCCAATGCGTCGGAGAGCACCTTGCCGTGCTCGGCGGTCAGGAGGCGGGCGATGTCCTCACGGTGATGGTCGAAGAGCTCGCGGATCGTGAAGAAGAGGGCCGTGCGCTTCGAAAGCGACAGCGCGCGCCACGCGGGAAATGCCTCGCGCGCGGTCTGCACCGCGAGGTCGATCTCCTCGCGAGTCGCGAAGTCGACCTCACCGGTCTGCCGGCCGAGCGCCGGGTTGTAGACCGGCCCGCTCCGCCCCGACTGTCCTTCGACGACTCGGCCACCGATCCAGTGGCTGATGCGCTTGACGTCCTGGTCTCGTTCGACGGGTGGGGTCGCTAGCTCGGTCATCTCACTCCTCCTCGTGGGACCCGTCCAGCGTACCGCGGATAGGGTGCCGCGGATGAGGCGCTGCGTCCCGTTTCTCGTCCTGCTTCTGGCAGCCGGCTGCGGCGGCGGCAGCGGCACCAAGACGGCCACGACCACTGCTGCGCCTCCTGCTCCGACGCCCGCCAAGGGTGCGGCGCCGTGGCCGGCCCCCGCAGACCCGATGAAGCTCACGGTCCGCGCGGGGCTGACCCCCGAGACACACGAGTTCGTCTTCCTGCATGTGCACGCACACCTCGACGTCTTCGTCAACGGCGCGCCAGTCACGGTCCCTGCGGGCATCGGGATCGAAATCAACGACCCGGCCGTCAAGCGGTTCAAGGCCAACGACGGCTCGATCGGCTACGGAGGGATCAACCCGCCCTGTGCGGCGCCGTGCATCTCGCCGCTCCACACGCATTTCGTCGACGGCGTGCTCCACACCGAGGCGAAGGAGAATCAGTTCAACACGCTGGGCGAGTTCTTCACCGAGTGGGACGTCCGGCTAAACCGAAGGTGCGTCGGCGGCTACTGCAAGCCCGCGGCCGCGATCACGATCTACGTCGACGGGGCTCCCTACAGCGGCGATCCTCGCGCGATCGAGCTCGAGGACAGGAAGGAGATCGCAGTCGTGATCGGCTCGCCTCCGCAGACCATTCCATCCAGCTTCGGGTGAGGCTAAGCTCCGCGTAGTGGCGACGATCGAGACGAACACCGAGCTCGGCCGTCAGGTAAAGGCGGACGCGAAGCAATACGTCCTTCATTCCTGGTCGGTACAGGATGCCCTCGATCCGATCGCGGTCGCCGGCGGCGAAGGGCGTTACTTCTGGGATTACGACGGCAAGCGCTACCTGGACTTCGCCTCGCAGCTCGTCAATGTCTCCATCGGACACCAGCACCCGAAGATCGTCGCGGCGATCAAGGAGCAGGCGGAGAAGCTCTGCACGATCGGCCCGCCCATGGCCACCGAGGCGCGCTCCACACTCGCACGCCTGCTGGCCGAGGTCACCCCGGGTGATCTCCAGATGTCCTTCTTCACGAACGGCGGCGCCGAAGCGAACGAGAACGCCGTCAAGCTCGCGCGCTGGTACACCGGACGGCACAAGATCATCGCGCGCTACCGCTCGTACCACGGTGCAACCGCCGGCGCGATCACGCTCACCGGCGACCCGCGCCGCTGGCCCGCGGAGCCGGGCATCCCGGGTGTCGTGCGCATGCTCGACCCTTACACGTACCGCTGTCCCGCGGGACACCCCGATCCGTGCCCCGTCTGCACGGGAGCACCGCACCTCGAAGAGATCCTCCAATACGAAGGCGCGCACACGGTCGCCGCCGTCATCCTCGAGACAGTCGTCGGCACGAACGGGATCATCGTCCCGCCCGACGGTTATCTCCAGGCAATCCGGGAGGTCTGCGACCGGCACGGGATCCTCTTGATCGCCGACGAAGTGATGGCCGGGTTCGGCCGGACCGGCAAGTGGTTCGGCGTCGAGAACTGGGACGTCGTCCCCGACATCCTCACCGTCGCCAAGGGAATCAACTCCGGCTATGTCCCGCTCGGCGCGATGATCGTGCGCAAGCCCATCGCGGATTGGGTGCGAGACAAGTACTTCGCCGGCGGCCTGACCTACTCGGGGCACCCGCTCGCGTGCGCTTCGGGCGTCGCCTCGATCGAGGCTTTCAAGGAAGAGGGCATCGTCGAGAACTCGGCCGAGATGGGTCCCGTGTTCGCGCAGAAGCTGCGCGAACTGCAGGACAAGCACCCGTCGATCGGCGAGGTGCGTGGGCTCGGATGCTTCTGGGGGATCGAACTCGTCAAGAACCGCGAGACGCGGGAGCCTCTGGTCCCGTTCAACGCCACCGGCGAGGCCTTCGCTCCGGTCGGGCGCGTCTCCAAGGCGGCCCTTGACCGGGGCCTCTATCTGATGACGCACTGGAACGTGATCATGGTCTGCCCGCCGCTGACGATCACACGCGAAGAGATCGACGAAGGGATCGCGATCCTCGACGAGGTGCTCTCGATCGCGGACGAGCACGCCGCCTGACCTCCGCCCCGCGCCGTACAGTCTGGGCGTGATCGAGAAGGTCGTCGAGCTGTGCCTGCGCTGCGGGGCGGAGATGGAATGGCGGCACGGGACCTGGCAATGCGTGAAGTGCCGCTTCAAGCTCGGTTGCTGCGAAGGCGAGTGTCCGGACGACTAGCGACGTCGACCTGATCGTCCTCGCGTACGTCGCGGGCCAGGAAGTGCCGCTCGACGACCCAGAACGGAATGCGGCGCTCCGGCGGGCCCTCTTCGTCTTCGCGTCAGGCGGGGATCTCCACCGCGAGCCGACCCTCGAGGATCCCGCGGTGCTCGAGCTTGCAAACGACCTCGATTCCCCGGAGCGACGAGAGGCCCTGGCGGCCGCGGTCGAGCGGCTCGACGCCCATCCCGACGCCCTCGAGCGGCTTCGCGATCAGGACCTCGGGTGGCGCGCGTACGCATGCAGCCTGCTCGCCGAGGCGCTCGGCGAAGACGACGAGGCTTGACTCGGCCCCGCCGCGGCCGTTCAATAGGCCGGTGGCCGAGGAGCGACGATCAGGCGGCGACCGCCGCACGAACGGCGAGAGACGCAAGCAGGGCGAGCGCCGGGAGAGCGACGCAGGCCCGCCGGACGAAGGCGAGCGACGAACGGGAAGCGACCGACGCTCGGGGCAGGATCGGCGCTCGGGCAAGGACCGTCGAGAGGGCGGGAGTTAGCGCCACTCGGCGAGCGCGGCGACGACCTCGTCCAGCGAGCCGCAGACCTTGCCGGCCGCCTCGACGCAGCCGAGCACGAAGAGGTTGAGCCCGTGACCCTCGTGGCCGCGTGTGCCGCGCAAGTCGGTGAGGAGGCCCAGAATCCCCTTCTTCGACGGGTCGGCCTGCATCAGCGCGTAGAAGATCCCGATCTCGCAGGCCGTGCCGTCGTCCACCATCGGCCCGTCGAGCACCGCGACCACTGCATCAGCCTTGGAAAGCCCCTGCCAGTCCTTCGCAAAGATCGTCGCAGCCGACGTATCGCCGTCGGCGAGCGCATTCTCGTGGGGGACGAAGACCTCGATGCCGTCAGCACGTAGCCGCGCCGCGCACTCGTCGATGTAGGACCGCTCGTACGGAGTGAAGAGCGGCCCGGCAAAGTAGACCCGCACCGCGCAACCCTAACCCTGAAGACCAAGGCGGCGACCCGAAGGCCGCCGCCTGCTGAACTCACAGTTCGCTGCTTAGAAACCGCGCCCGACGAAGCCGAGCAGCGCAAGCACTAGAACGACGATTAGAACGATCCAGAGAATGCTCACGTTTCCCTCCTTCCTCGGTAGCTGCGGTACTTCAACGAGGTAGCCTCCTGATCGGTTACGGGCTGAACTCCAACGACCCCTGCTTCGGGCACGTCGTGTACGCGAGCGGCAAGCTCTGGGGAGCGCTCGGCACGGCCGTCATCGTCGGTGGCGAAGACCGCGCCGGCGTTGCCTACTACGTCGTCAATCCGAGCTCCGACGGAACCCGACGACACGACCGCCACTTTCAACAGGCTGTGGATGGTCTGTGGGCGCGGCTATTCACCGACCACGGACACGGTTCAGTCTGGCCCGCAGCGTCCGATCCAGGCTTGCTTCGACATGACCGTCCCCATCAGCCTGATCCGACTGACCTTGCTCCTGCGTCGTCTTCGCGCTCCACAGGTCGACGTGCAGACGCTCGATCTCCTCGATCAGCAAGAGAATCGCCTTTCCGGTCGCGCGAAGCTCCTGATCGCCGCCCGCAAAAAGGCCCTCGCCCCAGGCGCGGAGTTGCTCGATCTTGTTCTCGTCCAGACGATCGCTCAGAGGTCAGTCCACCAGGGTCAGTGCAGTGTACGACGGCTTCGATCCCAACGCGACTCCTAACCCTGCGTGGTCTTGAACAGCCGGATCGTCGCGCGCGCCTTCGCGAGTTTCATCAAGCCCTTGCAGACCTTCCGCTTCAACTGGGTCTCGAGCGGGTCTGACAGCTTCGACTGAGAGTGCGGCTCAGGCCAGAGGTTCTTTGGATTTCGCGGTGCGCCGCCGAGCTCGAGTGGGATGAAGTGGTCCTCTTCGTAGTCAGCGGGCGATCCAGTCTCCTCGTACAGAACCAGCTGCTTGATTTTGAGCGCGTTCGTGAAGGCGACGGGCGGACGGATCTTCTTTGTCCAGCCGGACTTGCAGATCGTCTTCTTGATCGTGGCTTGACGCACCTTTGGGTTGAGCGCACCGGGGGTGATCTTCGGGTCAGGAAGGATGACTGGGGGCAAGCCCGGCCCTGGCGTGGTGGACGTCGTTGTTGTTGTTTGAGTGACCGAGGTGGACTGGGTCGTCGCTTGAGTTGTCGTCGGCTCGGTCGCGGTCGTGACATCGGACGTTGTGGTAGTGCTGGATCCGGTGACGGTGGTTGTCGCTGCCCCCGAGCGGCAGTAATACGTGAGGGCCTGGTAAACGATCGTCGTTGTGTCGCGTGACGGGTCGTACTCCGACGCTCCCGGCTCCGCGCAATCCCACGCAAGGCCTGTTGACGTGTCCGTCCACACGTACGTGTGATGGTCGGAGGGGCAAGTGTGTTGGCTGTGGCACGGATCGCTGTGCTCAGATGCGCCGCCGGCCACGTTCGCCGCGAGCGTGCCGCCCAGCGCACCAACGGCGATCAGAAACAGGATCAGGCAGAACCTTCGCGTGCTGGAACCCCCCTTCATTCCGCCTGGCTCGGGCGAACACTAGTCAAAAGTTGTGGCGACTGGTGTCGCCCGCAGCTCGAAAAGGTCGCGCGTCTCCGTGCTGAGTGGAAGGCCGACAGCGGTCGTTCTGACCTTCGGTGAGCCTCTCGCTCGTTTCCAAGATTCGGTCGCAGGATGGGGTTGCGTCCCGGCGGTTCCTGACCTGAATAGGAAGGGAAGGGCTGCGCCCAGAAGCGGGGAGAGGACAAGCCTTCTGGGCGCAGCCCTAGTTTGACGTGTTACGCAACCTCGAGATAGTCCCGCAGACCCGGCGCGAGCGTTCGGAGTTTGTCGAGTGCCGTCGCCTCGAGCTGGCGAGCCCGCTCACTTGTTACTCCAAGCTCCCTCCCCACCTCGACCAGCGACCGGGGTGATTGCCCCGCGAGACCGAAGCGCAGCCTGAGTACGAGCCGGAGGCGCTCGTCGAGCGAGTTGACGGTTGCCTCAACCTCCTCTCTTCGTTGGTGCTCGGCCAGCGCCGAGTCCAGATGGGCTGATGTCGGATCCGTGAGCACGTCACTGCAGGCTTGCTGCCCCTCTTTCGGCGGGGACTCGAGACTCACTGGTTGCTGCTCGTAGTCGAGTAGCTCCGCAACGCGGTGGGAGTCGAGTCCTGCTTCGGCAGCGATCTCGCCCAGCAAGGGGTCGCGATTCAGGCGCTGCAGGAGAACCTGACGCGCTCTTCGAACGGTGCGGATCTGCCTCCCGACGTGGATCGGAACCGGAACCAAACGCGCATGACATTCCGCCGCTCGCCCGACCGCCTCCTTGATCATCCAGGTGGCATACGTCGAGAGCCTGAAACCCAATCGGTGATCGAACCTCTCGACCGCCCTCGTGAGTGCCAGATTCCCTTCCTGGATGAGATCGAGCAAAGGAACGTTGTGATGCGCGTACTGACGGGCGATCCAGATGACTAGACGCAGATTGGCCTCGATCAGAATCCGCTTCGCACGCTCGTCTCCGGCTTCCTTACGACGAAAGAGCTCTCGCTCCTCAGCCCGAGACAGCATTGGCACTCGGCCTACTCCGCGGGCGTACAGCGTCAGTGAGTCCTCGAGCTGGTAGCTCGAGTCAGCTTCGCTTGGCGTTATGTCGTCCGTTGGATCGAACTGGCGATTAATGGGGTCGGTGCTCATCTGAAACCTCCTTTCGCACTCGAGCTCGTCTCGACACAGGGGGCACCCGGAGGCGCCCCGCCGTGCGCGGGTGACCGTTCGTCAGGCCTTAGCCAGGACGGTCGAGCAAGAACGCGAGAGGCAGCGCACGCCAGCACAGCTCAATGAGCGTGATTGGACGCGTGCCATCACGTGGGGTGAGGTTGAGCGCCGCTTCTGTCACATTGAAAGCGGACGCGCCGTCGGGGCCTCCAGAGTTGACTGATCCGCTCGAGGCACCCGGAGCGCTTGGCATCTGAGGCTCATGGTTTGGGATGGGTAGGCGAGGAGCTGATGGCCCACGCGCGCCGGCTGGCCGCCCTTTCTGGGGCGCGTTCGTCCGCGGCGCTGTGCGTCCCGCCTGCGTCGCCCCAAGTTCGGTGGAGCATGAAGTGAGAGCTGGAGAGCCAGGGGTCGGGTCGCAAACGATCGTGACGCGGCAGTCGGCACCGCAGCGGATCACGATGACCGAGAAGATGAGCGTCACGGCCTCGCCGGGAGGGACGTCCGCGGCGAACGGCTGGTCAAGGTCGCCAGGGAGAGGGCCCGCGTCGGCGTCTTCGCCATTCGACGTGCTGTCGGGCAGAGAATCGGTCGTAGTCCCATCACTAGGGGCCTGCAAGTTCGAGCCTGGCGGGGAAGCAGGTGGTTCCGCTGCTGGGGAGGAGCCCGAGCTCGAGAGCGATCGCGTGTCCGTGGCGGGCGCAGAACCCGTTGAGGTGCCTATCGGGTCGTTCGTGGCGGTGAAGGAATCGGCAGCCGCATCCGTAGGTTCGACGGCGGAAGCGTCGGTGGAACTGGCGGAGGGGTCTGTCGCAGTGAGGCCGTCGGTCGGGTCTGTTGGGACTGGCGCCTGCGCACACGTGCCAGTCGTCTCTGCTGCAGCGGCGGAAGTGTCCATCGGCGTGCCCGGAGTGGCTGCTGCGTCTGGCACCGAGGCGCACGTGCTGGTCGTTTCTGGCACAGCGCCGGAGTTGTCCGTCGTCGTCGCTGGGGTGGCAATTGGGTCTTGTGTCGTTGCGGCCGAGGTGTCAATTGGGTCTGGTGTTGTTGAAGCCGAAGTATCAATTGCGTCTGGTGCCGGAGTCCCTGCGCCGGCTGTGTCGGCCGCAGCGGCAGATCCATCCGCCGTCGTCGCAGAGGTGCCGGTTGCGTCTGGTGCCGGAGCGCCTGTATCGGTCGTGCCTGCAGAGCCAGAACTGTCTGTCGTCGCCGCGGACATATCCGAGGTTCCTGTCGGAGCGATGCCATCCGACGACGCCGTTGCGGCAGCGTCGCTCGGCGTCGAGTCTGTTGTTATCGCCGAGCCATCCGAGACCGGCAAAGGAAGATCGTCGCCTCGAGCCGGGGCGGTGAATAGGGACGCGCAGAGTACGGCCACAAATACGGCTACCGCGCAACCGACAAACCCCCGCCCTCGGTTACGCTTAAAACGAGGTGGCCGCTTTCCCGAAACGCCGGCCGAACTCCCCTCCATCAGCGCGTCCTCCCCACGGCTTGCGCCCCTTGTCCGAGCTCCGAGTATGGCACTTGACATCAGGTGCGCAAGGTTGCGACGCCAATCGGAGAGCCGGCAACAACGATGGCCGGGGGCCCCTTTTGGGGTAGCTCAACCTCAAGTGGAGATTGAGTGTCGTGCTACTCGGCGACTCGGGTCGCAGGGGACAGTCGCGCGCGGAGACGATTTGGTCGCGGAGACGACCTACCCGGCGACGGCAGAGGGCCGCGCACGGAATGGATCCGACTGAGAGTGCGAATAGGCTTCACGCCGAAGCCGTGGCCCCAGCGGCATCGCCAGGATGACCAGCCAGGGCACAGCACATGTCCGATTCCAACGCGCGATCCATCGCGGACACGTCCAGGCCGCAGAGATGGCCGCGCGGGAGATGGGCGGACTCTCACTCGCTGACGCGCTGCTGTTGTGCGAACTGTTGGCGAAAGCTGACCCGGCTCGCTACGAGCGTGCCGCTCTACGTTGGCTCCAGCGGTTCATCGACGAGCGGTTGCCACCATTGACCGAGGTCGCGCTCGCTGGGTCGGCCCTTGCCGAGCTTCGACACGGCAAGCGAGGCGTGGGTGTCGAAGCCCTCAAGCTCCTGCTTCGTAGGTGAGAAGTGGGATTGCCTGCCGGGAGCGCTCCAGTGGCGCGACCGCCTCGGGGTGACCGAGGTCGAGCTCGACCACGAACACACCTCGCTCAACTAGCCACTCCGGTGAACGCTCTGCTCCGCCCACACGGGGGCGGGCGGGGAGAGTTCTCTGCGACTCTCCCTCAGTCGTCCTTGCCACAGTCGCAACGCGGCGATGGGGAGAGCAATCGCTCACGCTGCACAGGCCGCAGGCCCACCCCACCTCGAATACTACCCCCGCGGCCCGATCAAGGGATAGAGCGGGCAGCTCCTCCGTGTGCGTCCGTAGTTCACGCACGGAACTCCCTCGAGGGGCTCGACCTCACTCAGAGAGGACAGCTAGACGGCTCCTCCGTTCGCCCGTAGGCTGGGCGCATGGATAACGAGCAACAAGCTCAGCTAGAGGCGATCATCCGGCGGGAGGCGCATTCGCTTGTCGAGAAGACCAACGCCATACCCTCGATCAAACAGCTTGACGCGGCAGTACGTTCCGCTCCCGATTACGACCCCAGTCTTGACGACGCGCCTGGGTTCACGGAGGCCAGATTCCAGATGATGGAATTGGAGTTGGAGGCTCTGTCTTAGTCAGGAAGAGATCTGATCCCGCGGGGCGCGTACAACGGGTTACCGCTCGTGACGTAGCCGACCGCTTTCGCGACGTCGCGGCCTCCTCGAGGTGACTGAGGTCGAGTTCGACCACGAACACACCTCGCTCAACGAGCTTCCGTACTCGCCAATCTGCAGGAGGCGCACATGGAGCGCTATGTAGTGGCAACGCGGTTGAAGCCGGGAGCGGCACCGGCAGCAGAAAAGTTGCTTTCGGCGGGACCGCCGTTTGACCCAGGCGAAGCCGGCCTATCGGCCCACGCCGCCTACATCAGTAACGACTACGTCTTCCTCGTCTTCGAAGGGGAAGCGGCCCACGCGATAGCACTTCAGCTCGCGAAGGAGCACGTGATCGAAGTGAGCCGCTGGCAAGACATCGTCTGGGAGCTGCCGTCCGTGATCGCCGACGTTCCGTCGGACGCTCGCTGTCTCTACCGCTGGCCAGTCGATCGGTCGGAATAGCCGGCGTACTTACAGCGGGTAGTCAGAACTGAGATCAGGCGAGAGGACGCTGGCGCATGCGATGTTCGTCGCGGACGGGCGGTGCCGCGGCTGCCACGGCGAGGTCGCGGACCTCCTCAGCCTTCTGCGACGGCGTATACGCGCCAAGTGCCCGGAACGCCCTTGAGCTCGTGCTCTCCGCGATCGACGAAATCGAAGCCAGAGCCGGCGACGAGATCCTTCACGGTCTGCGAGACCAGGACCTCGCCCGAGTCGGCGAGCGCTGCGACCCGCGCGCCGGTGACAACCGAGATTCCCGCAAGCTTTTCCCCCAAGACCTCGCATTCGCCCGTGTGGATTCCAGCGCGGACGCCGAGGTCGAGCTCCTTCGCACTGCCCACGATCGCCCGTGCACACGCCATCGCACGCGCTGGGCCGTCGAAGCGGCAGAAGAAGCCGTCGCCCGCGGAGTCGACCTCCTCCCCTCGGAAGCGCGCGAGGTCTCGTCGCACATCCTCGTGATGACGGGTGAGCAGATCTCGCCATGCCCGGTCACCGAGCGCGGCGGCTCGCTCGGTGGAGCCGACGAGGTCCGTGAACAGAACCGTCGCGAGGACCGAGTCGGGAGTTCCATCGGGCTGCGCACCTTCCGCGAATGCCCTGGTCTCACGGGCGATGGCCTCGAACGTCTCGATGAGCGTGTCAGCAGCCAAGGCGACTGATCGGGCGTTGGGGACGCGGCGAGCAACGTCGAGCATCTCCTCTCGCTGCGCTGGGCCGTGGAGTACAAGGGTCGGCACACTGACGCTCGCAAGCACATCTCGAAGATCGGTCTCGCCCAAGACACGATAGAAGTTCAACGCCGCGCCCGGACTTGCGTTGAACCGTTGGCACGTCACGAACCAGTCGACGAACTCGTCATCCGCGCTTGGATTCGCGAGGCGAGCCTGCTGCTCGAAGTAGTCGCGCTCGCCCCAGCGCTGACGAACCTGTCGGAGCTGCTCGTGCCACGCGTCCGGTTCGAGCCCGTACGGATAGTCCTCCGTCTTCACGGCGCGCGCGGGTGTGTTGACCAGAACGAGCGCCCTCGTGCGTTCCGGATACGTCGCCGCGAACATCGCACAGGGCTGGCCACCGCCGCCGGCCCCCACAAGCACTGCACGTTCCGCTCCGGTCGCATCGAGAACCGCACGAATGTCGTCCATACGCGCCTCGAGGCTTCCCAGGTCGCGTGGACGGTCCGAGAGGCCGGTGCCACGCTTGTCGAGCATGATCAGGCGTGTGAATGACGCGAGGCGGTCGTAAAACGCCTTCCAGTCCCGATTAAGCCAGGGAAAGACAAGGTTCGCGAACGTGGGGACAAAGACGAGGTCGAACGTCCCCTCGCCCACGACCTGATACGCGATCGCCACGTCGGCGCTCCGCGTGTAGTGGATCTCAGGGATGTCCACGCCTCGTGAGCTTAGTGCTACTCGAGAGGCGCAGCCACGTCGGGGCCAGCGTGCGGGAATGTCACCAGAAGCCGCAGGCAAGTGTCGTCACGGCGGCTGTCGGAAGGTCGCACGCCACGCCCGCCCTGTACGAGGTTTCCCCGCGCCGACCCTGACATCAAGCAGCAACGGTCACTCGCCCGCGGCGGGGCAAGCCGTGAGGACAACTCGAACGAGAAACGGGCCGCCTGTCTGGGCTCGGCCCGTTCCTGCGACTGGACAAGAAGGGGTTTCGCGTCCAGGCGTTCGGCAGGTCCCCCACGGGGAGATGGACGAGACCCACCGTTCTGAGTTCTCAGCTTCAATGCCGTCCGCCTGCCGCGCATCCGCGAATCCGCGGAAAGGTGAATGGCGCGTGTCCTGATGACCCGTTCTTTACGAAATATCTTGGCGAAGCTCGATACCTTGGGGACAAGTCGCTTTCGAGCCCCGTAACCGCCGCGGTGCCACGGTGAGCTGGGGCTCTATGGGAGGCGGCAGACGATCTTGCCGGCATAGCCGCTCTCGGCTGGCATCGGCTCCGTGCTGGTGACGATGCATGTTCCGATGTGCGTCTCGATGGGCTCGCCAGGCTGGGGCGGCACGGGCAACTCCACGTTGTCGACATCCTCAAAACTCCCCGCCTCGATGGTGATGATGTAGCGATTCACAGTGGCATTGTCCGGGCAGGCGGGCTGCGCCGCAACACGCCCTGTTTGACTGCCATCGGCCATTGCCCGATTCCAGTAACGCCCAGGCGCCGGCGGCGTCTTCGAGCAGCCGAGCCCAGCCTTGGGCGTGAGTACGTCTGAGGGGAGATAGGCGAGGCCTCCTTCCTCCCAGGTAGGCCCGCGCCGGAACCTGAAATCGTGGTGAACGGTGCAGCGGGTGCTCGTCGCTGCCCTATCGAAAATCGGATCCGCCGGTCCGGGCTAAACCTGCGAGAATCGGGGGTGGCGATGTACGACAGGATCATGAAGCTGCTCTACATGCCGTTCGCATTTCTAGTCGGCACGGTCTCCGCGTCCGTTGCCACGCGAATTTGGAGACGCACCTGGCGCGCGCTGGCTCACGAAGAAAAGGTGCCCAGAGCGCTGGACCATGACCGAAGCTGGCTCGAAATCACTATCGCCTCCGCGATCAGAGGCATGATCTTCGGCGTCGTTCGAGCAATGTTCAGACGCGCGGGCGCTGCCGCCTTTTCCAACGTCACAGCGACCTGGCCGGGCAGGCAATCGGCCAAGCAGACGCCCCGATTCGCGGCCCGCCGATCCCGTTAGTCACGGTTCGTACTTCCTTTGCAGCCAGGTAGTCTTTTCGCTCAGCGACGCGGCGCTCAGACCCGAAGTCATCAGTCTGCAACCCGAGGGGCGCGCCAGTCTTAGCGGCGGGCTAGAAGTCGGGTAGCCGAACTCGAACCGGCTACCTCCTGAGTGCGATAAAGACGCAGCACGGCCGTTCGCTCGGCGGATGCGGCCTCCCGGAGGTCCCAGTGACGGTGACATATGCCTACGACTGTTCATAGCGACGGTCAATGGCCATACTCATCATGGCGACGAACCCAGCGAGGGCCCGGCGGGTCCTCGTCACGCCCTTTCGGGACGAGATCGAGATAGTTGTAGGCAGTGTTGACGATGTCGATGCCACGGGCATACGCGGAGTACGTATGGAAGATGCGGTCGTCGCCGCCCTTATAGAAGACGCTCAGCCCTTCGCGCTGCGTATCGCCGGGCGGAAGAGTGTCGTAGTTGTAGACAACCTCGTCGGTCTCCTCAGGCCTGAACGAGACGCGATAGTCGTCGTTGAAGTCGCTTCCGTAAGACGAAAACCAAGGAAAGCTCCACCCCATCCGCTCCTTGTACGGAGTGATCTTGGTGAGCGGCGCCTGCGAAATCGCGACCATGGTCACGTCACGCGCGCGAAGGTGAACGATCAGCGGCTCGAAGTTGTCGGCCCAGAACGAACAGATCGGACAACCGACGTCGTCTGCCGGATCGAACATGAAGTGGTAGACGAGCAACTGGCTCCGCCCGTCAAAGAGCCCGGCGAGTGATGAAGGCCCAGTCCGGGTCTCAAAGACATAGTCCTTCTCGACCACCTCCCAGGGCAACGACCGTCGTTGAGCCGTCATCTGGTCGCGCACGCGAGTGAACTCCTTCTCCTTCGCCAGTAGGCTCTTGCGCGCTTCGATCCAATCGTCGTGGCTTACTACAGCGTGATCGTCCACAACCTCCTCCTCCCTCGCGGCCAATCCATGAACCGTAGAGCGTGGCAGTCGGCTCTGGTGCGTGGCCGCAGGCCTTAGCCAGCGGCCGCGAGATCTAGCACTGCGGAGCCATGGACCTCGCCACGGCGAAGATGCTCGATCGCATCGTTCGCTTCTTCGAGCGCGAATGACTTCACGCGCACTTGCAGTTGCGCGCGCAGCGCCAGCGCGAGGAACTCCTCGCCGTCGCTCCGGCTGAGGTTCGCAACTGAGCGCACCACACGCTCGCCCCAGAGCAGCTCGTACGGGAACGCCGGGATGTCGCTCATGTGGATACCGGCACATACGACTGAGCCCGCCTTGGCCATGGCGCCCAGCGCCACCGGCACGAGCGCGCCGACCGGCGCGAAGATGATCGCGGCGTCGAGCTCTTCGGGCGGCGCTTCGTCGGATCCTCCGGCCCACTCCGCGCCGAGTTCTCGCGCGAACGCCTGTCCTTCCGCGTCGCCCGGCCGTGTGAACGCGAACACGCGCCGCCCCTGGTGGAGCGCGACCTGCACGATGATGTGCGCCGACGCACCGAACCCGTACAGACCGAGCCGCTCGGCGTCACCGGTGAACCGCAGCGATCGGTAGCCGATCAGGCCGGAGCAGAGGAGCGGCGCGACGTCGAGCTCGGGGTACGCGTCCGGCAGCGGGAAGCAGAAGCGCTCGTCGGCGACGGTGTATTCGGCAAAGCCTCCGTCTCGGTCGTACCCCGTGAACTGCGCGCGGTCACAGAGATTCTCGAGCCCGGCGCAGCAGTAGCGGCAGTCGCCGTCCGTCCAGCCGAGCCAAGGGACGCCGACCCGCCGATCCTCGCCCACCACGTCCGCGACGATCATGTGACCGAGGACGAGCGGAACCTTCGGCTGCGTCAACTCCCCGTCGATGATGTGCAGGTCGGTTCGACAAACGCCGCAGGCGCGGACGCGGAGCAAGAGCTCGCCATCACCCGCCACGGGCTCCGGGATCTCTGCCGCGCGTAGCGGCATTCCCGAAACATCGAAGAGCATTGCGCGCATACCCGAACCCTAAGACTTCAGAAGTGGCGACGACTGCCGTCCCGCCCCGGGTAATCCGCACGAGCCGGGACTCCAAGCTGCGCGGGGTACCCCCTCCCGGCGGATGTGAGCTTCGAGCTAACGGAGCACGAGGCTGCGTTCCGGCAAGCGCACGGGGTCCTCGAAGAGCGGGCAATCGTCGAGCGTCGGACAGTGACAGCGCGCCGCGTCCTCGAGCCAGTCGCGAACGATCTCCGCGCGCTGGATTGCTTCGCGAAGCTCCGGCAGCTTTCGCTCGGCGACCTCGCGCAGACTCTCGGTTGCCGCGTGATTCGAGGGACTTGCCTGCAGCAGTACGCGAATCTCCTCGAGACTCAGCCCTGCCCTCTGGGCGGTTTCGATCACCGCGAGCGTCCTCACGACCGCTCGCGGATAGCGGCGCCGGCCGCTGCTCCGCTCGGGCCGGTCCACCAGCCCGACCTCCTCGTAGTAGCGAATCGCGGACGGAGCCTTGCCGCTCAGCCGGGCAACCTCGCCGATCGACAGCGATCTCGTCTGTCCGTGCTCGGCGGTTGACATCAAGTCGACTTTAACAAGCATTCTCTATCCACAGTCCGACCATGGCCCGACGAAAGGAGCGAATGATGAGCACTCAGAGCACAGACGCGGCGGCGGAGCGCGAGCTTTCGGAGCTCGTCGCCTGCACGCTGATCGACGCGGACCTGAAGACACAGCGCGAACGCTGGATCAACCTCGGCGAGAACTTCGGACTCGGCCGACACGAAACCGCCGACGGCCTGCGCCTCACCTTCAAGGATCATCCGGCCGTCGAAACCGAGTTACGGGCTCTCGTCGAGGTCGAGAACGAATGCTGCGGCTGGGCCGCCTGGAGCGTCGAGCGCAGCGACGACGGGGCCCTCGTGATGGCAGCGCGCTCGCAGGACGACGGGATCGCCGCGCTACACGGGATGTTCACGAGCGCCACGCCGTGGAGCCGCCTCGACGACCGTTAGAGGCTTGACCGCGTTCGGGGCAACAGCTGTCTCGACGATGGCTCTGGCCTACGCGCTCGAGAAACGTCACCCTGCGTTCATCGCACTGTTCGCCCTCGCCTGCGCACTCGCGAGCACCTACGGCTTTCTGATCGGCAGTCTCCCGTTCGGGGCGATCGAAGCGCTGTGGAGCATGATCGCTCTGCAGCGCTTCCGCGTCGCAAGACGCCGGTTGACTGAGCCGCCCTAGCTTCGGAGATCACCGCCCCTGGCGGCCAAGCGGGAACATCGTTCGGTCGAACGCGATCCGAGCGAGCGGTCTCGCGGATCTTGCCCTCTCGGCCGGGACAGGCCGCGCGAACTGCTTCGCCTCGAATCGGAGCCAGACGATGCTTCCGATCCACCTCCAGAGCACCTGCTCCCGGAGCGTGAGGGGCGATCCGTCGGTCCGGCGTGCTCTGACCGCGCCCCTGCAAACCATGATCGACCGAGCGAACCGCCGCCTCAGGCCGCGCCCCTACACAGCGATGCCGGTGCCGCCGCCTCAGCCGAACATGCCCGGCGCGTGAGATCTCGCCGGGACGCCGAATCCCATCGCCCACTGCTGTGCAGGACTCGGGCCGTCTAGACGGTCACGACTGTCGGGTATGGCGACCACGTGCCACGACTGTTGCGGGCCGGCTCGTCGCCTCGCTCGTCATGCTGGTCAGGATCGGCTTCTTGACGGTCATCACCACCGCCATCACCAGCACGTTCGTATCACGCTCACGTCGCGAGCAGGCCCTTATTGGTGCCGCCACTTCGACGCCGGACCTTCGGCAGATTGCTGTGCGGCTCGAACGGATCGAAACCGCGCTGACTGATCGCCCGTTGGGGTGAGTCGCAAGATCCTGAGCAGCGAGAAATCCTGCGGATCGAGACAAGACTTCGCTGGAGTTAGGTGGGCGCGGTTAACGGCTCGCACGACGAGCCCGGTTGAACGCATCTGCTTCCTAAGCACTCCCTTGATTGTCCGTCAGTTCCGACAGGTCGCTGACCCGCTGCTGACCCGTTCTCCGGCTCGAAGGGTCCGTTAACCCGGTTTCGCTTAGGTTGGGCCGAGCTTCAGCCCCCACTACCGGCGCGTATTTCTTGAGCCGAGTCTTTGCGCGATGTCTAGGGACCGCGCACGACGGTGACCATCTCGCCGAGTGCCCACTCTTTGACGAAGTCATCGTGTCCCTCGACGCGCAACGTGACGCGCACGGCGCTGTCCGTCCGATCGATCTCGCGCACGACCTTTGCCTCGATCTCCTCACTCTGCTCGGGAAGGGGAGCCAGGATCACGTCGCCGATCTGCAGCCTCTGTACTTCCAACTCGATCGCCATGAAGCGATGCTACGTCTCTCGGGCAGGTGCGAGTGGATCCTCAGGCAACAAAAGAGGCCCCCCTTTTCGGGGCCTTGACGAAGAGCGGATGATGGGACTCGAATCCACGACCTTCTGCAGGGCAAGCGTGTCCCGGGCGCTGGTCGAGGCTCATCGCGACCAGTGGCGACGCATTCTTGGTGGGTCTCGCCTCCGCTGCCCGGTCAGTGATCGTCCGCTGGGGTCGTGGCGAGTCACCATTTGCTCACCAACCCCGGAGGGCGATCAGACATCGCGTCAGTCGCGTCTCGGAGCAGTACTTACCGATCTACCGCCGCCACGTTGAAGTTCTTCGACGTGTTCCTCATCGTGCTCAGCCCGATCATCGCGATCTTCGCGGCGCACATCTTCTCTAACAGTCTCGTTCAGCAGATGGAGCTCCGCAGACGCCCGACGATGCGCGAGTGGCTCGCGCTGGTCGGCTCCGAGTCAACGCTCCTGCTCCTCGCGGTCCCCCCACTCGCAATCCTGATCGTCCTCCGACTCGCCAACGTCGCGCTCACCGACGCTGTCCAGCTGCTCATCTGGCTCGAGGCCTTCTCGCTCATCTTCTGGGCCGGCCTGGCTGCCTGGCACGCAGGTCTACGCGGGGCGACCGCTCGCGCTCTCCATTCTCGGCGGCGTCGCGGTCGCGGCGATCGTGCTCCTGCTGCAAGTGTTCCTGGAACCGGGCAAGGCAGTCAACGACGGCACCGCAGCCGCCCTGCGACCTCCGACCGTTCTAAGCAGTAACTGCACGCAGTTAAGTGTCGAACTCCCACTCCGCGCACTGATGGCAGCAGAGGACAAGCTCGCTGTCGCCGGCAAGCTGGCGGCTTCCTGCGCGACTCTTCGCGAAGGGCCGCCCTCGAGGGCGGCCCTTCCAAACGATCGGGTGTTTCACGAGCTACCGACTGCCGGGCGAGCTCGTTCCACTGTAGGTAGATGCTCGAGCGATCACGCTGCCTCCTCGAGCACGACCTCGGCCTCGACCGGCTTCGCCCTCGGAGCGGCTTTCGGCTTGGACTCGACGAAGGCGGCGGCGATCGCCGCTCCCGCGAGCGCGAGGCCGCTCAGCGTGTAGAAGGCGATCTGGAACCCGTGCGTGAGCGCCGGGCTGCTGAAGGCGGGCACCGCGTGACTGTGCGTGTAGTGGCTGCTCGCGGTGGCGGCGATCGTGGTCACGGCAGCCAGGCCAATCGAGCCGCCGATCTGCCGGTTGGTGTTGATCAGCCCCGAGGCGACGCCGGCGTCGGCAGCCTGGACACCTGTGAGGCCGGCGATCATCACCGGCACGAACGAAAACGCGAGCCCGATGCCGCTGAGGATCAGCGCGGGCAAGACGTTCCAGAAGTAGTGCCCGTCGGCGGGCATCTGAGCGTAGAGAGCGCCGCCGGCCGCGGTGAGCAGCAGGCCGGTGCTCAGCACCGGTCGCGGGCCTAGCCGGGTGGTCAGCGCCTGGCCGAGGTTCGCGAAGACTGCGACCGCGGCCGTGATCGCGATGAAGGCGACGCCGGTCTCGAGCGCCGAGTAGTGGAGGACCTCCTGCAGGTACAGCGAGAGCAGGAAGAACTGCCCGAAGGCGGTCGCGCCGATGACCAGAATGGTCGCGTTAGCCGCCGAGAGCGTCCGCAGGCGGAAGATCCGCAGCGGCAGCAGCGGTGCCGGCGAGCGTGCCTCGATCCCGACGAACGCTCCGATCAATGCGGCGGCAGTCGCGAGCAGGCCTACCGTGACACCGTCGCTCCAGCCATGCTGGCTTGCTCGGGTGATCGCGTAGACGAGCACCATTAGGCCGGCCGTGATCGAGGTGGCGCCGGCGAGGTCGAAGTGCCGACGCGCGAGCGCGGCCCGACTCTCGCTCAAGAGCCATGGGCTGACGGCGAGAACGGCCGCGCCGACCGGCAGGTTGACGAAGAAGATCCACGACCAGCTCAGGTACGAGGTGAGAATGCCGCCGAGCAGGACGCCGGCTGCGCCGCCTACGCCGGAGACGGCACCCCAGACAGCGAGCGCGACATTCCGATCGCGCCCCTCGCGAAAGGTGGTGACGACGATCGACAACGCCGCCGGCGCGAGCAGCGCGCCGCCGAGCCCCTGCAGCCCGCGCGTGACGATCAGCGTCCCTTCCGACCAGGCGAGCCCGGAAAGCAACGAGCCGAGCGTGAACACCGCCACGCCTGCCATGAACAGCCGCCTGCGTCCGAGCAAGTCGGCAAGCCGGCCGCCCAGGAGCAGCATGCCGCCGAACACGATCGCGTAAGAGGTGATCACCCACTGCAGGCTCTCCTGGGAGAAGTGGAGGTCGTCCTTGATCGCCGGCAGGGCGACGTTCACGACCGAGACGTCGACGATGACCATGAACTGCGCGGCAACCGTTACCGCGAGAACAAGCCAGCGCCTCCGCGCCGAATTGGTTGCGAGTTTCGCTCTCATCGATTCCTCCTTTAACGGGGTGTCCGTCGAGGCGACGAACGAGCCGCGTCCGAGGGGACAGCCAGCTTCAGAGGTCTTCGATCCGCCGTCCGAGGAAGCGCCGCTCGCGCTCGGCGCCCGCCAGCTCGAGCGCGCTCGTAGGCGAGGGCAAGAAGGGTGAGGAGGGTGTCCGTCCGAACTGGGCCGGGCACCCTCATCACGTCGATTCGCACGCGTCCTAGCTGGACGAGTGGCTTGTCTGTGGAGCCGGGTGAGGCTTCGGTCGGTCGGCGACGGCGATCGCCGAGTAGACCGCCTTGAATCCCGTCCGCCAGGTCGGGTAGCGCGGCGTCCAGCCGAGCTCGCGCTTGGCCTTCGCGTTCGAGGCACCCCGGGCCTCGGTGGACATCACAGTCACGGCCTCACCGGCGAGAAGCCGGGCGAGCCAGGTGGGGAAGCGCCGCGGGGGCTTGGCGTCGAGGGCCTGGGCGAGCACCGGGAGCCATTCGCGCACCGGGGCGGGATCGTCGTCGACGATGTTGTAGATCGCCGGGCCGTCGTGTGCCAGGGCGAGGACGGTTGCGGCGGCGGCGTCGTCGAGGTGGATCCAGGACCAGATGCCGCCTCCGTCGCCGACGATCGGAAACTGCCGCTTGCGCACCGGCTCGATCGTCCCGTCATTGGTGGCGCCGTAGAAAGCGCCGTAGCGCAATGCGATCCCCCCGAAGTCCGTAACCACCTGCTCGAGATAGGCCATCGCGGCGGCGGTCCGGTAGAAGTTCTTCGGCGGCGTGAGGTCGAGCGGATCGTCCTCCGTCTTGACGGGTCCGCCCTGGCGAGCGTACCGGGAGAAGGCTGCAACGCTTTGCGCGACGAATCGGCGTACACCAGCCTCGTGCGCAGCCGCCAGCAGGGCGTCGGTTCCCTTGGTTCGCAGCTCGCCGGTCCTGGCCGTCACCTTGTCCATGTTCCGGCTGTACTTCACGTTCGCCAGCGCGGTCGCCTGGTGGACGATCGCCTCGGGCTCGTTCTCGAGCACGGCTTTGCGTACCGCGCCTGCGTCGAGCAGATCGAGCATGACCGGCTTCGCGCCCAGCGTCCGCAGCAGCTCTGAGCTCGCCGGTGAGTTGTGGGTGCCGATCACATCGTGGCCGGCATCAATCAGCTGAGGGACGAGACGACGCCCGATTGCACCGCTCGCCCCGGCAACGAAGATACGCATGATCCTCTCCTTTCGTCTGGGTTCGATCCCTTGGTGTCGTCAAGGCGACGAACGGGAGAGGCGGGAGGGGACAGCTACGTGCTGACGTCTGCAATGCGTCGCCGCACGAAGCGGCACTCGAGCACCGCTACACCAACGGCCGCACTTCTACCGTGCCGCCCATCCGCGCGGCCGGGATCCGCGCAGCGATCTCGAGCGCCGCGTCGAGATCATCCACTTCGACCGCAGCGTGTTCTCTTCTCCTACGACAAACGAACCATGCGCACGGGGACAGGAGCCGGTCGAGGCCGAGGTCGGCGCTCGAGGAGGCAGCGTGTGATCGCGGCGATCACCCTTGTCCCCTTCCGCCGTGCCCGTTCGTCGTGCAGGCGACGAGCTCCACGCCTGACCGGTCGAAAGGAGGGACCGATGACGATCAACATGATCAGCGAACGGACCGAGCTGGCGCACCGCGTGAGCGGCGGAATCGACGTCTACCTGTTCTGGAACGAGCACACGAGCCGCGTCACCGTCGGCGTCCTCGACACGCGAGGCGACGAAAGCTTCGAGTTCGAGGTGGACAGAGGCAAAGCGCTCGACGCCTTCAACCATCCCTACGCCTACAACCCATGGAGGACCGACCATGCACGTACGGATCGATAGCCCGGCACTCACCGTGCCCGGCGCCTTGAAGCCTCTCCAGGAGATCGGCAACGCAGCCAAGCAGGCCGACATCGCCGAGACGACGCTGTACCTCGTCGAGCTACGCGCGAGCCAGATCAACGGTTGCGGCGTCTGCGTAGACATCCACTCCCGCGAGCTCAAGCATGCCGGCGAGCCCGATGAGCGCATCAACACGGTCGCCGTCTGGCGAGATGTGTCGTACTTCACCGAGGCCGAGCGGGCGGCTCTGGCGCTCACCGAAGCGGCCACTCGTCTCGCTGACCGCCCGGACCCCGTTCCGGACGACGTGTGGGACAACGCCGCGCACCACTACGACGAGACGCAGCTCGCCGCGCTCGTGCTCGCGATCGCCGCGATCAACGCCTGGAATCGCCTCAACGTCAGCACGAGGCAGATCAGCGGCGACTGGGTGGGTCAGTGGGTCGCCTCCAGCCAGAGGGGCAGAGAGGCAGCCTGACTCAAGCGGGTTCGACAGCTCAGCTGTCACGCTTGACGAGCGGCGCCGGCGCGCGCCGCTCGTCATCGTGTTCGAGCAGGCTGCCTGGCTCGGACCGCCTACCGCGGCATAGCGCACCGGCTTCCCAAATCGATCTCTTAGGAGGACCGCGCCCCGACGGGACAGCTCTACGACGTGGAGTGCGTGATGCCGTCGAGCTTTTCGATCCGCCGCTGGAGAAAGCGGCGCTCGGGCTCGGCGCTGGCAAGCTCCAGGGCGCGCGCGAAGGCGGTCCGGGCCTCGTCCGCACGGCCGAGCCGGCGCAGGAACTCTCCGCGCGTCGAGTGGAAGTACTGGTAGCCGTCGAGATCGAGCCGATCGACGATCGCGAGCCCGGCCTCGGGGCCGTCGGCCTCGGCGACGGCGATGGCTCGGTTCATCTCGACCACGGGCGAGCCGGTCAACCGGACGAGCTCCGCGTACAGGGCCGCGATCTCCGGCCAGTCCTGCGGCTCGTCGACGTGCAGCGATGCGATCGCAGCCTGGATGAACGTACGAGCCGCGCCCTCCCAGCGCAAGCGCCCGGTCAAGCAGCTCACGTCCCCTCGCGATCTGTGACTTGTTCCACCGAGTGCGGTCCTGGTCGGCGAGCAGGACGAGCTCGCCCTGCTCGAAACGGACCTCCCGTCTGGCGTCGTTGAGCAGCATCAGCGCGAGCAGTCCCTGCACCTCGGGCTCGTCGGGCATCAGGCCGGCGAGCGCGTCGCCCAGCCGGATCGCCTCCGCGGCGAGATCCACCCTGCCGCCGTAGCCCTCGTTGAAGATCAGGTAGACGACGGCGAGCACCGCTGCCAGGCGGTCGGGCAGCAGGTGATCGGCAGGGACGCTGAATGGGATGCCGGCCTCTTTGATCTTCCGCTTCGCGCGCGTCAGCCGGCGCTTCATCGTCTCCGGCTCAACGAGGAAGGCGCGCGCGATCTCCTCCGTCGTCAGGCCGCCGAGCGCGCGCAGCGTGAGGGCGACCTGTGCCTCGAGCGCGAGCGCCGGATGGCAGCACATGAAGATCAGCTCGAGTCGCTCATCGGGAAAGTTCGTCTCATCCACCTCGTGCTCCTCCGTCTCTGGCAGTTCGAGCAGCCTCGTCTTCTCGGCCAGCGTGCGATCGCGGCGGATGCGGTCGAGCGCCCGGCGCCGGGCGGTCGTCGTCAGCCAGGCGCCGGGGTTGTCCGGGGTGCCGTCGCGGGGCCAGCGCTCCGCCGCGATCGCGAATGCCTCCTGCGTTGCCTCCTCGGCGAGATCGAAGTCCCCGAAGTCGCCGACGAGGGTCGCCAGGACGCGGCCCCACTCGTCGCGGAAGACCTGGTCGATCAGCGGGCTAGCGCTCCGCGCTCCACGATCGGACGCACCTCGACGGCCCCGCCCATGCGGGCGGCCGGGATGCGCGCGGCGAGCGCAGTGGCGACGTCGAGATTGTCGGCCTCGAGCAGCCAGAGGCCGCCGAGGTATTCCTTGGCATCGACGAACGGGCCGTCGCTCAGGAGCGCCTCGCCGTTCTCGACGCGCACCGTCGTCGCCGATCCCGGCAGCTGTAGCTGCTGGCCGTCGATGACGCCGGGCGACTGAAAGAGCTCCTGGTACTCGTCGATCAACGCCTCGAGCTGTCCCTCTGGCAGGTCACGGGCGTGCTGCGCGTTGTAGATGAGGAGCGCGTACTTCATGGTTCCCTCCCTGGGAGTATGGGTTCGTCTCTACGACGAACGGCCGGCTGCCGAGGGGACAACCACCCGAGCAGGGGCGACGACGACTTCGGCGTCGGAGGGTCGATGACCCCTGCAGTCCGCCGCCAAGGGTCGTAGCGGGACGACCGATGCACCTGGCGATCGTACTGGAAGAACTGCAATACTCGCCCAAGAGAAAGGGCCCATTCCAGCGCCTTGGTGCTTGAGCGACTGCGCCGGAATGTTCGTCCCCCCGCCCCGGCCTAGCGCATTGCGGAGTGGCAGGATCGACTGGGACGCCTTGGGGCCGCAGCCGAAAAGCGTCCCAGTCTTTGGGGAGCACAAATGGGTCGCCCTTTTGCGACAGCCACCCACTGCGCTCCCTAAGTGTTCTCCGGTTGTCCGTTCGGATCACGAGGCAAAGGGTCGGATCAACCCAGCAATTAGTCCTGGTCAGGCAAGAATGCGTTCAACCCGCCGGCCGCCGTGGACGTCGGGGCCACCAGCCTGGAACGGTGCGCACGTAGTCCTCGTACTCGGTCCCGAACTGCTGCCGGAGCGTGGGTTCCTCGTACCAATGCACAAACGACCAGACGGTCGCGCCGAACGCGACCGCATAGACCACCAGCAGCCAGCGACCGAGCACCGCCGCCTGTCCCAGGATCACCCCGGCGACGGCGAGATACATCGGGTTTCGGACGTAGCGGTACAGCCCTCCGACGACGAGCTTCTCCGTCGGCGCGACCGGTGCGGGCGTGCCGACGCCCTCAACGACAAAACGAGCGAATGCGTCGAGAAGGACGGCCGCTCCCGCAGCCAGCGCGACCCACCCGACGGCCTGTACCCACACCGGCGCGCCGGCTGAGCTCCAGCCGGTCAGGAGCCAGGGCACGAGGCCGGCGACTACGCCCGGCGCCAGCGCCAGAAACAACACGCTGGCCGCCGCTGCGCGAACACTTCTCACTCACGCATTCTGCGTCGCCACGCGAGTGCGGGAGCTCAAGCGCTCGGCGCCGAGATGTTCGTCCCCCGCACCGGCCTCCTTCCGAAGGGACGGCACTGGTGCGGAACTGGTGGCGCTTTACGCTGGCGGGGGACCTGCCTTAGTTCCGTCTCCGAGTTCCGTTCAGCCGCAGGTCCAGCGGCCGGCAAGCGTCACGCCCGTTGGACCGGACGCGGTGCGGCCGTAGAGGAAGAACGACCCGCTCTTTAATCCTGTGCTAACGAGGACGGTGCCGGAGGCCGCCACGCGAGTGCCCGCCACCTCGATCTCTGAGTCATCGATCTGTACCGGACCCGGCTGAGTCGCCTGCAAGTGCGGAATCGAAATCCCTCAGCCGGGCGCGGCCGGCTCGTCGACGACCAGTCCGATACCTATTCCCGTCAAAACGCGCCGCTTCTTTCGCGGAGACTGGATCGGGTAACAGTGTCCGCCGCGGATCGTGTAGGTGTTGCCATTCAGGTAGACGACGGCCCCGTGCCGGACCGCAGAATCTGATGTAGGACGACCCAAGATGGGTTGCGTTTCGTCGCGTATCCTCCGCGGTGCAACGCGGAGGTGTTGGGGACGCAACCTTCATCGTCCACGCCGCGTCGCGGCCACGTCCAGGCCGCAGAGATGGCTGCGCGGGAAATGGGTGGTCGCGGGCGAGATACTCCACCCTTCGCGTGGCGCTCGGGCCTGAGATAGTTGGCGTCCCACCTAAACCCGAGGAGCCGTTATGCCCACCGTCTTTGGCTACCACGACGTGAAGGACACCGACCACTGGCTTGCATCGCCAAAGCGGGAGGAGGTCTTTGGTCCGCTGGGGGTGACCAACATTAGGACCTTCGTCGACCCGACGAACCGGACACGTGTTGGTGTTCTCATGGACGTACCCGACATGGATGCGGTCATGGCCTCTCTGGAGACCCAGGAAGGGGCGGACGCGATGGCCTACGACGGTGTCGTGCGCGAAACGCTGGTCATTCTCGTCGAGGCCTAATTCGCGCCGGCCAAGCCTCGGTCGGCTCAAGGGACATTCCCGAACTCAATGTCACCGTAGGGCGGTGGCGTCTGGTTGGAGTTTGAGAGTTCAACACCGCGAATCGGCTGCGCGGGGGTACCCCCGTTGGATCGGGTCGAGTTCGTTTCGGGGTCGACATCGATGTTCGTCTCGCGTCGAAGTTCCGAGCTGGCTGACGAATAGGCCGACCACATCTGACCACACCTTCGCGAGGCCGCATGGGCACTGCCTAGTGGCACGGCCTCCAACCAGAGATGTTGGCGCCTATGCGACGAACGCGCAGACGGTGGCAATGGGCCGACCGACCCGTCTTCACGGCGCGGGGTCCGATCGAAGTGCGACTAGCGAATCGGCTGGATCGCTCCACCGAAGACGAGCCGTCGCGTTTCTCCGGCGTTAGGCGCGTAGACCTCGATCTGGTACGCCCGGTCCGGGTAGAGGACGTAGATGTTCTGTGGGCGGCTGGGCTTCGTCACGGCGATGGCGCCGTTTGGGAGATCGGCGACGAACATGTGCTGCGTCGCGGCGATCCGTTTCACGCGCTTGTACGCATTGGGTTGCGGGTACGTCGCGATCACGACGTACCCTGCGCCCGGCGTGCCGGCCTTTGCGGAACCATGCAAATATCGGACGTACGTCGTCCCGTCGGGCTTTTGGGTGTACTCGAGCTTCGTCCCGGGTCTCGGGCCCGCCCAGTAGACCGGTCGGCCGGCGGCAGCTGCGATCGCACGAAGGCGCGAGACGGAGACGACTTCGGCACCGATGCCCGGCACCGTCGCACCGCCAGTCTGTCCGAGACCGTTCGAGCTCGACACTGCGGCAGGCTTGCGCGGTTTGTCGGCGCTACTGGATTGCAGGACCCAGATGAACGAACCGACGGCCCCGAAGACGACGACTGCGACGCTCACCGCGAGCAGCGGCCGCGACTTCAGATGGCGCCCTCGTCCAGGCTCGGGAATCGGCCCGGGGCCGGCTGGCGATTCGTCGGTGCCGCCCAAGGAGGCTCGGCTCACGCCGTGCAGACGGCGTATGCAGTGACGGAGATGTGGCCGGCGGCGGTTTCGGCTCTCACCACGACTCCGACCCCTTCCCAGGTCGTGGTGCTGGTTCCGTTCTGCGGCCGTGAGGAGAACACCGCTGCCACGCCGTTGCCCGCTGGCGCATTCGCCACACGCGCACCGCCGCCTAGCAGTACTTTTCCGGCAGGGCACGCGGCCGTCGAAGTGGCGGTCAACGTCCCGATCGCGTTGTTGTTCCCACCTGTCGGTGCGGCGGCGCCAGTAACGATCTGTATAGCCGTGGGACCCGCGGGACCAGTTGCCCCAGTTGCCCCCGTTGCGCCTTGTGCGCCGGCCGCTCCTTGCGGGCCGGTAGCTCCGGCGGGTCCCTGAGCGCCAGTCGCTCCAGTCGAGCCGGTCGCGCCGATTGGGCCCTGCGGACCCGCAGGTCCCTGCGGACCCGTCGCTCCGGTGCCGCCAGTCGCACCGGTCGCGCCGACTGGACCCTGTGGGCCTGTCGCCCCTTGAGCGCCCGTCGACCCAACCGCGCCTGTCGCACCGGTTATGCCAGTAGCGCCGCTCGCGCCGGTCGCTCCGATCGGCCCCTGCGGACCCGTTGGCCCCTGAGCCCCCGTAGCACCCGTGGTACCCGTTGCACCACTCGCACCCGTTGCGCCGGCATCGCCGGTGGCGCCAGTCGTGCCGGTCGCACCAACAGCGCCGGTTGCGCCGATCGGCCCCTGAGGACCCGTCGGACCTTGCACCCCAGTCGCGCCCGTCGCACCCGTGGGACCGGTTGGGCCGTCATTTCCCGTCGCTCCCGTTGTGCCCACCGCACCTGTGACGCCGATCGGTCCTTGCGGACCAGTCGGACCGGTCGCTCCGGCGGCTCCGGTCGCACCCGTGGCGCCGGTTAGGCCGTCATTTCCCGTCACTCCCGTTGCGCCCACCGCACCTGTGGTGCCGTTCGGTCCTTGCGGACCGGTCGGACCCTGCGCACCGGTCGCTCCGGGAGCCCCGGCCGAGCCCGGAGGTCCGGTCGCCCCGATCGGCCCCTGTGGCCCAGGCGGACCCGGCGACCCGCCGCCGCCGGATCCGGGTGGGCCTTGAGGACCGGTCGGACCGGTTGGACCGAGCGGTCCCGGAGGCCCTTGCGAACCGGAGCCGCCGCTGGTGATCAGCGGCCAGTTGACTCGGAAGGAAGTACGCGGCATGCACGCTCGCAGTGCGTCGACGAGGCGCGCTACATGCGTATTACGGCTCACGCAGGCATGGGCATCGTCTTTTGTGCTGGTGCGGTTCACGGCAAGCCAGCGCAGCTTTGTCTGGCCGCTGGGACAGTTGGTGTTCGTTGAGTAGATGCGCAGCGTCCCGTTCGGTATGCGCCCGCATCCGTAGACGCTCGTTTCACCCCTCGAGTCGTCCGTCGACCAGTTCGCCGCAACTTGCGTGACCCTGCACTCGCCGCCCCTCGCCTGCATCAGAAGCACGCCTGTCGCGCTCGACACGCAGGAATAAATGACATCTGATTGTTGGGCGGAGGCACTCGCGACTGACATGGTCGCAGCCGCGGACACGATCGCCGTGGCCACCGCGAGCAGCACATGGAGAATGATTCCCCGTCCCAGACCCACGAGCGAATCCTAAAGCCTCGGCAGGCTGGCTACCCCCTCTCGACGACACCTCGAAGCGACGCGGCCACGTACAAGAGGCAACGAGCCAAACGCAGAGACGATGCTCCTGCCTGCCGGACTATCCTCGTTCCCTTGCCGCCAGCGCGAGTTCGCCGGACTCTGCGAGTGAGCGTCGAATGACGCTGGCCGTCGCATGGCTTGTCTTCCCTTTGCTGCTCGTCGTGGTCTGCCTCGGGGCGGGATTGCTGGTCGAGCGAATCGCGGGCGCCCGCGTTCCGACAGCGCTTCTTCTGCCCCTAGGAATGTCGGTCATCGTCGTCGTCGGCTCGCTCACCGTCAGCCTGCCGGCGGTCGCGAAACTGACGACTCCGCTCGTGGCGGGGCTCGCGGCAGCCGGCTTCGTCTTGAGCAGGCCCCGACGCCCCGACTGCTGGGCGATCGGATCGTCCACGCTTGCCTACCTCTGCTACGGCGCGCCCGTGCTCGCGTCCGGCACGCCGACGTTTGCCGGCTACGTGAAGCTCGACGACACCGCGACGTTCCTCGCGCTGGCCGACCGCATTCTCGACCACGGACGCAATCTGGCTGGCCTTGCGCCGTCGAGCTATGAGGCGACGTTGGGCGTCAACCTTGCCCACGGCTACCCGCTCGGGTCCTTGCTCCCGCTCGCGATCGGGCACCAACTCGTGCGCACCGACCTCGCTTGGCTATACCAGCCTTGGCTCTCGTTCTGCGCGGCGGTCCTGGCCCTGTGTCTGTATCAGCTCGCGGCGCCCTTGATTCGGAGCAGACCGTTGCGGGCGGCGGCGGCGTTCGTCGCTGCACAGTCCGCGCTCCTCTACGGCTACGCGCTCTGGGGCGGGGTCAAGGAACTAGCCGCCACTGCGCTCGTCGCAACCGCGGCAGCACTCACCGCCACGCTGCGCCCTCCGTACCGTGCGCGGCGGCTCGTGCCCTTCGCGATCGCCTGCGCAGCGATACTCGACACGCTGAGCGTTGCCGGTGTCGTTTGGCTAGTGCCGCTCACGATTCCGCTTCTGTTGCTGCTTCGCCGCGCGCCTGCGGTGGTCGCCGCGGGCCTCGGCGCCGTAGCCGTGCTCGCCTTACCCGCACTCGCGACTGTGACGGAGTTTCTGCGTGGAGCGAATCGGGCGACCTTCGAGAGCGGCGCCGTGCTAGGCAACCTTTTTCGCGCCTTGCGGCCCCTGCAGATCATGGGAATCTGGCCAAACGGCGACTTTCGATCCGACCCACACGCGCGAACTGCGGCAGCGCTGCTCATTGCGGTCGCGGTCGCGGCCGCGCTCGTCGGCGTCATCCTCGCAGTAACGTCGAATGCTCGGTCATTGCTGTTGGCACTCGCGAGCGTACTCACCGGGGCAGTCGTCTTCGTCCTGGTAGGCGCACCGTGGGTCGGCGCGAAAGCTCTTGCGATCGGTTCGCCTTTCGTCCTGCTCACAGCCCTCTGCGCTTGCGTTGGCCTCGCGCCTCATGTCAGGGGTCCGGGACGCCGGACGGCCGTCGCGGTTGGCGCCACCGCCGCCGCCGCACTCATCGCAGGCGTGGTTTGGTCGGACGCGCTCGCCTACCACGACGCCGACCTCGCGCCCCGGGGGCAGCTGCTCGAGCTAGAACGGATCGGCGACCGGTTCGCAGGACAAGGGCCCGCACTGATGACGGAATACCAGCCCTACGGCGTCCGACACTTCCTTCGGCGCGTCGACGCCGAGGGCGTGTCCGAGCTGCGGCGACGGCCGATCCCCCTTCGCAACGGTCGCGTCACCAGCAAAGCGGACTACGTCGACCTCGACCAGATCGACCTCTCAGCCCTGCTCGTCTACCGCACGCTCGTCATCCGCCGCTCGCCGACGGAGTCGCGACCACCTGCGCCCTACGACCTCGCGCAGCAAGGGCACTGGTACGAGGTCTGGCAGCGGGAGTCGAGAGCCATTCCGCTCGAGCACGTGCCACTCGGTAGTCCGCTCGAGGCTGCGGCGGTGCCAAGCTGCGCACAGGTCCACAGGCTGGCGGCTCGCGGCCGACTGCTCACGGCGCCACGGCCGCTGAACCTCGTCTGGCCGCTCAACTCCACCAAGCTTCCCGGCGGTTGGTCGGCCGCCGCTGGCGGGGCTGTCCTGCCTGGCCAGAGCGGCACGCTGACGCTCGCGATTGCCCTGGCGCGAACCGCGCGCTACCAGTTGTGGGTTGGGGGCTCAATCCGCGGCAAGCTCACGGCCTCGGTCGACGGCAGACCGGTCGGCTCCGCCTCCTCACAGCTGCAGAACGCAGGCCAATGGCTCGACCTCGGCTCGGTACGGCTGAGCGCTGGAACGCACTCGGTTTCACTCGCCGTTTCGCTCCCGCCGCTGCGCCCCGGAACCGGGGGCGGCGGCTTCCCACTCGGGCCACTGCTGCTGCAGCCGCCGGCTCCAGCTGGACTGATCGCACCCTCACAGGCCACGACGGTCTGCAGGCGACCGCTCGACTGGCTCGAGGCAGAAGGATGAGATTCACTTCGGAGCTACTGCTGACCCAGGTGCTGACCCGACCGCGGAATCTGCCTCTTCCGCTGTTCAAGGGCGGCAACAAAAAACCCCGTCTAGCGGGGCTTTGTTAGAGCGGATGATGGGACTCGAACCCACGACCTTCTGCATGGCAAGCGTGCGAGGGCGTTCCTGTAGACACATCTAGGCGCACGGAGGCGCATTCCTCCAGGCGTGTCAGTGGGTCGAGGTGCTGGCGCTCCTCTGCCCGGGGGCGCACCCGCACCACCCAGAAGCGCCGCAAGGTCAGGTCCAGTGCTGCTCATCCCTTCTCCTTTCGTTGCGATCGGTGGAATCATCGGCTCATGGAGCGGCTGATCAGCCGCCTGGCCGGGCGTCCCTCGCCGTTCGAGCCCGGCGACGCGGAGCTGTGGACGGACACCGCTCTCGCGCCGCAGTTGCTCGCGGCGCACCTCGATCCCACCACTGATGCCGCCAGCCGTCGCCCCGAGACGATCGCGCGCGAGGTCGGCTGGCTCGTCGGAGCGCTCGAGCTTCGCCCCGGCGATCGCGTGCTCGATCTCGGCTGCGGACCCGGTCTCTACTGCGAGGCGCTCGCTTCCCGAGGGCTCGACGTGACCGGCGTCGACATTTCACCCGGCTCGCTCGAGTACGCCCGCCAAGCCGCGGCCGAGGCTGGTCTGAGCATTCGCTTTATCGAAGGCGATTACCGGGCCCTCGACGAGGACGACGAGTACGACGCGGCGATCCTCGTCTATCTCGACTTCGGAGTCCTGTCGGACGCCGACCGCCGACTCGTGCTCGCAGGGGTGCGGGACTGGGTGCGGCCCAAGGGGCGCTTTGCGTTCGACGTCGTCAGCACGGCGGCGACTCGCCCGGAGTCGACGAGTTGGGTCGTGAGCACGGGTCCCGGGTTCTGGCGTACCGGCCCGCACCTGGTCCTGGAACGTCGACTCGACTACCCCGCTGAGGAGCTTTCGGTCACCGAGTATTCGGTGGTCGACGAGGTCGGCTGCGCGACCATCTACCGCATCTGGGAGCAGCGCTTCACGCTCGAGGCTGTCGAGCAACTCGTCGGGGACGCAGGCTTCGAACTCGAGCGCGTCGCCGCCGACCTGACGGGCACCCCCTGGCAGCCAGGGAGCGAATCGCTGGCCGTGGTGGCCCGCCGCAGCTGAGAGCACGGCGAATCACGCGGCTGCCGTTGCCGCGGCGAGATCTGTCAGGTCAGCCATCTCGAAGCCTCCTCTCGTTGTGGTGCATGCGTCTCACACGGTGCAGGCGTTGCAGTTCCCGAAGTCGCCGCGGGAGCGCGAGTGTCGAAATCAGCCCACCTGATCCGTCCTACTCATGACATCGACACGAGGAGGGCGAGATGCTCTACACGCTTTTCATACAAGGCGAGGAGGCACGCTGGGAGACGTTCAAGAGGGCGGAACAGGAAGCGCAACGCCGGGCCGCGCTGCGGATTGACGCCGGTGGAGGTCGTCGCCTTCGAAGGCTCAGCCTGCGTCGGCGCAACCTCGCGAAGGACGCCGCGCGGGGGGCAGCGCACGCGGCGTGAGGCGCCGCTATGACCTCATGCAGTCATGCCGCACAATGCAGTAGGACACCGGGGCACCCTCTCGCTCAGTGCTGGCGCGCTTCCTCTAGCGCCCTCGGAGCCGAGGGTCTCGTAGCCGATGGTCGTGGACTTCGTTAGGCACGTTGCGCCCGCCGAGCGCGCCCTCTTCTCAGACCGGTCGTTAGTACCCGAGAGCGTCGAACGCGGCCGGATAGACGATCCGACCGGCGAGGTCGGGACTGTATCCCGGGAGCCGCTTGACCATGAAAGCATCGTCGGGGATCTTCGGATGCGGGGAGATAAAGCCGAGCGCGCTCGCCTGCTCGAAGCCGAAGCGAGGATAGTACGCGGCAATTCCCTCGACCATGACAGCAGGCTCGCCTGCTTCTTCGGCGCGGCCGAGCGCGTCCCGGATTAGCCGTGCCCCCACACCGATGCGCTGGCGGTCAGGCCGAACCGACATCGGCGTGAGATTGAGGATCCTTGTACGGGATCCGCCTTCAACGCCGACCCAGCTCAACATCACGTGAGCAATCACACCGGCGGAGTCCTCGGCGACCAACGCCAACTCCGAAATGAACTGTTCCGACGCCCGAATGCGCTCGACGAACGACGCGACCTCCTCGGGGTGTCCGACGAATGCCGCGCGGACCACCTCTGCGATCACGAGATGGTCCGCGTCGCACTCGGGACGGATGACGACACCCTCGGGGGACGTTAAGAATTGTCGGGTGTGTGGTCCTGTCTGGGGTGTTTGTCAGGTTGGTTGTCGCCGTGCTCTTTGCGTCGTGACTCGATCGGGTGAATGGCCACTTGCGTGTGTGCCTTTGCAATGATTTGTTTGCGCGAGTGCGGCGGCGCCGGCCTGGCGCCCGCTTGCTGGCTTGATCAGAAGCTTGTCCGCCTTGTGAGCGCGTGACTCATCACAGTCCTGCCGCCCGCGGTTTCCCTTGCATCAGACCGGCACCTATCGTGTCCCACGACGCGGGCTCGGAGGATCGAGTTCGGATGCTTGCAGATCAGTGGACTACGTCGATTGGCGTCGACACCGCACCGCGATCAGCACGTGCTGGCGGTCGCTGACGGCAGCGGCCGGTGCGGTCGTGGCCGGGGAGGCGGTCCCAGCCAACAGCAGCGGCTACGGAAACGCTCGCTTCGTAGAGCGTTACGCGAGCTGGCAGGCGCGCGTGGGCGGTCGAGGGCACAGGCACGTACGGCGCCGGTCTTGCCCGCTTCCTCACCGGTCGTGGCGAGTCGGTGCTCGAGGTCAGCCGCACGCCAAGGGCTGAGGCGGGAGCGGCTGCGCGGCAAAGACGACACGCTCGACGCGGTCGGACAGCCGCGCGCGGCGCTCGCCAGCGAACGGCTCGCGATTGCCGCGGTCAGGCGAGCGGCGGGAGGCGCTGCGGCTGCTGCTGGTCGCCCGCGCAGCGCCGTTGACGCCGCCGTGCGGCACTCTCCCAGCTGCGCGGCGTGATCGTGACCGCTCCCGAGCCGACTGCGCGAGAGAGCTGCGCGGACTACCGACCGGCAGGCTGCTCCACCGCTGTAGCCGCCTGCGTCGACAGCAGCCAGCAAGCGACGACGAGGTCGCGGCAGAGGCTCGTGCTGCGCAGCCTGGCGCGCCGCATGCGCAAGCTGCACCGCTCGAGGCCGACGAGCTCGAACGCGAGACCTCCTCGCGCACGTGCGCGCACTCGCGCCGCAGCTGCTCGACGAACCGGGCGTCGGCCCGCATCGTCGCCGCGCAACTCGATCGTCGCCTGGTCACACCATGGCCGGCTCGCGCTCCGAAGCCTGCCTTCGCGACGACTCGCGGGCGTCGCACCCGTGCCCGCGTCCTGCGGCCAAACAGTCCGCCATCGCCTCGGCCGCGGCGGCGATCGACAACTCAACCGCGCAATCACACACGCACATGGTCCTCGTCACCGCAAACGCCAACACGCCGCAGTGACGAAGAACTACATCGCACGCCGCCTCCCGAAGGCAAAACACGCCGCGACGCAAACGCCTGACTCAAGCGCTACCTCGCCCGCCACCTCTACCGCCTACTCAACAACCAGGCGCCGCTGATGGCTTGACAAGTCATAGGAGCATCATTCCTGAATACTGGCGCAGGCGAGGGTTCGTCCTGGTCGCGGCATCAAAAAAGCCCCGCTTTCCGGGGCTTTCTGAGGAGCGGATGATGGGACTCGAACCCACGACCTTCTGCATGGCAAGTGTGCGGGGTCGATCCCAGGGGTTACTCGCGATCACCGGAACGCAGTTGGCTCCATCGATTGAGGGCCGGAGAGTGTGCTCCAGTGTTGGCGGGTGCGGGGGGCAACCTGCCAAAGACCCGCCACTTCTACGGGTCGCCGACCGCGATCAGGACGGGCTGTCCGGCCGCCACCAGGACCGCCAACCGGCACGTCGACTTCGCGCCCGTGTCCGGATCCCGCATGACGATCGAACCCTCGCTCGTCAACCGCTCGACGAGGTAGGCGCCCGCCTCGCTCGCTGTCGGCACATGATCGGGCAGCGCCGTGACCGTGACCGCCTGCTGTGTCGGCCCGCGGCCGTCTTCGCTTTGCCCGCCATCAGTGCGACTCCGCCCACGGGTCGGTTCCGAACGACGCGCGCGTGTTCTTGTCGTAGCCCAGGTCGCCCGTCTCGCTCGTCACCTTCGAGTCGTGGATGTCAGTCGGATCGGCGAGGCCGTGGCGGATCGCCTGCGGCGACTGCGACAACCTGCTCTCGTCGCTACCGCTCCCACTCTTCGGTGCCGTGTCGCTGTTGAGCTTGGTCATGGCGATGCTCTCCTTTCGTCGTGTGGCTACAAGGGAAGGTCGAAGCGACCTCCCCTGGAGATCATGTCCGCGCAGGCCCGCCCTCAACGCACGTGGCTACGAGCTGGCGGGACTGCTCTTCGTCTGCGGCAGGCTGCTCCGGCGGCGTATCGCCGCCCCCGCGCGGTCGCCATCGAACGGCTCCCCGGATGGACAATCCCGGTTCGGGGGCGTAGTGTCCCGCGCCCACCGTTCGGTGGCCTATGTAAGGGAGAGGAAGGGTTCCTAGTGGAACTGCGGATGATCGTCCTGCGCCATCGTCGCCTCACCGTCTGCGCCGCAAGCGTTGCCGTCTTCCTGGGAGCAACGGGCGGCGCTACGCCCAGTCCTCAGGCGACGAGCAATATTCCTGGCTGCGCACCGCAATGCCTGCCGCCGGGCGGGACAACTCCTGGGAACTTGAAGACCGGGACCTATCAGACGCAGTACTTCTTCGCCAAGCAAATGAAGCTGTCGTTCGCACGGGGCTGGTTCTCGGAAGAAGACAGCACCGGTGAGTTCGCCGCCTATGCCAAGAAGAACCCAAAATCGCGTGTCGTCTTCTGGGAAGACGTGTACACGACGAAGCCTGGGTCTTTGCAGCGGGTCGGCCCGCCACGCCGAACAGCCGCGAGTCTTCTCACCTGGCTCCAAAGGAACCCCAATCTCACGGTGTCCAAGCCGACCAGCGGCAGGATCGGGACGATACGTGCCCGCGTCGTGGACATCGGCGTCGCGCACGACGCAGTGAACGATGATCCCACCTGTCCAGCGAAGCCGTGCGCCAACTTCCTCGGGTACCCGGGGTGGGACGAGCCATACGGGATTGCCGGGAAATGGATCAGCCGTTTTTACCTGGCCGATGTTCGTTATGGCGGCAAACAGCATCTGTTCGTGGCCGTAATCGAAGTGGCCGGCACGGCCCAGCTCAGGGCGTTCCTCCCGGACGCCAAGAACGTCATCGCGTCTGTTCGCGTTCCAGCCTTTTCCGCCTGACTCCTAAAGGATGACCCCCACCAACGCGCTGCGTAAAAACGACGCTCAGCTCAGGCGGTAGCCGCTTCGCCGCCTCGCCGTCGTCGTCGGCTTCAGCCTGGAGCACTCGTGCTGCGCGCCGCCGTTTGCGTGTCCGTTCAGCTCGGCGGCGACGGACGCCCGCAAGCGATCCTTGCTGACTGGCCGTTTCGGCTGGGGGAACTCGATCAGATCCGGCTCGCCGAGGAACTCCTCCCGGGTCATGCCGCCGACCAGAAAGGAGCCAAAGGGCTTCATACTTGGTCGTCCAAGTTGACAACATGGCCGCCGCCGTTGTGTTGGTTGGCGATTCGGCGGGCGATGGCGAGGGCGGGTCGCTCGACAGCCAGCCGGCCTGCCCAGCATTTCTTTGCAGCATCCGTTGTAGGCCGAGCTGCGGGCAGAGACCGCCATCGGCGAACCACGTGATGGCGGAGATCTGCTTGCCCTCGAGGGTCAGCACGAATAGTGAGTACGCACGCACGAAGTCAGTCTCGGGAAACCGGAGGTAGCAGTCGAACGCCGGCTGTGTGTTCCTCCGAGCAAGAGACTTCGAAGGCCGGCAAGCCCGGACCGTCGGTCGCTTGTCCGCGTGCTCGACTTCAGGGTGGTGGGATGACCTGCACGAGCGCGTCCGGCTTCACGGCGAAGGGGCCAGCGAAGGGCCTATCCTGAGAGGCGATCATCAACAGGCACACCGCCACCGCGGAGGCGAAGATGCCCATCGCGATCGCTGTGGTCGCCGGTCTTTCGCTATGAACGAAGGCGATGGCGAGCAAGGTCAGGGACGCCAGCAGAACGACGCCTGTCCACTTGGCCCAGTTGACCCGCGATTCGCTGACGATGATGCGCTCCCGCCGTGCGTCAAGGGAGGTTTCGAGCGCGGCGACCATCTGCGTCTGCGCGACTTTTTGGCCCTCTGAGTGAGGCTTGAGCGCGAGAGCTAGATGGAGCGCGTCGGCGAGCGAGGCCGGTACGACCGTGAGAGTGGCGTGCTGGCCGGCCATCGCCGGCCATTCCTCATTCACAGCTTCCTTGATGTGCCGCCGCACGAGCGCGCGCATCCTGGCCTGCGGCGCTCCGGGGAAGCTTGCACCTAAGAGTACGACGGAGCGCAATGCGCTCGCCTCGCGATTGACCGCTGTCTGCGCTTGACCAACGTCGTTCCAGACTTGGACTGCGAGAAAACCGACAACTAGGCCGAATACCACCCCCATCGGGGGGAGCAACCCAGGCGACACGGCCCTGAACGCGCGAGCGCGCTCGCCGACCGCGAGCCTCAGCACGACCCACGAGATCGCGGCAGCGACGAGATAGGTCGCGCCGAACACTACGACGACGAGCCAGACGAACGGTAGGCCGTGCAGCCAATCGATCATGGGCCGGAAGAGCCTACTGCGAGCAGTCCTTCCAACCACCAAAGGCAGGCCACCAGGCTCGGTCTAGCCGTTTTGCTTGGGCCGACAGGCGCGGAGGCTCAAGCGCTCGGCGCCCGGGATGTTCGTCCCTCGGGCTGTCGCGCTAGGTCGCTCCAGGGGTTTGCCGAACTGCCGGGGGCGGCTACTCCGCGGAGCTCCCGCAGTGCGCGAACGCCGGCCTACATGCCCTGAAGGATCTTCTGCTTCTGCGCGTCGAACTCGTCCTGCGTGAGCGCGCCACTGTCAAGCAGCCCTTTCAGCTTGGTCAGTTGATCCATGCTCTCGTCTGTCGATGGCGCGGCTGGCCCCTGATCAGTTGAAGGTGGTGCTTCCTGTCCTGTGGCGTCTTGATCGTCGCCGTCCGCCGCATCGTCCGCGCCTCCCGCTCCTGCCCTGTCGGCGAGCCGCCCGCGTAGGCCTCCTCCACCCAACCGTCGTCTGGACATCTCGTGCCTCCCTGTTCGATCCCGGATCGTGTCCGGGGGTGCGAAGTCTGGCGCGGCAGCGGCAGTCGGCCTTCATCCGATACGGGTGAATGTCACCCAACCCCGCCGGCAAACCAAATCCGCCGGCGATCTCTAGTGGCTCCACCCGCCACTTCTGACAGTCACTCTAGTCGGAGTCCTTCCTCCGCCCGCCCGACGCCTCTTCCCTGAAGAGACGTCGGGTGCTCTCTGGTCGTCGCACTCGCCCGGTTAGTGCAACGGAGGTCGATCAGCGTCGATCGTCGCGGCGATCGTCTCGTCGATCGTGGCCGTGCTTGACAAGCGCAGCGGTGCCGACAACCGCGGCCGTTCGCGCCACCGGCCCGCCGACCACTCCACGTCTGCCTGCTCGTCCAGGTCCCAGCAAAGGAGATCCGGCGCTCACCGAACTTCGGTGTCGAGGTCGACGCGATGCCGGGAGGCACGTACGTCTGCTCGGGATCGATGAAGCACATGATGGGGCCGACGGACGTCAGGGACGCGGTGGCGGGCGGGCTGCCGGTCAAGAAGCTGTTCTCGAAGGAGCAGCGAGCCCTTTACGCAGCCTATGCACCGGAGGGGCTCGAGCTGGAAGACCTCGCGATCATGGGCCCGATCCTGGTGCTGAAAGTGAAGTTCGCGCCCGAAAAATACGCCGGCAAGCTCGTCGCGGAGCTGTGGCTCTATCCGGACAACTCCATGCTCCTCGAGCTGTCTACCAAATGCGCGCCCTCCGAAGCGTTCCAGGTCGGCGTGGAAATACGGACGTTCCTGACTGAACGTGGCATCGACCTCTCCGGCGAGCAGGCAACGAAGACGAAGAAGGCGCTGGAGTTCTTCTCGAAACGGCTACAGGCTGAAGTGAGTGCTGCAAGGAGGTGAGCAAGAAACGCGGACTGCTTGTGTGGGGCCTCTTCGCCGTAGCGACGATTCTGCTGTTCGTTTCGTCGCTGACGGTCTGGGCGAAGCGTCAACTACTCGACGACCAGGCGTGGGCAAACTCATCGACGCAACTGCTGGCAAATGACGAGGTTCGCGGTGCGATCGCGCAGAAGCTCAGCGACGGACTGTTTGAGCGAGTCGATGTGGAAGCCCAGCTGCGTGAGCGGCTGCCGCCCCGAGCGCAGGGAGCCGCCCCAGCGCTTGCCGCGGCGCTCCGTAACACCGTCGGACCCGCCGCCGCAAACAGGCGCTGCGCCGGCAAACACTGCGGGAGTTCCCGGACGAACCGACCACGGCAGCCGGCGGGCCGAGGACGCCTAGACCAGGATGAGCGGCAGGCTGACCTCTAGCGTCGCCAGGAGTTTTGCCCAACTCTTGCGGCCAGCTCTTTGACCCGCCAGGGACTCAAGTTTTCTTCTCCTCAACAATGTGATACGGGCTGGAGCCGCCCTGGATCAGCCCGATCCCATCCGCTACGTCGTCGTCAGGTCTGGAAACAGAAACCCGCCGTAGCGGGGGATACTGAGTAGAGCGGATGATGGGACTCGAACCCACGACCTTCTGCATGGCAAGCAGACGCTCTAGCCAACTGAGCTACATCCGCGAACGACGGCCAGTATAGCCTCAGGCTTCGGCGTCCAGAGCCTCGTTCACGAGCCTGTCCGCCAGTTCGTTGTGAGCCCGGCGTACCGCCGTATAGCGGACGCGGCCGAACTTCTTCTCCAGATCCGAGGCCTCCTCCCAGAGCTCACGCAACGCCTCGTTCTTGACCTTGTACTCGCCCCGCATCTGCTTCACGAGGAGCTCTGAGTCCGACACCACCTCGAGCTCGCGGACCCCCACTTCCGCGGCCTTGGCAAGACCGGCGACCAGGCCGCTGTACTCCGCGACGTTGTTCGTCGCGCGGCCGATCGCCTCGCCGTGCGCGGCCAGCACGTGCCCATCCTCTGCCTCGAGCACATAGCCGTACGCCGCCGGACCGGGATTGCCGCGGGCGCCGCCGTCCGTGAAGAGCTTCGCTTTCAAAGCAGCGCATACACGTCGAACGCCGGTTCCTCGTACGGATGCGCCGATCGGAGCGCCGCGATCACGTCTGCCTGCCGTTCTTCCGGGAAGACGGTCTCGAGCCGCAGCTCAGCGACACGCTGCTCGCGCCCGGCTTCCCCGATCGCCGGGCTCGTTCCCTCCCCGCCGAGAAACGTGCCCGTCCCCTGCGTGTACCAGGAACAATGCTCGTACTCGCCGATGCGCCCGGCACCGGCCTCGAAGAGGGCACTGCGGACAGCGTCGAGCGCCTCGCGCGGAACGAAGACGACGAGCTTGCGGTTCAGATCTCGGTATCGATCTGCGCCTTCTGCAGCTTGCCGCTGTAGTCGACGTAAATCGATTTCCATTCGGTGAAGACGTCGAGCGCGGCCTGCCCGGCCTCGCGATGGCCGTTGCCCGTGTCCTTGGTTCCGCCGAAAGGCAGGTGCACCTCGGCGCCGATCGTGCCTGCATTGATGTACGTGATCCCTGCCTGCAGGTCGCGCATCGCGCGGAAGGCCTTGTTGACGTCGCGTGTGAAGATCGACGACGAGAGGCCGAACTCGATCCCGTTCGAGACTCGGATCGCCTCGTCGAAGTCCCGCACGCGAATCAGCGCGGTCGTCGGACCGAAGATCTCCTCCTGCGCAATTCGCATCTGCGGGTCGACGTCGCCGAAGATCGTCGGACGGTAGAAGTTTCCCTTCTCGAAGCCATTGCCTATCGCGACCTCGCCCCCGGTCAGGAGCTTCGCCCCCTCGTCCTTGCCGATCTTCGTGTACGAGTGAATCTTCTCGAGCGACTTCTTGTTGATGACGGGGCCGACGTCCGTGTCGTCTTCCCAACCAGGCCCGAGGCGGAGCTTCTCCGCCGCAGCAACGAGCCTTGACTGCAGCGCCTCGTAGACGCCGTTCTCAACGATCACTCGTGACGCGGCCGTGCAGCGCTGGCCGGACGTGCCGAAAGCCGACCAGACGATCCCGTCGGCCGCGAGCTCGAGGTCTGCGTCATCGAGGACGATGATGGCGTTCTTGCCACCGAGCTCGAGATGGACGTGCTTGAGGTTTTCCGCGGCGTTCCGCATCACCTCGACACCGGTCTCGCGCGACCCGGTGAGCGTGATGACGGGGACGTCTGGATGCCGCACGAGCCGGTCGCCGACCGCACCGCCGCCTCCGTGCACGATGTTGATCACGCCGCTCGGCAGGCCTGCCTCGACGAGCAGCTCGACGAATCGCTCGCCGAGCAGCGGCGTGTCGGTCGCCGGCTTGAAGACGACCGTATTCCCGGAGATCAGAGCCGGCGTGATCTTCCACGAAGGAATCGCGATCGGGAAGTTCCACGGAGTGATCACCCCGATCACACCGATCGGCATGCGGACGCTCATGTTGAACTTGTCGCGCAGCTCCGACGGAGTCGTCTGACCGAACAGGCGCCTGCCTTCTCCGGCCATGTAGAGGCTCATGTCGATCGCCTCCTGGACGTCGCCGCCCGCCTCCGCCTTGACCTTGCCCATCTCGCGGGCCATCAGGTCTGTGAGCTCTTCCTTCTCCTCCATGAGGAGATTCGCGAAGCGGTACAGGATCTCACCCCGCTTCGGCGCGGGCACGAGGCGCCAGTCCTCGTACGCCGCCTTCGCAGCCGCCACGGCGCGGTCGACGTCCTCGGGCGTCGAGCGCGGGAAGGTGCCGATCGTGTCGCCCGACGCGGGGTTGAAGCTCTCGAAGGTCTCGCCGGAGGCCGAGTCGACCCACTCGCCCCCGATGTAGTTCAGGAAAGTCTTCGTCCCCGTCAATGCCACGGGGCGAGTTTACTCAGACGAGCCCTCGGTCTCGGGGAAGGTGCCGGGGATCCGGGCGCGGCGCCTGTCGCGGGTTTCCCGCTGCTCCGCATATTTTGCGTCGTCCCCGCCCTTCCGGTTCCGCCTGTCGGGCCCCTTGCGCCGATCGATGATCACGGTGACGTTCGGGTTGTCCTTGTAGTACTCGACCATCTTGTCGTACAGCTCGTCGGCGAGCTCCGGCGGGATGACGCAATAGATCACGCTCTGATTGTAAGACCGACGCGGGTCGGCGCCAGAGCGTCAGACGGGCGAGATCTCCGGGACGAGCCGGCCGTCCGGCTCGATCCGTGCGTTCCACCGCTTGTAGCCGCCGTCGAGATCGCCCAATTCGTGGCCGCGCTCGGCCAGCCGGACCGGTTGCCCGGCTTCCGGCGTGACGCGGTACTGGTACCACGAGATGTCCCACGCGACGGTGACGACGAGCTCACCCATCACGCCCGAGAGGGGGATGATGCTCGCCCGCGGCTCGCCGAGGCTCTTGGCGATGCCGCCGACCGTGCGGCGGTAGTCGCTCGAGTTGAAGATGTCGGCCGCCTCCACCATCTGCTGCTCGGGAGCTGAGAGCCGACGCAGGATCGGCTCGGAGACGACGGGGTCGTCCGGCGGCTGTCGCCGGGGATCGAAGAGCGACGCGAGGCCGCGCCGGCGCTTGCGACGCTGGCTCGGAACGGTCGGAGAAGTCGGGCTGCCTTCCTTGACCCAGCCGTAGTCGAGCGCCAGCTCCTGGCAGAGCGGACAAACGTCGACGAACTCCTCCCCGTCCGGCGAGAACCGGATCGCGCGCTCGCCGGTCAGGAGCGTCCGCTCACAGACTGCGCACACGCGCTTCACCGGGTGTCGGGCCACTTGTCTCACCACGCCTTGGACCCTAGCCCACGCTCCATGCCAGGCAACTGTTGCTAAGGTCGATCACATGTGTGTTTTACATGTAGGAAGGCGATGAGATCCCGGGGCGGCCGCGGAGCACGTTGCCGGCGGATGGTCCGGCCCGGCCACTGGGGCGTGCGCGCCCGGGTGGAGCGGTTCAGTGAGCCGGCCCTGCTGCTGTTACTGCGCGAGCGCGCCACCCACGGATACGAGCTCCTCGAAGCGTTGCCGACCCTGACCGGGGAGGCGCGCGTCGACATGGGCAACCTCTACCGGGTCCTCCGGGCGCTCGAGGAGGACGGCCTCGTCACTTCTCGCTGGGAGTCGGGTGAGCCCGGCCCTGCGAAGCGGACCTACGAGCTGACCGAGGAGGGGCGGCGCCTCCTCGACGAATGGGCCGGCGCCCTCCGCCGTTCCCGCAGCCGCATCGACGATTTCTTGGAGCGCTACGAAGGGAGGTGAATATGCACCACGGACGCAGACGACACCATCGAGGCTTCGGCCAGCGCTGGTACGACCGTGAGAACGTCCTCGAACGGCTCGAGTCCTATCAGCGAGACCTGGAACAGGAGCTCGCCGACGTCTCCGATCTGATCGAACGGCTCAAGCCGACCGGATCGCAAGAGACACAGAGCGTGTAGTTGGAAGAGAGCGGCAGGCGACGGCCTCAGGCCGTCGCCTCTGCGTGCTGCAAGAGAGCGAGCACGTCGCGGGCCTGCTCGCCGCCCGCCTCTGCGTGCTTGACGAGCGGAATCCCGTGTGGCCCTAAGGCATCGCGTGCGCCTGGAGTCGAGGCGAGCATCGCCTCGACGATCTCGGTCTCGCCGAGCATCGCCGCTGCGAAGATGTCCATCCGCGCGCCGCGGTCGAGCAGAAAGAGCGCGATGTCGCGACGGCCCACGTGCGAAGCTGCGCCGAGGCCGGTCTCCCAGTCGCCTCCGCCCCAGTCCCACGCGCAGTTTACGAGGGCCGGCGCTTGCTCGAGGAGGCGCTTCACCGTGTCGAGATCGCCGTGCGCCTTCAAGACGAACTCGTGGACGAGCTCGGGCTCGAGCGCGGGCAACGTCTCGCTCGCGGTCATCAGACCTTGGCCTCCTCCTGCTCCTTCTTCGCACCTTCGATCACCTTTTGCGCGATGTGCGTCGGGACTTCCTCGTAGCGCAGGAAGTGCATGTGGTAGTCGCCGCGCCCGCCGGTCATCGACGTCAGCGCCTGCGAGTACGTGAGGATCTCGGCCATCGGGACCTCGGCCTTGATCATGGTCATCCCGCCGCTCGGCTCCATTCCTTGCAGGCGGCCGCGCCGGGAGTTGAGGTCGCCGTTGACCGCACCGACGGCCTCGTCCGGTGTCGTCACCTCGAGCTCCATGATCGGCTCGAGCAAAACCGGGTCTGCCTTCTCGTACGCCGACTTGAACGCCATCGAGCCGGCGATCTTGAACGCCATCTCCGAGGAGTCGACCGTGTGGTACGAGCCGTCGACCAGGACGACACGCAGGCCCTGCACCGGTGCCCCGGCGAGCTCGCCGTGCACCATCGCTTCCTGGATGCCCTTGTCGACCGCTGGGCGGAAGCTTTGAGGGATCACGCCGCCGACGATCTTGTCCACGAACTCGTAGCCCTGGTGGCCGTCCAGGGGCTCGAGGACGATGACGCAGTCGCCGAACTGACCACGCCCGCCGGTCT
>CAWHXK010000027.1:0-4690 GCA_963833255.1 uncultured Actinomycetes bacterium
GGGGGTCGACGGTTCGAGTCCGTCAGAGGGCTTAGACGAAATGCCTGCAAATCGGGCTGTTGTCTTGTCCATCTCGTAAACGCCTGTCACGCGCGGGCACTCGCGGGCACTATCTGGTGTTCCCTCACTTGGCGCGTCGGCACCCCGAATTCGGCTTGTTCAAGCCGATCCGTATACGTCTGACCCCCTCTATTAGGACCTGCCGCGCGGAGCGCGCCAGATAACCGAGCCCTCCAACCTGGCTTCACTGAAGGCGCACCCGATACCGGGGCGATCCCTAGCAGCCAAACCTTCCGGCCTCTCGATCGGTGCGGGAGCGACGCATTCACCCCGGCCTGACCCACCGGGGCGGCCCGATTCACGGCATCAGACCGCGATGACTCTTGCCGTTGCTTGCCGTCTGTATCCGCGACCCATCAACACTCGAGGAGAGCATCATGAGCGCTACGTACACCTTCGACGTCTTTTCCAGCCTCGACGGCTTCGGCTCCGCCAGCGGCGGCGACTGGGGCGGCTACTGGGGCAAGCAAGGCCCTGAGTTGCTCGACCACCGCCTCGCCCTGTACCGCGAGGAGCAGAGGATGGTCTTCGGGGCCAACACCTATCGGCTGTTCGCCGAGATGCTGGCCTCGAGTACCGAGGACTCCGAGGTGAGGGATCCGTGGGTCACCCGGATGGTGAACCTGCCCGCGACGATCGTGTCAACCACGGTGGAAGAACCGCTCGACTGGGCGGACGGGACTGTCGCGCGCGGTGACGCGATAGATGTCGTCCCCCGGCTCAAGGAGGAGTCCGAGGTGCCGTTGCGTTCGCACGGGAGCCTGTCGATGAATCGGGCGCTGATGGCCGCCGGCCTGGTCGACCGCGTCCAGGTGACCATCTTCCCCGTGATCACCGGCGAGAACGGATCGGACGCGATCTTCGAGGGTGCGGCCGACTTCGACCTCGAACTGCTCGAGAGTCGAACGCTCGACGGCAACATCCAAGAGCTCACCTACCGGCCCACACTGCATGTCCATGCCTGAAGTGCTAACAGAGAGGGGGCGCCGTGACGGTTGAACGGATGGACAACGTCGGCGTCGTCGTCGAGGACCTCGCAGCGACGATCGAGTTCTTTCGCGAGCTCGGCCTCGAGCTCGAAGGACAAGCCGTGGTCGAAGGCGAATGGGCCGGGCGCGTCACCGGGCTCGGCGACCAGCGCGTCGAGGTCGCCATGATGCGCACACCCGACGGTCATGGCCGGCTCGAGCTCTCACGCTTCCTCGCTCCGCCCGTGGTCGCCGATCACCGCAACGCTCCGGTGAACGCTCTCGGCTACCTGCGCGTGATGTTCGCCGTCGACGACATCGACGATACGCTCGCTTGCCTCCGCAAGCACGGCGCCCAAGTCGTCAGCAGCGAGGTTGTCCAGTATGAAGACGTCTATCGGCTCTGCTACATCCGGAGCCCCGAAGGGCTTCTGGTCGGGTTGGCCGAGCAAATCGGCTGACGCCCAACCGGCGCTCTGGGCCAGCTCGTCGACGTCGGAGTCGTGCCCGCGGCCACTGACGGTCACGTAAGGAGCGGAGCCTCGGCGACGATTTCGACCGCTGACGGCGACCCGGAAGAGAGGATGCTCAGGTCCGATCCGCGGCTCGGTCGGCGTGGTCCGGCTCGAGTTGCGGAGCTTACGCGCGACAGTGAGGGGTCAGATTAGGTTCGGAGTGAGAGAACGATCGCGCCGTCCGCTCCGGCGACGACTTCACGCAGCGCTTGGGCCGCCTGTTCGAGGGGTCCAACGGACGCGATCGGCACGCTAAGCGTGCCGTTGGCCAGCAGCTCCGCGAGGGCGGACAGCTGCCGACCATCCGGCCGGACGTAGATGTCGGAGACGGCGATGCCCCGTTCCTCCGGCGGCGGGTCGCCCGTGATCGTGGCGAGGCGGCTGCCGTCGGCAACCGCCTGCAGAGTGGTGGCCGCCTGCCCGCGGGCGGCGTTGACGGCCTCGGGCGCGCCGCCGCCGGTGAGCTCCCGAACGAGCGCTGGCCAGTCGTCGTGGTAGTCGAGCACCTCCGACGCGCCGTAATCGCGGATGCGCTCGGCCTTCTTCGCGCTCGCGGTCGCGATCACGCGCGCGCCGCGAGCCGCGGCGAGCTGGACGAGCAGGCCACCGGTGACCCCGCCGGCTCCGTTGACGACAACCCAGCCGCCCCTCTCGATCCCGAGTGCCTCGTCGAGTACCTGAGCGGCAGTCAGCGCCGGAATGGGAAAGGCCGCGCTTGCTTCCCATGACGCCTCCCGCGGCCGGATCGCGACGCTCGTCGCCGGCGCGAGCAGCTTCTCCGCCCACGTCCCGTGACGCCGGAGCGGCAGGGGATGTGTGATCACCTCGTCGCCCTCGCGCAGGTCGGTCACGCCGGAGCCGACAGCGGCGACCGTCCCGGCCGCCTCCGTCCCGAGCGCCATCGGCGACGGGCCGCCGATCTGCCAGCTGCCGGTCCTGACAAGCTCGTCCCAGTTGCCGATCCCGGCTGCGGCGACGTCGATCAGGACCTCGTCTGGGGCAGGCGTCGTCGGCTCCTCCACGTCGAACAGTTCGACGGGCCCGCCGAGTGCTCTGATCCCGGCGACTCGCATCGGTCCGGCGCTAGTCGGCGCCGACCTCGAGCACGACCTTGCCACGTTTCCCGCGGGCCGCGACTCGCTCGAACGCCGCCCGGGCATCCGTGAGCGGAAAGACCGAGTCGACCTCCGTGCGAAGCTCGTCTGCGTCCACGAGCTCTGTCAACTCCCGCAGCTGCTCATGATCGGGTTCGACGATGAAATAGGTCGCGTCCGGCATCTCCTCTGCGATCGTGACCACGCGCTCGCCGGCGGGAACCTCGCCGCCGCGAGTGTCGAAGACGAGATCGGCCGGCCCGCTCTCCACGACCACTGCTCCGGCGTGTCGCGCAAGCTGGATTGCGATGTGCCCAACCCCGCCCGAGGCACCCGTGACCAGCACCCGCTCGCCGCGGGCGAGTCGCCCGTGCACAAACAGTGCCTGCCACGCGGTCAGTCCGCCCATCGGCAGGGCCGCCGCCTCGACATGGCTCAGACGCAAGGGCTTCGGTGCAAGCACATCGGCTGGGACGACGGCGTACTCGGCGGCCACGCCGTCGCGATCGAACGGCGTGAGCGCATACACCTCGTCACCGCTGTCGGCGACGACGCCCGACAGCTCGTACGAGGGAGTCGCCGGCAGGCGATCGACGGGCCACTCCAGCTCGTCACGTGTGATCGCTGCCGCGCGCACGCGCACCAGCACCTCGCCTGGACCAGGTGACGGCGTCTCGATCTCTTCGAGCCTCAAGCCGTCAGCGTGCAGCCGTACCGCTAGCACGTCCCTCCCCTGCGCCCGCTCGACTTCGTTCCTCAGGAGATCTTGTCATTTACCAACCCTCCTGCTCGGAGGCGTCGCCTGCGCGAGCGTTCTCTCCTCTGAGGCACCCCGCTTGCACCACCCAGATCAAAGGGAACACTGAGGGAACACCAACGCGGGCAACCGCGTCTTCCCGCGGTCACCCCTTTTCGGGCGATTCCTGCGTCTTGCGCGGCTTTCGTGCCCGCGGCTTCCCGGCTTTACCCGCGCTTCCCTCCTCATTGCTCGATGGTAAGGAGGGGGTCGACGGTTCGAGTCCGTCAGAGGGCTCTGCAAAATACCCGCAAACGGGAATCTTCTTCGTCGGGTGCACTTGCAGAATCTCTAGCGTGCGGTGGGTATGGAGCCCTTTATGGAGCCTTCAGGTCAGAGACTTCGGAAGAGGCGGGTCGTTTTCCGACGAGATCGAGCTGCGGTCGTTCGCTAGACGAAGCTCATCCGGCGGCGGCTCTAACGTTGCGTTGCGGACGGGAGCGGCGCCTCGCTTCCAGAACGGCCGCCACTTTGGAAGCAACAGCGTCTGGATCGTGCTCGACCTCAAAGTCCCACACTCGCATCACTTCCCAGTCCGCCGCCGCAAGAGCGTCGTTCTGAGCGGCGTCGCGGGCGATGTTGCGCTTGATCTTCTCGTCCCAGTAACCACTCCACCGGCCCGACTCCCACTTGCTCGGGTGACCGTGCCAGAAGGAGCCGTCAACAAGAACAGCGAGACCCCGAGTAGACGAGGCTCCGCTCGTAGCCACCGCCGCTCAGCCGCTCGACTAGCGCCTGCACGTTGTCCAGGTCCGGGTCGCGCCCGGCCAGGATCGGTGGCTTTCGGCCCGCGCCGGGCGTGTAGGGGTTGTCGCGCTTGTTCACGCCGATTCTCCGGCTTTCTAAGGAGAGAAGTATGGTGGTTAGAAAGCACTAGAAAAAGGCGCCGCATCCGGTTCGACGGTGGACGACGGCTTACAGTGCGATTCCAATAGAAGCCTTAGAAAGTATTAGAGAGGCGGCTCGTCCCACCAGCTACCCGAGTGCAGGGCGGCCCGCTAAGCGTGCGCGGCCTGCTCGGCTTTCCCAGCGTCGAAGCGGCTCGGCGAGGCGCTGGTCGAAGCTCGCTAGCAGCTCCCGGAGTGCGCGCCTAGCCCGCAACCCCTATGCGGGCTCGTCGAACCCACGCTAGGGCTAGAGCCGCGCCGTCCACAGAGCCTCACGGTCTGCCGGTCAATCGGATTCATCAGGGTGATCGGCCTGCTCCTGTCGTGAGCGCCCGGCGCGAGGTGCCATCCTCGGGGATATGCCCGGCGG
>CAWHXK010000028.1:0-35377 GCA_963833255.1 uncultured Actinomycetes bacterium
CGCGAGGATCAGCCGCGGTAGATCAGAACCGGCCCGGCGGCCTGCTGGACGCACTCCTGGCTGACCGAGCCGATCAGAAACTCGGCACGCCCTGCGCCGTGTGAACCGAGCACGAGCAGATCCGCGTCGGCGGCGGCCTCGAGCAACACTTCGACCGGATGTCCCTCGATCGCTTCGGCCCTCACCGAGCCTTGGTCTCCCACGACCTCGTCGACGATCGCCGTGACGAATCGAACTGCGCCCTCGTGCGTCTCGGTGACGATCTCCGCGAAGTTGACCGGGTGGCCCGGCGCCGCATCCGGAATCGGTAGCGGGACATCGTAGACATGCAGCGCGACGACTTCAGCATCTCCGGCGTTGTCGACGGCCCAGCGCAGAGCCTGCTTCGACGTGTCCGAGCCGTCGACGCCGACAAGGATCTTCTTCATCACGGCTGATACTGCTGGTCGAGGGTGAGCACCGTGTCGATGTGCACTCTCAGCCAAACCCCTGTCGCCAGCGGTTCGAAGAGCTTCCGGTGCTTCCCGCCGTTGACGATCCGCGCCAGCTCGTCGACCGGGATCTTCGTCTCGCCGAGCGAGCCCTGCCCGTGCCGCGTGATGACGGAGACGCGGGCGTTCGCCGGCAGCAGGTACGTCAGCAGCCTGTGGCCTTCGTTCAGGCGGTAGTTGTCGTTCGGAACCGGCTCGCCTGGCGCGACCGCGCCGTCCTCGGCAGCGGCGGTGTTCGCAGTGATTCCACTCAGCAGCAAGGCGGGATCGAAGCGAAGCACATAGCCGGCGCCTTTTGGCTTCAGGGACTTGATGTAGCCGAACTGCGTCTGCACGGCGGGCGGGCCGAGGTCCGACGTCGACTTGGCGGGTACGGTCACGGTCCTCGTCACCGTCTTGGTGCTTCCGCAGCCGGCGGCCATCAAAGCGACAAGTCCACCGAAGACGACAAGGCTCATGCAGCGACTATTCAGCACCCTGGGTGACAGGGTGCCACATGGAGCACGCGCGGGCAGAGAGAGAATTGTGAGCGTGAGACGTCCGAACGAGCGTCGCGGGGGCGTCGCATACTCGTGCTGAGCGCGGCCGTTCACTTGATCCCCTACGCGGTGATCGCGACCTTGAGCCCGCTCGGCTTGGCGGCGACGATCGCGGTGATGCGCAGCGGCCGGCTCAAGGCGATCGGGTTCGCGCTCGGCGTCGTCCTCGGTCAGTTGCTCGCCTGCGCGGTACTCGTCGCGGTCGGCGCGATCGCGACACCCGATCGCTCGAAGTCCCATCCGACTGTCGAGGGGCTGCTGGAGCTCGGCTTCGCCATCGTGCTGCTGTCGTACGCAGCAGTGGTTCATCGTCGTCCAGAGACGGCGCGCCGGCGGTCGAGCGGACGCTCGAAGGCCGCGCTCGAACGGCTGCAGCGCGTCCACGTCGTCACTGCCTCGATCGTCGGGCTGCTGTTCGGCATTGGCGGCCCGAAGCGTCTCGTGCTCACGGCGTTGGCCTCGGCCACGATCGCCGCCTCGGGCGTCACAGGGTCGTATGAGGCTGCGCTGATCGTCTGGTACGGGCTGCTCGCAACGCTGCTCGTATGGCTGCCCGTCCTCGGCTATCTGCTCCTCGGCAATCGGGCCGTGACAACGCTCGACGCGGCCGTGGAATGGCTTTCCCACCACCGCCGCCCGGCGACGGTTTACGTCCTTGTAGTCGTAGGGGTGGCGCTCCTTGTGAGCGGCGTGCGTCTGCTCTAGCCGGGAAGGAGTGGAAACATCGTGGTGACCCCCGGTGGGGCCACCACGATGGCCTGCTAGGAGGCGACTTTCGACCCGACTCTGCGGAGCCCGAGGCCGGCCGCGAGCATCGCGGAACCGATCAGGGCAAGAGCCCAAGCGGGGAAGCCGGTGAAAGGCAGCTCGCCGGGCTTGCTGGTCGCCGCTGCGACACCGCTCGCCCGTGCACCGCTCACTTGGTGCGCCGGCTTGTTCTGCACCGCCGGTGTGCTGACCGCGGGCTTTGGCGCCGAGGAAACTCCCGGCCCTCCGGATGATCCGCCGTTGCCCGGAGTCGATGAGCTCGTGGTCGTCGGCGGGGTGGTGCCCGTCTCGGTTTTCGTAGTCGTTGTCGTGGTCTGGTTCGTCGTCGTGGTCTCGTTCGTAGTCGTGGGAACCGTCGTCGTCGTTCCAGCCTGATCGCAGTGATCCTCGTTGCCCTTCGCGTTCCCGTGGTCCTCACAGTCCTTACCGTTCTGGTTCGGATCGGGACGGCAATCTTTGCCAGAGTTGCCATGCGAGCAGTCGTCGCCCGGGGATCCGGGGACTGTCGTGGGAGAACCGTTCCCATTCCCATTCCCGTTTCCGTTGCCGTTGCCGGAGTCGGCGAGGGCGGCTGACACACCGACACCGGCGATCAGCAGACCCACCATTGCCACGACTTTCGCGGCCTTCAGCGTCCATCCAGTCATGCAAGTTCCTCTCGTTTCCGTGGATGGGGCTAGCCACCGCACGCCCGTGTCGCACACGAGCGCGGAAGAGCTCTTCCCCCTCTACCTCACTTTGGGAAAAGCCAGATGACAGGCGCGCCACGAAGGTACTGATGTGCCTGGACCTAGAGGTTGGGTCGACTACCGCGCCGCTTTGCCCCAGGACTGCTGGCTCGGAGAGGTGGCTAAAGGCATTAGGCCAACCAGACGATGTAAGTCGGGAAGCAAAGGCCCAGGCTTGCCAATGAAGCTCTACACCGCAGTCATCGTCACCGTCGCCCTAGGAGTCGTCGCTCCGTCGGCGGCTTCAGCGCAGACTCCTGCCGGCTACCGCGCGCAACTGAACGGCCTCTGTCGCGGCTACACACCGAAGTTCAGAGCCGACCAAACGGCAATGCAAAAGGCGACCAAGGCGAAAGACTGGAAGGCCTTCGGCTACGCGCTGGGTCACTACCTCGGGCTCGCGCTGGCCCAGGACAGGCAAATTGAGAGCACCCCGGTCCCTTCCGCGATGCGCACACAGATGACGCCGATTCTCGGCTTACTCAGGACGGCTGACGGCCACGCTCGACTCGCCCTCCGCAAGGGCGCCATGGGAGACGGCCGCGGGATGCTTGCCGAGCTCGGCAAGATCAGCAAGCTCGCCCAGCCTCTCAATGGTCGCTTTGACCGCGCCGGTCTCCGCGACTGCGGCTCCAACCAGAGCTAAGGAGGAGCCGACGCCCGGACTCGGACCGGGACCCCTTCATTACGAGGGAACGCCGTGTCTTGCCTCGCCGGAGTCAGACCGCTTGGTTTCGTTCTGGCAACTGCTGCACAAGACCGGCTGAAACGGCGCTGGGCTTCCATTCGCCACGAAAAAATCTTCCGCGCGTATAGCCGCTCGTCCGCCGCACGGAACAGCGCCGGGGCGTCCTTCCCGTCCCGGGGGTAATCGGCCCAGCCGAAGGTGATCCGTGAACCTTCGGCTTCCAGAGAACGTTCGAAGTTAGCGGCGAGGTGTCCCGTCGGCCGATGCGGGGCAAGCGGGGCGAGAAACCGCGAACCGAACGCCGGTCGCTCACCCCCGACACGGCTAGTGCCGACCGAAGCCCTTAGGCGCAAGGCCCAGCTATGCTTGAGGACGGCGCGATGAGGCTCGCGCATAACCGCCCTTTCGAGGGCTGATGGCCTCTACCGAACGTCAAACGACGATCAGTAGGAGGCCTCGTGACCTCATTCCAACTCGCAGCAGTCCTCGCAGCAGTCGTTCTCCTAGCGAGCATACTGTCGGTCGAACTCGGCATCACCGTAGCTCTGCTTGAACTGACGCTCGGCGTCGTAGCAGGCAACCTCTTCCATCTCCAGGCGCAAGAGTGGCTCGACTTCATCGCCAAGTTCGCGTCCATCGTTTTGACCTTCCTCGCCGGGATGGAGGTAGACCCGGCGTACATGCGCCGCCGACTTGGCGCGTCTGTCGGGATCGGCGTTGTCTCTTTCGTAGGCCCCTTCGTCGTCGCTTCGGCGGTCGCTTACGTCCTACTCGACTGGAGCACGAGGGCGTCGTTGATCGCTGGAACGGCGCTTTCCACTACGTCGCTCGCTGTGGTCTACGCCGTGCTCGTGGAGCGCGGGCTGACGGACACGGGCGTCGGCAAGCTTCTGATGAGCGCGACCTTTGTGACCGATCTCTGCACGGCGCTCGCGTTGTCGGCCATCTTCATCAAGCCGAACGTCTGGTTCCCGGTCTTCCTAGCCGTCTCGGTCTTGCTCATCCTCGTTCTGCCCCGTCTTGCACCCTGGTTCTTCGGGCGCTACGGGGACCGCGTGATCGAACCCGAGATCAAGCTCGTCTTCCTCTGCATCTTCCTCCTGATGGTGCTAGCCGACGCTTCGAACGGGCACGCGGTACTGCCCGCGTTCGTGCTCGGGCTTGTGATGAGTCGGCACTACCAGGAGCACCGCGAGGAACAGAAACGACTGCGTGTCGTGGCGTTCGCTTTCCTCACACCGTTCTTCTTCATCAAAGGCGGAATGAACGTCTCCCTTGGAGCAGTCGCAGCAAACCTCGGACTGCTCGCGGCGCTACTCGCGGCGAAGATGGTGCCGAAGATCGGGTTCATCTACCCGCTCGCCCGTCGTGCTGACAGGCGTCACGGCACGTTCACGACGTTGCTGATGAGCACGGGCCTCACGTTCGGGACGATCTCGTCGCTTTACGGGCTGAACGCCGGGATCATCGACAAGACCCAGTTCTCGCTGCTCGTGACCGTTGTCGTTCTCTCGGCAGTCGTGCCGACTGCAATCGCGGAGCGCTGGTTCCTACCCGATGCCGAACGGGAGCGCCAAGTAGACCGCCGCCTTGCCGCTCGACAAAGCGAGGAGTACGTCTAATGCGGCGTCAATGTGACACCCCCGCCCATCGAGCTATCGCACTCGCAGGATGGGCGCTTGCAGTCATCGGCCTGGTCGGCATTATCGTCTACCCGAGAGTGTTGGTGCCGTGGGTCTTCTTCATCTTCTTCGGCATTGCAGCGCTCCCCCGCGCACTAGGCGAATGGTGGTCACCGCGGTTGTATTCCTGACTCCGATCATCCTTGACGCCGCCCGGCAGCGGCGGTGCACGAGCGTCCCTTTCTCTACGGTGCTCTGTTCATGGCGAACGGAGCTTCGCTGCTGCTACCGGGATCGAACTTGACCAACCTGATCGTGCTCGCTCATGGGCATCTTTCCGGTGTTGAGTTCGCCCGTTCAATCGCGGTCTCCTGGTTCGTAGTCGTCATCGCGACGATTGCGTTCATCGCACTCGCCTAGCCTCTCTGCGGGCACGCGGCCTCGGGCTTGGCCTTCGCGCCGGAATGGCGGCTCGCCGCGCAGAGCGGCCACGGCATCTCTGACGTGCTTCCGCACGGCTTCTCCCGAGGCTCTACTTGTCAATCGACTTGACAACGCGCTCGGCAAAGCTTCTGCACTGACGAGAAATCGGCCTGGAAAGAGGAGCCGACGCCCGGACTCGAACCGGGGACCCCTTCATTACGAGTGAAGTCAGGCCCTGGGAAGCGCGTTCCCTTCCGTTCCTCAGAGGGTCGCAAAGCAGCACCGTTGAGCCGAACCCGCGCTCGCGCAGGGTACGCGCGTACCCGCGAGATCCCCACCGCGTGTGCCCCGAATGTGCCCCAGCGCTGCCGGCACTCCTCGCACTGCGGATCGATTCTAGGACGCCGCTGAAACTAAGATGCTCGGCGTGGCTACTGCCGCGCCACTCCCTGAGCCGCGTCGGTCGAGACAGCGGGCTCAAACACGAAGCATCGGGAGCGCGCTGCCCCGCACACTAGAAGGGGCCCCCATAACTTGAACATCCGCCACGCGGCTGAAGGCGACCGTGAGACCTTGTACACGCTCTGGGACGAATGGGTCGAGCGGGAATCACCCGTTCCGTCGTGGGTGGAAGGCGCCCGCGCAGGAGCGGGAACAAGGACCTCGATCCCAGCCACGCGACCATCCGGCAAGGGATCAACCAGGGTGCCGTTGTCGATCTCAACGGTGCGGGCAACACGATTGGTCTCGACGAAGTTGACGTAGAGCGCATCAGCGGTCTGACTGTATTCCATCTTCATTGCCGGCCTCGCTCTGGCTGGGGTTCGACCACGGGTCACCACCGTAGTTCTGATCGGACATGCGTACACCCACCTCTCGCGTCCTCCGCGGAGGTAGACATTTATCGCGCCGCGGGCCCGCCTCGACAAGTACATAGAGACGCATGGCCAGAGCGTAACCGCGTCCGGTAGCCGAGCCTATTGTCCAAGCCACTAGGCAGCAACAGCACGCCCCCGTTAACGTCTTACATGGCCGGCCATTGCGGGGGGCCGGTCCCGGCCGTCAGGAGTTCTGGAGCGTCTTGCAGGAGTCGGCCTGGGAGAACGCCAGCTTCCACTCGCCGTTCGGGCCGAGCGACTTGAGCTTCGCCGCGGCCGAAGAGACTTCACTCTTCATGGTCTTCGCGGTCGCTGCGACTGCGGACCCCGCGGCGGCAATGCTCAGCGCGCCCGAGATGTTCGCGGTTTCGCTCTTGACCTGGTCGGCGCCGTCGCTCAGCTCCGTGCGGAGCTGCGCGACCGTGCTCTTGGCCTCGTCGGCCGCCGGCGTCGGCGGCTGTCCGACCGCCTTCAGGCTGTTTACTACGGTCTGCGTCGCCGTCTCGGCCTGCTTCGCCGAGCTCGAGATCGCAGACTTTGATGGTTGGCTCTTGAGCTGCGTGGCAATCGATTTCACGGTTGACTCCCAGGCCACAAGCGGGGCGCACACACTGTTCGCCCAGGCGGTTCGCTGAGACGCCGCGCTCGCAGTCGTCGTGGTGCTGTTGCTGCTGCTGCTCGAGCCGCACCCGGCGACCAGGAGAACCGCAGCGACGAGGAACGCCCACTTGGCCATGCACCCACTCAAGCAGCATCGGCCGAACAATCACATCGGCCAAAAAGGGTGAACCGAGGCGCCATACAGCAAACTTGCGATTCGGCAGCCGGCCACGACGGAAGAAGCTAGCCCGACTCGAACCGGCGACCTCCTGGGTGCGATGAAGGCACCTCGTCCCTCTGCGAGCTCGACCGAACGGCCTTCGGCTCGGCGAGATGCAGGCGCTCCAGTGGGGCGACCTCGGCAATACGACGATCTACGTGCTCATCACGTCCCACCGGCAGACGTGGCGCAGAAGTTCACCAGGCCGTCGCGGCAAGCGACGGACTGCGGGACGATGATGTGCGCGTCGCCGCAAACGGCGCCCCTCGGGTCCAGCATCAGTCTTCTCTCAGCCGTGCGAGGGATTCGAACGGGACGACCGTTCGGGGCGGGTCTTGGGACAAGTCCCGAGGGTGCGTCAGACCGTTTCGAGGGTTCACCTAGATGAACTGAGTGAAGGACGGGCGACGTCGCCGCGTTGCGAGCGGGCGGCGGGTGTGGGAGCAAACGCCGGCAGCACCGCCGACGGGACCGCATTCGAACGGTTAGCTGCTCGGCAGCGTGCCGGCCCCACGCGTTCGGTACTCGTGCATCGGTTTGCTCTCCATCGCCGGCGGGCGTTTGTCCGCGGCGGTTTGGTACCAGTTGGCGTAACGACTCACAAGCGGCGCCGCCGAGAGCCCGTGCACCAGCACCGAGATGCCGACGGTCAGGTAGGTGACCGCGACGATGGTTCCGCCGTGAGCGAGGTGAGCGTCTTCGACGATCACTGCGAAAACGATCGACGCGAGCCCGCGTGGGCCGAACCAGCCCATGAACGCCACCGTCGGACGAAGCGCGTGGCTGCCCCAGAGCGAGATCGCCACCGGCAGCATCCGCACGACCGTCAAGCTCAGCACGGCATACAGCGCGATCTGCCAGCTCACGTGCTCAAACACCGGGCCGAGAAGCACGGCACCGAAGACGAGGAACGTGACGCTGTCGAGCAACGCTCCGGTCTGCTCGGTGAACCCCATCGTCGAGGCAACGTTCTCGCGGGCGATCAGGCCGAATAGCGCTCCTGCCACGAACGCGGCGATGAACCCCGACCCGCCCAGGTCGACCGCGATCCCGTACGCGAGCACCGCAGCGGCCACCGGGATGATCTGCCGCCAGGCATCGTCAATCAGCTGCCGCCCTCCGGCCACGTTCACGACCGCCGCCGCGAGGATGCCCGCCGCGACACCGCCGAGCAGTCCGTAGCCGATCTGCTCGGATACCACACGCAACGGGTGGGACTCGCCGCCGGCGCCGGACACGGTCGCCAGCACGATCAACAACAGGGGAACGCAGATCCCATCGTTCAGGCCGCTCTCGACGTTGAGCGACTGACGCACAACCTGCGGAAGTCTCGCGTCCGTGACGACCGCGCTGCCGAGCCCGGCGTCGGTCGGCGCGAGGATCACGCCGAGAATCAACGCCTCGCTGAGCGAGAACGACCCGAACAGAACCACCGCGACCAGCCCCCCGAGCACGACCGTCAGCGGAAGCCCCACGCCCAGCAGGCGAAGCGGCATCGAAGCCTCACGCCGCAGCGCCCGCAGGTTCACGCGCGAGGAATCCGAGAACAGCACCACCGCGAGCGTGGCCTCCGCCAACGTCCGCACGGTCGAACTCGTCGGACGCACAGAAAGGTCATTCAGTACCAGCGGCCCCACGAGCACGCCGACTGCGGTCACCACCATCGCCGGCGTCACCGGCGTGCTCGACAGACGCCGCGATACCGCAGCTACCAGCAGCAACGTCAGACCGACAATCGCAAGCCCGGAACTCACCGCTCACCCGTGCGGGCGAAGGTTTGGCGGCATGACATGCTCCGCCGTGGCACGGCGTGCTTCATCCCGAATCGGCCCGGCGACGCGGCCCCATCCTGGGGGTTACACCGCCTGAATCGCCGGCCAGGAGAAGTTTCGTGGGGATTGGTCAGATGGACCTGATCCCCACCCGAAAATGCAGCCGGCAATGGTGAACTCCTTGGCGGGTGTCACGAAGCTTTCTGCAAGCAACTCACGCGGGTGTCGGCGCGACCTTTGCCGAACGTTTTTGCATGCGGTCCGCAATGAACATGACCACGACGGCGATCCCGACGCCGACGAACGTGAAGAGCACCCGGCGACCCTCGGCCGCATAGTTGGTGGGGTGTGGCAGGTCTGCGGCGATGAGGGCCGCACCGGCGATGGCAGCCGTGTAGTAGGCGTAGTTCACGCCATGGATGGAAGCCCCGATCGCGGCTAGGAGGATGATGATCACTACCAAGGCGTCCTTGTCGTGGACCGCCAGCAAGATCGGTATGGCCACGACAGCGCCCATGCCCGCACCGACGACGCGCTGCAGGCCGACCAGCCTGGACTGCTCAATGCTGGGCTTGATGGCGATCAGCGTGGCGATCACCATCCAATCCGCGTTAGGCTCGTGGAACCCGTAGGCGATCGTGGCGGATGCTGCGAGGGCCAAAGCCCGTATCAGGGCGAAGAGCACCACCGGTCGGGTGAGTTCGACCGGGGCGAAGGGCTCACCGGGGAGGTCGATGACCGGAGGTGGCCGCCATTTGCGCCTGCTTGCCAACCACACGATGCCGATCAACGCGATCCACGCTGCCGATCCGATCAGCCACGCCAGCGCCTGGTCCCCTCCGGTGGTCTTGATCCGATCGGCGCGGTAACTGATCGGCAGGAAGACAGCGACGACGAACCAGATGTTGAGCAGCAGCCCCACGCTGAATCGATGCAGTCCGAACTTCACCGCCAACCCGGCCAACAACGTGACCATGAAGAGGGCGAGGACGACGAATCCCCAGGCCTGGGTTCCGACGAAAAACGCCAGGGCGGTCACCGCCGCACCGCCAAGGCCGAAGGCACCCATGCCCCACGCCCGCTTCCGGTATCCACCGCCCGGGTCGCTTAGGGCGGTGGTCAGCACGGCGAAGATGACGCTGACGACGTACTTCTGTTGGCCAAGCTGGGCGATGGCGAACCAGATCACCAACAGGATTCCGCCAATGGCCACGCCGCCGGGCAGACTGAATGCCTTCCGATTGACCGAAAACACGTTGGTGAGTTGGCTCATGAGTCATCAGATCAGCTTTTTGCGAGGCCGCGCAGCATTGTCTCGACGTTGTCGAGGCGCTGGTTGATCTCGGCGAGGCTCGAATCGATCTGCGCATCTCGTTTCTTGTCGGCTTCGGCTGCGGCGGCGTCGTACTGTTTGGTGGCGCGGGCGACGAAGGTGGAGGTGACCGCGGCGGTGACGATCGCGACGAAGGCGATCCCTTCGAGCATGACGAGCACCTGCGACGATCCGCCCGGCGATCGCCTTGGGCGTGACGTCCCCGTAGCCGACGGTCGTCACGGTCTGGATCGCCCACCACATCCCGATGAAGACGTTCGGGTATTCGCGATGGTCGAGCACCCTCATCAGCAGGCCGCTTGCGAGGACGATCAGCGCCGTCGTGGAGACGATGACAGTTGCCGCGCCCCGCACGCTGACCGGCTTTCGGAGGAACCGCGCCATCTGCCGCTCGAGTACGACGATGCGAGTCATCTCACGACCGATCCTCGGCGTGAGCCTCGAGGAGGTCGCGCCGCTGCGCGAGGGCCGGTGAGAGGGCCGCGGCGAGGACCAGCACGGTGCCGATCAGGATGAGCCAGAAGAAGATCGCGATGATGATCCCGAACGCACCGTAGGTCGTCGAGTACCAGTTCAGCCAGTGGGTGAACAGCAGACTGGAGATCAGCCGCAGGATCACGAGGCAGAGCACGGTGAAGACCGCTCCCGGGACGAGTTTGCGCATCGTGACGCGGTGATGGAGCAAGATCCGCGGCGCCCAGACAAAGAAGGCAAGCAGCAGCGCCAGCCAGCCGAGATCGAGGATGAAGCCGATCCAGGACGGCTCCCCTCTGAGAGCCCGCGTCTGACCCACGAAGAGCGCGGCACCGAGGACGAGAGCCACGAGGACCTCCACATACCGCGCCTGGTCGGCGAGCACCGACTTGCCCAGGTCGATCCCCCAGGAGCGGGCGTGAACGATCTGCAACACGCGGGGGAACCCGAGCCCGAAGAAGAAGAGGTCGATGATCGCGATCAGGACGGCGGAGATCTTGTGCTCCCCGGTACCGACCATCACCGACGAGAACAGCTGGGCGGTCGTGCCCTTCAGCCTGAGGCGGTGCTCGATCCGGTCGGCGAGCGCGGTCGGATCCTTGTAGGAGTAGCTCGCGGTGACGAGGAACACGGGAATGAGGGTCAGAAGTAGGTACGCGCTGAGGAGGACTGCGAACAAGCTGCCCGCTGGAAGCCTGGTAGCGGCGGACCCAGCCGATCGTCGCGCCCTTCCGTGAGTCGGGCGGTTGGTTCTCGATCCAGAGACGGCCACGCTCGGCGACCGCAGCGCCCTTCGCGGCCGCCTTGTGCGCGCGTGCCGGGACGCGAGAGTGACGGGGCGGGCCGGCGCCGCCGGGCGCCGGCTCGGTCGGCGCGTCACTCATGCCGGCACGCGAGTCCGCAACCGCCCTCGCGGCTGCCCGATCAGGATCCTCACAGTCAAGGCCGTGCTAGACGCCCGTCTCGGCCATGATGGTCCCGTCCTTGACGGCTTTGGTGAGTGTGTTGTAGTCGCGTTCGTTCTGGTTCGCGTATGACTCCGCGAACAGGGCAAGACCACGGTCGAAGGTGTCGTTAGTACCGAGGTAGCTCGCGATCGCGATCGCGTCTCCGGCGCGGGCGTGGGCACGTGCGAGCTCGGAACCGCAGGCTTTCGCGTAGAAGGTCATGATCGTGGGCTCCATCAGTTCGACGAGCGCGCTGCCCTTCTCGTCCCAGAGCTGACGGATGTAGAAGTCGCGTTTGACGCCGTCGACGCCTTCGACCTTGACGAAGCCGAGCATGATGTCGCTCGCCGCCTGGGTAAGGCGCTGGCCTTCGACGACCCGCTGGCCATGGTTAGCGAACTCGCTCTTGCCGAGGAACCGCTCAAGCACCGAGGCTTCCGCCTCCTTGAACTGCAGGAAGAGCGGATCGTTGCCGTCGCGGCCGAGCAGGAGCACGATGTACGCCCGGGTACCGACGCTGCCGACGCCGACGACCTTGCGCGCGGCGTGCACGAAACGGTAACGCTCAAGCAGCTTGCGGCGGTCCCCCGGCAGGGTGCGCCGGTAGGAGCGGAAGATACCGTGCAGGACGCCCTCGAACTCGTGCGCGCGGTCGGCGGGGAAGAGGTCCTCGATCGGCGTCACGGTGGGCGGGTCACCGATGATGCGCGGCTCGCCATCGACGATCTCGGTCAGCTTCGCAAACGCCTTGAGGCTGTCTTTCGTCCGCGTCTTCGCCACGTTCCGCTCGGCCCGCTTGCGTTCCTTCACCGTCGCGACCCGCTGCACCTCGGCCATCAGATCCTCGACGTTCACACGCGTGTACCAGAGGTCGAGGTTGCCCCTCGCGGCGTAGCCGCTCATCGCTTCCCGGTACCCCTTTCCGACCGCCAGGTTGACCCCTTCGCGCTGCTTGTCGTCGAACCCACGATCGCGGCCGGCGACGGCAAAACTCGCTACGAGCCGCTTCACGTCCCACTCGAATGGGCCCGGCAGCGTCTCGTCGAAATCGTTCACGCTGAACACCAGTCGACGGTCCGGGGCCGCGAACGCACCGAAGTTCGAAAGATGCGCGTCACCGCACAGCTGCGTGTGCAGCCCCGTCCTCGCCGTGTTCGCGAGATCAGCCGCCATCAGAAGCGCCGCGCCCCGATAGAACGTAAACGGCGACACCAACATCCGCCCATACCGAATCGGCACCAGCTCCGGCACCCGCGTCTCCGCCTGCTCCTCCAACAACCGAACCGGACTCACACGATCCGGCGACGGCTCCCACTCCGCTTGCGCCGAACGCGGAACATCGGCCCGCACCGCCTTCCCCCTCGCGACCCGCTCCTCCACCGTAAAATGCTCGACCCGCCTAGCCTTGCTCGACCGCTTGCTCGCCTCATCAGTTGCGGTACTGCCTTCGGCACTCATCGAGTTCCCTCCCAACGTTGCTGGATGTTGGTCCTCGGCGTCGTTGCCCTGCGCTGCCCCCGGTTCACGTCATGGAGGACAGGGCGGGACCAGCTGCCTAAGCGCTCGGCGCCGCAGCCTTCGCCTTCTCGGCACTCTGCTTGTCGACCTCGTGCTTCGAGACCTTGTCCGCCTTGGGCAGCGCCTTTTGAATGTCCGCCGCCCAGCGCTCCTCGAACAGCGCCACGATCGCGGAGCTACCGGGCGGAACGTCATCCTGAACCTCGTCCTTGATCTCGCTCTTCTCGGCATGAGAGACGAGCCCGCCGACCCCGGCGCCAGCAGCAGCGCCGACGAGCCCCGAGGCAAGCAATGCAGGCGGGAAGATCAGGCCAACAAGCAGCCCGGCGCCGGCACCCCAGGCCGCTCCATGACCCACCGTGTGGAAGTCGTCCTTGACGTCGATCTTCCCGTCCATTCCGCGACTGACAAGCACGAGGCCGTCAACCGTGATCGTCTTCTCCTTCGCCATCTCCTTGATCGCGCTCCAGTCGCCCTGGGCAGCGTCCGGATCGGCGTAAGCCGCGATGTACAGATCAACAGGAGTGTTGTCTTCAGATGCCATGGTGCCTCCTTCTCTCACCGCGACCGGCCCAGCGGCCGGTCACGCAGTTTGTCTCGACCCGATTGGTCGACGGCCCCAACGCTACGACGGAGACGATCGGCCCGCCATCGGCCACAATGGCCGATATCTCTCACCCGCGCCCATACGGCCACGCACACGATCGGAGCGCTCGACCCGAGTGAACGTTGGGCGGCGCCTACCCTGGGAGCTCAGCACGGCGCGGTGCCAGGACCGGGCGCCCTTGGCGGTGGGTTGCACGTGGTTGTCGACGTGGAAATCTTGACCTCGAAGCGGCGGCTTACGAGCACTACCTGTCGACCTTGATCACGCCGCTGTCTGCGAGTTGGTTGATCGTGTCCCAGTCGACCTTGGCCGCGTCGTGATCGTCCTACGCCGCGATATCGAGATCAACAGGCGCCTCGTGTGCTCCTGACATCGTGCACTCCTTCTCGCACCACGACCGGCTGCCGATCACGCGGTTTCTGTCGATCCGTTCGGTCGACGACGCAACGCCACAAGGGAGACGACCTGCCCGTCATCGGCCAACATAGGCGGATCTCGCGCGCCCACACCTGCGCGGGCGCCTACAGTGGCCGCGGGCTCAGTCGGAGTCCGGGTCCGGGATCGTGGGCCGGCCGTCGTTCGCTCCGAGGCCGGACTGCTCGATGATCTCGACGGCTTCGGACCGGCTCTTGATACCGAGCTTCTGGTAGATCGAGGCTACTTGAGTCTTGACGGTCGGGCGTGAGAGGTGGAGACGATCGGCGATCTCCTGGAGCGAGAGATGCGTCGGCAGGAAGCCGATGAGCCGGAGCTCGGCCGGTGTGAGCTCGTAGCCCTTCCCTCGCCTGATCCGCTCTTCGAAACGCTGCAGCCGCGCGGGAAGCGTTCCAGCGTCGGGGTAGCCCTGGAGCGCGTCGCTCGCAACCCGCGCGAACTCGAGGGCGCCGGCGAGGTCGCCGAGGTTCAGGCTGATATCGGCGCAGCGTACCGCGCAATCGGCTTCGAGCCACGGGACGCCGCGGAGCAATGGGCGGAGCCGCCGGACGTTATCGAGCTGGCGCGCGGCCTCCGTGTGGTCCCCGCGCTGCTGTTGCGCCAGCGCTCCTGCCGCGTAGGCGATGGTGCTCTGGGCTATCTCCTCGAGACGCGCTTCTTCGACTACCTGTAGCGCTTCGACCGCCCATCTCTGCGTGTTTCGCCGATCGCCCATCTCTGCGGCCGCGAAGGCCATATAGCTGAGACAGTAGAGTCGTATGTGCGCGAGCTCCGGCCGGTGGCTTGACAGCGCGAGCGCCTCACCGAACACATCGATCGCTTCTTGGGGTCGGCCCAGGAGAGCGTTCGCCGTCCCCAGAGCGCGGCAGGCGCTGAGAAGCCACCTGGTGCTCTGATGCTTCTCCGCGGTGTAGACGAACTCGGCGTCGCGCAGCATCCCGTGGATTCCGTTGGGGGCCACGGCTAATCGGACAATCGCGAGTGCGGATCGAAGTGATGTCGCCCCGTCGGCGGATGACACATCAAGCGGTTTCCGCTCGGCCGCGGCGACGAACCGCCTTGCTCGGACCGGATCGCCGAGCAGCACACCCACCCAGGCTGCCGCGATCGAAAGCTGGGCGTCCGATTCGATCTCCTCGTCGGTGCAGCGGTCGAGCCAGAGCCGCAAAGTCTCGATCCGCCCGCGACCTGTGAGCTCGTCCCAGTGCCTGATGGCGATCCTGCCGGCCTGCGCGAGATCACCGCTCTCGTGCGCGTAGGCAAACGCCTCTTCAGGGTTTCCGTGCAGCTCGCACCAAGCTGCTGCCCGCTCCAGGTACACGGAGAGCAGCTCCGGATGGCGACGCTTGAGCTCCGCTCGGAGGAGATCACTGAACAGGTGGTGGTAGCGGAACCAGTCGCCGCGATCGTCGAGCGGAATGACGAACGCATTCGAGCGCGCGAGGGCCTCGAGCGAATCCGCGGCGTCGTTCGTGCCCAGCATCGCATCGCACAGGGGTGGGGTCATCCTGTCGAGGATCGACGTACCGAGCAGGAACGTCTTGAGGTTGCCCGGCTGGCGCGCAATTACCTCTTCCACGAGGTAGTCGGCGATCTGCTGCTGAGTGCCGGTGAGACCGGCAGCCCTCGTGGCGGCATCGTCGCGGTCTCGCAACGAGATCGTTGCCAGCGCGACGGCGGCAGCCCACCCCTCCGTCCGCTCCCGCAGAGCCTCGGCCGCCTCCTTCGACAGTTCCAGACCGCCGCGGGCGGCAACGGCTCGCGTCTCCTCCGTGTCCAGAGCGAGGAGCCCGGCCCCGACCTCGACCAGATCGCCACATGCGCGGATGCGGGCGAGCCGCATTCCCGGATCTCCACGCCCGACCAGTACCAGCTGAGAGCCGGATGGCACCTGTTCGGCGAGGAACCCGAGTATCGAGCGGCTCCTCTTGGCCGTGATGAGATGAACGTCGTCCAGCACCAAGGTGAACGGGTCACGCTCGCCAAGGTCGGCAGCCAGAAGAGGAAGGGCGACCTCGACGATCCTCGGCGTCCTTCGTGACAACTCCTCGAGCAGGTCACCGCGGACCGGGCCAGTGCGTTCGAGCGCGGCCGCCACGCGGGCGAGCAGGGCCACGGGGTCGTTGTCGCCGTATGCGAGCTGCACCCAGCCGCTCACCCTCGGATCCAGGTCACGCCACTGCGCGACGAGAGTCGACTTCCCGTAACCCGCCGGAGCAGAAACCAGTACCACCCGGCTGCGCTGCACGACCTCCTGCAAGGAAGCGAGGCGGTCCCGCGCGACCGCATCCGACCGCACAGGCGGAACCAGAACCGCAGACGCCTCCAGCGGGCGCCGGCGCTCGAGAGGAGGAGAAGCACTCGCCATAGCTCCGGCCTACACCCCGGCAGCGCGATCCTGAGAAACGCGCAACGCTGCCGACAGGCACCGCGACCCGAGCACCAGGGTAGGCCCGCGGAGGACTCGAAGTTCTAACTGCGATTCATCGATCACGGCCACGGTCAGGCCCCCTTTTACCGGCGCGCTCCCCGGCGACGCCCAGGCTCAGACCGGTTTCCGGACGCGAGAATATCAGCCACTTTGGCCGATGAGGGATCAGCCGCCGCGTGCGTAGCGTTCGGCGCATGCCCCGTCAGCCAAGAGCGTTTCGCAAGAGAGCAGCTCGCACGGCGGTCCATCTGACGCCGACCGAGACAGCCGTCCTCACCCTACTCCCAACGCATCGGACGCTCGCCGCGATCGGCGACCACCTTGGCATCGGTCGCCCAACGGTGAAGACCCACGTCGAGCACCTCTACAAGAAACTCGGGGCCACAAACCGAGCCGAGGCAGTGGAATCGGCCGAGAGTGCCGGCCTCCTGCCCACGAGCCGGAATGCTCCGGTGGGCAAGAGCTGAGCTCGTCCCGGCATGAGCATGGTTTCAACCGGTGGACCGGCCGGTGCGAATCGCACGCGCCGCGGGCCCTCGGTCAGTTTCGTCCGTGTACGCAGCAGGAACGCACACGGGGCGTCGGGGTAATTGGATCATCGTTGTGACGACTGCGCCGATCGCCTCCTCTGCTGCTGCCAAGGCTTCGGGCTTGGTTCTGATCACGTTGTGCGCGGGGCAGTTCGTGATGGCGCTGGACATGACGGTGATGAACACGGCGATCGCGACGGTCGCCAAGGATGTCGGGACCGATGTGACCGGGATCCAGACCGCGATCACCTTGTACACGTTGGTGATGGCGTCTTTGATGATCACCGGCGGGAGGGTCGGGGAGATCATCGGCCGGAAGCGTGCGTTCACGATCGGCTGCGTCGTCTACGCGTGCGGGTCGCTGACGACGGCGCTGTCTCACAGCCTGCCGGTGTTGATCATCGGCTGGTCGTTCCTGGAGGGGTTCGGCGCGGTGTTGATCATGCCGGCGATCGTGGCGCTCGTCGCCTCGAACTTCGGAAAACCGGACCGGCCGCGGGCATACGGGCTCGTGGCGGCCGCCGGCGCGATCGCCGCCGCGGTGGGGCCGGTGATCGGCGGCTTGTTCACGACCTATGCCTCGTGGCGGTGGGTGTTCGTCGGCGAGGTGGTGATCGTGATCGTGATCCTCGCTTTGGCGCGGCGGGTGAACGACACACCGCCCGAGAAGGGCGTCAAGCTCGACCTGGTCGGCACCGGACTGTCGGCGGCTGGGCTCGGTCTGATCGTGATCGGCATCCTGCGCTCGGGTGCGTGGGGGTTCGTCCGGCCCAAGCCGGGGGCTCCCGAGTGGCTCGGGCTCTCGCCGGTGATCTGGCTCGTACTCGCGGGCGGTGTGGTGGTCGGCCTGTTCGCGATGTGGGAGAACCGGCGTATCGCACGCGGCCAGGCTGCGCTGATCGACCCGAAGATGCTGCGGAACATCCAGCTGCGCGACGGCGTCACCTCGTTCTTCTTCCTGTTCCTCGTGCAGGCCGGGATCTTCTTCGTCGTTCCGCTGTTCCTGTCGGTCGCGCTCGGTCTGTCGGCGGTCGCGACGGGCGTCCGTCTGCTGCCGCTCTCGCTGATGCTGCTGCTCTTCGCGGCCGGAGTTCCCAAGGTGTTCCCGAACGCGAACCCACGGCGGGTCATCCGCCTCGGCTTCATCGCCATGTTCGCCGGACTCGTGCTCCTGGTCGCCTTGCTCGACTACGGCGCCGGAGCGGAGATCGTCACCTGGCCGCTGCTGCTCGCAGGTGCCGGGATCGGCTCGATCGCCTCCCAGTTGGGGGCCGTGACCGTGTCGGCGGTGCCCGACGAGCAGAGCGGCGAGGTGGGCGGCATCCAGAACACCGGCACACAGCTCGGCGCCTCAATCGGGACAGCGCTCGCGGGCGCCGTGCTCATCTCCGCGTTGACTGCCTCGTTTCTCACCGGTGTCCAGAACAACCCGGCCGTCCCCGATCGCGTCGCCGCCCAGGCACAGACGAAACTCGCCGGCGGCGTCCCGTTCATCTCCGACGCCGACCTCAAGGCCGCGCTCTCCGACGCGCACGTCCGACCGAAGACAGCCGACGCGATCGTGCAGACCAACGAGCAGAGCCGGATCGACGGGCTGCGCGTCGCCGCCTCGATCCTCGCACTCTTCGCGCTCATCGCCCTGCTCTTCACCGGAGGCATCCCAACAATCCAGCCCGGCGCTGCCCAAGCCAAACCCCGGTCAGCGCCGACCTAGCCGTGAGCAGCGCCGAAAGGACATCCGATCACGGTCGTGTGGAGGCGGTGCACGATTGGTTGAGCCGCCGCGCCGACACGAGTGTCGGTCGGCTGGCGCTGCAGTGGTTCCGCGGCTACTTCGCCGCGAGCCGCAGTTCGGGTTGTGCCGCGACCGTGTACTCGACGCTGTCGGTGCTACCGGCCGTGCTCGTGGTAGCTGCCGTCGCCCACCCGTCGAGCGGAGACGTGAACGTGTTCGCGCAGCGTCTGGTCACGCATCTGAAGCTGAACGGGGCCACGGCGGATCTCGTCCGGGGCACGTTCGGCAGCGCCTCGGCGAACGCACTGGCGGCGAGCCTCACCGTGTTCATCAGCTTCCTGCTGTGGGGTATCGGCATCGGCCAGATCTACCAGGACGTCTACGCGCGCGCCTGGCAGGTCAAGGTCGGATCGCCGGCCGACCAGGGATTGTTCGCGATCTTCTTCTTCGTCCTCACCAGCGTCCTCGCTCTTCCCCTGATCGCCGCCACGCGGCTGCACGACGCGGGCTGGCTCGTGCTCGTGCCCGTCTGGCTCATCGGCTCGACGGTGTTCTGGCTCTGGGTGCCCCGCTTCCTGTTGCACCGGAAGATCGGCCTGCGCGCGCTGCTCCCGGGCGCGCTGCTCGCCTCCGTCGTCATCGGTGGGACAGCTGCCACCTCACCGTTGTTCCTCGCGGCTCCGTTGAATGCGAACGGCAAGACCTTCGGCTCGTTCGGCGTCGTGATCACGTTCATCGGCGCCGTGTTCGTGCTGATCACAATGTCGCTCGTCTGCGCGGTCTTCTCGCCTGTGTGGGCGCACTGGCACGAAACGGAGAAGCAACGCCGCGGCACGCCATGACGGCCGATCCCGATCGCAACGGCGAGCCCGAGCAGATCGAGCTGCCGCGGCCGAAACGGACGCTGCTAGGGCGCCTGACGCACTGGGTCGAGCACGCGCGGGGGCTGAAAGGCTGCAGGAGGCGCGCGAACCACTCGTCGCCAATCTAGAAAAACGGCTCGGATTGTAGACTCGCTTTCGCGACGCTGATGTTGCGGACAGACGGGTGGGAACGGGTTGGCTGATAAACCCCGCTGGGTAGCGGTTGGGTTCGCGTTGGTCGCGACGGCGTTGGCGAGACGGCCGAAGTTGCTCTATGTGCCGTTCGGGATCCTGGCCGGCCGGGTCGCGAGCAAGGTCGCGGGCGGAATCTTCACGCGAATGTGGAGGTTTCTCGCCGGTGAGACCGAGATGCCTAAGGCGATGGAGCAGGAGCGCGGCTGGGCGGAGGTCGTAGTCGCGGCAACGCTAGAGGGTGCCGTCTTTGCAGGCGTCAAGGCGTTCGTCGATCGCACCTTCGCGACAGGATTCGCCCGCGGAACCGGCGTGTGGCCGGGCAAGGTCGCCAAGCACAAGCGTAAGAAAACTGCGGCCTAAAAACGCGTCGGAGGGAAATGGCTCTCACGCGAACTCCGAGCGGATACCTCAGGCCCACCGTTATCCGGCAAGCCACGCAAGCGCGCCAGGATTTCGGCGGCGTCACCGGACCAATAGAACGGACCTGGCGGTCTTCGCGAGCAACGTCCAGAGTCGAGTACGACACCCTGCAGGATCTTGGCGGTGCTGGCGAAGGTCCAGCGGCTTGTCCCACGAGCGGATCGGCCCATAGCGTCGCCGGCGACTAGAAGAGTTGAGACTGGCCCGCAGGCTGGCCCGCAGCAGCCTTGAACGTTGCAGCCAAGCCGAAGGCGACGTGCCCTATCTGTGCCCCAACGGGGCTCAGCCGGCCGGAAGCAGACGAGCCTCTAGAAGACGAAAACCCCGTCGTAGCAGGGCTTCTAAAGAGAGCCGACGCCCAGATTCGAACTGGGGACCCCTTCATTACGAGTGAAGTGCTCTACCAGCTGAGCTACGTCGGCAGCCGGCTCAGTTTAGCGCCAGCTTGTGCGGCCTCCCGACCGCGTCAGGGCGCCTGGTTGCCGCGCGCTACTTGTCTTTGCCGGGCTTCTCGGGCTTGCCGGGCTTATCCGGCTTGTCGGGCTTGTCGGGCTTGCCCGTGTCGGTCGGGCCCTGCTCGGGGTCGGCGGGCGGATCGGCAGGTGGCGCCGGATCGGGCTCGGGAGCGGAAGCCGGAGCAGGCGTCGTCTCGGTCGGCAGAGTTGTCGCCAGCGGCGTGCGCTCGTCCTTCTTGTCCCTGCCGTTGTCGGACGGCGCCGCGGCAGGCCCCGCGATCGTCGCTGCAGGAGGAGTAGGCGCCGCCTCGGTCTGCGCAGGCTCGGGCGTGGGAGTCGGCGCCGAGGATGTGTCGGGTGCCGTCGCGTTAGTCGCCTCGGCGGCTTGCGAGGTGGGCAGCGAGACAGGCTTCGGGAGGATCCGCGCGCCTGAGCTCGCGGCGTTTCCGGTTCGTGTCATCGTGTAGTGCGCGAGTGTCGCGTTAGTCAGCGCCGAGGCTCTCGGCGCGGCAGCGCGCGTGACGTGAATCGTCGTCGGCGCGGGCAGCTTGCCGAGGCTCACGTGGTACGCGTCGTGCCTCGGTCCTTCGGTGGTGGCGGCCGCCACCGCCGTGGTCGCGACCGCGAGGGCGGTGGCAGTGATTTTGACGGCTGCCGCGCCGCCGCCGCCGAGCAGCGCTTTCACGCAAGCGAATACGCCGCCGACGTCGGCGCCGCGGCGCAGCCGTCTCTTCCACGTGTCCGCGTCTTGCTCCAGGCCCTGAGCGAGTGCGCGTCGTGCGCGGAAGATCAGTGTCTCGACGGCGCCCTGGGTCAGGCCAAGCTCGGTCGAGATCTCCTTGTAGGTGAGCCCCTGCCACTCGCGCAACAGAATCGCGCGGCGCTGGTTCTCCGGCATCTCCTCGAGGACGTCCTGGAGACGGATGAGCTCGTCCGCTACGTGGTCCGGCCCTGCGACGACCTCCTGCAGGACCTCGAAGTTGTTCGGTGACTCGACCTTGCCGCGGCGCCAGGACGAGCGGTGCCGGGACAGGCAGACGTTGTGCGCGATCTTGAACAGCCACGCGGACTCGAGCTCCGGGACGATGCCGCGCTGCAGGCCGCGCAGGGCGTTCATGAAGGTTGTCTGAACGGCGTCCTCCGCCTCTTCGCGCGAGCCCAGCTGATGCTGGCAGTAGCCGAAGATCTGCTCCGAGTAGCGCTCGTAGAGCTCGGCGGCAGCGTTGACCCCCGGAGCGACTGGTCGCTCGACGCGGGTTGCCCGACCTATCTGCGGAACTGCGGCCACCGGTCCTCCTGCTGCGGAGCGCTCTGCGGGGCGCTCGTACGTGGTGTGTCGGCAGGCCCGGGAGGGCGGGCGACCCCTAGAACGAGGGGCTAGGCCAGAACCGGGATGGCGCCCAATTCGCGGCGGAGCTTGACGAAGAGCGCCTCGAGGGCCAGCGGGGGGCTGAGGTTGAACTCCTCGAAGGCCCGCCAGGTCTCACGCGTGAGCTCGGCGGCGCGCTCGGCCCCGGCGAGTCGCTCCGTCTTGCCGTCCTGGGTGAGGAGGTCGAGCCGGTCGGCGTGGACGACCGCGCTCTCCGCGCCGACGGCGACGACGACCAGGTCCCGGTACCAGGAGGCGAGCTCTTCCAGCGAGGCGAGGAGCTCGTCACGTTCGGCGCCGCGGGCGGCCCGGCGGACGCGCTGCTCGGCCTCACGCGCCGGCAGGTCGAGCGTCTCGAGAGCCTCCTCGGCCTTCACCTTCGCCTCGGCGGCACGTTCGCGTGCGCCGTCGAGGAGGCGCTGCGCGGCAGCGCCCGGCTCGAACGCCGGATCGGTGTAGACCGAGCGGGCGACCTCGAGCAGCGTGTCGCGTCGTCGGGTGGATTCGGGATCGAGCAAACGTGTGACGCGGTCGAGGCGGCCCGCCGCGAGCCGAGCGAGCGACGCGGCCTCGTTCGGGGAGAGCCCGGGGGCGCGCGCGTCGATCTCCATGCGGATCGCGCGCTCGGAGAGACGGGTGAAGGGAACGAGCTGGCAGCGCGACCGGATCGTGTCGGGCAGCGGGCCGAGGTCGTCGGCGACGAGGACGATGACGGCATACGGCGGCGGCTCCTCGAGGTCCTTGAGCAACGCGTCGGCGGCGTCCTCATTCATCGTCTCGGCGCTGTAGACGAGGTAGACGCGGCGGTCGGCCTCGAACGGCCGCATGTGCAGATCGCGGCGGAGCTCGCGGATGTCGTCGATGCGGATCTGGTCCCCGACCGGCTCGATGAGGTAGAGGTCGGGATGCGCGCCGCGCTCGACACGGCCGCGGTCTCCGATGAGCTCGCCGGCAAACTCGATGGCAGCCGCGCGCTTGCCGACGCCGGACGGGCCGTGGAAGAGGTACGCGTGCGCAGGCCCTTCGTCCGCGACGGCCGCCCGCAGCAGGCGCTTGGCCTCGGCCTGCTCAGGAAAGCTCTCGAAGGCGTTCACGGATCTCCTCTGCGATCACCTCGGGCGGCCGGTTGCCGTCCACCGTCGTGATCCGGTTCGGGAACATACTCGCCAGCTCGCGGTACGCGGCGTCGACCTTCCGCTGGAGCTCGAGCCCCTCGCGCTCGATGCGGTCGCTGCCCGAGCTGCGCTCAGCTGCGACCTCGGGATCGACCAGCACGACGAAGGTCAGGTCGGGGAGCAGGCCGTCGGTGGCGTTGAGGTTCAGCATGAGGACGCGCTCGACGCCGAGGCCCCGCGCGAGGCCCTGGTAGGCGAGCGAGGAGTCGAGGTAGCGGTCGCAGACGACGTCCCGGCCCGCGGCGAGGGCGGGCGCGATCACGGTCGCGGCCAGCTCGGCCCGGGCGGCGGTGAAGAGGGCGGCCTCGGCCCACGGGCCCATCTCCACCCCTTCCAGCAGCAGGCGGCGCACCTCTTCCCCGAGCGGTGTGCCTCCCGGCTCGCGGGTGGAGACGACGTCTCGTCCGTCCGCGCGGAGCGCTTCGGCGAGGAGCTCCGCCTGCGTGGTCTTGCCGGACCCGTCCAGGCCTTCGAAGGTGACGAACACCGCGGCCGTACGATACGGCGCGTGCGGGCGGTCGTCACTGGAGGCGCGGGCTTCATCGGCTCGCACGTCGTCGATGCGCTGGTCGCGCGCGGCGACGAGGTGCACGTCCTCGACGACCTCTCCCGGGGGAAGCGCGAGAACGTTCCCGCTGAGGCGCGTGTGCACGAGGGAGACATCCGTGCCGACACAGGGCGTGTCTTCGACGAGGCTCGCCCCGAGCTCTGCTTCCACCTGGCGGCGCAGGCGGACGTACGCGTGTCGGTCGAGCGTCCCGACTTCGACGCGGACGTGAACGTCGTCGGGACGCTGCACGTGCTGGAGGCCGCGCGGCGGCACGGCACGAAGGTCGTGTTCAGCTCGACGGGCGGCGCGATCTACGGCGAGTGCGACGGGCCGGCGGACGAGGATCACGCGCGCGAGCCGCTCGCGCCCTACGGCGTGTCGAAGCTCTCGGGCGAGGAGTACCTCGCGGCATACAACCGCCTGTACGGCACGGGCCACGTGTCGCTGCGGTTCGGGAACGTGTACGGGCCGCGCCAGGATCCGAAGGGCGAAGCCGGCGTCGTCGCGATCTTCATGAACCGGCTGCGCGAGGGCGGGACGCCGAAGATCTTCGGCGACGGGACGCAGACGCGCGACTACGTCTACGTCGCCGACGTCGTCGCGGCGTCTCTGGGGGCGGCGGAGCACGGCGGCGGCGTGCTGAACGTCGGCAGCGGCGTCGAGACCTCGGTGCTCGACCTGTACGAGCGGATCCAGCGCGTCGCGGGAGTCACGCGCGCCGCGGAGTTCGCGGACGCCCGCCCGGGCGAGTTGCAGCGAAGCGTCCTCGACCCGTCGCGCGCGCGGACCGAGCTGGGCTGGGGGCCGCAGCACTCACTCGACGAGGGCCTCGCGGAAACGTGGGCCTGGATCTCCTCCACGTAGCTCTGTCCGACTTTGCGACACTGTCTCCCGATGGAGACGCCTGTCCACCTGACGGCCGTTGGAAGCCAGGCTGAGGCCGACATCCTTTGCTCCCTGCTACGCGAGAACGGAATCAGGTGCGGCGACCGCCCAACGGATGTTGCGATTCAAGGCATGGGCGGCGCTGGAGGATGGCGAGAAATCCTCGTTAGCGAAGATCAGCTGGAAGCGGCCCGCGAGCTTCTGCCCGCTACGCCGCCGGTGGACTAGCCCAGCTCGGCTGGTCGCCTGCGAGCCGGTGCGCTAGCCTAGCTCGATCATCGAGACGGACGCATCGCACATACCCGCGAAGGCATCTCCGCCGTTGCCGCGATCTCGCCAACGCAAGCAGTCGAGCATCATCCGCGGCCGCGAGCGCGTCCTCGATGTGCCCGAGTTTCGTCGCGCCGACGATCGGCGCGGTCACGCCCGGCTTGTGCAACAGCCACGCGAGCGCAAGTTGGGCCGGCGCGACACCGCGGACGCCGGCCACCTCCGTCAGGCGTTCAATCACCAGCCGATCGAGCTCGGGCTTGTAGAGCGACTCCAGGAACGGATCGCTCCCGGCGCGCGTCGTCTGCTCGTTCCCCCGCGCAAGCAGGCCCCGAGCAAGCGGGCTCCACGGGATCACGCCGACGCCCTGGTCGATGCATTGCGGAATCATCTCCCGCTCCTCCTCGCGGTAGATCAGGTTGTAGTGGTTCTGCATCGACACGAACGGCGTCGGCGCGACGCCCTGCGCCTTCGCGAACTGCCACGCGTACATGCTGCTCGCGCCGATGTAGCGGGCTTTTCCGGCCTTCACGACGTCGTGCAGCGCGCCCATCGTCTCGTCGATCGGCGTCGTCTTGTCCCAGCGATGGATCTGGTAGAGGTCGACGTAGTCGAGGCCGAGCCGCTCGAGCGACGCATCGATCGAAGCGAGGATGTGCTTGCGCGACAGGCCGCGCCCGTTCTCGCCCCGCATGGTCCGACCGTGCACCTTCGTCGCGACGACGTACTCCTCGCGCATGCCGAAGAGCTTGCGCAGCACCCGGCCGGTGACGACCTCGCTCTGACCGCCGTTGTAGACGTCGGCCGTGTCGAAGAAGATGATCCCGCCCTCGACGGCCCTGCGCACGATCGGATCCGCAGCCGCCTCGTCAAGCGCCCACGGCCGCGTCTCGTGCCTGCCAAAGCTCATCATCCCGAGGCAGACGCGAGAGACGCGCAGCCCCGTCCCGCCAAGGTTCACGTATTCCATTGCGCAGACACTAACGCCACGCGACGTTCGGAATGCGCTAGCTGTCCTGGAGGTTGGCTAGGTCGGATGAACGAGTAGCAGTACCAGTGTCGCGAGTCCGAGAAGCACGCCCAGGGACGCGAACACCAACGCGGCGCGATTATTCAGAGGCGCGTACTCGGCACGATCGAGAGCCTCCTCAACCTGCTTCTGCCGAACATAGCCGTAGGCGATGAACCCGACGCCCACGAGCGCAAACGAGACTCCGATCACCTCGAAGGGCCAGGTCGTGCCCTGCGACAGGTCCGGCACCAGCCGTCCTGCACCGAAGCCGACGGCGAGACACGTCAGCCCGGTTCGCCACCACGCCAGGTAGGTCCGTTCGGTCGCCAGCCTCGTGCGTCGTGTCGCATCACCGGCCTCATCGAAACGCTCAGTCCGGTCCTCAGGATTCACAGGTCTATCGCTTCAGCCTCGTCTGGCACGGGGATCTCGGCGGTGAGCTGTGTGCCTTGTCCCGGCGGGCTTTCGATGTGCAGCCGACCGCCGAGCGCTTCGACGCGATCCGCGAGACCGACGAGTCCCGAGCCGGGGACAGGCTCCGCGCCTCCGATTCCGTCGTCGCGCACGACCACCGTCGCAAACCCGTTCGACCGTTCGACGGCAACGCTTGCGCATGTCGCTTGCGCGTACTTCGCGACGTTCGTGATCGCCTCGGCGACGAGGTAGTAGATCGCCGCTTCGACGGAGTCCGGCAGCCGGTCTTCCGGAAGCCGAGCGAGCTCGACCGGGATCGGAGCGCGGTCGGCGAGTGCGCGGACCGCAGCCTCGAGACCTCGATCGGTGAGAACGGCCGGGTGAATCCCGCGCGCGAGTTCCCGGAGCTCTTCGAGCGCGTGATCGAGCTCGCGGTTCGCTTCGGCGAGAAGCGCCTCCGCGGATTCGGGGTCCTTCCGCAGGCTCGCTCTGATCATTCGGAGCCGGAGTGCCAGGGAAACGAGTCGTTGCTGCGCGCCGTCGTGCAGGTTTCGCTCCAGACGTCGGCGCTCGGTGTCACCTGCCTCGACGATCCGGACGCGTGACGCGGCGAGCTTCCTGTATGCATCGGCGTTCGCCAGCGCTTGCGCGACGAGCTCGGCGAAGTCGGCGAGACGGCGCTCTGATCCCGGTGCAAGTGGTTCGTCGCGTGGTGCCGCCGCCACGAGGGCGCCCCAGACCTGGCCGCCAACCCTGATCGGCGCGGCGCCCGCCGAGCCGTAGCCGAAGCTGCTCAGCCGTTCCACGATCTCTGGCGCCCGGCCCTTGTAATCGTCGATCCGCTCGGGTCGGCCTGTCTTTCGGATCTCCGCGAGAACGCCGGTCTCCTCGACTGGCACGCGCGAACCGACCGGAAACGCGAGCCGGCCCGTGTCACTCCAGCCGCCGACGAACGTAACCGTGCCGTCCTCGTCGAAGCGTGCGAGGCTGGCCGCCGACGCTCCAAGCGTCTGGGCCGCCTCGACCGTCACCTGCTCGAAGACGCGGTCCGATGCTGCCTCACTCGCGACGAGCGTGGCGATCCGTCGCAACGCAGCCTGCTCGTCGGTGAGCGCCTGCTGCGCGCGCTCGCTCGCGGTTCGCTCCGCCGTGACGGCCGCGAGGATGAGCGACGTCAGCGCGGCGACCGTCACGAACAGCTGGCTCGCGAGCACGCTATGCGTGATCGACGCCCGCACGAATGGTCCTGAGCCGTGCGCGGTGTTCCACACCGTCAAGGACGACGTGATCGCGAGCGCAGTGGCAGCACCGAACGGCCCGAAGCGAAGCGCCGCCCAGATCAACACGGTAAAGACGATGTACGGCACGTCGCGCTGCGACGGCACCTCGATCAGCACGATGAGGACTGTGAGGAGAAGCACGGCCTCGGCGAGCTGCATGGGCGGCATCCGCCACGTTCTGCGCGCCGCCCAGACGAGGATGAGCGGCGTGAACACGAGCGCGCCGGAAAAGTCGCCGAGCCACCAGGTGCGGAAGACACTGCCGAACTCATCCGCCTTGATCACGTCGCCGAGCCTGAGCGAGACGACGCCGAAGACGGCGCTGATCAGCGTTCCGAGGGCGGCGCACGCGACGAGGGCGAGGACGTCCCAGACCCGCTCGAGCGCGATTCGCTTCTGTGTCAGTCGGCGGAACAGCACCGCCGCCACGACGACTTCGAGCGTGTTCCCGACCGTCTGACCGACGATCGTCCCCCACGGCGTCGAGAAGTCGGCGAGTAGCAGATCGCCGATGACGATTCCGGGCCAGATCCCGGGGCCGAGAATGACCAGCGCGGCGACGCCGACGCCGACCGGCGGCCACAGCGCTGTGACCGTGCCGTGCAGGTAGGCAAGGTGGAGCCCGGCGCGGCCGGCTGCGTAATACAGCCCCGCGACGGCGCCGACCATGATCCCGTACAGCGCGAGCCGTCCAATGCCGGTGCGCTTCCATGCGTCGAACCGCTCGACCAGCGAGCGATCGTCCGGCGCAGAAGCGGCGAGTGTCGGGCTCAGGCCTTCGAGAATAGACCGTACGAACCGGAAACACGAAGGCCCCGCGCAAGCGAGGCCCTTACATACACCTCGAGCAGCCTTCGGGATCCTGGGACCGCGGCGTGCCGCCGTCGAACATATGCGCCGCGAAGCGGCCAGACGTGCCCGCGCGAGCCGGGTGTGGAAGAAAAGTCACACATTCGTGACACCCATCCCGTCCAAAGTCGCCGTGCCGAGGACCTGTCGCGCCGGGACATGTCGGGGACAGTCCCCGTCGTGGCTCGAGCCGGCATGTCGGGTTACGACGGCTCCAGGGTCGTGACGTTCGGACGTGTCCAGGGACTGTCCCTGGCACGGTCCGAACGGGCTTGAAGGAGCGGGGGCGCGCAAGACGAACTCGCTCCGGGCGATGCAGCATGTGCACGATCTGAGCGATCCGATCCGGCCCTGGCGCCGCGCGACCATCGCCGTCAGCGCCGTCGCGACGATCGAGCTCATCGTTCTCGCTGCGATCGGGCTCTTCGTCTTCGGAAACCCGCTCGCGAGCCACCTGCGCGAGAGCGCCGCGGCCGCGAGCACGCCGCCGGTTCGCACCGCCCAGCCCGCGCCGGCCAAGAAGCCCGAGCTCGGCCGCGCCGAGACCTCCGTCATGGTGCTGAACGGCGGCGGCGTCTCCGGCGCCGCACACGCCGCAGCCGACAGGGTCACCGCCCACGGCTACCTCCTCGGCCAGATCGGCAACGCCGCCGGCGACACGCCGCGCACACTGATCATGTACCGCCCCGGTTACGTCGCCGAAGGCAAGCGGCTCGGACGCGACCTCCACATCCGGATCGTGCGGCCGCTCGACGGGATGCACCCAGCTCAGCTGCTGGGAGCGCACCTCGTGCTCATTTTGGGCAGGTAGCCGGGTCGATCTGACAGCGGGCCGCGTCGAGGGCACGACCCGGCAGGGTCCCGGGCCCGAAGATGTTGTGGTCGAGCGTGTACGCGTGATTCAGGTCGCGGTACGCAGCGCGCGGGCGGCGCAAGCTCATCAGCTCGAAGGAGCCGAGCTCGTACCAGGTCTCCGCGTTCTTCGGCTCGAGGTCGACGGCCTTCCTGTACAGCGTCAGCGCCTTGGCGTTCCGCTCGACCAGAGCCTGCGCGAAGAGCGCGTCGACCGACAGCGGATTGAACGCCCGCGCCGACAACGCATCCGTTCGCGCCTGCCGGATATTCCCGTTCGTCAAGGCATCGAGAGCGGCTGAGACGCGGTTCGTCGCGAGCCACGGCGAAGCCAACGAGTAAAGCGCCGCGACGGCACAGACGCCCACGGCAGCCGAGGTGAGCCAGCGGCGCCCAGTGACCGGAGACCTCTCGACGACAGGAGGGGACACGAGTGCCCCCACGGTGAGGAAGAAGGGTCCCAGCACCGCCAGGAAGTCCCAGTCGATGTCGACGAAGGAATGGACGACGCAGAGCGCCACGCCAGTGACAGCGCCAGCCACACGCGCGTCCGGTCCCGGCGCAGCACCGCGATCACCCCCGCGGCAATCACCCCGGCGTACAGCAGGAACCCGACGATCCCGGTCTCACTCAGAAACTGGAGCGGCACCGAATGCGGCTCGGTCGTGGCGAGCTGCGTGTCGCGCTCGAGCCGGTCCGTGAGCTCGAACGTCCCCGCGCCGGTCCCTCGCAGTGGATTCGCAGTGAACGCGTTCCAGGCTTCCGTCCACCAGCGCCAGCGGTTGCTCGAGCTCGTGCTGATCACTCTGCCCGGCGTATCCGGCACCTGCGAGCTGACTCTGTTCGAGAACTCGTGCCAGCGCGCACTGACGAAATCGCCGGGCCCGCCCGCACGCACCACCGCGGCCACGAGCGCGACAAGCAACAGGACGACGAGCGCGACGGCCGCCCCGCGGGCCACCCGCGCATCGACGGCGCGCTCGAGCACGAACCGCGTCGCAAAGCCGACCACGATCCCCCCGACGAGCAGCACCGCGCCGAACACGAGCCCGTCCTGCAGGCGCGCGTGGTGCGGCTGTCCGTCCTCGCTGACCCCGGGAAGCAGCAACGCCGCCGCGGCAACGCAGGCGCCGACCACCCAGGCCACGGCGAGCGGCCCGAGCACCGCGAGCTCGTCCCGATCGAGCCAGAGCCACACGAGCGCAGCGACGACGGTCAACACGATCCCGACGCGCGAGTACGTCAGCACCGCGACGACGAGCGCCGCGTACAACAAGAGCGCGCCGCCGAGCCGCGCCCGCCGCTCGTGCCGCGGCCCCACCGCCCACAACCCGAGCGGCACCGCCACCGCGGCAAGCAACGCGAGCTCGTTCCAGTAAGCCAGGGGATAGCGCAGCCGCGCCAGCCGCTCGTAGTCCGGATACAACCCCGGCACGACCTTCGCGGCCAGCGCCCACGCGAACAACGCACCGAGCAACACGCAGGCAACAGCGGCGAACCGCCGCAACGGCACCCCACCTAGGAGCGCACCGACCGCGGCGAACGCGAAGTAGACGAGCCCGCGATTCGTGTAGTCCCACGAGCGGCTCGGCTGGATCGACCAGGCGATCGAGACGCCCTGCCAGACGATGAACGCGGCGAAGCACGCAGAAGAACACCGTCCCCTCGAGCGGCAGCCGTCTGGGCCGCCAGACCCACCCGACGGCCGCCACCAGCACCGCGGCGGCCCCGATCCAGAAGAGCCGGGACTGGCTCGAGCCGCCGCTGAGAAAGAGCGCGGCGAAGGCGAGGCCGGCGGCCGCGGCTCCCAAGGCAACGGGCCAGCGCATCGGGCGCGAAGCTAACAGAGCCAGGGGCCGCATCCAGGAAAGCCTGCCGATCGTTCGAACAAACATGGAAATGAGCAGATCCGGCCCGCTTACAAAGCGCTTACAAGTGACTCATGGCACGCTCACTCCCATCCGGCAGGGTGGGCAAGATCGTCGTTAGAGTCACGCGCTAAGCCGCAGCCCGGCCCCCGCATGCCCAGAACTCTGAAACCCCTCATCCTCGTCGCCGCAGTACTCGCCATCGGTGCCGCGCTCGGGACGACAGCACAGCCGGCGCAGGCGCGCTCGCTCAGCATCTGCTCGAAGGCGCTCGTGCACGACTGGCTCGTCGACGGGCGCGTCGACAAGACCTACCCGGTGCACTGCTACCGCGAAGCTCTGAAGACGATCCCCGAGGATCAGCTGGTCTACGGAACGCTGCGCGACGATCTCAACCGCGCACTCCAGAACACCATCAGAGAGAACAACGGCGACGTCAACAGTGACACGCCGGTTCCAGGGTTCCTCGCCCTCGGCGGTGGCGGCGGCGGCGGCGACGGCCCGAGCGGAACAGGCGGCACCGGCGGCGTGTTCCACTGGGTCGCACACACGCTCGGACCCAACACTGCAGAGTCTGTCCCGGTGCCCCTGCTCGTCCTCGGCGGGCTCGCAATTGCGTTGATGGCGGCCGCCGGGATCAGCTTTTTCGCTCGCCGGATGCAGGCCCGGCGGGCGGCGGTAGATCCGCCACCTGCAGGGCCCTCCTTCTAGACGCTGCTCAGGCGCGTTCGCGGCTTGGAAAGCGGCCTCGCGGCTACACTTTGGGTTACGTCCGGGCCGGTTTCTAAGGTCCAGATCCCGGTCGGCGGCGCCTCCTAGAAGACGCAACACCACACCGATCGAGATCCATATCCATAGGACTAGGCTCGGGAGGAACAGGATGGCGACCGCCAAGACACAAGAGACTCAGGCACCCGCAGAGACGCTCGCGGAGAACACCGTCGTGGACAAGACGGCGAGTCTCGCCGTCCGCCGCTACTTCACGATCCCGGGCCGCGACCCGTTCGACGAGATCGAGTGGGAGATCCGCGACGCCTTCATCCCCGGCAAGGAGAAGCCGGTCTTCGACCAGAAGGACGTCGAGTTCCCGAAGTTCTGGTCGCAAACTGCGACAAACATCGTCGCCCAGAAGTATTTCCGCGGCCGCATGACCTCGCCCGAGCGCGAGCGGAGCGTCAAGCAGATGATCGGCCGCGTCGTCGACACGATCTCCGGCTGGGGCCGCGCCGACGGCTACTTCGCCACCGAGGAGGAGGCCGAGACCTTCGAGTCCGAGCTGAAGGCGATCCTCGTCAACCAGCTCGCCTCCTTCAACTCGCCGGTCTGGTTCAACGTCGGCTTCGAGGAGAAGCCGCAGTGCTCGGCCTGCTTCATCCTCTCGATCGACGACTCGATGGACTCGATCCTCGACTGGATCCGGCGCGAGGGCGTCATCTTCCGCGGCGGCTCCGGCTCGGGCGTCAACCTCTCCAAGCTTCGCTCCTCGAAGGAGCAGCTCTCGAAGGGCGGCTACGCCTCGGGGCCGGTCTCCTTCATGCGCGGCGCAGACGCGTCGGCCGGGACGATCAAGTCCGGCGGCAAGACGCGGCGCGCGGCGAAGATGGTCGTGCTCGACGTCGACCATCCCGACATCGAGGAGTTCATCTGGTGCAAGTCGCACGAGGAGAAGAAGGCACGCGTCCTCGAGCAGGCCGGCTACGACATGTCGCTCGACTCGCCGGACTGGGCGTCGATCCAGTACCAGAACGCGAACAACTCGGTGCGCGTCACCGACGCGTTCATGGAGGCCGTCGAGTCCGACGGCGACTGGAACCTGACGGCGAGGACTGACGGCGCGGTCGTCGAGACGGTCAAGGCGCGCAAGATCATCAAGGACATGGCCGAGGCGGCCTGGCAGTGCGCCGATCCCGGTGTGCAGTACGACACGACGATCAACAACTGGCACACGCTGCCGAACACGAGCCGCATCAACGCGTCGAACCCGTGCTCGGAGTACATGTCGATCGACGACAGCGCGTGCAACCTCGCCTCGCTGAACCTGATGAAGTTCCGCCGCGAGGACGGCGAGCTCGACGTCGAGGCCTTCACGCACGCGGTCGACGTCATGTTCCTCGCCCAGGAGATCGCGGTCGGCAACTCGTCGTACCCGACCCCCGAGATCGAGAAGAACGCGAAGGCCTACCGCCAGCTCGGGCTCGGCTACGCGAACCTCGGCGCGCTGCTGATGGCGCGCGGGCTCCCGTACGACTCCGACGAGGGCCGCGCGTACGCAGCTGCGATCACCGGGCTGATGACGGGCCGCGCGTATCGCAAGTCGGCGGAGATCGCGGGCCGGATGGGCCCGTTCGCAGGCTACAAGCCGAACGCGGCGGCGATGATCGGCGTCATGGCGCAGCATCGCGCCGCCGTCGGGAACATCCAGGACTCCGACGTGATTCCGGCCGACCTGCTGACCGCGTGCCGCCAGGCCTGGGACGACGTCTTGAACATCGGCGAGGTGAACGGCTACCGGAACGCGCAGGCGACCGTGCTCGCGCCGACCGGGACGATCAGCTTCATGATGGATTGCGACACGACCGGCGTCGAGCCCGACTTCTCACTGGTGAAGTCGAAGAAGCTCGTCGGCGGCGGCGAGATCACGATCGTGAACAAGTCGGTGCAGATGGCGCTCGAGAAGCTCGGCTACACGCCGGCCGAGGGCGAGGAGATCGTCGCGTTCGTCGACGAGCGGAACACCGTCGTCGGCGCGCCGTACGTGAAGGCCGAGCACTACCCGGTGTTCGACTGCGCGGTCGGCGACCGGGCGATCCACTACACCGGCCACACGAAGATGATGGGCGCCGTTCAGCCGTTCATCTCCGGCGCGATCTCGAAGACCGTGAACCTGCCGGAGACGGCGACGGTCGACGAGGTGGCGAAGCTCTTCGTCGACTCGTGGAAGCTCGGCGTGAAGGCGATCGCGATCTACCGCGACAACTGCAAGGTCGCGCAGCCGCTGTCGGGCAAGAAGGACGGCGGCGCAACGACGCTGCTCGACGCCGCGACCGCAGCTCCGCCGCTGCCGGCGACGCGCAGGCGCCGCCTGCCGGAGGATCGCGTCGAGGTCGGCCGCAAGTTCCGCGTCGGCGACTACGAGGGCTACATCCACGTCGGGCTGTACGAGGACGGGACGCCCGGCGACATCTTCGTGGACATCGCCAAGGAGGGCACGACCCTCGCCGGCCTGATGAACTCGATCATGATCTCGGTGTCGCTCGGCATGCAGTACGGCGTGCCGCTCGAGGTGTACGTCTCGAAGTTCGCGCACATGCGCTTCGAGCCGAGCGGAATGACGAACGACCCGGACATCCGGGCCGCGAAGTCGATCGTCGACTACATCTTCAGGTGGATGGGCAAGAAGTTCCTGACCGTCGACCAGCAGGAGGAAATCGGAATCCTGTCGGCCGAGGTGCGAGCCCGCCTAGCGGAGGGCTATCGCAACGGCGGGGACGCGCCTCAGTCGATCAAGGCGCCAGCAGAGATGGCACCGCCGGGGCAGACTGCGCTCTTCAATGCGTTCGAGGATGCCCAGGAGTGCGCAAGGTGCGGCGGGCGGATGGTGCGGACCGGGTCTTGCTACACCTGCCGGGACTGCGGGACTAACACCGGCTGCTCGTGAAGACTCGTCCCGTAATGCGCCTCAGGCCGCCGTCACCGGCGATGGTCATTGCCTGTCTCGCGCTCGCGGTCTCGCTGACCGGAGGCGCCTACGCAGTCTCGACTGCGTTGCCGCGGAACAGCGTCGGCCCGGCTCAGCTGAAGGCCAACGCCGTCAACTCGGCCAAGGTGCAAAACCGTTCGCTCCGCGCGGTCGATTTCGCGACCGGGCAAATCCCGAAGGGACCGCAGGGACCTGCCGGTGCGGCCGGGCCGCAGGGGCCGCCGGGCACGAGCGGGGTGCAGCAGATCTCGTCGACCGGTCCCTCCAACAGCACCGGGCCGAAAAGCTTCCAGGTGGATTGCCCGTCAGGCAAGCGCGCGATCGGAGGCGGCGGCACGCTGCTCGGCACGACCACGAACACGTTCCTCTCGACGAGCCGACCGTCCGATGCCGGCACCGGTTGGGTTGCGACCGGTCGCGAGTCGAGTGGCGGGAACGCCGGCAACTGGGCCGTGCAGGCCTGGGTCGTCTGCGCGACCGT
>CAWHXK010000029.1:0-84849 GCA_963833255.1 uncultured Actinomycetes bacterium
AGCGTGCGGGAATGTCACATGACGAAGTTGTGATTGCGCTCGTCGGTAACACTCGTAAGCTGCTGAGGAGTAGGCTGCCAAGCGTCGCCTTCGTTGCGCGCTTCTCCTGAAGCCCGTTTATTCGCAGCGGAGCATCGCTCCGGAAGGGAGCGCTCATGAACACGATTGCCCTGGTCCACCACCCTGTGGCCGACTTCGACGCTTGGAAGAAGATGTACGACGAGTTCGCGCCGATCCAAGCCGAGCACGGCGTACAGGCCCATCAGGTGCTGCGCGCGATCGAGAATCCCAACGACGTCATCGTCACCCACACATTCGATTCGCCCGAGACCGCGCGTGCATTCTTCGCAATGCCTGAGCTGAAGGAAGCAATGAGCGAGGGTGGCGTCGACGCCGACGCTGTTGAGATTTCCTACTTCAACGAGATCGAAGCCGGCGCGCTAGTAGGCGTCTAGTCAGAGAGATTAGCCGGGCCGCGCTGCTCCCCAGGCGTGGTCCGGCTCATCGCTGAGCGTCTCACTCAAAAATCCGCGCGCGCGCCCGCGCCTCCCCGCTCGCGGCCAGGGCCTCCGTGCTCGCGGCCTGCGCGGACAACACGCCGTCCAGCCTGGGTTGCTCGTCGAGCTCGACGAGGGACAGCTCGACGATCAAGGCCTGGGCGACCAAGGTCCCCTCCACCGTATGTGTCCAGCGCGACTCGGCGCCCAACTCTCGTGCTGCCCATTGCGTGTGCGTCTCGTCCTGCGGAAGGGTCGCATGCCGAGTGTCGCCGTTCGCGAGCCGGATGCGAACGTACCTGGCCATTCGCCGATCCTAGCCCCTTCCTGCGCATAACGCGCGGAGGCTACAACCCGGCCACCCTGGCCCCAGTGTTCCGGAATGTCGCCGACTCCACGGCTCTGAGAGACTGCCCGCCATGCGAGTGCACGTGGTCGGCGCAGGACCCGTCGGCCTTCTGCTCACGGCGCTGCTCCAGTCGATGGAGGGGTTCTCCGTTCGCCTCTATGAGAAGCGCCGCGAGTACACGCGCACCCGCATGGTCCAGCTCGCGCCGTACCTCGTGGCGGATTCAGTGGAGAGCTACCGCACCGATTCCATCGACGGGGACAGCGTCGAGGCCGTCTTCGATCCGGCCGAGCTCGACCAGGGCCTCGCCTTCAGACAGTCGATTCCCGGGGACCTGAAGGCGCTTCTTCGGCGATGGACGACCGGGTTCTGCCCGCTCAACGACATCGAGCGCTCCCTCAGCGATCTAATCGACGCGCGTGAGTCGCGCGCATTACAGCGCACCGCGGCCATCGTGACGGCGGAGGACGCAATGGCAATGCTCGAGCCGGGCGACCTTCTGATCGATTGCACGGGCGCCAGGTCGCTGCTCCGAGATCAACTGGTGCCTGGCTCCGATCAGGTGGGTGGAGGCACAAACACCCTCTTGATCCGGCTCGAGTACGCGCTCGTCATCACGTTCCTCTACGGCCAGAAGTACGACTGCAACGAGTACTGCAAGTACTCCAAGAACATCGAGAACGCGCACTACAAGTTCATCCCCATGGTGCACCGGACGCACTACGACGGCAGCGTCAGCCACGTTACGGGCATCGTCAACATCAGCGCCCGGGAGTTTGAGGCGATGCCCTCGAGATTCGACGGTCAATGGCTTCGCAGCAACTTTCCCAGCGTCGCCCAGTCGATGGACCGGTTCATCGACAAGATCAAGGAGGAAACTCAGGGCGAGATACTTGGCGACCTGGAGATCGTGCGGATTCCCCTGGATCTGTACCGGGCCCGCAATGCGACCAGCCGGCAGTGGCTTACAGCAGGCCCCAGCGACCACCCCTTCGCCAGCGCGCCGGTGTTCCTCGCGGGCGATTCGGCCATTGGCTCTCCGTACTTTCAGTCGATTTCGCTTGGTTTCGAGTGTGCGATGTACCTGGCAGGACTCATCGCACAGGGTGACCTACCACTCAGAGACATGCTCGATCGCTATGAGCTGTACAGCTACAAGCAGTGGCTTCGCGTCTACATGCGCAGCAAGATGATCAAGCACAACAAGGATCTGTTTGAGTCCCTCGACGACCCGCTCGCGCTCCTGGACAAGCTGCACATCTACTAGCGGGACTCGTCGGGCTCGGCCAGAACGAAACGACCGATTGATCGCCGCGCTTCGGCACTTCTGCGCGACCCACCTTCTTGAACTTGGCGTGTCGCATGCCGATGTGGCAGTCCAGCTCGGGCATACGGACGGTGGCGCCCTCGTCATGTCGACCTACGGTCATCCCTCTGAGGATCTGGCGCGTGAACGACTGAAGCGGGCCTACACCGCGAACGTGACGCCCTTGGCTCGCCCTGCGGTACGGTCGCAATTGGGAAGCAGCGCTCCGTGAAAGCAGGATCGTTGAGCGGAAGTTCGCAGGAGTCGAACCCGCCGCCTCCACTCGGTACAAGGACGGCGAAGGGGCGCGGAAACGCGCCCCTTCGGAGCTGGAAGACCTCTTACCGTCCTTTTCTCTCGATGTCGACGCGCCCGCGTCCGAAGGCGTCGATTCGGCCCCATCGTCCAGGGATGTCCAGCAGCTCCAAGTGGCCGATCGCGCTGGGAAGCGCTGCGTCGACCACGAGGTTCTCCCCCTGCGGCTCGAGACCCAGCATCGTCCGCAGAAGCAACAGTGGCGTCCCGGTCGACCAGGCCTGCGGGCTGCACGCCGTCGGGTACTGAACCGGATACATCGTCTCGGTGCGCTCGTAGCCGCCGAATGCCTCCGGCAACCGCCCGTCGAAGAACTCCGCCGCGTCCAGGATTCCGGCCGCGATCACGGCGGCGTCCTCCTTGAACCCGTACCGCCGCAAACCCCAGGCGATGAACGAGTTGTCGAAGGGCCAGACCGTGCCGACGTGGTAGCCGATCGGGTTGTAGCGTTTTTCGCCCTCGGCCAGCGTGCGCACGCCCCAGCCCGAGAAAAGCCGTGGCCCGAGCAGGTGCCCGGCGACGGCCTTCGCCTTCGACCTGTCGACGATGCCGCTCCAGAGGAGGTGGCCGTTATTGGAGGCGAGCGCGTCGACCTGTTTGCCGTCGGGGTCGAGCGCGAGCGCGAAGTACTCGCCGTCCTCGACCCAGAAGTCCCGGTTGAAGCGCCGCTTGAGGTCGGCCGCCTCCTTCTCGAGCCGGTCGGCGAAGGCCGGGTCCTTCCAGACCAGCCGCGCAAGGCGTGCGGCGCGAAGCTTCGCGTCATAGGCGTACCCCTGCAGCTCGCAGGTCGCGCGCGGGAACCCCGGCAGCCGGCCGTTCCGGAACGAGATCGAATCCCACGAGTCCTTCCAGCACTGGTTCTCGAGCCCGGTCTTCTTGTTGCGGCGCTGGTACCAGACGTAGCCCGTGCCCCCCGGGAGGTCCGCGTAGTCGTCGATCCAGGCGAGCGCGGCCCGCGCCTCGACCTCGAGTTCTCGCACGAGCGCCCGGTCCCCAGTCCAGCGCTCGTACTCGTCGAGCAGGACGACATAGAGCGGCGTCGCATCGGCGGTGCCGTAGTAGGGGGAGTGCGGGCGCTCCTCGAAGGCGGTCATCTCGCCGTAGCGCATCTCGTGCAGGATCCGGCCCGGATCCTCGTCGCGGAAGTCGTCCAGACCGACGCCCTGCCAGTCTCCGAGCGCGCGCAGCGTCGTCGCGGATAGCTCTGAGGTGAACGGCAGCGCCTGCAGGCTCGTGAGGATGCTGTCCCGGCCGAACATGGTCATGAACCACGGGAGTCCGGCCGCCGGCAGACTGTGGCCGCCGGCGATGAGCGGCGAGAAGCGTAGCGCCGCAAGGTCGACGAGGCTACGACGGTACGTCCTCTTCAGCGAGTCCGAGTCGCATTCGAGACGAGGCGCCGAGTCGATCCAGCGCGCAAGGTTCTTTCGCATTCGCCCCTGTGAGGCCCTCGGGCTCTCCACCTCGCGCGCCTGTCCGGTCCCGAAGAGCCGCGTGACGACGTCGATCTGCGTGCTCCAGGTCCCGTGCGGCCGGATGCGGATCCTGAAGGTGAGCCCCTGCTTGTCGATCCGCGCCGATCTCGAGGTCGAGATCGCGGTCGAGCGCCCGAACGTCTCGCGGTCGTAGGCGAGGACGAGCTTGCCGCTCTCGACCCGCTCGGAGTACTTGCCCTTCTTCTCGAGCGCGTCCTTGACCTCGAACAGATCTGCGAAATCGCAGCCCGCGTCGAGCCGGACGCTCAGGTCGACCGGCTTCTCGTCGTGATTCAGGATCGTCAGCTCCTCGTGGAAGCCGTTGCCGACGGCGCGCCGGCGGATCACCGACAGCTTCGCGTCGACGTAGACGGTTCCGGTGCCGGGCACGAGGAAGAACCGCGTCTCGAAGTACTGGAGATCGTCGACCGACAGCGGATTCATCCGCTCGCCATTGATCGTCAGCACCCACCTCGAGAGAAACCGCGTGTCGGACGAGAAGAGGCCGGTTGGATCCGTCGAGGACGCCTCGATGTCTCCGCGCGCGTCGCTGACCACGAAGGTGTTGCCGTCCAGGATCTTGACGAGGCCGTCGCTCATCTCTTCCTCCTGGTGTCGCGCGAGGGCCTCGGGAACAGCCGCTGGAGGAGGACGAGCAACCGCGGATCGCCCCGGACCTCCACCTCGCCGCGCAGCACGGCCGACAAGAGGTTCAGCTTGCCGGCGGCCGCGCGGTCGAACGTGGTCTTCCCCGCGCGCAGGATGCAGTCCGCGGCAGCGTTCCTGCGCGACACTCGGAGCTCCCCTTTGTCGATCGTCAGCAGCCAGCGTTCGGTCCGTTTGCCGTCGACGATGTCGAAACGGGCGCTGCCGGTCGCCTTCGCGAGCAGCGGCTCGCGCCCGCGGCTGCCGAGCTCGGCGAAGAACTCGGCGGTCGGATCGGACTTCACCGCCGGCATCACGTCCCGGCCCAGGTACGAATCATCGACGCACGTAGATAGGGAACCGGATCTCCTCGGTGTCGGAAGCTCGTGGCGCCAGCCTCGTTCACGCAGCCCCGAAGTACCTCGCCCCGATGGGATGAAGCGATCCAGCGGTTGTACGTCGACGCGGGCTGACTCTGCGGCCTTTTGGATTCTCGGGCGCCTTGGTTACGCTCGAGCCGTGGGCCGCGCCGACCGGACTCAAGCCGAACGGGTCGCGGTCGCAGTCGTGGGGGCGGGACAGGCAGGGCTTGCGACAAGCCGCGAGCTGACGAAGCTGGGCGTGACGCACCTCGTGCTCGAGCGCGGCCGGGTCGGCGAAACGTGGCGCAACCGGTGGAACAGCTTCTGTCTCGTCACGCCGAACTGGTCGATCCAGCTGCCCGACGGCGCCTACGATCGGGCCGACCCGGACGGGTACATGCCTCGCGACGAGATCGTGGCCTACCTCGAGGGCTACGCAACCGAATCGCGGCTGCCGGTCCGCGAGGGTGTCGACGTCGGCTCGCTGGACGCGTTGCCGGGAGGTGGGTTCGCTCTTGGCACGTCCTCCGGCGAGCTCCGTGCGGAAGCAGTCGTCCTCGCGACCGGGGCCTACCAGCGCCCACACCGGCCGGCCGCGGCCCGGACCTTGCCCGGCGAGCTCTACCAGATCGACGTGGACGACTACCGCAGCGAGCGGGCGCTGCCGCCCGGGAAAGTGCTCGTCGTGGGCAGCGGCCAGTCGGGCTGCCAGATCGCCGAAGAGCTGCAGGAGGCGGGCCGCGACGTGGTTCTCGCCTGCGGCAGAGCTCCGTGGACGCCGCGGCGCATCGGCGGCCGCGACCTCCTGTGGTGGGCCCACGAGACGGGCTTCCTGGACGCCACGGTCGAGTCGCTGCCCACGTCTGAGGCGCGGCTCTTCGCCAACACCATCGCGACCGGGCACGGAGGCGGGCACGACCTCCACCTGCGCACGCTTCAGGCCGCCGGAGTCGTCCTGACCGGACATTTCACCGGCGCCGCGGACGGATTGGTTCAGTTCGCTCCGGATCTCGAGGAGAGTGTCGCGTGGGGCGACGAGCGGTACGGCCAGTTCATGGGACTCGTCCGCGGGCTCGTCGAGGAGCGCGGACTGGAGCAGTTCGTGATCGAGGAGCCCGAGCCGTTCAGAGCCGACGCGCCGGCACAGCTCGACCTCCCCGAATTCGGTGCTGTGATCTTCGCGGGCGGGTTTCGCCCCGACTACCGGTCCTGGCTGCCCTGGCCCGAGGCATTCGACGACTTCGGCTTCCCCAGCCACCGAGACGGCGCGAGCACCGTGGTGCCGGGCCTGTACTTCGTCGGCGTCCCCTTCCTCCGCAAGCGGAAGTCTTCGCTTCTGCTGGGCGTTGGCGAGGATGCCGCGATCGTCGCCTCCGGGATCGCGGACAGCCTGGCTCCCTAGCGCGGCCTCGTTCGGGGTAGGGGGTTCCGCGCACCCGCGGCACGTAGAAACCCCTCGCCGAGCCCGCTGCCCCGCTTCCGATGTCATCGGAAGTGTCCGACGTGCCGAGGGAGGTGAAGATGGTGAAGCTCTTGTCCTCGCTGAAGATCGCAGCATGCTCGCTGGGTGAGCGCGAAGGAGGTCAGACGATGGCGGAGTACGGCGTCGTGCTGGCCGTGATCGTGATCGCGGTGATCGGCGCGATCACGCTCCTCGCGGGCAACGTCAGCAGCGCGCTCGACGCAGTCGCGGGCGTCCTCCCCTGACGGCAGGGCGTCTTAGGCGCCGTATACTCGCGCCGTGCCCGAGGCGCGGTTCGAAGACTCCGGCTCCGGCCTCGCGCCTGCCGCGGACGGCTGGTTCGTCGTAAACGTGCGGGACGTCGAGTGGTGGACCTCGAAAGCGTTCGGCTCGAGCTGTGTGTTCGAGAGCCGGGAGTTCTCCTTCGGGCAGTTCGGCATCAATCTCAGCGTCCTGGAGCCCGGGGAGCCGAACTGCCTCTACCACTCCGAATCGCAGCAGGAGGCGTTCCTCGTGCTGTCCGGGGAGTGCAGGCTGCTCGTCGACGGTGAGGAGCGGCTCCTCCGAGCGTGGGACTTCTTCCACTGTCCGGCGGGGACCGAGCACGTCTTCGTGGGCGCCGGCGACGGGCCGTGCGTGATCCTGATGACCGGTGCGCGGACGGACGACGAGCAGCTGCTCTACCCGGTGTCGGAGCTCGCGGCGGGCTACGGCGCGAGCGCGGAGGAGGAAACGCCCGACCCGAAGCAGGCGTACGCGCGGTTCGAGCGGGCAGAGCGGGGGCGGCCCGCGTACTGGGACCGCCTCCCGTGGGCCTCTAGCTAGCCGCACGACTCGGCACAGGACGATCAGGCGTCGAGTCGCGCGGCCCGCTTGGCGAGGTAGCGCCGTTCCGGCAGACTCGTGGTGCGGCGGGCCGCAGCGCGGTAGTGCTCCACCGCCGCCTCGTTGTCGCCGGCCATCTCGAGGAGGTGCGCACGGACCGCGTCGAGGCGGTAGTGGCCGGTCAGCCGGTCGCCGACCTCGTCGAGCACGCCCAGGCCCGCGGACGGGCCGTCGGCCATGGCGGCTGCGACGGCGCGGTTGAGCGTGACCACCGGGCTGCCGGTCATCCGCTCCAGCAGTCCGTACAACGCGAGGATCTGCCGCCAGTCCGTGGCGTCGGCTCGTGGAGCCCGGTCGTGGACGGCCGCGATGGCCGCCTGGAGCTGGTACTCCCCGACCGCTCCCTCTCCGAGCGCGTCGTCCAGCAGGGCGAGCCCTTCGGCGACCAGCGCCCGGTCCCACAGCGACCGATCCTGTTCTGCCAGCGGGATCAGCTCGCCGTCGCCGTCCGTGCGCGCAGGGCGTCGCGCGTCGATGAGCAGCATCAGGGCGAGCAGGCCCGCGACTTCGGCGTCGTCGGGGAGGAGCCGCCGCACCATCCTCGCCAGGCGGATCGCCTCGTCCGTCAGGTCGGTCCGCTGCAGTTCGCGGCCGGCGCTGCTCGCGTACCCCTCGTTGAAGATCAGGTACAGCACGTGCAGCACCACGCGCAGCCTGGCCGCCTGTTCCTCGGGGGTCGGCATGCGAAACGGAACGCCTGAAGCCTCGATGCGTTGCTTCGCCCGGCTGATGCGCTGTGCCATCGTGGCCTCGCCGACGAGGAACGCGCTCGCGATCTCGGCGGTGGTGAGCCCGCCGACGGCGCGCAGCGTCAGGGCGATCGCCGAGGCGGGGGTCAGCGCCGGATGGCAGCACATGAAGAGCAGGATCAGCGTGTCGTCCTGGTCGGGAATCTCCCCGGCCGACCCCCCATCCAGCGAGGCCAGCTCCCGGGATCGCCGGGAGCGGTCGCTGCGCCACTGGTCGATCAGCCGCCGCGACGCGGTCTGGACGAGCCAGCCGCGCGGCTCCTCCGGAACACCGTCCCGGGGCCAGCGTGTGGCGGCCGCGAGGAGCGCCTCCTGAACAGCGTCCTCGGCGGCGTCGAAGTCGCCGTACCTGCGAACGAGCGCGCCGAGGACCTGCGGCGCCAGCTCGCGCAGCAGATCCTCGGCGCCGGTCGAGACGTTCAGCGCTCGCCGCTTGCGTGTTGCAGGTACTCCTCCATCTCGGCTGCATTCGAAGGAGCCTGGGTCATCACCTGACGCACCTGGATCGGCTGCTGCGTCGGGACACCGTCGGGGCCCGGCACGGCCGAGATCCTGGCGGCGATCTCGAGCGCGCGCTGCTCGGACTCCACGTCGACGATCTGGTAGCCGGCCAGCCACTCCTTGAACTCCTGGAACGGGCCGTCGGTGATCACGGGCGCGGTGCCGTCGGAGGTGACGATCTTGGCCAGGTCGGGCCCGGCCAGCACTTCGGACTGGACGAGCTCGCCGCTGTCGACCAGCTCCTTGCGCAAGGCCCGGTAATGGTCGAGGTGCGCCTCGATCTCCTCCGGCTTCCACTCCTCCATGGGCGTCTCGACGACGCCTCCCTCGAAATTGACCGCCAACAGGTATCTGGTCATCTCACTCCTCTGCTCCGGCTGTGTGCCTACCTTGGCACTTCACCACGAGAACGGAGCCGAGCGGGCGTTCTCTACATGCCGGCTGCGCGCCAACACGCGACGTTCTGGCCGAGCACGTGGAAGAAGGCGCCGGTGACGCGGGTCGGCGTCCGGAAGCGGGCGACCACGATCCGGCCACGCGGGCGGCCGAGGATCGGGTGGTCGTAGTAGGTGAACACGCGTGTCGCGGCCACCCGGTCGCCGTAGCGCGCGAGCCACGATCGGGGATCGCGCACCTGGACGATCGCAAAGCGCGTCTGGCAGCCGCGGCGCCTTGCCGCCCAGAGGAGCTCCGGCCGGCCGGGGAGATACCACGACATCGCCGAGGTGATCTGGATTCCGACGCCTCGGCGGTTCGCAGCTGCGGTCGGGTAGTCGACGACGAGCGGCTCGCCGTCGTTCCAGCCGAGGCCGGTGAGTGCCTGCGCGACGGAGTCGTAGGCGACGCGGCCGAGTGTGGCCTGTGCGTACGCGGCGCCGGCGACGGTCGCGACGATGCCCGCCAGCGCGGCTACCTGCATCGGCCGCTTCGGTAGCGCCGTGATACCCGCGGCGATCAGAATCGCCAGGAACGGAGCGACCGGCAGCAGGTTGCGCGCGTCGAAGATCGGCTGCCCGGCCGCCCAGACCACGCCCGCTCCGAGGATCGGGAGCAGCCCGAGCGCCACAACGGCGGTCCCCTCCGAGCGTCGCCACCACAGCGCGACCGCGCCGGCTACCAGGGCGAACGTGACGGCGAGCCGCGCGAGACCGTAGAAGACGCCGTCCGGGCCGAAGAAGAGGGAGCCCGGGAGCGTGACGACCTGCACCGGGTCGAACGGCCCGATCCAGCGATAGCGGCCGTGGTGCTCCTGGTCGAGGAGGGTCGGCAGCCAGGGCAGGAAGGCGAGCATGCCGAAGCCGATCGCGAGGGACGCCCTGACGGTGCCCCGCGGCCGCGGGCGCACCGTCCACAGCCACACTGCTCCGGCGGCGACCACGAAGAAGAAGAAGTAGTGCGTCATCGTGCCGAGCCAGGCAGTGGCCGCGACGCCGAAGAACCACCGGCGACTCGGTCGCAACGCCGCCTCGGTGAGCAACAGCCCGAAGGCAATCGCGATCAGGACGACCAGCGCGTACGCACGAAGCTGCTCGGCGTACTCCACGGGTAGCGAACCGAGCGCGAGCAACGATCCCGCGAGCGCGGCTGCGAGCCGGTCGCCGAGCAGTCGCAGCGCCCAGATCGCGGTGAGCACCGAAGCGGCGGCCGCGAAGAGCGCGGAGAGCAGCCGCAGCGAGGTGACGTTTCCGAACGGATGTCCCTCGGTGATGGCCGCATCGGCCCTCCTCACGCTCCATGCGAGCACGTACCACCCCGGAGGCGTCGACTCCGTCCGGCGCACGTGCCGGAGCACGCCCGTGAGACCGGATTCCGACACGATGCGCGCCGAAGCGACCTCGTCGCCGTACAGCGCGTGTCCCACAGCACCCGGAACGGCTACGGCGACCGCGCAAGCTGCAACCGCGAGCGGCAGGGCCCACCGTAGAGCGGCTCGACGCGCGGGCGCGGCGATCTCCCGAGAGCGCCCGGAGAGGCGCTCTCGGGAATCGAGCCTCGGCCCGGCTACCACGCCCGGTAGGCCTGCCGGGAGAGGAAGAGGCCGTGGCCTGTGCGGCTGCGGCAGGTGACTCCGGTCACGCGCGATGTACAGGTGAAGGGCCCGCGCTGCCAGCTCCTGCCGTAGGCGAGGGTCGTGTAGACGACGTGGTCCCCGCTCGCCCCGGCCGGGCAGAAGAGCACCGGCCGCTTGGTCGGCATGAGCGTGAAGCCGTGCCAGTCGCCGGCCTCGCAGCGATGCTGGAGCCTCGTTGCATAGTTGGCCCGTTCGAGCCCGCACGTCAGCACACGCGTGCGGCCGCGCTCCGTGAGGCCGTTGGGGTTGTAGGCGCACTTGATGTTCCCGGACGGCGAGCGAAAGCCCGCGAGGGTCTGGCCGCCGGAGCGCCCGGCCGCCGACGACGCGAGCAGCGCGGCGGCGAGGAGCGCGAGGGCGAAGGAGATGAGGAGCGGTGGCTTCATTGGTTCCTCTCGGTCGATTGCCTCGATCCTGCGCGCGCTGTGCAACGCGTCCGTCACCGCCGGGTAACGGTTCTGCCACGACCGCCGGGTGAGCTCTCGGTCGCCTGGCCCGCCACCTGCTCCGTTGACTTGGCCGGCGGCGAAGCGGAAAATCCGCCCTTCGTCCCGCGTCGAGGAGGAACCGTGGCCTGGAAGCTCAAGGGCAGCTACGTCGAGACCTGCTCCTGCGATCTCATCTGTCCCTGCAACGCGACGTTCGCCCACGGTGCGACGTACGACTTCTGTCGCCTCGTGCTCGTGTTCAACATCCGCGAGGGCGACGTCGACGGCACCGACATCGGCGGGCTGAAAGTCGCGGCGATCGCGGACACGCCGAAGGTGATGACCGACGGAAACTGGAAGCTCGGCCTCTTCGTCGACGAGAACGCGACGGACGAGCAGACGGAGAAGCTCGTCGCGGTCTTCACCGGTCAGCTCGGCGGCCCGATGGCCGGGCTCGCGCCGCTCGTCGGCGAGATGCTCGGCGTCGAGCGCGTGCCGATCGAGGTCGTCGACGACGGTGTCCGCCACAGCGTCCGCGTCGGCGACGCGATCGACTTCGAGATCGAGGACATCGTCCCGTTCGGCGTAGAGACCGGTCAGCCGGTCCGCTTCGACGGCATGTTTCACCCCGTCGCGTCGAACCTCACGATCGCCGAGGCGACGCGCTCCCGGATCAACGCGTTCGGGATCGAGTACGAGGGCAAGACGGGGCTCTCGACCTCCGAGTTCTCCTGGGCCGCGTAGCGCTTGCTCGAGGCAGTCCAGGCACCGTCTTCCTCGCGCGCAGGGCCCACGCCGGCGCTCGCCGCTGCACGCACGCGGCTCGGGCTCGTCACGCTGCTCTTCGCCCTGGCCGCGCTCGGCTGGTGGTGGCTCGACCGGCAGATGGCCGGGATGGACGAGGGTCCGTGGACCGCGCTCGGGACCTTCGGCTGGTTCCTCGGCGTCTGGATCGTGATGATGGCGGCGATGATGCTGCCGTCGATCTCGCCGACGGCGGCGCTGTACTCCCGGATGACGAGGGAGCGGTCTGCCGTCTCGCCGCTGCTCTTCACCGCCGGCTACCTCCTCACCTGGACTGCGGCCGGTCTCCTCGCGTTCGCGATCGCGGTCGTCGGCGGCGAGGTCGTGGGCGACGTTCTGTCGTGGGGCCGCGCGGGCCGCTGGGCCGCCGCCGCGACGCTCTTCGTCGCAGCGGTCTACGAGTTGACCCCGCTGAAGGACGTCTGCCTCGGGAAGTGCCGCAGCCCGCTCGGCGCGCTGGTGGGCTCCTGGCGAGAGGGCCGGTCGGGCGCGCTGCGGATGGGCGCCCGGAACGGCGCCTGGTGCGTCGGCTGCTGCTGGGCGCTGATGGCCTCGCTCTTCGCCCTGGGGATCATGAGCCTCGTCTGGATGGCTCTCGTCGCCGGTCTGATCGCGGTGGAGAAGACCCTGCCGTGGGGGCGCGTGGCGACCTACGGGACGGCCGCGCTCTTACTCGGGATCGGGCTGCTCGTGCTGATCGCGCCGGGCTCGATTCCGTGGCTCACGGTTCCGACGGGCAGCCCGATGGCGCCCATGATGAGCCCGTAGCCGTGCCTGCGCACTAACCGCAGCGTGCGTCAGTACGCTCCCCGATGCCCGGCAGGGGTGACGGTGGGATGCTGGCCGCGGCTTCGGAAGGAGGTGATAGCCCGTGCCCTCCGAGTTGCTCACGAAGAACGAGCGTCCGACGGAGCTGCCACCGCTCACACCGGCGGCACGAGACGACGACGAGCTGCGGGAATGGGCGCGCAAGCACATCGAGCGCGTCCGCCAGCTGAAGCTGCATGCCGCCGCGTTCGTCGTCGGAATGCTCGTGCTGACGCCGGTCTGGGCGCTCACCCAGTGGCAGGACAACGGCAGCTTCAAGCACTTCGACTTCAGCCCCGACGGCACGCCGGGGGACTGGGAGCCGTGGATCCTCTACGTCGCCCTGATCTGGGGCGGGATCGTGGCGCTGATGGCTGTCAGGACGTACTTCGACCGGCCGACGACGCAGGCGGAGGTCGATCGCGAGATCTCGCGGCTGAAGCGCTAGCTGGCGCGCGGTGGGTCGGTGCGGCTCCGGCCGCATCGGCCCGGCGCCGCCATGCTCAACCCTCGTCGTCGAGGCGTGGTGCCACCTGGCGGAACTCCGCCGGCGCGCCGGGGAGGCCGCCGGTCCTCGGCTTGTACTCCGGGACGCCGACGCAGGTGAAGAGGAGCCCGTCCAGCGGTGTGCCGAGCATGCCTGGGATCTCGCTGTCGAGGAAGGTCATCCCGGAGGCGCCGGCGCCGAGGGCATAGGCGGCGAGGTGCAGCCTGCCCTCGACCAGCCCCGCGGTCAGCTGTGTCTCGCGGTACCCGCGGTCGTCGAGAGCGCCGACGTTCGCGGCGCCGATCACGACGAACGCCGCGTCGCGCGGGAGGCCCTGGTCGAGGCAGACGCGGTAGAGCTCCCTTCGCAGCTCCCCCGGTCGGACCGGAGCGGAGAGATCCGGCCAGCGGTAGACACCGGGCTCGAGCCCGTCGACGGCGTTCACCACGACGAAGTGGGGAACCGGGACGCCGCGCAGCGCCGCGCCCAGGCAGCTGCGCAGCACGCTCTCGGGCAGGCTGCGAGCCGGATCCATTCGCCGCTGCGAGCTGCGCGCCAGCACGACCGTCTCGACCGGATCCGTTCCCAGCTCGGGCACCTCGACCGGCTCGCCCCGGCTCCACGGCTCGCCGAGCGCGTCGCCGTCGCCGGCCCGTTGGGCGGCCGTCGCGAGCGGGAACTCGAGCGGGTCGGCGTCTACCTCGCCTGCGGCCGCCGGCCCGGCTCCCTCGAGCGCAGGTGCTTTCGCTCCCAGTGAGACGACCGCCACCGGCCACTCGTGGACGCCGTCGGCTCCGACCAACGCGGTCACCGCCTGGTCCGGGAAGCGGCTGTAGAGCGAGGCGGTCAGCCCGGCTGAGTCGACCGCTGCAAGCAGTTGGGAGAGCATCGTGCCGCCGTCCCAGTAGACGTGGCGGTAGCCGCGCTCCCGGTAGCGCCAGCCGGTGCGCCACGGCACGCCGGTGACGACGACGGCCGGCGAGCCCCCGCGCGGCGGTGGCCCGACCTGGAGCAGCGCGTGCTCTTGCGGGTGGTACCAGTGCACGCCGGCCGGGAGCGCGGCTCCCTCCGGTGCCGCGAGGTACAGCTCGAGCGGGAAGCGCGCGCCCGCGGAGCCGGCTGCGCGGAAGAGCCAGGTGCCGTACGGCCGCTCGACCGTCCGCACGACGCCGGCGGAGAGGTGCAGGAGCCGCGAAAGCTGCGCGAGGTCGAGCTCGCCCGGTGCAACGTCAGCCGCGCCCGCGAGCACCGCCACCGCAGAAGCCGTAGTCGTGGGCAGCTCGTGAGGAAGCTCGACGCGCGGCAGCGTCCCCGCGTAGCGCTTGTAGAACCAGGGCAGCCGGTCGAGGTCGTTGGTCTCCAGGTCCTGCACGACGCGCGGGTCGTCGGGAGAATCGTCCCACTCGCGGCCGGGCTCGTACGAGCTGAGCCGGTGCAGGGTCTGCGTCGCGGTCTCCACGCGGCGACTGTCGCACACCGCCGTCTACGATTCAGAGGTGGCGGCCGCCGCACCCGACTCCCGCACCGTGCTGTCCGAGCTCGAGGGCGCCGACCGCCTGCTGATCCAGCAGGTCTTCAAGCCGATCGCGAACGAGTACCGGATCAGCGTTCCGACCCCAGGCTCGAGCGACGAGGGGCGGCCGCTGCTGTACGTGAAGCAGAAGAAGATGAAGATCAAGGAGGACATCCGCTTCCGCGTCTCACCCGACGAGGATGCGCACCTGTTCATGATCAAGTCGAAGTCCGTGTTCGAGTTCCGCGGCCGCCACGAGGTGCTCGACGCCGACGGCCAGGTGATCGGGCTGCTCGAGAAAGACTTCACGCGCTCGCTGCTGCGAAGCCACTGGCACGTCCGCGACGCGGCCGGCACCGAGCTGCTCGAGGCGCACGAGGCCAGCTGGATCGTGGCGCTCGTCCGCAGGTTCGCCGACATCGGCTCGGACTGGTTCACGCTGCTGACGTGGCTGCCGTTCAACTTCGTGCTGCGCCGTGGCGAGCATGAGGTCGGAACGTACAAGCGTGTGCTGGGGAAGCTCCGCGACCGCTACGTGCTCGAGCTGCGGCCCGAGATCGCAGACGTCGACCGGCGGCTGATCGTCGCCTTCACGATCGGGCTGGACGCGCTCCAGGACCGCTAGCGCGGCCGCGTCGCGCCCGCTACGGGAAGGTCGTCGTCACCGTCGGAGGCGCGGCGGCCGCTACTTCTTGATCGGCTTGCCCTTCGGCGAGAGCACAAACCACGCGCCGTAGTACCCCTGCCCACGGATCTGCCCCGGCTTCCTGTCGCCCACCTTGTAGCCGTAGCCGCCGTGGAAGAAGTAGAGCGGATGGTGGTTGTAGGTGACCTGTTGCTTTCCGTTGGGGCGGGCGGCGACACCCAGCAGGCCGGCCTTGATGCCGGGGCCCGCGACCGGCGCGCCGGTCGTGAGCAGCGCGGGCCAGAGCTTCATGCACAGCGAGTCGGTGCAATTCGAGGTGCCGCTCGTGTCGGCCGTGAACATGTAGAGCGTCCGGCCGCGCACGTCGACGACGATCTTGCGCTTGAGCTTCGTGTTGTAGCGCGCCTTGACGAGCGCCGGCCCGGTGCTGGTCGAGCCGCCGACGGACGCTGAGGGGAGAACGAGGCCGCAGACTGCGACCGCAATGACCAGCCCGACCCAAGGCTTGACACGCAGCGCCCGTTCCATCCCCCGTCGCCGAGTATGGGCACTCGTAGCGAAGATTGCAAGCTCGGCGCCGATGACGTTCGCGCCCCGCGGGAGTCGTACCGTTCGACCCCCATAAGAGAAGGGACGGAGATGGGCGAGCAGCTGAACAGCGTCGGAGCGATCACGATGTTCGTGGAGGACCCGCAGCGGTCGAAGGCCTTCTACGAGCGCGTCTTCGGGGTGCCGGCGATCCACGAGGACGAGAACGCGGTCGCGTTCAGGTTCGAGAACCTGATCGTCAACCTGCTCGAGGTTCCGGCGGCGCACGAGCTGATCGAGCCCGCGCAGGTCGCCGGCGGCGATGCCGGCGCGCGCTTCCAGCTGACGATCGGGGTCGAGGACGCTGACGCCGTCTGCGAGCAGCTGGCCGCACGCGGCGTGCAGCTGCTGAACGGCCCGATCGACAGGGCGTGGGGGATGCGCACCGCCGCGTTTGCCGACCCCGACGGCCACATCTGGGAGGTCGCGTCGAAGATCGGCTAGCCCGGGACCTGGCGCGCCCGTCGCGGTCGGCTCAGACGACCGGGTCGAGGATCTCCGCGTGCTCGTCCTCGGGCGGCGTCCCGTAGGCGTAGAGCAGCAGTTCGTCGTGCCCGTGGTTCGCGATCTGCAGCACGGTCCGCGGCTCGACGTGGATCAGTCCTCCCGTCGGCACCTCGACGCGCTCGGGCGGGTCGCCGAGGTACATCGTCAGCGTGCCCCTGACGACGACGAAGGTCTCCTCCTGGAGCGGGTGTCGGTGGCGGCGGCCCTTCGCGCCGGGCTCGTAGCGCCACAGGTTCGCGCGGGTGTGCGCGAAGCCGGCGAGCTCGCTCAGCTCAGCGACGTGCCGCGGGGCCTCGTCCGGCTCGTGCGGCCGGGTCTTCCAGCTGAGCTCGTCGGGCCGAACGACGCGAAACGCCATTCGCGGAGCCTAGCCCGTGGGAGACTGGCTCGATGCAGGTCGACGTCAACGGAACGCGCCTCTGGTTCGACGTCGACGGGCCGGCGCTCGTGCCCGACGGCACGGCGATGCGCGAGCGGCCGGCGGCGCTGCTTCTGCACGGTGGGCCGGGGAGCTTCGACCACTCGTACCTCAAGCCTGAGTTCTCGCGACTCGCGGAGGTGGCACAGGTCGTGTACCTCGACCTGCCGGGCCACGGGCGCTCGGAGCACGGCGAAGCGGCCGCCTGGAGCTTCGAGTCGTGCGCCGACGGCGTGCGCGACTTCTGCGAGGCCGTCGGCCTCGAGCGGCCGGTCGTGATCGGCCATTCGCTCGGCGCGATGGTGGCCACCGTCTACGCGGCCCGGCATCCCGGCCACCCAGCCGCGCTCGTGCTCGTCTCGACGCTTGCCCGTTTCGACGTCGCGGCGCTCGTCGAGGCGTTTCGACGGCTCGGGGGCGCCGAGGTCGCGGGGACGGCCCGGCGCGTCTACGGGGGTGACCGCGACTCGGTCACCGACGAGGAGTGGGCGCGCTGCTGGGAGCTCTTCGGCCCGCACGTGCCGACGGACGAGGAGAGGGCGCGGACCGTGCTCAACCGGGAGCTGAACCGGCACGGGCTGCCGCTGCTGAGCCGGTTCGACGCACGCGACCGGCTCGAGCTCGTGAAGTGCCCGACGCTGGTGTGCGCGGGCGAGCTCGACCCCGTCACCCCGGCCGCAGCTGCCCACGAGGTCGCCGAGGGCATCCTGCGCGCGCGGCTGGAGGTGCTCGCCGGCGCGGGTCACTTCCCCTGGCTCGACGTCCCCGAGCGGTTCTGGCCGCTCGTCCTCGACTTCGTCGCCGAGGCCGTGCCGCGCTGATCAGACGGCGGCGAGGACGCCGTCGAGCGGACGAGGGACGGCGGCGAGATCGAGCGCCTCGACGAGGTAGCGCGCGTAGCGGACCTTGCGGCTTCCGCCGCTGCCCATGAAACGCCGGAGCTGCTCCTCCACCGGCTGGCCTCGCCAGGCCGGCTGCTTCTGCAGCGTCCGGAACGAGACGAGATCGCCGTGCGCTTCGGCGACACGGAGGACTGCATCGGTGCCGAGGGCGCGGATCAGCTCGCCCTCGAGATCAGGTTCGCAGGCGAAGAAGCCGAGCCGCTCGAGGCCGTCCCGCGAGAGGTCGTCGCCGAAGCCCGCCCGCTCGAGCGCGCGGAGGAACTCGCGCTCTTCGCCCGCATCGCAGAGTCCGGCGAATCTCACCTCGGGCCCGTACTCTCGCAGGACACGGCCTATCGCCTGCGCGCCGCCCATCGCGACGACGGCCACACCCTCCGCGACGAGATCGCGCCCGCGGCGCACCGCGAGCGTCTCGACCGCGATGCGGTCGCTGTTCCCTTCGACGAGCACGACTGCTGCGGACGTCATCACGCCAGGATGCCGGGCGCTCAGACGCGCTGTGTGTCTCGCGCGTACGCGCGTCGCGCCAGGACCGTGCAGGCGATCGTCCAGGCGATCACGATCGCCCAGCCGGTAGAGCCCCAGCCGTGGCCGCCGAGCCCGACGCGACTCGCCTGCACCAGCCAGTAGGACGGCAACGCCTCGGCGATCGTGTGCATCGGGCCGCTCCCGATCGGAAACCAGATCCCACCGAGCAGCGCGAACACGGCCGTCGTTCCGCCGATCGCGGGGCCGACGGAGTCGGTCGTCAGGAGATGGCCGAGCAAGATCCCGAGCGCGGCGAAGGGGGCGAGACCGATCAGGATCAGGCCCGTCATCGACAGCCAGTTGCCGGCTTCGAGGTGGACGCCCAGCGTCCCTCCTGCGACATAGAGCAGCGCGATCGTGATCAGCGCCATCGCGTACGCGGTCAGCACCTTGACGCGGAAGTACGTGCGGGTCGAGAGGGGCGTCAGGCGCAAGTTGCCGGTTCCAGCCGACCGCGCGCTCTGCCGCGATCCGCGCTCCTGACCCGAGGATCGCGTTCATCGCGCCGAAGCAGGCCATGCCGACCATGAAGTACACGGTCGCCGCGATCCCGGTTCCGCTGATGTCGTGGTCGTGCCGGTTCGGGCCGGCGATCGCGTAGTAGAGCACCAGCGGGAAGGCGAACGAGAAGATGTAGAGCCGGCGGTTGCGGAAGGTCCGCACCAGCTCGTAGCGCGCGTAGCCGAGGGGGTCGCTCACGCGGCAGCCTGCTCGTCCTCGCCGGTGAGCGCGAGGAACGCGTCCTCGAGGCCGGCGCCCCTGAACCTCGATGTCGCGCGCCTGTGGGTAGCGGGCGAGCAGCTCGCGCAGCGAGGGCGGAGTCGGAGCAGGTCAGCACGACCGCTTCGCCCCGCCGCTCCGCGTGCGTCGCGCCGGGGAGCTGCTCGAGCGCCTCCAGCGGCACCTCCGGCAGCGTCGCGCGCAGCGTCCGGGCACCGACCAGCGCCTTGATCTCGGTGGTCGGCCCGTCGGCGACGATGCGTCCGCGGGCGATCAGCACCGCCCGGTCGGCGTATGCATCCGCCTCCTCGAGGTAGTGCGTGGCGAAAAGGAACGTCTTGCCACGCTTCGAGAGCTCACGCACGGTCGTCCAGAATGTGCGCCTCGCCTCGACGTCCATGCCGACCGTTGGCTCGTCGAGCACGAGCAGATCGGGGTCGCTGACGATGGCGATCGCGAAGCGGACGCGCTGGCTCTCGCCACCGCTCAGCCGCTCGGTCCTGCGCTCGGCGAGCGGCCCGAGCTGTGCGAGCTCGAGCGTCTCGTCGACGTCCAGCGGCCTCGGGAAGAGTGCGGCCATCATCGAGACGAGCTCACGGACGGTGAGGTCGCGGAGGACGCCGCCGGCCTGGAGCATCGCGCCGATCCGGCCGGCCTGCACCGCCCGCCCGGGCGGCCCGCCGAAGACGGCGACCGAACCCGCGTCCGGCGCCTGCAGCCCGAGCAGCAGGTCCACGGTGGTGGACTTGCCGGCGCCGTTGGGGCCGAGCAGCGCGACCGTCTCGCCGCGCTGCACCGAGACGTCGATCCCGCGCACGGCGTGAACCGGGCCCGCGGGTGAGCGGTAGGTCTTCTGGAGGCCGCGCAGCTCGACGCCGCGCTCCGACGCGGCAGGGCTCATCGCCCTACCGTAGCGGGCGGCGCATGGGTTCAGTCGGCACCTTCGATAGCCGATAAGGCAAGCGTGGATCAGGCCGACTTCCCCTGGCGCCCGCTCGGCAGGCTGCTCGTAGAGGAGGAGCTTCTGAGGCCGCTCGAGCTCGAGCGCGCGCTGGCGGAGCAGCGGCGCACGGGCCGGCTACTCGGTCAGATCCTCGTCGCCCAGGGCCATATGACGGGAGCGGAGCTCGCGCGAGCGCTCGCACACCAGCACGGGGTCGACGTGCGAGTGGCGAGCGAGCCCGAGACGGTGGCGAGGGATGCTTCGCCCGGCCGGGCGTCCACCAGTGGGCGGTGGCACTCGCTAGGCATGCTGCTGACCCAGAAGGGGCTCGTCGCGCCTTCGGCGCTGCAGCAGGCCCTCGCCGAGCAACGCGAACGGCCGGAGCGCCGGCTCGGCGAGATCCTGGTCGAACGCGGATGCCTCTCGGCGCCGACGCTCGCCTCCGTGCTCGCCGAGCAGCACGGCGTCAGCGTCGAAGCCCAGCTCGTCGCCGGAGATGCGCGGAGCTCCGTTCCCCGCGACGACAGGATCTACGTCGTCTGTGCCGTCGACGGGGCCTCGAGGCGGCGGGCTCTGTACGAGGGGCGTAGCCTGCTCGACGCCTGCGACTTCGCCTGCGACTACGTCGACGAGCAGCAACCGCCGGCGGTCGAGATCGAGCTGCGTGACGGCACGGGTTCGGACGTGGTCTGGACGTACACGCAGGAGCGTGCGGCGGAAGCCGCCTCGTCGAGCAGGAGCCTCGTCGAGAGGTTCGGCTTCGACCCCACGCGCTGGGGCACCGGCCGCTAGCCTCGCAAACCATGGCTGTGCGACTGGCGCGCCGCGCCGCGAAGGCCGCCGCCTTCCGGGCGCTGCACGAGGGCGAGCCGTTCGTGATCCCGAACCCGTGGGATGCGGGCTCTGCGCGCGTGCTCGAGGCACTCGGCTTCCAGGCGCTGGCGACGACGAGCTCCGGCTTCGCGTTCACGCTCGGCCGGCTCGACGGCGGCGTCACCCTCGACGAGGTCGCGGCACACGTCTCGGCGCTCGACTCGGCCACGGAGCTTCCGATCTCGGTCGACCTCGAGGACGGCTTCGGCCCTGAGCCCGAGGACGCCGCGCGAGCCGTCATCCGTGCGGCGGAGGCCGGCGCGGTCGGCGGCTCGATCGAGGACTACGACCGCGGCGGCCGCATCTACGACCGGACGCACGCGGCCGAGCGGATCGCCGCTGCGGCCGAGGCCGTCGCCGAGTCCGGTTTCGTCCTGACCGGCCGCGCCGAGAACCACATCCGGGGCAACCCCGACCTCGACGACACGATCGCGCGGCTGCAGGCGTACGAGCGTGCGGGAGCCGACGTGCTCTATGCGCCCGGGCTCCGAACCGTCGAGGAGATCCGCATCGTGTGCGACGCGGTCTCGAAGCCCGTCAACGTGCTCGCGGTCCCGAGCCTCTCGTTTGCCGAGATCGCGGAGGCGGGCGCACAGCGCGTGAGCGTCGGCGGCGCCCTGACGTGGGTGGCGGCCAGCGCGCTCGCTGACGCCGCCACGGCGATCTGCGACGGCGGCGACTTCTCGGCCCTCTCGGCGCGAGTGCCGCTGGACGAATGGCTCCGCCGTCCCCCGAACGAGCCTTGACTGGGGCCTGATCTCGCCTAAGGTCCGGCAGGTCCGCGCCCGCCTGCGTGGACGGCGACGTGGAGGAGCCATGAAGCACGCAGAAGTCGAGCGTTCGGGGGAGCGTTCGGGAGTGGCTCCGTCTGCGGCATCTCCGAGAACGAGCCACGCCGCCTGTCAGTCACGCCGTCCGGCCCGAGGGGAGAGCCGGTCCGGCCGAGAGGAGATGCCATGCACGATCCCGTCGAGAGATCCCGCCGACGCGTCGCGCCGCTCCTGGCGCTGCTCGTCTTCACGCTTGCCTTCGTAGCCGTCACCGCGCCGTCGGCCGGTGCCGCACGGAAACACCGTCCCGCCATGGGCCCGCCGCTCGGGGTCACCTGGGACGTGAGCGGCAAGGGCGCCAAGCGGCACGTGCTCGCGCCGCGGCGCGCGCGCGCCAGCCGGCCGCGCCACCTGCGCAAGGACTTCTACGGCCGCTTGCGCTTCCAGCGCCTGCTGCCGATGCTCGCGTGCCCGGACCCGACCTGCAACATGACCTACCACGGGGGCGACCTCGTGCTCGGGCCGCACACGACGCACGTCGTCTACTGGGAGCCGTCGGGCTTCTCGGTGACGGCGAACTACCACTCGCTGGTCGAGCGTTACTTCACGGACGTCGCCGCCGACAGCGGGCGCGTGGTCAACGTCTACTCGACCGACACGCAGTACGACGACTCGAGCAACACGTTCATCCAGTACCAGCAGACGTACGCAGGGGCGCTGACGGACACCAACGCGTTTCCGGCGACGCAGAGCGGCTGCCCGACCGACGACGGCGGCACCCGCACGGTCGCGGTCTGCCTGACGCAGACCCAGGAGGCGACGGAGCTCGACAACTTCATCCAGGCCAACAGCCTCCCCCGCGGCCTCGGCCACATCTACTTCCTGATGCTCCCCGACAACGTCGAGACCTGCTTCGACAGTTTCTCCGACTGCGGGAACATCCTCAACATCAGCCCGCGCTACTGCGCGTACCACAGCTTCTTCAACATCGGTGGGCACGGCCTGACGCTCTGGGCGAACGAGCCCTACATCGGCTTCCCCGACGGCCACTGCAACAGCGGCTCGACGAACGCGCGGCCGAACGGCGACGTCACCGACCACGAGCTGAACGTGCTCAGCCACGAGCACAACGAGACGATCACCGACCCGACCGCCGCCGGCTGGTTCGACACCAACCTCGGCGGCGAGAACGGCGACAAGTGCAACTTCAACTTCGGCACGCCGATCGCCTCGAACTCCAACGGCAACTACAACCAGTTGATCAACCACAACCCGTACCAGCTGCAGCTGGAGTGGGACAACTCGATCACCGGCTGCGCCGCGAACTTCGGTGCGCTCGACCCGACGGCCGCGTTCACGTGGACGCCGCCGAGCCCGAAGGCGCTCGACCCGGTCGGCTTCGACGGGAGCACCTCGCACTCGAACAACACGGGCGGGTACGTGATCGAGTGGAACTGGACGTTCGGCGACGGCGGCAGCGACACCGGAGCCACGCCTAGCCACACCTACTCCGCGGTGGGCACCTACACGGTCACGCTGACCGTGAAGGACGACGCCGGCCTGACGAACTCCGTCAGCCACGACGTCACCGTTGTGCAGCGTCCGACGACGACCACCTACACCGGTGACACGACGGGGGACTACCACGACGTGGTCACGCTCAGCGGCGAGCTCGACGACTCCGCGACGGCGGCGCCGCTCGCGTCGAAGACGGTCACCTTCACGCTCGGCTCGCAGTCGTGCTCCGGGGTCACCGACGGCCTCGGCGTCGCCTCCTGCACGCTGACGCTGAACCAGGTGCCCGGCCCGTACAGCGTCACCGCCTCGTTCGCCGGCGACGGCGTCTACGGCCCGAGCTCCGACACCGAGCCGTTCACGATCACCAAGGAGGAGACGACGCTGGTCTACACCGGGCCGACGGTCATCCTCGGCAACGGCTCGACGATGACGGCAAGCGCGACGCTGATGGAGGACGGAGCGAACGACGACGACGGCGACGGGGCCGGCGTGCCGCCGAGCCCCGCCGGTCAGACGGTCACGTTCACGCTCGACGGCCAGAGCTGCAGCGGGACGACGGACGCCACCGGTGCGGTGAGCTGCCCGATCTCGGTGTCCGGCTCGCTCGGGCCGAAGACGATCACGGCAACGTTCGCCGGCGACGCCTACTACCTCGGCTCGTCGGACACGAAGGACGTGCTCGTCTTCGCCTTCCCGAGCCGCGGCGCGTTCGTGCTCGGCGACCAGAGCGTCGCCGCCGCGACGCCGCTGACGCAGCTGACGTGGTGGAGCCACTCGTGGTCGAGCGTCAACAGCCTCACGGGAGGCACGGCGCCGGCCGCGTTCAAGGGCTTCGCCGCGAACGTCTCGACGCTGCCGGCGGGGAGCCCCGCGGGCGCGTGTGGGACGTCGTTCACGACGTCGCCCGGGAACAGTCCCGCCCCGCCCGCTGACGTGCCCACGTACATGGGCGTCCTGGTCGCGAGCTCGGTCTCGCAGGCCGGCAGCGCGATCGGCGGCGGTTGGGCGAAGGTCGTCGTGGTCCGGACCGACCCCGGCTACGCGCCGAACCCGGGCCACCCGGGAACCGGCACCCTCGTCGCGACCTTCTGCGGCTAGGAGTCGAATCGAGAGGGGCGCGGCATGGCCCGCGCCCCTCTCAGCGCCAGCTCGGCGAGCCAGCGTCGAAGTCCGACGTCAGGCGCCTGACGTCGGTTCCGTCGGTCCGGAGCGTGTAGATGTCCGGGGCAGCGGTGCCGGCAGCGCGTGCCCCGACGACGAAGTGGCTGCCGTCGGGCGACCAGGCAAGCGACGTCGCCTCTGTGAAGGGCAGCTGCACCTTCTGGGTCGAGGCGCCGTTCACGATGACGGCCGTCGCGGCGCCCTCGAGATAGGCGAGGCGCCCGTCGGGGGACCAGGCCGGCGACGAGACCTGGCCCTCGGAGATCTTCTGCCGGCCGGTCCGGTCGGGCTTCGCGGTCCAGATCGATGTCGGATTCGTCCCGATATCGATCCACGCGATGCGCGCCGGTCCCCAGGACGCGTAGTAGCCGGAGATGTTGAGGTTCGTCGGAGTTCCGCCCGCGGCCGGCACGACGAACAGCGAGGGCGCCTCTGCCGGGCTCGCCCTGGTGAACAGGATCCGCGTCCGGTCGGGCGACCAGCTCGGCGAGAGCTCCGACTCGAGGCTCGCCTCGCTGCCCGGCACGAGCAGCCGCGCGTTGGCTCCGTCTGCGTCGGCGATCCAGATCGAGCCCGGGCAGCCCTTGCAGCTCAGCCCGGTTTGGTCGAAGCGCGTGTAGGCGAGGTGCGTGCCGTCGCGCGACCAGCTGGGGGTGAGGTAGTGCTTCCCGCCGCGGGTCAGCTGCGTGAGGGCCGCCCCGTCGGTGGAGACGGCGTAGAGGTTCGACACCGGCTCCGGGCAGTAGCTCTCGAAGACGACAGACTTGCGCCCGGGGACGAACTGCAGCGACCGCAGAGCGGCCCCGAAGACGCCGTCGTCGAAGCAGCCGGGGACGTGGCCGTACGTCTTCGAGCTCGAGCCGTCGACCCGGACGACGCGCACCGCGAAGTCGGAACCGGTCTTGGCCGTCTCGACCACGAACCGTCCGTCCCGCGAGCGCGTGCCGAAGTAGCGCTGAGACGCTCGGAACGTGCGTCCGGTCCGGACGTCCACTCCGACCGGTCGGTTGATGAAGAGGACGACGCGCCGCGGACCGGCCCAGACAATTCCTGTGCGCCGGTTCGCAAGCCCGCGTAGCGGCTTCCTCAGGAGCACGTGACCGGCACTTGTCCTCACCTCGAGGCGACCGCCGGCCACGCTCGCGATGCGCGTTCCGTCAGCCGACCAGACCGCGGCGCGGCCGGGGACGCGAGCCGGAGGCGCCCGCGCACGTCGTAGACGCGGACCTGCGCGTGCAGGATCATCAGGAAGAGCCCACGGGCCGACCAGCCGTGGAAGAAGCCGTCGGTCACCCGCACGCTCCACGCCACGCCGCCCGTCGCTCGGTAGGCGCGGACGCGTGCGTTGACGAGGACCGTGACGAGCCGGCTGTCGGGCGACCACGAAGGCAGCAGGACGGGCTTTCGCGCGAGCACGATGGGCTTCTGGCCCAGGCCGACGACCGCGAGCTTCGAGCCGTGGCCGTCGCTGAACGACACGGCGAGCTGCGTTCCGTTCGGCGCCCAGGCCAGCTCGACTGGCTGATCCCTCGAGTCGATCGCCGGCGACCCCAGCCTCTGCAGCCCCGAGCCGTCGACTGCGGCGACTTAGATCACCCCGGCGCCGCCGCGGTTGCTGGCGAACGCGATCCGCTTCCCGTCCGGCGAGACGACCGGCACCGTGTCCTCGAAGGGGCTTCGACTCACGTCGACCACCGTGCCGTCGGCGTCGAGCCGGTAGACCTCGCCCGTGAGCGCGGGCGCGCGATCGGCCGCGAACACGATCGGCGGCGTCGTCGGTGCGGCGACGGCACCGGAGCACACGGCGCAGGCTGCTCCGAGCAGGAGGACGGCAAGCGGTCGGACGAGCATCGCGCTCATCGCGCCGTGATCGTACGACGCGTGTGTAACGGCTCCGTCACAAGTTCGAGAAGGGCGCGGATCGACGTCCGCGCCCTTCTCGTGACATGTCTAGGAGTTGTTCGCCGTCAGCAGCGAATCGATGTTCGTCCCCGCGGTGCGGATGACGTAGACGATGCCGCCGCTGGCGGGGATCCACGCCCGTTCGAACTGCTCGCGGTCGTAGACGTGCCTGACCAGAGCGTCCGTGTCCGACGCCGGGTCGTAGGCGATCACGTTGCCGTTCGCGGTGAAGCCGCCGATCACCATCAGGTGGCCGTTGGTGCTCTTGATCCCGCCGTCGAGCTTGTTCGAGTTCCAGGCGACCGAGGCCACGAGCGGGACGCCCGCGTTGATGTACGGCTCGGCCTCACGCAGGTTGTGCAGCGCCGTCACATCCGCGACGAGGCCCCGCGAGGCGGCGTACGCAGCGTTGAACGGCCAGTTGCCGGCCCCGTTGTAGTGGTAGTCGTAGACGGCGCGGGCGGTGTAGTCGACCCATGGGTCGGCGTGCGACGCACCGAGCGCGTCGGTCACCCACTGGTACTCGGCCGGTGTCGGCATGAAGCTCGAGCCCCAGTACGAGACGACCATCGACGTCGACGTCGGGCTGCACCAGGCCTCGCCGCCGTTGTCGTACTGCGGGAAGTCGCCGTGGTGGATCTCCTGCGAGTACTTCGGCAGGCCGAGGTCGATCTCACTGGTGATCGTCGACCGGCTCGGGAAGGTCATCTTCTGGTTCGTCAGGTTCATCGCGACCGCGTTGAGGCGCGTGAGCGTCGGCGACGCGCTCGAGCCGGCCCGCCGGAACAGCGTCACCTTCAGGCGGTACGCGACGGCGACGTGGTCCTTCGCGAAGAAGGTGTCGATCGAGACGAAGCCGTCGGCGTCGCCCTGACCGCCGACCGACGTCCGGTGGAAGTCGCTGTCGCTCGACGACCAGCGGCCGAGGATGTACCACTTCGCCCAGTGGCCGTCCAGCATCCGCGGCTGCATCTCGACCTGGATCCACGTGCCGTTCGGAGTGGTCGCGTTCCACGAGGCGACCAGCTCGTTGAAGCCGAATGACAGCGTCGTCTCGTTCGACGTCCACGTCCCGGACTGGTACGCGCCCGAGCCGTCGGCTCCGTCGCCGGAATAGTTGGCGAAGGGATCGGTGTAGGCAAAGCTGCCGAGCCCGCTCGATGCGAGGGTCACGGTCCCGTTCGAGACGGTGGTTCCGGAGAGCGACGCGTACGACCCCAGCGGGAAGTTCTTGAAGTTGATCGGGTACGGCTGCGCGGCGAGGGCCGGGGCTGTGGCGGCAAGAGCGAGCCCGGCGGCCGCGACGACGATGAGAAGCGCACGAGTAATCATGGTTGCGATCCTAACCCTGTTTCTCGCAAACGCTAAACCGCTGCTCGTCGGCCGGCACGGCGGCAGGTCGCGGCAGATTGCTGCCGATGCGCTGGGGGTCGCGTCCGTGGTGCCGCCGAACGCGTAGCCTCGCCCCAGGCAGGGTCTTCGAGGAGGAGGGCTGACAGCATGACCTTCACCATCGGGCGCCTGGCGGCGCTTGCGGCACCGCTGCTCCTACTGCTCGCGACCGCCGCGGCGGCCCCGGCCCAGGCGGCATCGACGACGAGCCAGTCGCAGTGCATCGGCCACCACCCGCAGGAGTACGTCTGGTACACGTCAAGCTGCACGGGCCACGACGAGCCGGAGCTCGACCCGCTCTCGACGAAGGCCGGCTCCGCGAAGGATCTGACGTGGACGATCGTCCTGCCGACCGACGGCGCGACGACCGTCGACAGCGTCGGCCCCACGTTCTGGATCGGCGGCACGGTCACCGACCGCGACAGCCTGTTCGGCCAGGCGTTCCTCGAGCTCCAGTTCTACCCCGACAGCATGGTCACGGGGTGCACCGCGGGAGGGGGCTTCAACGTCAAGCACGCCCCCGGCGTCTACACGGCATGCTCCCCGGTCTGGCAGGTCTCGCAGCACGGCTCAGCCGAGTCGGCGGCCTTCAACGCGATGCTCAGGGACTCGGCAACCGGCGGGCCACTCGTGATGCACGCCGGCGACACCGTCACCGACCATCAGTACGTCACGTCGCAGGCCGATGGGATGCACCTCACCGTCACGGACGTGACCACCGGGCACTCCGGCACGATCGTGCTCGACAGCAAGACGCACGGGCCCCTGCTGCCGGCGTTCGACGTGCAGAAGCTGGGCAACGCGCTCGGCTGGGGTCTAGTCGACGACGCACCGAACTCGGTCGTCTGGGAGATCGGGCACACGAGCCCCTTCACGACACCGGCCTCGCAGTTCTGCCTCCCAGGCAGCGCGACGAAGCCGGCGTGCTACTCGTACGACGTCCCGACCTGGCTCGGCTTCCATCCGCTGCTCGTCAAGGGTGTGACGTTCGGCGACGGCAGCTCGGCGAAGAGCTGGGCGGCGGTCAGCGACTACGGAGGCCGTGCCGAGGTCGACCAGTACTGCGGCGCGACGAGCTACGCAACCCCGTTCTGCTGGTACCCGTGGTTCGCCTACAACGGGACGTCGAAGGCGTTCACCTACGGCGGCGACTACCCCGGCACGTCGGACGACTTCGGCCAGGCGGCGCAGTTCCAGCAGGAGACGAACTGCCCGAGCCCGAGCGGGCCGAACACGACGTACTGCGCGACGGTTCTGAAGTAGCCGTCTCCGACTCAGGCGGCCGCGTGCTCGAGCAGCTCGCGGCCGCCCGCGTCGCCGGTGTCCGCAGCACGAGCACGGCTGCGTAGGATGCAGCGCATGTGCCGGAACATCCACACGCTCTACAACTTCGAGCCCCCCGCGACCGAGGACGAGGTGCACGGCGCGGCGCTGCAGTACGTGCGCAAGGTGAGCGGCTTCACCAAGCCGTCCCGCGCGAACGAGGCCGCGTTCGAGCGCGCCGTCGACGAGGTCGCGGCCGCCACCAGCCGCCTGCTCGACGAGCTCGTCACGAACGCGCCGCCGAAGGACCGCGAGGTCGAGGCGCAGCGCAAGCGCGAGCGCTCGGCGAAGCGGTTCGCCGCGGCGTAGGTGGAGCTCGCCCGCCACGCGGACGCCGAGAGCTTCCTCGCCGCCGCCGGCGGCTTCCTCGGCGAGCGTGAGGCCGAGCACAACCTGATCCTCGGGTTGAGCTCGCGCCTCGTCCGCGAGCCGCTGATGTACGGCGAGCCGCCGTACTTCGCGGTCGTCGAGGACGACGGCCGGATCGTCGGCGTGGCGATGCGGACGCCGCCGCACAACTTCATCCTCTCGGAGCTCGACGCGGACGGGGTCGTCGCCGTGCTGGCGCAGGACGCCCGCGACGCCTTCGGCACGCTCCCCGGGATCGTCGGGCCGAAGGAGCGCGCGGCGCAGTTCGCCAACGCCTGGCGCGCCGCGACCGGGGCCACACCGCGCCTCGAGATCGCGCAGCGCATCTTCGTCGCCGACCACGTCGACGAGCCGCGGCCCGCCCCCGGCTCGATGCGCGACTACGAGCGGAGCGATCGCGAGCTTGCGATCCGCTGGATGGACGAGTTCGTGGCGGAGGCGCTCCCCGAGGCTCCTCCGGAGTCGAGCGCGGAGTTCGTCGACCGCCGCGAAGAGGACCCCGACGGCGGCCTCGTGATCTGGGACGACGACGGCGCCGTCTCGCTGGCCGGGTTCGGCGGCCGCACGCCGAACGGCATCCGCGTCGGCCCGGTCTACACGCCGCCGGACCTGCGCGGCCGCGGCTATGCGAGCGCACTCACCGCTGACCTGACGCGACGGCTCCTCGCGGGCGGACGGCGGTTCTGCTTCCTCTACACCGACCTCGCGAACCCGACCTCGAACAACATCTACCAGCGGATCGGCTACCGCCCGGTGAGCGATGCCGACCTCTGGTCGTTCACGCGTTAGGCTGGCCCTCGCCAGTCAGCTACACAGGGGGTTCTCTCGTGTCTCGCTGCCGTCTCCTCGTGGCGCTCGCGGCCATGCTCGCCGCGCTCGCGCTCCTCGTCCCGACCGCCGGCGCCGTCTCGACGCGCGCCCACACGCCGACGCTCCAGTTCATCGGCCAGGCGATCATCCCGACCGGGACGACGTTCGCCGGGACGACGATCGGGGGCCTCTCCTCGATCACGTACGACCCGAGCCAGAACGTCTACTACGCACTCTCCGACGACCAGTCGCAGATCAACCCGGCTCGCTTCTACACGGTCAGCGTCGACGTCGGCCCGAGCTTCGACGCAAGCGACGTCCACTTCGACACGGTGACGACGCTGCAACGGCCGGGGGGCGGGCCGTACCCGCTCGGGGGTCTCGACCCCGAGGGCCTCGCGCTCACCAAGGACCGGGAGCTGATCCTCACGTCCGAGGGCAACACGAACACGCTGCTCGCCCCGTTCGTGCGCCGCTACGACCTGGCCGGCGACTACCTCGCCGACCTGCCGGTCCCGGGTTACTACCTGCCGACCGCGAACCATTCGAGCGGCATCCGCTTCAACCTCGCCTTCGAGTCGGCCGGTGTCCCGCCGAACGGCCGCTTCTTCTTCACCGCGACCGAGAATGCACTCTTCCAGGACGGCCCCGCCGCGACGGTCGCCAACGGCAGCCCGTCGCGGATCCTGCGCTACAACCTCCAGACGGGCACTGCTCGACCGCGAGTACCTGTACGAGACCGACCCGATCTTCCAGCCGCCGGTGCCGCCGACGAACTTCGCCGTGAACGGGATCGTCGAGCTGCTGCCGTTCAACAACGAGCTCATGCTGTCGATGGAGCGCTCGTTCTCGGTGGGCGTGCCCGGCACGGGAAACGAGATCAAGCTCTACTCGGTCGCGCTCCCGGGCGCGACGAACGTCCTGGGCGTCCCGAGCCTCGCCGGGCTCGACGTCCAGCCCGCGCAGAAGACGCTGTTGCTCGACCTCGGCTCGCTCGGGATCCCGCTCGACAACGTCGAGGGCATGACCCTCGGCCCGAAGCTTCCCGACGGGCGACAGTCGCTCGTGATGGTCAGCGACAACAACTTCGCGGCCTCGCAGTTCACGCAGTTCCTGCTGTTCGCCCTCAGTCCCTGAGCGCCAGCTCGAGGCGCTCGAGGCCCCAGATGACGAAGGCGCGGATGCGCCGGGGCTCCTCCGCGAGGCGGAGCCTCGGCGCCCGCTCCACGAGCGCGCCGAGCGCTGCCGCCAGCTCGATACGCGCGAGCGGCGCACCGATGCAGACGTGGATGCCGCCGCCGAAGCCGATGTGCTCGGCCGCGTTCTCGCGCGAGACGTCGAAGGCGTCGGGGTCGTCGAACACCCGCGGGTCGCGGTTCGCCGAGCCGAACAGCAGCGCCACCTTCTGACCCCGCGGCACCGGCTCGCCGGCGATCTCGGCGCCGTCCTCGAGCACCCAGCGCTCGAAGAGCTGGAGCGGGGGGTCCCAGCGGATCAGCTCCTCGACCGCGGCCGCCGGCTGGATCTCGCCGTCGCGAAGCCGCGCCCACTGCGCCGGGTGGCGGAGCAGCGCGAGCACGCCGTTGCCGAGCGTGTTCACGGTCGCCTCGTGGCCGGCGTTGAGGAGGACGATGATCGTCGAGACCAGCTCGGGATCGCTCAGCCGGCGACCCTCGACCCGCGCCTCCACCAGGCGCGTGACGAGGTCGTCCCGAGGCTCGCGCCGCCGCTCCTCGACGAGCGAGAGCACGTAGTCGCGGAACTCCGCGGCGGCCTGGGTCGCGGCGTCGGCCTGGGCGAGCGTGGTGTCCAGCTCGTACATCTTCACCATCGCGTGCGACCAGTCGAGCAGATCGCGCGCGCGGTCGGTCGGGACGCCCAGCAGCCGGCAGACGACGGCGATCGAGTACGGCTGGGCGTAGTCGCGCAGGAGCTCGAAGTCGCTCTCCGGGAGCAGCTCGCGGGCGAGGTCCTCGCACGGGGCCCGCAACGCCTCGACCGAACGCGGTGTGAAGGCAGCCGCGACGAGCTTCCGGATCCGCGTGTGCTCGGGCGGCTCGAGCCAGAGCAGGCTCCAGCGCTCCGAGTCCCAGAACGCCTGCCAGCGCGCGTCGAGCGGCTCCGCGGCGGCGTACTCGGCCTCGCTGCCGACGTGCCGGAAGTTGCGTCCCAGCCGCCGGTCGCGCAGGCATGCGCGCACGTCGGCGTGCCGCGTCACGAACCAGCGGTCGAGACGCTCTTCGTAGAAGAGCGGCACCTCCTCGCGCAGGGCGGCAAGCCGCGGGTACGGGTCGGCCAGGAAGGCGGCGTCGGTTGGGTCGAACGTCGTCAGGTCGCCGCGGTGATCGTGATCCCGCCGCGCGCCTTCTGCCGCAGCGTCACGCGTACGTGCTCGGCGGCCAGCTGGAGGGCCCTGGCCAGGTCGTCGCGAATGTGCACCGCGAGCGCCTCGCAGAACACGCCCTCGTTGCGAAAGCTCGCCAGGTACAGCTTGAGCGACTTCGACTCGATGCACAGCCCCGCCGGCTCGTACTCGATCGTCACGACGTACATGTCGGGCTGGCCCGTGATCGGGCACATGGCGACCAGCTCGTCGCTCGTCAGCTCGACGCGGGCCACGCCGGGGTTCGGGAAGGTCTCGATCCCCGCGTAGTGCTCGGAGCCGGCGTGGCCGAGCGCGACGAACTCGGTGGGGCGCTCGCTCATGCCGCGTACTGTACGCCGCCGTGAAACGCGTCTACCTGGCCGGGCCGCCGTTCGCCGAGGAGTACCGCCGGCGTGCGGCCGAGCTGCTGCTCGCTCGCCGCTGCGAGCCGGTCGACCCGATGCGTCGCGACTTCCGCGGCCGTACCGAGGGACACGAGAGGGAGATCGTCGAGGGCGACCTGGCCGAGATCGACTCCTGCGACGCCGTCCTGGCCGCGTTCACGGCGCCGGACGAGGGAACCGCGATGGAGGCCTGGTACGCGCACGCGCGTGGCATCCCCGTGGTCGCGTACACGGGCGGGACGCCGCCGCACCCCTGGACGGTCTACGTCGCAGTGCAGGTGTGCGCGGAGCTCGAGGCCGCGGTCGCCGCCGCCGCCGACTGAGGTGGTCCTCCGGGATACCCTGAGGTATCTGTCGAGACTACCGCCCACTAGCCGACGACGAACGCGCTCTTGCCGAGCAGCGGGCCGTAGCGGGCACGCTTGCGCGGTCCCCTGCCGGGCCAGACGTACCACGTGTAGACGCCGGGCTCGAGGCGCTGCGGCGCTCCCTCGAAGCTCCAGTGCGACCGCAGCCGGAGCCGAGCGAAGGCCGGCCACCAGCTTCCGACCTCCCGCCCCTTCAGCCAGAGCTGGACGTTGTAGTAGCGGGCCTTCTTCGCCGGGCGCCAGGCCAGCAGAGGCGAGGCGTGGGTGCCGAGGCGCGCTCCCGGGCGCGGGGCGTAGAGCACCGGCAGCGGGGTCGCGGAGCCGGTGCGCGTCGCGATGTTCCCCGCCGCGTCCGAGGCGGTGAGTGTGTACCGGTAGCGAATGTAGTTCTCGACCCGACGGTCGGCGAAGGCGCTGCCCACGCCGGTGTACACGTCGCTCGGGGCCGAGGCGCTCGGCCCCGGAGAGCGCGAGATGCGCACGCTCTCGGCACCGCTCACCCGCCACCTCAGTGTGACGAGCCGGTCGAGGCCCTGGAGCGCGAGCGGTGCGAGCGACGGTGGCGTCTGGTCGTAGCGCAGCGCGAACCCGAGTGGGGCGGTCCTGTTGCCGGCACGATCCGAGCACCCACCCACGAGGCGTCCGCCGCCCTCGTCCGGGTCGCTGTACGTGATCGACGTGCACGAGGCGACGCCCGCCAGCGCGTCCGAGGCCGACCACCGGATCCCGACCGGGTGGTTGTACCAGCCGTCGTGGTCGGGCGGTCGCGCGGGCGAGACGGTCAGCGCGCCCGGCGCCGTCGCGTCGTAGCGGAAGCGGAACGCCGAGGCTGCTGAGGTGTTGCCCGCCCGGTCGGTGCAGCTCCCGCTCCGGCCGACGCTGCCGGCGTCTGGGCCCCCGTAGGCCAGCGACGTGCAGGACGCGATCCCCGAGACCGGGTCGTTTCCCAGCCACGCGATCCGCAGCGGGTGGTTGTACCAGCCGTTGGCGTCAGGAGCTCGCGCGGGAGCCGCCGCCGTGACCGGCGCAGTGGCGTCGTACCTGAAGGCGAGCGGAGGTGGCGACGCGTTGTTGCCGGCGCGGTCGCTGCACCCGCCGGCGGAGCTCGCGCTCGCGCTGTCGGGCCCGCTGTAGGTGACCGGGACGCTGCACGAGTCGATGCCCGAGGTCGCGTCGGTCCCGCTCCAGCTGATCGCGACCGGATGGTCGTACCAGCCGTCATGGTCCGGGCTGCGGGCGGCGGTGACGGTCACAGCAGGGCCCGTCGCGTCGTACTGCAGCGGGAAGCCGAGTGTCGCGACGTTGCCGGCGACATCGGCGCAGTTGCCGCTCGAGGTGCCGTTCGCGTCGTCCGGCCCGCTGTAGGTCCGGGACGTGCAGGACGCTATCCCGGAAGTCGCGTCGCTCCCGCTCCAGTCGATGCGAAGCGGGTGGTTGTACCAGCCGTCGTGGTCCGGCGTTCGGGCCGCGCGTGCGGTCGTCCCGGTCGGGGCGGTCGCGTCGTAGCTGACGACGAGCGAGTCCGACGCGCCGTTGCCGGCCCTGTCGCTGCAGCTGCCGGTGCGGGTCGCTCCGGTCGTGTCAGGGCCGCTGTACGTGACGGCGGCGCTGCAGGAGTCGATGCCGGACGTCGTATCGGTGCCGCTCCAGGCGATCGTGACGGGGGCCCGGTACCAGCCCGCCGCGTTGGGCGGGCGTGCCGGGGTCGCGTCGGTGTTCGGCGCGACCGTGTCGTAGCGGACGGTGAACGTGTCCGGGGCGCTGTTGCCAGCGTTGTCGGTGCAGCTTCCGGTCTCGTTGGCCCCCGTGGTGTCCGGGCCGCCGTAGGAGACCGGCACGTGGCAGGAGGCGATGCCGGAAGTCGCGTCGGTGCCGCTCCAGCTGACGGTCACCGGCGACCTCAGCCAGCCGTTCGCATTCGGCGCGGGTGAGGGCGTCGCGACCGTGGCCGGCGCGGTCGCGTCGTAGTGCAGGACGACCGAGTCCGAGGAGCTGTTGCCGGCGTTGTCGGTGCAGCTGCCGCTCTGCGTGGTGCCGGGAGTGTCCGGGCCGCTGTAGGTCAGCCGCGACCTGCAGGAGGCGATCCCTGAGGTTCCGTCGGTGCCGGTCCAGTCCACCGAGACCGGCGCGCGGTACCAGCCGGCCCCGTTTGGCGCGCGGCTCGGCGTCGCGACGGTGTTCGGCGCGACGGTGTCGTAGCGGACGGTGAACGTGTCCGAGGAGCTGTTGCCCGCGTTGTCGGTGCAGCTGCCGACCTCGGGCGTCCCGGTCGTGTCGGGGCCGCCGTAGGGAAGCGTGGCGCTGCAGGCGGCCAGCCCGGAGGTGGTGTCGCTCCCGACCCAGGCGATCGAGAGCGGCGCCCGGTACCAGCCGGCCCCGTTCGGCGCGCGGCTCGGCGTCGCGACGGTGTTCGGCGCGACGGTGTCGTAGCGGACGGTGAACGTGTCCGAGGAGCTGTTGCCGGCGTTGTCCGTGCAGCTGCCGGTCTCGGCGGTCCCGGTCGTGTCCGGGCCGCTGTAGGCGAGTGTGGCTCTGCACGAGGCGATCCCGGAGGTCGGGTCGACGCCGGTCCAGCCGATCGACAGCGGAGCGCGGTACCAGGCCGCGCTGTTGGGTGGGCGGCTCGGCGCCGCCGTGGTGGCAGGTGGCGTCGCGTCGATCTTGAGCAGCCGCGTCGTGACCGTCGTCGTCCCGCCGTCGCTCGTCGCCGAGCAGGTCCGCGTCGTGCCGAGGTTCGGCCCGTTGATCTGGATCGCGGGCTCGCAGCCGGTCGTCGAGATGATCGGCGACTCGGGGTCGCTGACCGACCAGTGCACGACGATGTAGTTGCCTCCGACGCTGCCCCGGTACCAGTTGTTGTTGCCGTCGATCCCGTCGACCGAATACGTCACCACCGGCGGCGTGGTGTCGGTGAGCACCAATCGCGCGCCGGGCGACTGCGGGAGCAGGAGCAGGACGGTCGAGGCGAGGAAGAGCGCGGTGTACCAGATCGTGCGCCGCAGCCGAGATCTCCTCGTTGAGACCACAGCGACTCTCCCCCAAGAGCTTCACCGGCAGGGTACTCCTCGGCCGGACTCGTGGCAACTGCCGCGTGATCGGTATCTCAGGGGACTACCGGGAGGTATCCTGCAGGACGAATGATCACGGACGTGAATCCCTTCGTCTACTCGCGCCCGATCGCGCCGGACCAGATCGTCGACCGCGACGAGGAGACGCAGCTGCTGTTGAAGAACGCGGTCGGCGGCCACTACCTCCGCCTTTACGCACCGCGCAAGTACGGCAAGACGAGCCTGCTGCGCCGCGCCCTCGCGGACGGCGAGCGGCAGGAGGGGCTCGTGCCGGTGCTGGTCGACCTCTACGGAGTCGTGTCGCTCGCTGATGTGGCGGTTCGCTTCGAGCGCGCGTACGCGAAGGAGCTCCGCGGCGCGATCCGCGGCCGGGTCGAGGAGTTCCTGCAGAAGACCGGCCTCGGGCTCTCGCTCGGGGCCTTCGGGATCAGCGCACGGCTGCAGCTGGAGCCGAAGACCGACCCGTTGCCGGCGCTGCACGCCCTGCTCGACCTGCCGCTGCGGCTCGAGGAGTCGGGGGGTTTTCGCGCCTACATCGCGCTCGACGAGTTCCAGGACGTCCGCAAGGTGCCCGACCTCGACGGGATCCTTCGCAGCCACATCCAGTTCCAGGGCGACGTCGCCTCGTACGTCTTCGCCGGCTCCGAGCCCGGCCTGATGAAGCAGCTCTTCGAGCACAAGGAGGCGCCGCTCTACGGGTCGGCCGTGCCGGTGCGGCTGGGCCGGCTGCGGGACGAGGATCTGGCGACGTACGTCGCCGAGCGCTTCCGCGAGAACAAGCGTGCCGTCGGGGAGGCGCTCAACCCGCTGCTCGCCTCGGCGAAGGGGCACCCGCAGCGGGCGATGCTGCTCGCGCACCGGCTCTGGGAGGAGGTCGAGCCGAAGGGCGTCGCCACCCTCGAGGAGTGGGAGCGCGCGCATGCGGCGGCGCTCGCCGAGCTCCAGCCGGAGTTCGAGGCCCAGTGGCGCGGTCTCGACACCTCCGAGCAGAAGACGCTGCGCGCGATCATCGCCGGCGACGGCTCGCCGTACCGGACCGCGGTGCTGGAGCGGCTGGCGCTCAGCAAGACCAGCGCGCAGAAGGCGTTGCAGCGGCTGAGCGCCAAGGCCGAGATCGAGGCGGACGCGCGCAGGCAGGCGATCGTCGACCCGCTCTTCGCGGAGTGGATCGCGGCGCTGGCCTAGTCGAGCAAGGCGCGCTCGAGCCCTGCGACCGCCTCGCGCTCGACGCCCGGGTTCCCTTCCAGCCGGCCGTAGTGTGCAAGCGCGGCGCACAGCTGGATTGCGAGCACGCGCGCCCGCAGCAGCTGTGTGTCGTTCAGCGGCCCGTACGCGTCGAGAACGGCGGCTCGCCCGTCGGGAGGCACGAAGCTCCACAACAGCGGCAGGTCGATCGCCGGATCGGAGCGGCAGACGTCGCCCCAGTCGATCACGCCGCTCGCGGCATGGCGATCGACCAGCAGGTGGCGGAAGTGCAGGTCGCCGTGCACGAGTACCGGTGGCTCCGGAGGAGGGAGCCGCTCGCCCTCGGCGAGGAGGTCCTCGATGCGCGGCGGGGCCTGCCAGACGCCGAGGCTCTCGACCTCGGCCAGCTGCTCCCGTGCCAGCGCCGCGCGCCTGTGCATGTCCGTCCGCCCGTTGGCGTCGAGCGGCAGTGCCACGTCGAGCTCGACGGCGTGCAGCTCGCGCAGGAACCGCGCGAGCTGGAGTCCGACCTCGATGCGCGCCTCGTCGTCGAGCCCAGCGTCGCCCGCCTCGGTTCCCGGCAGCAGGTCGCAGCCGAAGAACGGCCACGGGAAGTCGTCGTCCGGCTCGCCGACGAACACCGGCACCGGCACGGGCAACGGCAGGAACGGCGCGAGCTTCGGCAGCACGGCGAGCTCCCGCTCGACCCCCGGGATCGCGACGGCGCGATGCGGGATCCGGAACGCGTAGCGCTCGTCGACGACCCAGACGCTGTTGTCCCAGCCCTGGGCGAGCTTGCGCGGGGAGCGCGCCTCCAGCTCCGGGAACTGCCCCAGCAGCCGCCGCACGACGGCCTCGTCGACGTTGATCTCGGGTGACCAGACCGGCACCGCGCAACGGTACAGAGCGCCATGGTCGTCGTAGGTTCCGCGCCCCCGGCGGCGAGAGACAGACCTGTCTGTCAAGCGAGAGACACGCGCTACACTCCCCACGTGGCGGCAGCTTCTCTTCCGCTCGGCGCCCGGGATCGCATCCTCTCCAGCGCGTACGAGCTCTTCGCCCACCACGGCGTGCGGGCGGTCGGGGTCGACGGGGTGATCAAGCGCGCGGAGGTCGCGAAGGCGACGCTGTACCGCCATTTCGCCTCGAAGGACGACCTCGTGCTCGCCTTCCTGCAGCAGCGCGAGCAGCTCTGGACGAAAGAGTGGGTCGAGGTCGAGGCGCGCCGCCGCGCCGACACGCCGGAGGAACAGCTGCTCGCGATCTTCGACCTCTTCGACGAGTGGTTCCGCCGCGACGACTTCGAGGGTTGCTCGTTCATCAACGTGTTGCTCGAGATGAACGACCGCAAGACGCCGATCGGCAAGGCGAGCGCGACGCACCTGGCCAACATTCGCTCGTTCATCCGGCAGCTCGCGACCGAGGCCCGGCTGCACGACCCGAACCAGTTCGCGCACTCGTGGCACATCCTGATGAAGGGCTCGATCGTCGCCGCGGGCGAAGGCGACCGCGACGCGGCCCGGCGCGCGCAGGCGATGGGTCGCCTGTTGATCGCCCAGCACCGCCACGCGTAGTCTCCTCGCGGCGCGGATGAGACCGCTCGTCGGCATCACGACGTACATCACGCCCGCGGTCTTCGGCTCCTGGGAGGAGGAGACCGCGCTCGTGCCCGCGGACTACGTGCGCGCGGTCGAGCGGGCCGGTGGCCGCCCGCTGCTCGTGCCCCCGAGCGACGACGGCATCCAGGAGACGCTCGGCGTCCTCGACGGCGTGATCTTCTCGGGCGGCTCCGACCTCGATCCGGTGACGTACGGGCAGGACGCGCATCCGGAGACGTACGGGATCGTGGCGGAGCGCGACCGCGCGGAGCTCGCGCTGCTGCAGGCCGCGCTTGCGCGAGACATGCCGGTGCTCGCCGTCTGCCGCGGCTCGCAGATCCTGAACGTCGCCCTCGGCGGCGACCTCGTCCAGCACCTTCCGGAGGTCGTCGGCGACCACAAGCACAAGCACACGCCGGGCGAGTACGCCGACCACGACGTCCACCTCGTCCCGGAGACGCGGATCGGCTCGCTGCTCGGCCACCACGCGCCGGTGAAGTCGCATCACCACCAGGGCTTCGGGCGGCTCGGTGAGGGCCTGCGGGAGGCGGCGCGGGCCGACGACGGCACGGTCGAGGCGCTGGAGGACCCCTCGCGGCGCTTCGCCCTCGGCGTCCTCTGGCACCCGGAGGCGGGCGAGGACATGCGGCTCTTCGAGGCGCTCGTGGACGAGGCGCGCGCCTACCGCGAGAGCCGCCGTGCGTCCTGATGCGTTCGCCCGCGACGCTGATCCCGACGATCCCGGAGCCCGCGCGGGTCGTGCTGCGCAACGGCATCTGGGCCTACGGCTGGGCGACCTCGGCGCTGCGGCCCTTGCCGGACTTCCTCGTGCTCGGCGCGCAGAAGGCGGGCACGACCGCGCTGTACGCGTACCTGCGCCGCCACCCGCAGATCACGGGGCCGTCGTGGAAGGAGGTCAGCTACTTCGACCGGCACTGGGCACGAGGCGAGTCCTGGTACCGCGGCAACTTCCCGAACCTCGCGCGCACGCGCGGGAAGCTCGTCGGCGAGGCGAGCCCGAGCTATGTCTTCCACCCGCTTGCGCCGAGGCGGGTGCGGCAGCTCGTGCCGGAGGCGCGGCTCGTCGTGCTCGTGCGCAACCCCGTCGACCGCGCGCTCTCGCACTACAACCACGAGGTCGCGCTCGGGCGCGAGCCGCTCTCGTTCGAGAAGGCCCTCGACGCCGAGGAGGAGCGGCTGCTCGGCGAGGAGGAGCGGCTGGCTGACGACCCGCGCTACTTCAGTCGCGAGTGGTGGAGCCACACGTACAAGGCGCGGGGGCGTTACGCGGAGCAGCTCGAGCGCTGGCTCGCGGTCTTCCCGCGCGAGCAGCTGCTGGTGCTGCCGAGCGACGATCTCGGCGGCGACCCGGCTGCGGCGCACGGCCGCGTGCTCGAGTTCCTCGGGGCGCCGCCGCAGCGGCTGGACTCCTACCCACGCGTCTACGAGCGCGAGTACGAGCCGATGAAGCCCGAGACGCGCGAACGGCTGGCAGCCGAGTTCGAGGAGCCAAATCGCCGTCTGTACGAGCTACTCGGGCGCGACCTCGGCTGGCGGTAGCGCCGCCCGCTTCGCGGTGAGCGCGAGCGTCGCGGCGCAGACGACGGCGAGCAGCAGGTACGGGAGCGCGTCGCCGCCCAGCTCTGCGAGCCAGCCTCCGACCGCGGGACCGACGACGTTGCCGGCCGCCCAGGCGCCGTTCATCGCGCCGAAGGCGAGGCCGGCGGCTATTCCCCGCCGCTCGGCCGCGTCGGTCAGCAGCGACATCCCGGGGGTGTAGAAGCCGCCGTAGGACAGCCCCGCGACGACGACCAGCGCTGCGACGACGGGAGCCGCCGTCGCCCACGCAAAGGCGAGCGAGACGAGCGCCGAGGCGGCGAGGGCGACCCGCACCGGCAGCAGGCGCCCGCGCCGGTCGGTGAACCGCCCGAGCAGCGGGTTCAGCAGCGTCTCGAGCCCGGCCGTGACGAGGAAGACAGCGCCGATCGCGACCCCGCCCCAGCCGCCGTCGTGGAGCCGCAGCGGCACCAGCACGGCGACCACGCCGAAGAGCAGGGCGGGGAGGACGAGCAGCCACATCCCGCCGACCAGCCGCCGGTCGGCGCGGCGGAAGAGCTCCACCATCGCCTGCGGCTGAGCCGGAGCTCCGGTCGTTGCCGCAATCCACGCCAGGAGGACGGCGCCGAGCACCGCGACGCCCGAGAAGGTGGCGCGCACCCCGGCGACCGTCGCGATCGCGCCGATCACCGGGCCGAGGAGCGCGCCGAAGACGGCGGCGCCCATCGTCGTCCCGATCAACGCGCCGCGGCGCTCCCTCGGCGCCGCGGCCACCAGCCAGGCGAGGGCGCCGGCCCACGAGAGCGCGCTGCCGAAGCCCTGCAGCAGGCGTGCGGCGCCGAGCGTCCAGGCATCACCTGCGAAAGCGAAGCCGAGGCTCGCCGCGGCCATGAGCGCCACGCCTGCGAGCGCGGCCGGCCGCGGGCCGAAGCGCGCAACCGCGAGCCCGCTCGGAAGCGAGGCCGCCAGTACGCCCGCCGCGTAGGCCGCCGACAGCACGCCCGCGGCGCCCTTCGAGAGGCCGTAGGCGGAGGCGAAGTGCGGCAGGAGCGGCACCAGCGCCGCGAAGAGCATGATGTCGAGCGCGACGATCGTGCTCAGAAGGACGACGAGGCGGCGCATCGCGCGACCGTAGCAAGCGGGTTTGCGCCGCAGGTCGTGGCGTTCGGCACGAAGATTGCCTAACCAGGCGCGGGTTTAGGCGTCGCACCGCCTAGGAAGAAGTCGAACCGACCAGGCCACCGAGCACGTCGTTCCGCGCCGCCCGCGGACGGGCCCGGTAGAGCCGAACTGTGAGTCGGGCCCGAAGGAGGGGTCTCTGCATGAATCCAAAGGTGTTGCTTCTGCCCGTGCTGGCTGCCTTACTTCTCCTGGCGGCGGTAGCCTCGACGCTGGCTTCGGCGTCGTCGCCGCCGCAGCGGCGGGCCATCCCGAAGACCACGTCCGCCTCGAAGAAGCCGGTGCGCAAGTCGAGGCACGTGAACCCGCTGCTCGTCCGCCGCCTGCGCCGCACCGTCTGGCGCTGGCAGTCGGTGATGGGCGTGCGCCGGCAGATCAATTACAAGGCACCGCTACACACCACCCGCGCGCTGCGCTACTGGCAGCGACAGGCTCGATTCGTCACGCGCCTCGCTGCGCACCCGCCACACAAGCGCGGCTGGCTCTGCATCCACCGCTTCGAGGGCGGCTGGCGGGACGGCGCCGACCCGTACTGGGGCGGCCTGCAGATGGACCGCGGCTTCATGAGCACCTACGCGCCGCGCGTGCTCCTGCGGCGCGGGTGGGCGAACCGCTGGACGCCGCTCGAGCAGATGTGGGTGGCCGAGCGGGCACACCGCAGCGGGCGCGGCTACTGGCCGTGGCCCAACACTGCGCGCTACTGCGGTTTGATCTAGCCTGGACCACGCGCACGCGTTAGACGACGTCGAGGCGGGAAACAGTGCTCGCATGACCGAGATCACCAACGAGCAGATCCAGACGCTGATCGCGCGGGGAGAGGAGCAGGGCTGCGTCAACCTCTCGCACCTCACCGAGCTGGTCGCCGAGCACGAGCTCACCGACGACGAGATCGCGCGGCTCTACGAGGAGCTCGAGGAGCGGAGCATCGAGCTGAGCGACGACTGCAGCCGCGCGGGCGACGACGAGAGCACGTACGTCAACGGTGACCTCGCCGTGGCGACGACCGACGCGCTGCAGCTCTTCCTCAACGAGGCCGGCCGCTGGCCACTGCTGACGAAAGAAGAGGAGGTCGAGCTCGCGAAGCGCATCGAGCGCGGCGACGTCGAGGCGAAGGAGCGGATGATCAACTCGAACCTGCGGCTCGTGGTGTCGATCGCCAAGAAGTACCAGGGCCACGGGCTCTCGCTGCTCGACCTGATCCAGGAGGGGATCATCGGGCTGATCCGCGCGGTCGAGAAGTTCGACTGGCGCCGCGGCTTCAAGTTCTCGACCTACGCGACCTGGTGGATCCGCCAGGCCGTGCAGCGCGGGGTGGCCAACAAGTCGCGGACGATCCGCATTCCGGTGCACATCGCCGACCGCGAGCAGCGGATCGCGCGGGCGGAGCGGGCGCTCGCGCCGAAGCTCGGGCGGCAGCCGACCGACGAGGAGATTGCGCAGCAGGCGAAGCTGCCGCTGAAGCAGCTGCGCGAGGTGCGGCAGGCCGCGCGGGCGATCACGAGCCTCGACCGGCCGGTCGGCTCGGAGAACGAGGCCGCTCTCGGCGATCTTTTCGCGTCCGAGCAGCCGGCCCCGGAAGAGGAGCTGACGGTCAGCCTCGAGCAGGACGTCCTGCGGCGGGCGGTGGCTCAGCTGCCGGAGCGCGAGCGCGAGGTCGTGAAACGGCGCTACGGGCTGAACGGCGACCGCGACCCGGCGTCGCTGGAGGCGATCGGCCGCGAGCTCGGCCTGACGCGTGAGCGCGTGCGGCAGATCGAGGCGAACGCCCTCGAGCAGCTCGCCGTGAACCGCGAGATCGAAGCCCTGAAGGTCGCCTAGCTCGCGGGAGGGTCGAGGCCGGCGCTCGTCCCGACCAGGACGAGCCACCAGCCGAACAGTGCGGTCGACCACAGCAGGACGAACAGCCCGGTGCCCATCAGGCGCTCACGCCCAGCTCGTCGACGAGGGTAAAGAACGCCTTCGCGTATGGCGACCCGTTCGTCCGCTCGCGCACGTCGTCCCAGTCGATCTGCTCTCGGACGTTGCGCGCGATCTCGAGCACGCGGTCGTAGTCGACCTGGTGCTCGCGCAGCGCGAGCAGCTTGGCCACCAGCACGTCGTCGGCGCGCATCACCGGCATGCGCACGGCGTGCACCTCGAGCGGCTCGGCTCGGTCGAGGAACTCGTCGTCGACCGTCACGCCGGTGGGCGCGTAGATCAGGTCGACCATCACGCCGCCGCGGAAGCCCTTGTAGAGCCAACCCTCGGGGGGCTCCTCGGTGCGGAAGCCCGCGTCCTCGAGCGCCTTCCACGCGCGCTCGGCGTCCTCGGGCCTGACGAACAGGTCGACGTCGTGCTCGGTCTCGGGGCCGCCGCGCGCCCAGATCGCGACGCCGCCGCCGAGCACGAAGCGCACGTCGGCCTCGCGCAGAGCCGCCGCTGCGTGCTTGAGCGTCTCCAGCAGCTCGTCGAAGGTCGCCTCGGACTCGGCCACGGCGCGGTCGTACCCCGCACGGGCAAGCCTCAATCGGTTGAATCCGGCGCATGGCGAGGCCGATTCGCGTCGCCGCGGCGGGCGACGTCCACTGCGACGAGGTGAACCGCGACGAGCTCGAGCGCGCATTCGCCCGCGTCGACGGCCGGGTCGACGCGATCCTGCTCGCCGGCGACCTGACCACCTACGGCGAGATTGCCCAGGCCGAGCTGCTCGCCGACATCTGCCGGCCGCTGGCGACGCCGGTCTTCGCCGTGCTCGGCAACCACGACTGGCACTGCGACGAGGCCGAGCGGCTGGCCGCGTCGCTGACCGACGCGGGCGTCCAGATGGTCGACGGGGGCTGCGCGATCGCGGAGATCGACGGCTCGCGGCTCGGCATCGCCGGCGCGAAGGGCTTCGTCGGCGGCTTCCCGGACTCGCAGCTTCCGGACTTCGGCGAGCCCCTGCTGCGCCGGGTCTACGCGGAGACGACCGCCGAGGTCGACGCGCTCGCGGCCGGCCTCGGGGAGATCGCCGGGTGCGAGCACCGCGTCGCGCTGCTGCACTACGCGCCGACGCTGACGACGCTCGAGGGCGAGCCGCGCGGGATCTGGGCGTTCCTCGGCTCCGACCGCCTCGCGGAGCCGATCCTCGAGCACCGCCCGCACGTCGTCCTGCACGGCCACGCCCACGCCGGCGCCTTCCAGGGCGCGATCGGCGACATCCCGGTGTACAACGTGGCGGTGCCGGTGCTGCGCGGCGACTTCTTCGTCTTCGAGCTCGACGGGACGGCGGTGCGGCCGGCGTGACCTCGACGATCGAGGTCGAGCAGACCCGCGAGACCCACGACGCCGAGCGTGACCGCCCGTGGATCGTGATCGTCTGGAACGACCCGATCAACCTGATGTCGTACGTGACGCTCGTCCTCCAGAAGCTCTTCGGCTACAGCCGCGCCAAGGCGACACAGCTGATGCTGCAGGTGCACAACGAGGGCAAGGCCGTCGTCTCCGGCGGCACGCGCGAGAAGGCCGAGCTGGACGTCTCGCGCCTGCACGCGCATGGCCTCTGGGCGACGATGCGGCAGGACTGAGCGTGTTCTCGCGTCGGAGCGACGGCGAGATCGGCCTCACGCTGTCCCGGGACGAGGGCGCGCTGCTCGCCGGCCTCGCCGCGGAGCTCCGAGCGCAGCTCGACGGCGAGCCCGCCGGCGACCCGTCGCTGCGCAGGCTCTTCCCGCCGGCCTACGAGGACGAGGCCGACGAGCGCGGCTACCGCGAGCTCGCCGGCGACTCGCTCCTGTACGGCCGCCGCGCCGCGCTCGAGCTGCTCTCGCAGACGGCCGACCACGAGCGCCTGAGCGCCGAGGAAGCCGACGCCTGGCTGCGCGCGTTGAACGACCTCCGGCTCGTCCTCGGCACGCGCCTGGACGTGCAGGAGGACGCGTTCGCTGCCGAGCTACGCCCGGACGACCCCGACGCGCCGGCGCTCGCGGTCTACGGGTACCTCTCGTGGGTTCAGGAGCAGCTCGTGGCTGCGCTGTCCGACTAGCCCGGCGGGATGCCGTGAACGTCGCGGCGGTCGAGCTCGTCTCCGTCGGCCGCATAGAGGGTCAGCGTGGTGGGGAGGTGCCCCGCGCGCCAGTGCCGCTCGGGAACGCCGTAGACGAAGAAGCCGGTCTCGACCGGGTCGGTGACCCACACGAGCGGGATGTGCGTGCTGTCGCCGTCCTCGAACCGGATGAGCAGAGAGTCGGCTCGCGGATCGCCGGTACACCCGTCGACGACGGCCGGCCCGCTGAGGACGCGGCCGACGGGAGACGTGCGCCCGTCGAGGCCGACGCCGACGCTCAACCGCTTTTCGGGCCGAAGCGCCAGGCACTCGGCGCCCGCACCGCCGCGGCCGACGAGCTCGAGCTTCGTGCAGAACCCATCGCCGCGAACCGGAGCGAGCCAGAGGACGGCGTCGACGTTCGAGCCGACCGACGCTTCCAGCACTTTGACCGTGCGTCCCGTCGTACCCCCGCTGAGGTCCGCGAAGGATCGTTCGACGCGCTGCGGCGCCGGCTCCGACTTCGCGAAGAGGTGAACGATCCTGCCGCGCAGCCCGACGGCCGGGGCCGCAACGACGACCGCGACCGCGAGCGCGGCGGCAAGCGCGAGCGGTGCTCGCAAGCGGCGCCGCCTCAGCGCCTGTGCGCGCTCGACGATCTCCGCCCACCGCGCATCGCCGGTCCCATCGGCGAGTGCTGCGAAGCGTGCCGCGAGATCGGTCTCGAAGTAGATCACAACGTTGCTCCTTCGCACTCGAGTTCCGCCCGAAGCTCCGCGTGCGCCTGCGCGAGGGTGGCAGCGACCGTGCCCTCGCTGACGTCGCACGTCTCGGCTACCTCCGCGTAGGAGAAGTCGCCGAAGTAGCGCAGGAAGACGATCAGGCGGCGACGAGGCGGGAGACGGCGAAGCGCGGCCGCGAGCTCCGGGTCGCGCTGCGGCTCGAGCAGCTGCGGTTCGGGCTCGCATGCATCGAGGACGAGATCGCGTCGCCGTTGCTCGAGCGCAACGCGGTACGCGATCCTCCAGACCCAGGCGGCGAGACAGCCGTCGGGCCTACGGCCTTCGCGGCCTGCGAGCGCGCGGGCAAACGCCTCCTGCACCGCATCGCGGGCCGACTCGCGGCTCCCTGTGACCGTGGCGAGCGCGTTCCGAAACGAGATGTACCGCGTCTCGTAGAGGGCTTCGAGCGCTCGCGCTTGGCCGTCCATCTGCCGGTGAGAGGCGCGATCGCCTCGAAATCTTTACTCGGGCTCGCGCGTCGCTAGGTCCCGACGACCTGAACGATCCAGCGGCGATCCCGCTCGCGGTCGAGCTCGAGGAAGAGCACCCGCTGCCAGGTGCCGAGGCAGAGCTCGCCGTCGCGCACCGGAATCGACTCGCCCGCCGTCCCGAGCAGCATCGCCATGCAGTGCGAGTGGCCGTTCCCGAAGTCCATGTCCTCGGGGCAGATGTTCTCGGTGCGCCGGTCCCAGTCGTCGTGCGCGTAGTAGGTCTCGCTCGGGACGAGCCGCTTGAGCATGTTGGCGAAGTCCTCCAGGAAGCCGCTCTCGAACTCGTTCACCCGCACGCAGCAGGTCGTGTGCGGCGAGTACACGCAGGCGATGCCGTCGATGACGCCGCTCTCGCGGACGGCCTCGGCGACCTCCTCCGTGATGTCGCGGACGGCCAGGCCGCCGGTGGTTCGAAGCTGTCGCTCGTGTTGGAAGACCTTCACCGTTCGCCACCCTCTTTCGTGGACGGCCGCTGGAGTGCGGACAACACGCGGCCTATTGTGAGGGTTCGACCGGCTTTTCGTCCACCCGTACCTTTCGCAGCACCAACGCGGGGCCTCAATCCGCGGCCGCCCGCCGGGCTACGCTCTGCTTGCCGGGCCCGTAGCTCAGCTGGTCAGAGCAGCGGACTCATAATCCGTTGGTCCCTGGTTCGAATCCAGGCGGGCCCACTCGCACACCCGGGCTAGACTTCGGAGCCGACCGTGCGCGCTCACCAAGACCCGGACTCGCTGCTCGTCGAGACGATGCTTGCGCCGCCGCCGCTCGCCGAGGCGCGGCGCTCCCTCGAGTACTGGGAGCGACGTCAGAAGGCCCTTCCGCTCTACCAACGTCGCGCACGGCGGGAAGCCCGAGAGATGGCGGTGCGCTGGCAGGCGCGGGTTCGAGCTGCCGAACGCGTTCGGTTCGAAGCGACCGCGCTCGGGAGGATCCTGGTGGCGTTGGGGCTCTCGAGCGTGTTTGCGTACAGGATGCGACTCGGCAAGCAGCGGCTGATCTCTTTCGCGTGGGCACTCGTGCCGCGGAAGATCAAGCTGGTCGCCGGCGGCCTCGTGGCAGCCTGGCTGATCGTCGCGATCGCCACTCTCACCGCGGTCGCCGCGGTGTTCGCCCGGCTCGCGTAGCTATCCCCGGCTACCCACCGGGTCACTCCGTTGCCGTGGCGAGCTCGTCCCGCGGGCGCGAGGTCTCTTCCGCCTGCGCGGCTCGAGGCGGCGAGTTCGGCCACCAGGAAGCGCGGCCGAAAGCGGCCATCAGCGACGGCACGAGGATCGACCGAACGAGGAACGAGTCGATCAGGATTCCCGCCGCCATCACGAACGCGAGCTCGCGCATCGGCCTGATCGGGATCAGCGCGAGCAGGGCGAACGAGCCGGCCAGGGTGAGGCCGGCGATCGCGATCGTCCCGGACGCCCGCGGCGTCGCGTAGCGGATCGCGTCTCGCAGCGGCCGGCGCTCGGCCTCCTGCCAGATACGCCCGGCGATGAAGATGTTGTAGTCGGAGCCGAGCGAGAGCAGCAGGACGGCGGCAGCGAAGGGCACGTAGTACGTCAGGTCCTGGTGCCCGAAAAAGTCCTGGAAGACCCACGTGGTGACGCCGATCGCGGCCGTCAGCGCGAGCACGCTGGCCGCGAGCAGGTAGAGCGGCGCCAGCAGCGCGCGCAGGAAGATCGCGAGCAGGACGAAGTTGGCCAGCAGGAGGGCGAGTGCGACGCGGGCGATGTCTCCGTGGATCGTGTCGACCGAGTCCTTCGCGAGCGCGGTGTCGCCGGCGATCCCCGCCTGGGCGCCCCCGAGGCCCGACCGCTGCAGCAGCGAGGGCAGGTCGTCCTCGAGCCGGCGCAGCGCGTGGATCGCGTGCGTGCTCAGCGGGTCGTCGTCGAAGATCACGGCGAAGCGCGCGGCGTCGCCGCGGCCGTTCACGAACAGCGGGCGGCCGACCTGCTGCGGCTGGTCGCGGATGCCGACGACGCCCGCGACCCCGGGCTCGCGCTCGATCGCGGCCTGCAGCTGCTCGAGTCGGCTCCGCTCCTGGCCGAGCCCGGGCCCGCGCACGAGGATCTCGGTCGGCGCGACGATCCCGCGAGCGAACCCCTGACCCGCCGCCGAGGCAGCGGTCGAGACCTCGTTCGAGGCCGGCAGGCCGCGCAGGAGGCTGAGGCCGAGGGCGGTCGAGCGCGTCTCGAGGGCGGCGACGACTAGCACGGCCGCGCTCATAATCACGAGGACGGCCGCCACCGGCCGGGCGGTCGCGAGTCTCCCGAGCCCGCGTCGCACGCGTGAGGGCTCGCGCGGCCTCGATTCCCGCAGGCCGGGCCAGAAGAGCGCGCGGCCGAAGATCGCGATCACGGCGGGTACGAGCGTCACGGTCACGGCGAGCGTGACGAGGACGGTCACCGCCATCCCCGGCCCGAACGCGCGGAAGAAGCCGAGGTTGCCGATCACGAGCGACCCGGAGCCGACGGCGACGATCAGCCCCGCGGTGACGGTGATCGGCAGCACCGAACGCGCCGAGCGCTGAGCGGCCTCCAGGCGCCCCGCGCCCTCGCCGAGCCGGCTGCGCGCACCGGAGAGGAAGAAGACGGCGTAGTCGGTCGTCAGCCCGAGCAGCAGCGCGACGAGCACCGGTTCCACCTCGCGCGGCACCTCGGTGCCCAGCCGGTCGGAGGTCCACGTGAGTACTCGCACCGAGATCAGGTACGAGATCGCGGCGGCGCCGAGCGTGACGAGCGGCGCTCCGACCCCGCGGAAGACGATCAGCAGCAGCAGCGCGATCAGGGCGACCGTGGCCCCTTCGACGAGCGGAAGCGAGCGGTTGATCTGGTCGAACTCGGCCTCGCGTGCCGGGATCGTGCCGGTCACGCCCGTGACCGCGTCGCCTGCCTTGCGGATCCGCTGCTCGTAGGTGTGCGCGAGCGAAAGCTGGGCGCCGACGCTCACTGCCGGGCGGAAGTAGAGGTACGTGATGACCGTCGTTCCCTGCTCGCGCGAGGAGGGGAAGAGGCGTTGGGCGTTCGAGATCGGGAGCGCGAAGGCGACGCTCCGCATCGCCTCGTCTCGGCCGCGGTCGATGCGGACCGCACGCCTCAGCGCGCGCTTCTGCGCGTCGAGCGAGAGGCCGGTCGGGTCGCGCTGGACGACCGCGACGCGAGAGAGCAGAGGCGAGCCGAACGCCCCGATGCCCTGCTTCTCGACCGCGAGCGAGCCCGAGCTCGTCGGCACGAGGCCGCCGGTCGCCGAGGCCGGCCGGTCGGTGAAGGCCGGTAGGGCCGTCGTTGCAAAGAAGGCCGCGGCGATCCAGGCCGGTACGACCAGGAAACGCAGGCGAACCAGAAGCCACGCGAGGGGCGCCATGCGGGCGCTCCTTCCCGGGCGGAGCGAGTTCTACGCCCGCGGTTTCGCCAGATCAGCCAACGAGCGCTGCCACCTGCCTGCGGTAGGGCTCCCCCTCGTACTCGTGCAGGGGGTGCGGCTCGAGCTGGTGCTCGTGTACCTCGCCGCGGAGGCGGAGGTAGAGCGTGGGGAGGATCGTGCCCTTCTCGTCGACCTCGACGCTCGCCGCGGCGCCGTCCTCGTCCACGGCGTCGAGGTAGTGCGCCAGCGGCATCACGCCGTCGTCGAGCCACGCTCCTTCCGAGCGGGAAACCACGCGGCAGAGGTAGCCCTTCTGCACCCACAGGTCGGGCGCGCACGTCAGCTCGCGGAGCAGGAAGGCGACGACGTCGTCCACGGGCTCGCGCGGCGGCTCGTAGCCGGCGAGGCGCCGGGCCAGCTGCTGTGCGAGCGCCCGCGCGTTGTAGCGGAAGCCGTTCACGGCGCTCGAGCTCGCGCCTGCGCCGCGCTTGTCGAGCCCGCGCGCGCCCTGCGAGGCGTTCCCGGCGAAGAACGCGCCCGGCAGCGAGACGCTCTCCCACCACGGCGTCAGAGCCGGGATACGGTCGTCGGCGACCGTCACGAGGCCGAGCTGCGGCAGGTCCCGCAGCGGCGTACGGAAGCCCGTCGCGGCGATCACGTCGTCGACCTCGAACTCGAGCGTCCCGTCCCAGGTCGTGCCATGGGTGACGACGCGAAGGCGCTCGCCGACGGGCTCGATCCGCTCGATGGCGACATCGATCACGTACGTGCCGGGGCCGCCGCGCGCGTACTCGTCGTAGGGGTGCAGGTAGCGCACGCGCAGCGCCGAGAGCGCGAGCGCGTCGGTCTGCACGGGGCGCGGCGAGCCGAGGACGATCGAGCGCGCCCAGGGCAGGATTCCCTGCGCGACCTCGAAGCCGGAGTTGCGCTTGCCCACGACGAAGACGTCGCGGTTCTCGTAGCGCGCCGGGTCGCGCGTCTCGACGTAGTGCGCCGCGTGCTCGAGGCCGGGCACGTCTGCCCGCCACGGCTCGGTCACCCCGAGCGCGAACACGACCGCGCGGCCCCGGTACTCGCCGTCGCTCGTCACGAGCACGAGGCCGTCGTCCTCCTGCCGCGTCGACTCCCACGCGCAGCCGTAGCGCACCTGCAGCTGCGCGCGCTCGGCGAAGGTGACGAGGCCTGCCTCCATCTCGGCGCGCGAGGGAACGTCGAAGGCGCGGTCCATCAGGCCCGGCATGACGGCCTTCAGCTCGGGCTCGTCGGCGAGCAGGCTGTTGTGGTCGTACCACTCGTACTCGCGTGAGGTCCGCTCGACCGGCGCGTCGGGCTTCGTCCACGTGATCAGCCGCTGGAAGATCGGGTAGCGCTGGAACATCCCGCCGGGGCACTCGTCGCGTGAGAGCACCGCGTGCCGCACGCCGAGGCTGCGGAGGCAGTAGCTCGTCTGCAGGCCGCCGGGGCCGCTGCCGACGACCACGACGTCGTAGTCGCCGGGCGGGAACGGCCGCTCTACTGTCGCCACTCGACCGTGCCCTGGAGGCGGCGGGCCTCCATGCGCAGCAGGCGCAGCATGAGCTGTGGCCGGTCGAGCAGCAGGCGCTCGAGCTGCGCGGCCGGGATCACGAGGCAGCGGAGCACCGTCTTGGCGACGACGTCTGCCGCCGGCGGCTCGCCTGTGAGGGCCGAGATCTCCCCGAAGAACTCGCCGCGTCCGAGTCGGTGCCGCTCCTCGCCCTCGACCTCGATCGCGGCCTCGCCCTCGAGGATCACGTAGAAGTTGCCGCCGCTGAGCCCGCGCCGCAGCACGCGCTCGCCCGCCGCGAAGACGTCCTCCTCGTGCGAGTGCGCGATCGCCTCGAGCTGCGACGGGGTCAGGTCGGCGAAGAGGGCCAGCTGGCCGAGCGTCTCGGCGATGCTCACGCGCGACTTCTATCGCATTGGCCCGCGTAGTTCAGCCGCGATCGGGTAGACCTATAGGTGAACCCAGAGGAAAGGAGCGGAGATGGCCACCAGGGCAATGGGACCCGGGATCCTGGCCCCGGAGAACGCCGAGAAGCGCGCCGAGATCCTCGAGCTGCTCGAGAAGGCCTACTGGATGGAGGTCGAGACGGTGATGAGCTACCTCGCCAACTCGGTCAATCCCGACGGCGTGCGAGCCCAGGAGATCCGCGAGTCGCTCGAGGAGGACATCCAGGAGGAGCTCGGGCACGCGCAGCAGTTCGCGAACCGAATCAAGGAGCTCCACGGCGTCGTGCCGGGGTCGCTCGACTTCGGCGCAGAGCAGTCGTACCTCCAGCCACCGGACGAGCAAACCGACATCGTGCACGTGATCAAGGGCGTGATCGAGGCGGAGTCAGGCGCGATCGAGCACTACACCCACATCATCGAGACCACCGACGGCGTCGACTGGGTCACCCAGGACATGGTGATCGCGATCCTGCGCGACGAGGAGGGCCACCACCGGCTGTTCGAGGGGTTCCTGCGCGAATACGAGGCCGAAGGCCGAACCTAGAACGCGCTCAGCCAGACCGCCGTGCCGTGCCCGTTGCGGCGCTGGTAGGCGTCCTCGGCGGAGAACCGGAGCTTCTTCGGCCCGGAGTCGTCGCCGTGTGAGACCAGCAGCGGGTCGGGCCCGGCCGCGACGACCACGCACACGTGCTGGCCCTGCGCGGGCGGCGTCCAGACGACGAGGTCGCCCGGTTGCGCCGCGCTGCGCGGGATGCGGCGGCAGTGGGCGAGCATCGAGCCCGTGAACGCGGGAGCGCGCGCGTCGTAGGCGCCGCTCGCGTTCGGGTTCGGCGCGCCGGCCCAGGAGTAGCAGAGCGTTGCGAAGGCCGAGCAGTCGGTCGCAAGCGGGAGCGTCCCGGCCTTGCCAAGCGCGCTCAGGCGGACGTTGCCGTTCTGCGAGTACGCGATGTTCGCGGTGTTGCGGCAGCCCCAGAGCGCCCAGTTGACGATGCGCTTCCGGATCGCCTGCTGCGAGGTGGCCTCCTTCACTCGCTTCGCGCGCCGCGCCTTGAACGCGGCCGGCAGCGGCTTCTCGCCGGAGAGGAGGGCCTTCAGCTGCGGCCCGAAGGTGCTGTTGCGCGCCGTCGCCGGGAAGCCCAGCTCCCACTTCGCCCGCTGCACCGCGCCCGCGGTCAGGTCGCCGTACTCGCCGTCGACCTTGCCGGGGTCGAAGGAGCCGAACTTGTTCTTCAGCAGCAGGCGCTGCGCCTCCTCGACGTCGGCTCCGGTCACGCGCGGGTTCGCCAGCTGCAGGATCCGCGGCCCCCGCTCGATCGCGACGCGGCCGTCCGTCGACGCGAGCTGCTTCAGCAGCAGCGCCGCGCCGACCTGCTGCGAGACCGCCGCGGGGGAGAAGCGCCCGTCGGCGACGTACTTCCCGCGCGTGTAGTGGTTCGAGAAGCTCCAGAGGTACGGCGAGGGCACGTTCGGGTGGTGGTCGCGGTAGCCGAAGCCGTTGTACGCCTCGAGCTGGTAGAGCGTGCCGGGGACGGTCCAGTCCGTCCAGGCGCCGAGACCCCGGCCGCGCAGCGCGTCGATCGCGCTCTGCTCCCACGTGAACGGCGGCTTGCCGGTCTTCGGCCGCCCGGCCGGCACGTGGACGGTGCGCGCGGTCAGCGGGTCGCCGTTGTGCAGGTGGCGCGTGAAGTCGCCGCTCGCCTCGAGCGAGTGGATGATGCCGACGACGTACCACGGGATCCCGACCGCCTTGCCGACCTTCTGGTAGCGCGCGCGGTTCGCCGTGATCCGCTTCACGAGCGCGCCGACCCGGGCCTTGCGCTTCGGCCGGCACAGGCACGACTCGTAGAGGAGTTCGTAGCGGCGCCGCTGGGCCGCGGTCATCGCCGCCATCAGGACTCCGGGGCGGGATCGACGTCCAGCGCTTCGTCGTCGGCTGGTGCGGGTTCCGGCTCGCCTTCAGCCTGCCGGCGGCCCCCCCTTCCGCGCGCCGCCGCGGCCTGCACCGTCGGCCCGAGCAGCATGTCCTGCGCAAGCCGCTCGCTGAAGCCGGCCGCGAAGGCGAAGAGGATGTAGAAGTAGCTGCTGCGCGAGTCGCCGACCTCCAGCGCAACGACGCCGCTCTTCAGCGCGAAGAACGTCATCAGCCCGAAGACGCCGCCGACGAACGGCCGCAGCGCGCCCAGCGTCCGCAGCGTGTCCTTGCCGAACTCCCAGTCCACGCGGACGCGACCGGAGTTCAGCCGCGCCATCACGCTCATCAGCGCGCCCACGCCTCCCGCCGCGAAGCAGACGAGCCCGATCCGCACGGCGATGTTGTGCGAGTCGGCGAGCCGAAGCACGAGCGCGAGCACGATCAGCAGCGCGAGCGGCAGCAGTCCCAACAGCATCCCGCCGACGTAGACGATCTGGCCCGAGCGCACGGCTGCGCGGTGGTAGTAGTCCTCGATCGTCTTCAGCTCCTTGCGCACCGCTCGGTCGACCTCGGCGACGGCGCGGTCGTTCTGCGCGCGCGCGGTCTCGCCGAAGCCCAGCAGGTAGCTGATCACCGTGAAGAGCGACTGCATCGCGAGGCGCTGGCTCGTGTCCCGCAGCACCTCGTGGACGCGAACGGAAAGGCTCTCGCACCGGTAGAGCAGCGCCATCAACCTCGGCTGCTCCTTCGTCGCCCAGTCGGTTGCCCAGTGCAGCCGCACCACGTCCGGGAACATGCCCGGCCGCCGCTTGACCGTCAGCGCGACCGCCGAGGCCTCGTTGGTGCACCAGTAGGCGTCGACGATGCGGCCGTGCTCCTCCTCGAACCGGGCGACGAAGTCCTGGTAGCGCTCCTCCGCGGGGCCGGTGTAGGGCTTGTGGTGCCTGTCCTTGAGCTCCTGCTGGCGCAGGTGGTGGATCCACACGAGCTCCGGAAACGAGACGGTGCGAGCGACGCGCTTGCGGCGCGCGAACGGCCAGAGGCGCCGGCTGACAGGAGCCTCGACGGTGCCCGCAGTTGCTGCGTTCATCCTCGCCCTCCTCTCCCCGAGAGGCTGGGCCGCTTTTCGACCGTACGTCGAACTTCCTGGTTTGGCAAGAGGGGGTAGGCGCGAGGCTAGAATCAGCTCGATGGCCGAAACCGGGACGATGAGGGTCAAGAGCGGCCTCGCCGAGATGCTCAAGGGCGGGGTGATCATGGACGTCACCGACGCCGACCAGGCGCGGATCGCCGAGGACGCGGGCGCCGTAGCGGTGATGGCGCTCGAGCGCGTTCCGGCCGACATCCGCGCCGAGGGCGGAGTGGCCAGGATGGCCGATCCGGACAAGATCGCCGGGATCCAGGAGGCGGTCTCGATCCCGGTGATGGCGAAGTGCCGCATCGGCCACTTCGTCGAGGCCCAGGTGCTCGAGGCGCTCGAGGTCGACTACATCGACGAGAGCGAAGTGCTCACGCCGGCCGATCAGGCGCACCACGTCGACAAGTGGGCCTTCACCGTTCCGTTCGTCTGCGGCTGTACGAACCTCGGCGAGGCGCTGCGTCGGATCGCGGAGGGCGCGGCGATGATCCGCACCAAGGGCGAGGCCGGCACGGGCGACATCGTCAACGCGGTCATGCACATGCGCGCGGTCTTCGGCCACATCCGCCGGCTCGGCGGGATGCGCGAGGAGGAGCTCTACGCCGAGGCGAAGGAGCTCCGCGCGCCGTACGACCTCGTCAAGTGGGTCGCCGAGAACGGCAAGCTGCCGGTCGTGACCTTCACCGCCGGTGGGATCGCGACGCCCGCCGACGCGGCGCTCTGCATGCAGCTAGGTGCCGACGGCGTCTTCGTCGGCTCCGGGATCTTCAAGTCGGACGACCCCTCACCGCGCGCGAAGTCGATCGTCGAGGCGACGACGCACTTCAACGACCCGGAGATCCTCGCGCGCGTCTCGCGCGGCCTCGGCGGCGCGATGAGCGGCCTCGCTGCGGCCTCGCTGCGGCCAGAAGAGCTGCTCGAAACCCGCGGCTGGTAACAGCGCTCAGGCGTTAGCCACGCTGGCCCAGGCGACGTTATGTTCCTGCCGGCCCCCACGTGGCTTGGGCGAAGAGACCGCGCATCAGAACCTGCCGCCTCCCTCCACGGCTCGGGATTGTCCAGACGCAGCCTTGCCGGCCGCACACGCCGGAGAAGGCGATCAGCGAGCCGTTGGGCGACCAACTTGGGACGCCCATCTGGCCCGGGTTGAGTGGCAGGCGCGCGAGCGTGTGTCGGTGCGCGCCGCGGGCGCTCGCCGTCACGATCTTCCTCGTGGGTCCGTTCGCCTCGAAGTCGACGTGGACGAAGACGAGACGTGTGCCGTCGCGCGACCACATCGGCTGCGCAAACACGTCGAAGTGCTTCGGCCTCGGCTTCACAAGGGCGTGGAGACCGCTGCCGTCCAGGCGGATCGCGAGCAAGCCGTTGACGCGGCTTGCGGTCCAGCCGAAGACGATCGTGCGGCTGTCAGGGGACCAGCTCGGGTGCGCCCCCTCGCGATTAGCCCCGCGGCCGCGTAAGAGGCGCCTCAGTCCGCTGCCGTCGGCGTTCACCACCCACACGGTCGCGTTGTTCCCGCCCGGCGGCGCTCCACCGAAGGCGAGCTGGCTGTCGCCCCGGCCCCAGCCCGCGCCCGAACAGTCAGTCTTGACGTCTCCGACTTGGCGGACGCCTGTCCCGTCGCTGTTCATCACAAAGAGCCGGCAGAACCGCACTTGAAGGGGTTGCCTGACGACCTCTGTCCATCACCGCTGGGGGTACGTCGTTAAAGGCAAGCTCACATACAAGATCGGGGAAGGCGAAGAGGCGATTGGGGGCGGTGAAGCCTTCTACGTTCCTGCCGGCCACACGCTGCTGGCTGAGGCCGGGTCGGAGGTCGTCTTCTTCAGCTCCACGCGTGAGTGGCGGCAGACCTTCGAGAAGATCGGGAAGCATCCGGAAGGCGCCCTCGCCTAACAGGAGGTTGGTAAGGAGGTGTTCTAAGAGGCTCCGTCCAGCACTCACTCCCACTCGGCTGAGGCTACGGGAGGATGTTCACCGCGCGTGCGGCGACGAGAAGAACGGTGATCGCCGAGAGTGTGGACTCGGCCGCCATCAACGCCTTGGCTGGGCGGGTCAGCGGCATCGCATCGGTGGGACTGAACGCGGTCGAATTCGTCAGCGACACGTAGAAGTAGTCCCACAAGCGAGGTGCCCAACCTTGCCGGGCGAGTTCGACGTTCTCGTCCTGCGGGAACTGGAAGTCGGGCTTGCGACGCGCCGCCGCGAGGGCACGGGCTACCGGACCGCCGCAGTCCAGTTCCCAGAAAGCAAGACCGAACGCAATTGCGTCGGTGAGCCATACGGCACCGCCACTGAGCAGTAGTTGCCTGCCTGTGATGTGGACTGCCGAGTGAGACACCAACGAGAGGACGAGCACCACGAGACCCAGGACGTTGAAGACCCAGACGAAAGCGAGAAGCGCAATCACGATCTCCCGCCTGCGGTCATGACGGACGAGGCGGCCCAGGCCCAGGAGCAGCGTTGCGGAGAGGCAGACGTACGGAGCCGCGACGAGTAGCCAGATCCACCAGAGCTGGTGCCCCAGCAAATCCCAGTGCGCGTGCCTGCTCACGAGCGCCAGGGCGATGAGAATTCCAGCGGCCGCTAGCGCGAAGGGCGCCGCATCGTCACGTGCCTCGCGCGCGGCCGCACGCAAGCGCTCGGGGTCAGGCGAGACCGCGGCCGCCACGGCCGGCTCGTTGGCCTCAGGCATAGCGGAACCAGAGTGAAAACATCGTCGGACAGCGGCGACCCAGGCAGCGGCAACCGCGTGCCGACACGGAGAGGCTCGCGGGGTGGGCGCCCCAGCTTGCGCGTGGTGCTCAGGGTCGAGAAGGCCGGAGAAGGCGCCCGGACTCGGCGAGTCGTCGTGAGTTCTCCAGCGGCCTCGGGTTCCAGCCTGGTTCCACTCCCCTTGAGGGCCGCGGGCCGAACGCCCAGGGTTCGTTACCGGCTGAGTTTCACGCTGGCGGGCAACTCTCAGGCGCGCATTGCCCTGTGCAGCCGGACGGGCCGCGGGATTCCCTTGAGAGCGACGTCACCGACAAGCTCGAACGCGATCGAATAGGCGCTTGCCGCAGCCTCGCGTGCCTGCTCGCTCACGAGCACCTGGCGCGGGCCGGCGTAGTCCGCGATCCGCGATGCGACGTTCACCGTCCTCCCGAAGTAGTCGCCTTCCTGCACCACGACGGGACCGGCATTGATCCCGACGCGTGCAGGCGCTGAAGTCGCTCGCTCCGCTTCCTCGACCAGGTCGAGCCCGCTGACGACCGCGGCCGAAGGGTCGGCGAAGTGCATCATCACGCCATCGCCGAGCCACTTGATCGGCCGTCCGCCATGCCCGACGGCGATGTCCTGCACGACGTCAGCCACGCCGGCCGCGACCTCGGCTGCGGCTTCGTCTCCGCGCTCTTCGGCGAGCGCGGTGTATCCCGAGAGGTCGAGGAAGGCAATCGCGGGCAGCTGCCGTGGCTGGCGCGGCGCGATCCCACGTTCGTCCATGAAGCCTTCGGTCAGCGAGACGAGGTACTCGACGAGGATCCGCTCGCGGTGTCGGGCCTGGAGCCAGGGAGTGAGGCGGCTGATGAGATACGTGTAGGCGCCGCCCGTCTCGTAGACCAGCGCGTCCTTCTCCTCGTCAGGCAGCGACGATGCGCCGACTCGCTCGCGGACGGCGCGGTCGAAGAACTGGATGCCGGCGGCGACGAGCCGTTGGATGCTGCCGCCATAGAGACGAGCGAAGCGCGAGAGGTCATCATCGCTCGCCAGCTCGAGCGTCTGCAGGACGAGAATCAAGATCTCGGCGTCCTCTGAGCGGACACGATCATCGGCGCCCGGCGCGATGCCGAACTCGCTGCTGAGCCGCCGCACGAGCTCGCGCGATCTTCCGACCTCGGACGCGAGCTGCCCGTAGCTCGTGGTGATCGGGGCCGGCTCCGGCATGAACAGCCCCAGGGGGAAGGACAGCTGCCCGCTCCGGACCCCGCGCGCGACATCTTCAACCGAGATGCCGGCTGCTTCGAACCCCGCCATCAGACGAACGACGTGCACCTGAGACGAGTCGAATCGCTCTTCGTCGTCGGGCTGCAGGATCTCGAGCTCGATCAACCGCTGAACCTGCTCGAGCGGGCACGGAACGAGGCCGGCTAGCTCTTCCGCCGAGATCGTCGGCACAGTCGAACTCCTCCTTAACCGCTCAAGCGAAGCAGAGCCGGCCTTGCGAGCTGCGGGTACGAGCTGCCAGCCGGCTCGACCGAGCATCTGCCACCCTGCCCCAATGGGAGTCGCGAAGCGTAGTCGACCGCACCGTGACACGGGACACTGCTCCCCTGAGACGGAGTGTTCTCGAAAACGTTGAGCACCAACCAACGCCCTTTCGTGATCTCGCGGTGACCGACGCCGAGCTACTCGCCCGCTCCGAGGCCCTGCAGGCGGAGGCACGCGACTTTCTCGTCGCTCACCACGTGGAGGAGAGGCTTCGCGCGGCCGGTTCGGTCCTGCTGGTGGGGAGCTACGTCACCGGCCTGATGGTGTGGCGTGACCTCGACGTCTGCGTCGACGCAGCAGGCCTCGGACGGGCGGAGGCGTGGGAGCTCGTGCGCCCGTTCGTCCTCGAAGCGGAACGAGTGCGCTACGAGGACATCGAGGAGCCGGGCGACTGCCGCCACTACTTCGTGCTCCTCCTGGACGGGTGGAAGCTCGACCTCTCGCTCTTCAGGGATGGCATCCCGCCCGAGGTGGAGGCGTTTCAGGACGAGCTGTGCCGTCGCCTCGACGACGAGACCCGTCTGGCGATTCTTCGCCTGAAGCAGCTCTGGCACCGCCGACCGGAATACCCCGGGGTCGTCGGCGGGTTCGAGATCTGCGAAGCCGTCCTTTCCGGGGTGCGCACCAACGACGAGCTCGAGGCCCACCTCCGGCGGCGCGGGCTCCTCTAGGCGTTCAGGTCAATACGCGAAGCTCACGGTGCCGGACACTCTTGCTTTGTAGGCGACACAGCGACCGAGGAGCCGGTGCCGGTAGTGCGTCAATGTCACGCGGAACTTGCCGCTGCCATTCGACGTCGTCGGTGTCAAGACACTCCGCAGCGTGTCGGCGACCAGGTACTTCTGGTTGGTGCAGTTTGCTCCGCGGTCGAGCGTGGTGATCTGCCCTCCGTGGTGGCTGAAGGTCCCGACCACGGCATCGACCGACGTGCCTGGACCACGGACCGTCATCGCAAACGAGCCGCCGTTGACGTAGGTCGGAACGGAGCCGAGCCTGTCGTGCTTGACGGTCGCGTTCCAGTAGGCCGTCCCGCCTGCGTCTCCACTGCTGCTGCCGGCGAAGGAGCCGACGGTCGAGGTGAAGGCGTACTCGTAGCCGATGATCTTGAAGCTCGTCGAGACGGGCTCGGACGAGGCAGTTGCGGGAAGCGCCGCTGCCAGGAACGCGACGCAGACAATCAGTATCGACCGCCGGATCCTCATGGTGTCACGGATTAGACCACCCTCGCATGCGCGAAGTTAGGAGCGTGGGTGCCGGCGTCCGCTCAAGGGTGGGCTCGTGCGCGTCCGCCGTTTCCAGCTTGGAGGCCGGATGGCTCCACGAGCTTGTCGCTCTCTTAGCGACGCGGGAGGCGCGCCACGCGTTTCGGCTGGCCGTTCAGTCCCGGGCGTGATTCAGTTGCTTCAACTCGATTTGGGAGGCAACGATGAGCGTTTCCGGCAATACGGGACCTGTAGGCCAGCCGCGCGGGATCGGCTTCGGGATTCTCCTGTTCATCGTCACGCTCGGCTTCTACGGCTGGTACTGGGTCTACAAGACCGAGGAGGAGATGAAGCAGCACACCGGCGACGGACTCGGCGGAGTGCTCGGTCTCGTCATCTGGATCCTTCTCAGCCCTGTGATGGCGTTCGTGATCCCGTCGGAGGTCGGGAAGATGTACGAGAAGGACGGGCAGCGGCCGCCGTTTACGGGCTGGACGGGCCTCTGGCTCTTCCCGTTCGGCATCTTCATCATCCCGGCTTTCGTCTGGTTCGTGAAGGTGCAGGAAGCCCTCAACCAGTACTGGGAAGGGAAAGCGCCGGAGGCGGTTCCTGCAGCTCCTGCCTGACCGCGGAACCGGCGGCTCAACGTCACCGGCAGAGCCCCCTACGCGATCGAGCTCCACCCGATTCTCGACCTCGCCTGCCTGTCCTAAGTGCGGAGGGCCGGGCGGCGAGCCGAACGCCAGGCGCTTTCGCTGCGCGACCCGACCCAGGGTCACGGTACGCGTTGCGCCCGCCGACTAGTGTCCGTTTCGGCCATGACCTGCAGCGTCTACGCAGCCTCCCGATAGCCGACCCCAGTGAGAGCAGCGAGCGAGGAGGCGGCCAGTGCGGCCTCCTCGATGGTCGCCTCGGGATCTTCTTCCAGTGCGAGTACGATCGTGGAGTTGCCCCTCGATGGAGGACGGCTTCGTTGCTCATCGCAACAGCGGCGCGTGTGGCTTCATCGCAGCTGCGGATTCAGCTGCTCGGACTGGCTGTCTTCCTCGCGCTTGGCAGCCCAGCTTCGGCAAGTGTGCCTCAGCCGTCCTCGCTCCGCGTGCCGGACTTCGCCCCCGACCACGTCCTCGTCGGCTTCGAGACTGGAACTCCGCCAACAGTCGAGCGCTCGATCGAAGCGTCCATCGGCGCGCGCGAGCGCGCACTAGGCGGAGCAGGTACGCATCTCCTTCAGGTCGCGCCTGGGCACGTGCTGAGTACGGTTGAGGCCCTCCAACAGCACGCCAGCGTTCGCTACGCCGAGCCAGACTGGGTGCTTGCCGCCGACCAGATTCCGAACGACCTGGGCCTCGGTAACCAGTGGGGCCTGCTCAACACCGGGCAGACGATCGTCGTCAACCAGGACACGACAATCGCCGGGACGCCCGGGGCAGACATCAAGGCCACCGCAGCCTGGGACGTCACAACAGGGACAGCGTGGGACCCAGTCACGAACCCGGCGGCGCCGGTCGTCGGGGTGGTCGATACCGGCGTCTACTACAACCACCCGGATCTGGCTCCAAACATGTGGGCAGATCCGCTGCCGTTCGACTTCAAGTACACCTACACAGACAGCGGGGGCACTCTTCACACCGACACCACCTGTCCGGAGGGCTCGTACGGCTGGGATTCGATCCGCCACCTCTGCGACCCCTACGACCCCGCAGCGCCCCCTTGGCACGGGTCGATGATCAGCGGAGTCATCGGGGCGAAGGGAAACAATTCAAACGGCATCGCGGGAGTCAACTGGAGCGTCCGGCTCATGGGTTTACGTTGGGACCGGAACGGGTGCCTGTGCGGGTATACGTCGCAGACGATCGAGGCGATCGAGTACGCGGTGCAGGCAAAACGGATCTGGGACAGCGGCGACACAGCCGCCGGGATCGCTCCACATACTCAGGGCGCGAACGTCCGCGTCCTCAGCAACTCGTACGGTTGCTGCTACCCGGTCACCACGGGCACCGGGAAACTCCCGTACGACCCGGCCTTGCTCGATGAGGTCCGGAAGGCAGGCGACGCGAATATCCTCTTCGTCGCCTCGGGCGGAAACAGCTCGTACGACATCGACCCGCCCAACTACTCGCACGGGCACTACCCCTGCAGCTTCGACAACGCAAACACCTTCGGTACCTACGATGCGGGCACGGGCAGCTTCGAGCCAGACATGTTCGAGCAGTCTCTCGGGCCGGCAAAAAACGTCATCTGCGTTGCGTCGAGCGACTACGACGACCAGCGCTCGAGCTTCTCGAACTGGGGGCCGCGCACGATTCAGCTCGCCGCTCCAGGCACATACATCTACTCGACGAACCAGCTCGGCTCCTACAGCTTCGCCGCAGGCACGTCGCTTTCGACGCCGTTCGTCTCGGGCGTTGCCGCCCTGCTCCTCTCCCTGCGACCGGACCTCGACGTGGTCGCGCTCAAGCACGCGCTCGTCGGCACCTACGCGCAGGAGTCGACTCCATACACAGGCTGCCCTTGTGGCTACCGAGGGGGCGGCGCCGTCGACCAACTCCCCGCCTTCGACGGCCTGCTCAGCACAGGCGGCGGCCGCCTCGATGCCTGTAAGGCGATTCCGGGATGCGGGGCTGACTTCGCGCTCGTTGCCTTGCCTACAGGCCGACCTGTGACGCGAGGCGGCAGCACAAGCTACACGGTCACGATCGCCCCGAGCAACGGCTTTACCGGCCCCGTCAGTCTGAGCCAGAGCGGACTCCCAGCCAGTGCGACCGCCTCCTTCAGCCCGAATCCTGCGACCTCCTCGTCGACGCTCTCGGTCACCACGACTGGGGCGACTGCCACCGGCTCGTTCCCAGTGACCATCGCCGGCACAAGCGGCAGCCTCACGCACTCGGCGACTGTCACGCTTGTCATACAGGCGCCACCTCCACCGGCGCCACTTCCGCCCCCACCGCCGGTCAGATGCCACGTTCCGGCGGTGAAGGGAAAACAGCTCGCAATCGCGCGAAGGCGCATCAAGAAGGCGCACTGCGCAGTCGGCGCGATCCGCTACGCCCGCTCGAAGAAGAAGCGAGGGCTCGTAATTGCCCAAAGACCGCCGGCGGGACGCACGTTGCCCAAGGCGGCGCGAGTGAACCTCGTGGTCAGCCGCGGCCGCAAGCACTAAGGGCTTGAGGCTCTTTAACGGGACGCCGACGCTCCAGCAGGCGTGGAAGGCCGAGCTCGCCTACAAGCGCAAGTACGGCTGACCGCTCTGGCGAGAGGACGCTCGCCGAATCCACGTTCACAGCGCCTGGCTGCGCTGTTAGGACTGCCGGAGTTCTAGGACAGCACCCGTAACGGTTGCGGTTGGTCGAAAGCCGATCGACTCGTTGAGGTGCCGCATGACGGTGTTTTCTTCTGCGTTCGAGGTTGAGACGACCTCGACCTCGGGATGATCGGCTCGGAGTCGCCGGAGCGACTCCAGCTTCACGGCCCGTGCGAGGCCCAGTCCGCGCAGAGCCGCGACCGTCCCGGTGTCGTCGGTGAAGCCCAGTTTCGAGCCGCGCGAGACGCGGAGCTCGGTGAATGCACCTACCCGGCAGTGGTCGTCCATGGCGACGGTCAGCCGCATCTCACGATCGCGGCGCATGAGCGACTCCTCGGATGCCCGCACGCTCTCGCCTGATCCGCTCGGAATCTCCATTCCCTCCGGGCCGGGAGCATCGTCCATTGCCGCTCGCGCTTCCACGTACGCGGTGAGGTGCTCGTCAGGGACGCGCTCGAGCCAGGTGATGAGCTGGAACCCCTCGGGGATGCGCGGCTCCGGTAGGTCTGCCGCACGCAGGTCGACCACGGACCGCACGACCCGGTCCTCGGCTACGGCTCCGACGTGTGCGGCGAAGCCGGCGCCCGCGGCCGCCGCGTAGCTGCCTCGCAGCGCCCTTACCTCGAGCTGGCGCGCACGCTCGAGCACCCCTGCGAGAAGGGCACTCCCCAGGCCGCGCCGTCGCTTCGCAGGCGCGACGAGAAGGTGGAGAAAGGCCGCCGTCGGCCCGTGCACGTAGAGAGACGCTGATCCGCGGTCGGCGAGCCAGTGGCAGCTCGTGCGCGTCGTCGGCTGATAGCGGTAGAAGGCGATGACCTCCTCCGCCCCTCGCACGGGTTCTCCTGGTTGAAGCTCGTCGTGGCAGGCGACCTCAATCGCGTGAAAGCGCGCGAGGACTTCATCTGGCGCCGCGTGCGCGTCTACCTCCGCGATCTCGATCGGCTCGCTCAAAGGCTTTCGTCCTGCCACAGATGAGGATCAAACACAAACGGAACGGCAGCCGCGCACGGGGATCTAGCCCGCGCACTCGCCCAGGCGAACCTCCGGACTCACGCAAGCTGCTTGATCAGCGCCAAGAGTTCTTCGCGGCGATAGCCGTGCTTGCGCGCAAAGTCGATGAGCTCCAGCGTTCGTGCGATCACAGCACCGGCCTCCGGTCGTCCGTCCGCAGGCAGCTGGCTCACAGCCGCACGTCACGACTTCTCAAGGGTGGCTCAGCGTCGCGTGTTTGGTCTCGGCTCTTGGAGCGGTCGGACTCGTGCGTGGCCTGTTGAGGCTCTAAGGGCGTCTTCCTAGGTACTGCTTCTGGTGACATTCCCGCACGCTGGCCCAGGCGACGGCGACCTATTCGGCGGAGAGAATGCCGTCGTTGGCAAGGCACGACTACGCGAGCCCTCGTGCTGCCCAGGCGTGCGCTGTCAACAGGAATGGTGCCGTAGGGAGTTTCTCGCGACAGCGTTCCCGGAGCTGGGCTTGTCGCGCGGGATCGAGTCCGGCGATATAGCTTCCGGCAGGTCCGACGCCGAGCGTCAACGGCTCCCACCATTCTTCGAAGCTCGAATGCTCGACGCGGATCGAGTGAGCCGCCTCCTCGACCTCCCGCAGTCCGGCGGCCTCGAACAACTCCCCAAGATGGCCCTCGCGAACGCCTGCGAGGTGGGACTCGTCCACAAGCTCGGGGTCGAGCTCGCGTGCTGCATCCCAGAGCACGCTGACCGGACCTCTGCCGCCGGCGTAGTCCCAGACCGACGCCGCCACGACACCGCGCTTCCGAGTCACACGCACCATCTCCTCCACTCCCACCGTGGGGTTCTCCATGAGGAGGACGACGAGCTGCGCCAGGGTCGCGTCGAACACCGCGTCCTGGAACGGCAACTGCTCGGCGGCTGCTCGCCGCACGTCGACGCCAGGATGCCGCTCCTCCGCCGCCGCGACGAAAGGCTCCGATGGATCGACTGCAGATACCGCGGGCGCACCGAGTCGTTTGACCAACTCGGCGGTCAATGCGCCCGGGCCACATCCGACGTCGAGCACCCGTTGTCCCGCGGAGACCGCTGCGAAATCGGCGAGCTGAGGCGCAAGCAGTAGCGAGTACCTGCCCATGTAGCTGTCGTACGCGCCGGGGCTGACGGTGAAGCTCACCGGCAGGACGCTAACGCCTCTGAAGCCATGTCGGGGCTCGGGTGGATTGCATCGCTTCTGCTCGTCGCTGCAACGCTCTTCTTCGCCGTCGTGGCCGCGACGAGCAGCGGTCATCTAGGTGGGCTGCCCTACCTCTATAGCGGGGTGGCGCTGATCTTGGCCTCCTTCGTCGTCGCGGTCAGCACGCTGCGAACGTCACGACGGAAGGTTCGCGAAGCCGAACGGAAGCCCCCAGTCCCACGAGCCCAGCGACGCGCGGTAACGACCGTCCCGTAGTCGCGTCGGGGGACATTCCCGCACGCTGGCCCAGGCGAGGCTGATGCGCGCGCGGTTTGTCCTGGAAACGCCATCGCCGCCACGGAAGCCCTGTTAGCGTCGGCGCAACCTGCGACCCGCCGGACCATGACCGAGGACGCTATTCAGATCCGCGAGTTCCGCGAAGGAGACCTCGACGCCGTCGTCGCGTTCTCGCTCCGCGCCTGGGAGCCAGTTTTCGACTCGCTTCGCCAAGTCCTCGGCGATGAGATCTTCCTCCACTTGCACCCCGACTGGCGCTCCAACCAGGCCGAGGCGGTGAAGTCGAACTGTCTGAGCGAGCAGCTCGACGTCTTTGTGGCGGTCGCCGACGGAAAGCCGGTCGGGTTCGTCGCAGTGGCGCTGAACGCGTTCCACGAGGGCATGGGCGTAATCGAGATCGTCGGCATCGACCCCGACTACCAGCGGAGAGGGATCAGCTCCCGGCTCACGGAGCATGCCACCAAGCACATGCAACGGTGTGGCATGGACATCGCGGTCATCGAGACGGGCGGCGATCCCGGCCACGCACCTGCGCGGGCGGCATACGAAGCCGCCGGCTTCACGCTGCTCCCGATCGCCCGCTATTTCCGAATGCTCGGGTGACATTCCGGAACACTGGCCCAGGCAGCTCGTCGGTCTGCTCTGTCAAGACCGGTCTGCTACCGGAGCGCCGAGCACCTGCTCCCGAGCTACGTCGCACGGCGCTCCCACTGCTCGCGCGTCATCTCGTACTCCACCTCGCCCTCCTCGACACCCTCCACGGGCACGGTCATGGAGGTGGGGAATGTCCGCACGTAGGTGAGGCCGACCCGCTCCATCACGGCACGCGAGCGTGCGTTGACGCTGAGGGTCTGGGCGATGATCCTGTCGAGCCTGACGTCATCGAAGCCATAGCGCACGAGCTCCCGCGCCCCCGCTGAGGCGAGCCCCTTGCGCCACTGACGCTGAAGCAGTCGGTAGCCTAGGTCGGCCACACCTGGGTCATTGGGCTGGTCGGGGCCGTGGGCGGGCTGGAGTGTCCACCAGCCGACGAACTCGTCGTCAACGAGCCCAATCCAGAAGCCGAGTCCATCCACCTTCTGCGCGGCTGCCATCCGTCGCGCGTGGCTGGCCTCGACCTCCTCGCGTGAGCTTGCCCGACAGCTGAGGTAGCGCATCACCTCGGGATCCGAGTCGAGTTCGACCTCCCACTCGAGGTGCTCGTCGGCGAGCGGCACCAGCGTGAGCCGCGCGGTGTGCAGGGTCTGCTGGGGCATAGATCGAATTAACGCACCGGAGAGGACTTAGCGGCCGCCCCCGCTGGGTCGGGCGCCCAGCGCGCCAGCGAAGTGTGGCGAGGTATCTGACCACGTAGACGCGCTTCGTGAACTTCCAACCGGCGAGGTGCTCCGGCAGGTTCAGGTGCATTACGAAACACTCGCGCAGCTGAGCGTTCAGCGATCGCAGCAAGGGCGGCTGCTCCGTCTTGCCTCTACGCGATCAGTTGACAGACGCCATGGCGGGAGCGGGCTTGATGTCCACCACCGTCGTTGTTGTCCGTCAAAGTTCCTGATAGCTGTAGGTTCGACCGTGGTCTATGTCGCCGACGACAAGCCGGGTGACGAGCTTCGTAGCCACCACTTCGGGCGCAACCAGCCGCCCGTCGCGCTGAAAGCCCTTGAAGAGCTCCACGACCGGCAAGACGTCGGCTGGCTGCGAGCGGGCGAAGGCCTGCATGTCGGTGTCCATTACCCCAGGGCGCAGCGTGATCGCGCGGAATGTTGGCGCTTGCTGCTCCGCTGCCAATGCGCGGGTCAGCATCTCGATCCCGGCCTTGGCGACGCAATAGACGGCTTCACCGGGCAAGGCGGTTTCCGCCGCGCCCGAGGAGACGTTGATGACCCGTCGCGGCAGTTCGCTGTCGGTAAAGACGCGGCAGAAGAGGTTGGCCAGAGCGACGGCCGCGGTCAGATTCGTCGCCAACGCGGATGTGATCTCGTCGGCCGCAAGATGCCCCAGGATCCCGATCGAGTCGACGCTCGCCGCGTTGTTCACGAGGCAGACCGAAGCGGGTTGCCGCGCCTTCAGATCCTCAAAAACGGAAGCCAGCAGGCGGTCGATCGCCGCCGAGTCGCCAAGGTCGAACTTGGCGAAGCGATTGCGGTCACCATCACCCTTAAGCGCCGGATTAGTTGACCGGCCGATTCCGAGAACGGTGAAGCCCCGCCCATACAGCTCAGTTGCAAGCGCCGCGCCAAGGCCGCGGGAGACCCCCGTGACAATGGCCACAGGCTCGCCGGGCGTACCTCGAACCGTCACCTTCCACGAGACGCTAACACCCGACCACCCAATAATCCCGGCAGATCGGCGACAGCACAGCGCGGCTCCTTCGCCACTCGACGCTTCGAATGAGCCCACGTCCTCACCAAGGGACATTCGCGGACGCTGGCCCACGCGAGCGAGCCGCCTCGGTGATCCGCACCGCCTATGTCGCGCCACAGACGGTGCGCGGATCAGTTGCTTCCGGCTCAGCTAGGCCTGAGCGGCCTCCGGTAGCTTGGCGATTCTCTCGGCCGTTTCGTGCCATTCGGCGCTGGGGCTGAAGAACACGACGTCCGTGCCAGCCTGGGCGATCAGCGTGTGCTCCGGTGGCACATAGAACGCGTCGCCGCCCTCGAATACCTCGTCGCGGTCACGCATCCTGTAGGTCAGCTTGCCCTTGAGCACGTAGCCCCAGTGCGCCGAAGCGCAGGTGCCGCCCGGCAGCCCTCGTAGTCGCGGCGTCATATCGACGTCTTCTGTGAACGTCTCGAACCCGACCGTGTAGCCGCCTTCGAAATCCTCGTAGTGACCTTCGAAGCCGTGCCCATCGATTGAGTCGGAGGCTGTTTGTCTCGATGCCTTCGGCATACGCCCTCCTTTCGCCCAGGCCGTCCGGCACGAGCGCGACCGCGCCGGACCGTCGGCGGGGCTGAGTGCCACCCATGATCCGCCGAGCGACACCAAGTAGTAATCGGGGGATTCACCGATAACTAGCATCAACTCGCCGGAAAGCCTCGGGTGACATTCCCGCACACTGGCCCACGCAAGGCTGTGTTCCGCGGACCACCTGCGGATCGACACCTCCCTACACTCTCGGCTCCCGGTGGAGGTCACGATCCGCGACGCGCGTCCGAGTGACGCAGAGGCTCTCGCAGTACTGCTGGGACAGCTTGGGTATCCGGCCTCAGCAGAAGCCGTTGTCCGGCGGCTGGAGCGCCTCTCCGCGAGCGGCACCGACAGACTCGTGGTTGCGGAGCTCGACGCCGAAGTCGTCGGGCTCGCTTGCCTTCACACGAGCCTCTCGGTCGCATACGACGAGCCGGCTGCGAAGCTCAGTGCGATCGTCGTGGACAAACTCCATCGTCGGCGTGGGATCGGAGAGGCGTTGGTGCAGGAGATGGAGAGGGAAGCGAGGCGACGGAGGTGCAGCCTGATCTTCCTGACAACGGCAGGCCGGCGAGACGACGCTCATGCGTTCTACGAGCGGATCGGTTTCGAGGACACGGGCAGACGCTTTGCTAAGGCGCTCGGGTGACATTCCCGCACGCTGGCCCAGGCGAGGAGCGCCTGCTACCGGCGCGGTCTACGAAGGCGCCGCTTCCGCCGAGTAGTTCACGGCGGGATCAATCGTCTATCGATCGAGTCGGTAGATGCGCTCGACGACCTCGGCGCCGACTCCAGGCGCGAACGACGTTTCGGAGCCCACCTCGACAAAGCCCGCCCGAGCAAGCACCTTCGCCGACGGGACATTGCGATCCGCCACGCGACCGTAGAGCGGTCTGGTCGGCTCGATCGCAAGGAACGCACGGAGGGCCCGCGACGCGAGCCCTTGACCCCATCGCGCCGGTGCGATCCAGTACGTGACCTCCCGTTCTCCCCGCATCGTGAAGCTGCCTACCGTCCCCACAAATTCCCCGTCGTCGTCGATCGCTAGCAGCTTGTTTGAAGGGTCGCCGCGGACGCGCTCGTAGTGGGCGTCGAACGCGCTACGGTCGGACGGATTCGCCCGCGTAAACGCCGCCATCTGGACGGCCCGAGGATCGCTCTCCCAGGTAAAGAGCGAGTCGAGATCGCTGTCTGCGAACGTCCGAAGAGTTATCGCCATCAGCACAGCCCGTCGATCGTCTCCCGGCGCATTCAAGGAGCGTAGCGTCAGGCGCCATCCCGGAACGCTGGCCCAGCGGGCGGGCTTGTAGCCCGGCGACGGGCGCTGCAGCTTAGGTCACCGCGGGAGCGGGTTCGGGCCGGTGGCGGTGACCAGCCGCTGCGGCACCCAGTCGTCGACGTGGCTGAAGCCGTCGAAGCGCCCTCCCTCCTCCTCGACGACGTCGAAGAAGGAGCGCCGGTAGAACTTCACGTGGGTGAAGTCCTCGAAGAGGACGTAGACCGGCTCGACGTTGGGACTCTGGAACTGCTGCCCAGTCAGCGCGGCCCGATGCACTCGCGAGAACTCGTCGATCTCCTCACCGACGACGACGCCGAGGTGCTCGAGGCCCATCCGGTAGACACGCTGGTGAACGGGCGGGATTAGCTCGATGCGCGAGACCGTAGTCCCGTCGAGGACATCGAGCGGCTCGGCGAGCACGATCAAGGAGATCGGGCGCCCGTTCCAGAGGTTCTCGAGGTTCGCCCTCGCATGGCGCTCGAGAAGCGTGCGCTGGTGGACGTAAAGGTCCCAATCGGCGACGCGGACGGCGAGGTGGCTGAGCGAGTAGGGTGCGATGTCGATGCCGCGGGCAACAAGACGGTCGCGCTGCATCGCCGCGAAGGCTCGATAGTCCCCGATGATCTCGGCGATCGGATCAGACGTCGTCACGTGGCATCCTCCGCAATAGTACGGCGGCATCGCTACACGACGAAAATCGTCCCTAGCGCTCGGGCGTCATTCCGAAACGCTGGCCCAAGCGAGTGCGGCGGCATAAAAGCGGAGATGGCATGCTCGGCGCGAGTGGTCGTTCAGGCGCAGCTTGTCGAGACGGAACGCGGCCTTGTCCCGAAGGGCGATGGTTGGTTCGTTCTCAACGCACGCGAGGCGCAGTGGTGGAAGCGGAGTGGTCTTGGCACGGTGTGCGATTTCGAGGGCGAGCCTCGGTTCCGGCAGCTCGGGATTAACCTCACTCTTCTCGAGCCTGGCGAGCCGATGACGATGTACCACTGGGAAGCCGCTCAAGAAGACTTCCTCATGCTCTCGGGTGAAGCGCTTCTCGTCATCGAGGGAGAAGAGCGGACGATCCGGCAGTGGGACTTCGTCCACTGCCCTCCAGGTACGAACCACGCGATCATCGGCGCAGGCACTGCTCCCTGTCTTGTGCTTGCGGTCGGCGCGCGCGACCGCCCAAGAGGGCAAGAGTGGGGCGCGTACACCGTGGACGAGACGGCGCTGCGCCACGGCGCAGGCGTCCAACGCGAGACGACCGAGGGAAGCGAGGCGTACGCGCGATTCCCGCCGTACAAGCTGACCCGCTACCGCGACGGCTGGCTTCCCGATTAGCCGAGCCGCGCGCCCATGTCGGGTGACATTCCGGCACGCTGGCCCAGGCGGGAGTCTCAGCGACCTACCTAACGGCGCAGCGGCGGGCTTTGACGAAGGCGGGTCGATCATCTCAGCGATGCGCCCGGGGCGTAGGAGGACGCTGGCGCGGAGCAGGCGCTCGCCGCGCTGACGTCAAGTTGTGCCATACCCGTCTGCAAGAGCTGCCGGACCTTGTTCCGAACACGAGTGCTCGACCCACGCTCACGCCCGGGCTCTCGGGTCGTCCCTCGGATCACTGGAGCCAGAGCGCAGGCGGGCCACGCCATCCCTCCGCCAATTACAAGCCAAGAACCGCGACCTTGGTAGGGTCGGACGCATGATCGGGCAGCGTGCGCTGCTGGTGGTCGACGTTCAGCGCGGCTTCGAGGATCCAGCGCTCGGACCTCGCGACAATTCCCATGCCGAGGAGAACGTCGCCAAGCTGATTGCCGCGTGGCGCCGGCGCGGCGACCCGATCGTGGTCGTTCAGCACGATTGGCGGGGTGGACCGCTCGAGCGCGGCACGCCCGGGTTCGAGCTGAAAGAGGCCGTCGCCGGCGAGCCCGATCTGCGCATTGTCAAGACAGTGCACTCGTCGTTTCACGGAGATGTCGATCTCGACGCATGGCTGCGCGAGCGCGAGATCGGCGCGATCGCGGTGTGCGGGATTCAGACGAACTTTTGCTGTGAGACGACCGCTCGCATCGGCTCCGACCTCGGGTACGACGTGTGGTTCGTCCTCGACGCGACCCACACGTTCGACATCGCCGCGCCAGATGGTGAGGTGGTGCCGGCTGCCGAGGTCGCGCGCATGACCGGCATCAACCTCCAGGACGAGTTCGCGGAGGTCGTGACGACCGCGGCAGCCTGCACGCTGCTGGATTGAGGCATAAGCGGTAGCGAGAAGTCCGGGGACATTCCCGAACGCTCGCGCAAGCGAGGCCTCGTGCCTAGCCCGCCGTTCAGGCCGTGCGCAGCGCCTCGATCGTCGCGGTCTTGACGAGGCCGGAGACCGCCCGCGCCAGATCGCTGTCGGACGTGATGAAGGCGTCCGCCTGTAGCTGCGTCAGCGCCACGAACTCGGCGTCGAAGGTTGTCTCCCACCCCAGGTGATCCGCGACCTTCCACGCCGTCCGCTGGAGCACCTTGTCGCCGAGGAAGCGAACCTTCAGCGAGTTGATCCGGGTCACCCGCTCGATCCCCTCTGCGGCCGAGATTTCATTCCGGCAGGCGGCCTCGTAGAGCGCCGACAGCGCCTGCGAGCGAACGAGCGTCGGCGCGACGAGCTTGTGTTCAGCGGCGACCTCGATCTCACCGGCGGCAATCCGAAGCAGCGTCTCGCAGTCGACGACGAAGCGGGTCACGCCGCGGACGCTATACGCGCGCGTGCCGGATAGACGCGTTCGCTCTGGTGACATTCCCGCACGCTGGCCCAGGCGAGGCTCATTCGCGGGCTGCCCGTGGCTCGAGGACGACGACCGCGGTCTCATGCGGGCGTCGGGCTGCGTAGCTGTCGAGGTTCTTGTCCAGCTCCTGCCAGCGCCTCCAGAGTCGCTCACGTTCCGAGCCGACCGCGGCCCGACCGAGCACCTCGCACCGCGTCCCTCCCGCGAACTCGACGACCGCCTGCGGATCGGCCCGCAGGTTCAGCCACCACGCTGGCTCGGCCGCACCCCACCCATTCATCGCCATTGAGACTAGGTTGGGCCCATCCTCGTAGTAGCCGATGATCACGCTCCGCGGTTGGCCGGTACGTCGGCCCTTCGTGGTTAGCCACAAGGCGCCCCACTTACCCGCGCGCGGAACCCAGAGCCCCCTGCGGCCTCGGCTGGCTCGCACGATCCGTCGGTGTGCACGCCAGAAGGTCCCGATGAACCATCGCGGTGGTAGACGCGCCTTGCCTTCGGCCATGGCCATCTCCTCTCACGGACGAATCGAGATAGGGCTTACGTGCGCCGTTCATCGGTCGCGCCTGAACACAACATCCACCTTCGCGCTCCGGTGAGCATCGGTGCATCCACGGATTGGCGCAGTTGCCGGGCGGTCGTTCCTCGAGTGACATTCCCACACACTGGCCCAGGCGACGAACTCCCTACGACGACGGACTTCCTGATGCTCAGCTGTGACCGTAGCTCGGGCTCAGCGTTGAGCGAGCGTTCGGATCCTGACAGGAGATGGGCTGGGTAAAGACCGACCCCGCTACGGCGCGTTTGTCGACATGGGCGAACAGTCGGAAGCGGCCGCCCCTACCACACCAGTTCCGCCACGCCCAGAAGACCTGTGCTGGCTCACCGGGTGCGGCCAGCAGGCGCACCGATTGTCCTGTGGCCCGGGTTCCCCGCGATCTGTCGAAGCGTCACCCACTGGCCACTCACCTGCTGCTGAAGAGCGAGCGTCACCTTCGCGTGCGTCAGCAGGCAGGGGGCGTGGTGCGCGCGCAACTCGATCCCAACGCCGTAGATCAGGCTCTGCATGAATCCCCCGCCGACGGCCGGGTGGACGCGGTAATCGCGGGTCGAGCAGCGTCGAACACCGACCTCTGCTCGCACCAGGGTTGAGGGTTCTTGGTGCGAGGCACATCGCGGGGGCGCGAGTCCGTGCGATGGCACCGCGAGGTATGGCCACCTCTTGAAGCTCGCTTGCAGCTGGAAGCGTCCGCTCCGTCCGCACCAGTTCCGCCACCGCCAGGAGGCGACAACGACGGCGCCCGGCTTCAGCACAGCGTCGACGGTCGCCACGGCCGGGTTTCCCCTGATCCTCCGAACGGCGCCTCCCGGCGAAACGCGGTAGGCGAATCGCTTGACCGAAAATGTGAGCCGCGAGTGGAGCCGGCACGGCGACGTCCCCCAGGTGCCAACTGCGACCAAGCCGGTAACCACCTTGCTGCTCACCTGCGCAACTGTGGTCGCCGAAGGAACCTCGTCCGGCCCGCAGGCTCGGGTGCCGCCCGTCGCCGCAGCAGGCCCGAGAATGACGCAGCCGCCGAGCGCGAGTCCAAGAGCAGCGACCCTCAAGACTGGACCGCTCATTTCCAGGATGGTAGGACGCCTGCATCTCGGCCGCAGGTCGTCGACACCGGGCACCGATGACTTCCGGGCAGCAGTGGCGTCTGAAGCACGAGCGACAGGCCACAGACGCCGCGCGGCCACGCGAGCTCTGCGGCCCGGAACAGACACGTTCCCCTAGCAAGCACGGTCCCCAGACGACCCGAGACCAAGGAGTTCTGATCATGCGGAAGCTGATAGCGACAGTGTTCCACTACTCGCTCAACGGCCTTCTCGCCGACGAGGGCACCGAGTACTACCGGTTCTGCTTCGACCTGCTCGACCTGGCCGGTGGCCCCGACCACGATGAGCAGACACTCGACTTTCTCAAGAGCGCGCACGCGCACGTCATGGGCCGCACCGCCTACGAGGGCATGGCCGGGTACTTCCGGACGGCAACGGCCACCGACCACCCGTGGGCCGACATCCTGAACGCCGGGCGCAAGGTCGTCTTCTCCCGGACCCTGACGACGGCCGACTGGGCCAACACCACCATCACCGCCGGTGACACGGCAGAAGAGATCGACAAGCTCAGGCAAGGCGGCGACGGCCACATCGTGGTCTGGGGCGGCGTCAGCCTCTGGCGGTCGCTCATGCGGCTCGACCTGATCGACGAGTACCACCTGGGCTTGCACCCCTACGTTGCGGACGAGGGCACCCGGCTGTTCGACGACGTTCCCAGGTCCTACCGGCTCGACCTGGTCTCCAGCACCGCCTCCAGCAACGGGGTCGTCGAGCTGCAGTACCGCCGGCACCGCTGACGCAGAGACCACACGCTCAGGGCACATTCCCGAACACTGGTCCACCGCAGTGTCTCGTACGATCTACGTGTGGAGGCGGGAGTACGCACCGGCGGATGCCTCTGCGGAGCGGTCCGCTACAGCGTTCGCGGTGACCCTGTACACGTCGGGCGCTGCCACTGTGCGGATTGCAGAAAAGAGTCTGGGAGCGCGTTCATTGTGTATGGGCACTGGCCCGTCGAGGCGTTTGAGGTGAGCGGTGAGATCTCAAGCTATGACGGTCGCGGCTTCTGCCCTCTCTGTGGGTCTCGACTGCTTGATCCAGTCGGTCCCGGTGACACGCTCATCGAGATTCGGCTCGGAAGTCTCGATGAGGCGCCCTTCGAACTGAAGCCGGTAGCCGAGGTCTGGGTGAAGCGGCGCGAGAGCTGGCTCCTGCCGGTCGAGGGGGCAGCGCAACACGACGAGAATCGTCCCTAGCGCTCTGGCGTCATTCGAAACACTGGCCCGGGCGGCGCTCGGAACGCCCGCGAGCGGCTGGTCGAACGGGATATCGCGCAGAGTGGTCAAGCGCCTGAGAGAGAACGCCTGAGCACCCGGGCTGCGGGATGGTGCAGGTGCGCCGGCACGCCGAGCCTCCTCGGAAGACGGCCGCAGCGACCCCCGTCCTGAAATGCACGACGTCAAATCGGGGAGGGTTGCCATGGCAATCGCAGACAAGGTCGAGAGGTACGAGGTCTTCATCGACCAGAACAACTTCGCCGACTACTACCGCTCGATCAGGCTCAGCCTCGAGTCGGGCGGCACGGCCTTCATCGGGTTTCCGGAGGTGCGGCCGGCCAACTGGCTCCAGTTCAACGGGTCGTCTATCACGCTCTTCATGACCGCCGACCAGTTCACCGACGTCTACCACCTCCTCCAGAGCGAGGCGCCGGTCTTCGTCACTGCGCTCGACTTCTCCGGCCTCGAGGTCGGAGCCGTCCACACCGAGCTCGACCTCGGCCAGGGCGAGCCTCCGGGCGAGGGGGACGAGGATCACACGCAGAACCTCGCGGCGCTGATCCGCCGCGCCAAGAAAGAGGCAGAGATCGCCGCCGTCGTAACCGGCGCGTAGCTGCACGCGTAGACGGTCTCGCGTGTGTCGCCCGGGGGCGAGCTCGCTTGGAGACATGCTCGAAGGTCAAAGCCGCGCGGAGAAGGAGCAGCATCAGGAGGGAGCCGTGGGCGGCTTGAGCGGCAGTGGCCGGCGAACGGCCTACGGCGAGGGCCACACGCACGATCAGTGGTCCGAGTGCGTCGCTCGATCACTGTCGGGTGACATTCCCGCACGCTGGCCCAGCCGAGACTCTTTGAACGTCCGTCCCCGCCGTGCGCCGACCTGTCCGCTTCCTGGCCCAAACTTGTTGAGCAAATCCTCGTCTAACTCTTCGTGACGAACGGCGCAATCACGCGGAAGTCGTCCAACCGAAACTTCCTGCTTGCCGCGTTGGTGGTGGCGTGGTCGGCCATGCTTGCGGTGGCGTGGAATTCAGCGGCTGCCAGCCAACGCGAGGCGAGAGCTCAGTCCGGCTCGATCGTCGTAGCGGGTGCCGGCCTTCCCACCGCAACCGGTATCTATCGTCGCTACCCGAACGGCCGCCTCCAGCAGTTGACGACGACTGGCGAGCACGCCCCCGCTTGGTCGCGCGACGGCAGGCGCATCGCTCTCATTCGCCATGAAATCGCGAAGGGCCCGGATGTCTGCCCGTTGTTGGTGATGAACAGCGACGGCAGCGATCTGCACCAGGTCGGCCAGGTAAGGACTGACTGTTCTGGCGTGAGCTGGGGCCCCGGCGACCGCCGGATCGTCTTCGGTGGCGGGCGGCCGGGACGAATCAACGATGGGCTCTGGGTCGTGAACGTGGACGGGAGCGGGCTGAAGCGCCTGCTCGGAGGTCGAGGGGCAACGGAGGGCATCCATCCAGGGTGGTCTCCCGACGGGCGCACGATCATCTTCGGCTGGACGGGCCGGAGCCGACATCCGTGGGGTCGTCTGGCGGCGATCCGACCTGACGGCAGCGGCTTCCACGTCGTCGTCGGGCCACGCTCCGCGCCGCACGAGGACGAGGTATCCCTTCCCACGTGGTCTCGCGATGGCAAGCGACTCGCCTACATCCGCGTAGATCATCGCTCCGGGCACGTGCGAAGAACGCTCGAGGTTGCGGACGCTCGCGGACATCATCGACGCATGCTCGTGCGTTTGCCGATCGGCCCGGCCCGTTCAGGCGCCCCTGCCTGGTCGCCGAATGGACGCTCGATCGCCTTCTGGAGCCTGTGCCCACAAGCATGCGTCTCGACCATTCCCAGCCGCGGCGGAACGCGGCACGTGCTCATGCGCGGGTACATCGAGCCGGCGTGGGGGCCCCTAGGCACCTAGCCCTCGGGGGACATTCCCGAACACTGGCGCAAGCGAAGCGGTTGTCTCCTGACGCGCAGCTATCGATCGAGCGCTGCCGGAGCCTCCTGCAGCGTCAAGAAGGCGCTGATTGGGATTCGACCTTCTATTCTTCAGGTAGGCGAGTTTTCGGGGTCCGCATAAAGCGACCGTGGCCGCGCGGGATGGTGCCGCGAGCGCTGGCTCCGTCCGCCGAAGAAACTCTGCGGTCAATCCGGGGGCAAATGATACATGCAGCAGCCGCTCGACGGCCTTCAGCACACGTCGAGAAAAAGCCCGTCAGTTTTTCAACAAGGCAGCCATGCTGATTGGCTCAGATAGCCCCTTCCAAGGTCGCATACGCAAACCCCACGGTCTTCCCATTATTCCCGCTGTATATCGCTACCCAGTTCGTACTATCAGGCGACATTGTCAGGAGATCAGCGGTGTCGACCTTGACTGCGCGCCCAAAAAGGTCGCGAAGCAAATTGGCGACTTTTTTAGGGGCGAATTCTACGCTCATTTTCTTCCCCTTCCTTCGGCTCCCGACCTGCCTTCAAGTCCAACAGCTCTCCTGGCGGGTTCTTCAGGAGCCGATGATGGGCTGCAGCACCGTTCGGAAGCCGTCTGCTGTAAATGGCTTCGTGATCAGAAACAGTGCACCCGCATCCTTGGCTGCCTCAGCGTCTGGGCGCATAACATTGCAAAGCGTCACATCGGCTGCGCAGTGCAGCTCCGAAGAAGCGAAGAAGCTGGTCTCGGCCCCCTTCCCAAAAATGCGGGATGAAGTTGTCGATCGAAGGCTACGGAGACGGAATGGTTTCGTTACTTACGTAGCGGAGGAGCAACCCGCCAGCCGCCAGTTTTGAGTCGATGGTTTCGAACCTTCAGGCAGCCTTGGACTCGTCGCAGAGATGCTGGTAGTACTCTCGGCCGCGCTGATAGCCGCGCGTGAAGGGCTCTTCCACCTCCGCGTTCGGGTACTGACGCTCAAGTTCTTCTACGCTGTTGGCCATTTCCGCGGAGACCTGGTCAAATTCCATGCAGCGCGTGCGGGCATGCTGCGCCGCTTCGAAACCCATCCGGTAAAACTTTTCGTCATCGTTGAAGTGGCGCCCGGTTTCCGAATAATGTTCCTGTTCCGCGCTGCGCAGACCGATCCACCATTGATCACGGGCGGCATCGATGGCTTCGGCGCCGGCGGCCTCGAACGACTTGCGAAACTGGTCGGCGGATTCCGAATCGTTGGCCAGAGCAATCACGACGCTATGACCCTTGCGCAGCGCGTCTTCGTAAACAAAGAGTTCATCTTCAGGCACTCCGCGACTCAGAGAATTATCCAGCGACTCGCCGGCAACGGCGCCAACTCCGGCTCCAGCGGCGGTGAGGACAGCCGCTCCCAACAGACCAAGCGCGGTTACCGGCCCGACTCCCGGAATGATCGCGACCAGGACGGCTCCAGAGAGTCCGGTAGCAGCGCCAACCACCGCGCCAATAGCTTTCCCAATGCCCGGCTGTTCCGAGGCGTCGCTCTCGACAGACGCAGGTTGCGCCTGGGCCTTTGATCCGGGCGTAAGCAACGTAATTTTGTCGGCGTCACTACCTTGTGATTTCAAGGCGGCGACGGCATGCTCAGCTTGCGCTTGCGACGAGAAAATACCGGTCACAGCTTGCATGGGAAGCTCCTGGAAACGCTGCTTCTTAAGAGAGAGATCTTCTGCTTTGGCATCTGTTCTTTGCCATACGGCAATTACCCTAGGAGCTCGGAAAGTTCATTACTCGGAAACGTGGAACTGTAAGCGTTGCGGGATCTGGTTAAGCTTGAACTGACGATATTTCGGCATCAATGGTAAGGCAGAAACTGATCAAAGGTGTTGCGAATTGCGATACAGCAACCTATATTTTACGGTCGATTGTTAAGCTCTCCTTTCGTGTGCAGCGCGAATCGTGCCTACTGGAATCGATTTCTGCACGGGAATTAATAATAATAAGGAGGAGCGGATAGACGGTGTGGTGCCCAACCCCTCGAGGCACGGTACCGTCTGGGTCTGATCGGTGAGTGGCCGTTATTCCGCACTCGTACTGTCGCGCTTTCGTTTTTTGACCGAGATACTTTTCCGCGATCAGTTCCCTTCATCAAGACTCTCCATGGTTCGTGCGTAGATACCGCTGAGCTTCTTGCCCATTCCAGTACAGGATTCCCGCACCTTTTCAAACAGAAATAACGCAGCTCGTCGTGGATGACGATTTTGCATGCAAATGCGACACCATCGCCCGCATCCAACGCCCATCTCGTCAGGCTTGGGACCAGGATGCGCGCGGATACGGGGATGCAAAAGAGAGGGGGGACTTTGCGCTTCGTGGCTATTGGTCGTGATCTTCAATGTTTTCGTTGCGCTTGGGCAAGACCAAACTCCTCAAACGCAACTCCCGCCGGCTCCACGAACCCAGCTAGGGGCGTCGGAGCAGAACGAGCCAACTCCTGCTCGCGCGCACCACGCGTCACTTGCGCCGGTACGCACGGACATAGTCGACTTTCATCACCTGGGGAAACGTCGTCGAACTATCGGGATTGCCGGGAAAATCACCGCCGACTGCCACATTCAGCAGGATAAAAAACGGATGGTCGAACACCCACTTGCCGCCTTGGGGAACGTCCTTGGGGCTATGCGTGGAATAGAGCTTGTCGTCCACGTAAAAGCGGACAGCGTTTGGTTCCCATTCCACTGCAAACAAGTGGAAGTCCCCTGAAAAGTTACCGCTCGGAAGGGTGAAGACGGCAGTGAGCGCCGAACCCCCGGAGTACCCGGGGCCGTGCATGCTGCCGTGGTTCTTATCGGGTTCCGACCCGATGTTCTCCATGATGTCGATCTCACCGCAAGTCGGCCAGCCGGCCGCATCGATGTTGTCGCCCAACATCCAGAACGCCGGCCACACTCCCTTGCCAGTCGGAATCTTGATTCGCGCTTCAAAACGTCCGTAAGCTTGCGTAAAGTGCTTGGCTGTCTTCAGTCGAGCCGAGGTGTAGTCGCGGCTCACTCCGTCGCTGCCGGTGAACGTTTCTTTGGCCGCCGTGATGACCAGGTTGCCGTCCTGAATGGACGAGTTCTGGGGGCGGGAAGTGTAGGACTCGAGCTCGTGGTTCCCCCAACCGGTTCCGCCGGTTTCCATGGTCCACTTGGCTGGGTCGGGCGTCGAGCCGTTGGCGCCCTTAAATTCATCACTCCATGTCAACGTCCAGCCCGCAGGAGTGGTCGATTCCGCAGCACCTCCGCAGGCCAAACCAGTCAGGTACAGCGAAATGAATGCCACCTGAATTGCGAATTTCATGCGTCCCCCATGGGACTGTTGAGTTTAATTCCCGGTCGCTCGCATCGCCAGAGATCTTCGCAGTGTGAGCGCGCTGTTAACTGAATGGTTATACGGTTTTTCCGGTATTTCTTGCTGCGAGTCCTTCTTCTTAGATATGCTTGGCCGCTCGCGTGCCCCCCAGTTTGCCGCCAAGGACGGCGATTTTGAGCATTGTGAAAATGCCTCCCTAACGACCAATACAGATCAATCATGTTGTACATCCGATTACTCGCGGCTAGAATTTCGACACGAAGATGGCGAGGCGCAGACCGACTTGCTTTGTGCGTACTTTCCTCCTGCCCTCCGTTCCGAGGGTGAAACACTGATATCAGACCTGCGATCGTGTACTTGCCGATGACTCAGCAAGCGAAAATGAAAGCCCTGTTTTTGTCGGTGATAGCGTTCCTATCGCTGTGCGCGATGGCGACATACTTGTCGTTCCTGAGTTCACGGGCGGGCGAGCGCTGGGTGAGTCATACCCAGGAGGTTCGGGGCACAATGGGGATGTGGAGGCCGTCATCAACGGCGCCGCGCGGTTCAGGATCATGTATCTGATGTCCGGACGCCCCAGCGACCTCACTGATTATCAGGCAGCGTCAGCCAAAGCGCTCGAAGAGTTCAACCGACTCAAATTGCTTACACGAGACAATCCGGTTCAGCAGGCGAAGTGCGAGCAATTCGGGGCAACTCTCCGCGAGCGCCTGCGGGTGTGGGGCGAGGCGGTATCGGCCAAGCAGGCAGGCCAGACAGTCGACCTAGCGCAATTGCTGCCGCAAAACGTCGACCTGGCAACTAAGAGCGCTGCGGTTGCCGAAGACATTCGGGTGGAAGAAAATCGCCTGTTCATTCAGCGCTCCCAGATTGCTCATCTGCGATTTGTCATCACCGCTTGCGCCGTCACCATCAGCTTTAGCTTGGCCCTGCTCCTCTTGGGTCTTTACTATCGTTTGTTGAATCGCGAGCTGCGTGTCAGGGAAGCAGCCGAGAGGAGTGCCCGCGAGGCGTACGCTCGCGAGGTTCTTCTGCGGCAGGACGAGCAGCGCTTTCGCCTCTTCGTCGAAGCGGTGAAAGATTACGCGATCTTCACCTTGGACGCTCAAGGAAATGTCAGCAGCTGGAACAAGGAGCCGCTCGCTTGAAGGGCTACGCCGCGTCCGAGATTCTGGGACGCCACTTTTCCTGCTTCTATTCTTCCGAAGACGATCAGGGCGGGAAGCCGGCGCGGGAACTGGAACTCGCGACTCGCGACGGCCGTGTTGAGGACGAAGGCTGGCGCGTCCAAAGGACGGCTCGCGCTTCTGGGCGAATGTTATGGTCACGGCGATCCGCGATAAAACCGGCGCCCTCATCGGGTTCGCCAAGGTGACTCGTGACTTTACGGACCGAATGCGCGCACAGGAGGCGTTGCGAATCGCCAATGCCGACCTTACCGCGGAAGTCGCAGAAAGAAAATCGGCCGAAGCCAAGCTTGCGACTTCCGAGAAATCGTTGCGCGACCTTTCGCTGCACCTGTTACGAACCCAAGATCAGGAAAGAAAACGCATTGGACGCGACTTGCACGACAGCCTGGGCCAGTACCTCGCCGTGCTCAAGATGAATCTGCAGTCTCTCGAGTCGGGAGTCGGTTCCGAAGCGAACGGTTTTGCCGAACAACTGGCATCCTGCGTTCGTCTCGCGGATGATGCTCTTAAAGAAGTCCGTACTATTTCTTACCTTCTTTATCCTCCGTTGCTAGAAGAAATGGGTCTAAAATCAGCTATCCCCTGGTACTTGGACGGCTTCTCCAAGCGGAGCAATATTCAAACCACGTTCGAAGCCGACCCAGATTTTCGTCGAATCACGCCGGAGGCAGAGCTGGCGCTATTCCGAATTCTTCAGGAGAGCCTTACGAATGTGCATCGGCATTCCGGAAGCGCCTCGGCGGCTGTCAAGCTTTCGCAAGTGCACGGAGAGGCTATCCTCGAGATTTCCGATAGCGGCAAAGGCATTTCGCCAAAACTGCTGCAGGAGTTTGGTGACGACTGGGCCGGATCTTTGGGAGTGGGGCTGCGCGGCATGAATGCCCGGGTCAGTCAGCTGGGGGGCAAGCTGGAAGTCCAATCGACTGGAGCGGGCACGGTCGTGAAAGCACGTGTTCCATCTGGTGAAACCTTCGATAGCCTGACACGAACCGCCTAGTACGGCGAGGATTGCACTTCGTCAATGCATCTGTGCAGGGAGATAAGCAATGGCCACCCGAATCTTGATCGCTGATGATCACGAGATCGTCTTGGAAGGTATTCGCACACTGTTGGCTAGAGCCCGCCGAGACTGGGAAGTTTGCGGAGAAGCGCGGAACGGCAAGGACGCGATTGAGATGGTGCGTTCCCTGAAGCCCGATATCGCCGTGCTGGATATCACGATGCCGGGTATGAGCGGCTTGGAAGCTGCTTCGGAAATCGCCAAGATGCGATCCGGTTGCAAGGTGTTGATCTTCACGATGCATGAATCGGAGAGGCTGGGAGTCGAGGTGCGAAATGCTGGAGCCCAGGGCTACGTTCTTAAAGTCGCAGGCGGCCCGCGACTTGGTTCGCGCGATTGATGCGCTGATCGCAGGCGATACGTTCTATGGAGCGGCTCCTGAGCCCGCCAAGCTGGCACCGGAAAAATCCAGCACTGGAAACATTTTCTTTCAGGCACTTGCCTTCGCTTGAGAGAGCGGTCCGAGTGCTTGAGTTCGTAGCACGAGCGAGCTCTTTCTTGCCCGCGCGCCACTCCGGCAGCGGAAGGTGAGCGGCGGCAGAAAATCCACAGGCATGGCCCATTGGTGCCATTCCCCCGGGAAACAGCCAAAAGTAGATTTGCAATCGAGCAGCACTTGGGGGAGGGCTGTTCAGGCGAGCGTCCCAAGACTCTTTCAAGTATGGGACGTTTCGTTTTGCCTTCGAATGCACCGCATTCAGGTACGATAGAACGCACGGACCGCCACGATACTGCGGGGGAAGTCGGAATGGAAAAGAAACGTATTGAGAAATTCAAGAAGCAGCTGTTGGAGCGACGGCAGGAACTCCTGAAAAGCATTGCCCAGACTCAAGAGGAAGGGCGTGCCATGCAACACTCATACGGCCCCGATGAAGGGGACCGCGCGAACAGCTCGCTCGACAAGGAACTCCTGTTCACGCAAACCACCCATGC
>CAWHXK010000030.1:0-42781 GCA_963833255.1 uncultured Actinomycetes bacterium
GGCGGCGGACTCGGTGAAGGAGGCGCGTCGCGATCCCGACCTCGACGTGCTGGGAAAGGATCAGGATCCCGACGCCCAGGGTAGCGCCGTCGGATCTCCTCGGCGGCACGCAGGCCCTCGTCGGTATGCGTTGGCGGCATCCGGACATCGATGATCGCGACGTCAGGTTGGTAGCTCGCGATCTTGAGGAGCAGGTCGTCTGCACTGGCGGTCTGAGCGACCACGTCGACACCGGCATCGCGGAGCAAGGACGCGAGCCCGTCGCGGATCAGCAGGCTGTCATCGGCGATCACGACCCGCACGGAATCACCGCCGAGATCGTCGTTCCCGTCCCGAGCGGGCTGCTGATGCGAAGCTGACCGCCCAGGGCTTCCACGCGGTCGGCGAGACCGCGCAGCCCGGATCCGCCGGCGTCGTCGGCTCCACCGACGCCGTCGTCAGCTACCTCCACCAACGCGCCCTTGGCGCCGCGCGAGACGGTGATCTGCACCGCCGTGGCCTGGGCGTGCTTCGCCACATTCGCGAGCGCCTCCGAGGCGACGAAATAGGCGGCGACCTCGACGACCTCGGGGAGGCGCTCGAGCAGATCGACCGACACAGCGGTCGCGACGGTCGAGCGCGCGGCGAGCGACTCCAACGCGACGGTGAGCCCGTGGTCGAGCACAGCGGGATGGATGCCGTGCGCGAGCTCGCGCAGCTCGTCGACCGATGTCGCCAGCTCGGCGGCCGCCGTCGCGACCAGCGCCTCCGCTGCCTCCGGATCGGTCCGGATTCGAGGGCCGAGCAGGCGAAGCTGCATGCCGAGCGCGACGAGTCGCTGTTGCGCGCCGTCGTGCAGGTTTCGCTCCAGTCGTCGGCGCTCCTCATCGCCGGCGCCGACGATCCGCGCCCGCGACGCGCTCAGCTCGTCCACGCGGGCTCGCAACTCAGCCGCCAGCCGTTCGTTCTTGAGCGCGATCCCGGCAGCGGCGACGACCGCGTCGAGCAGCTTGTGTTCCTCCGCCAGCGACGCGTCATAGACGATCGCGGCAACACGCTCACCGTCCTGCTCCACCACGGCCACGAGCCTGTTGCCATCGTCGGCGGGAAGCTCGAGCTTCTGGCCGTCGCTGTCGGCGTAGGAGCCGAACTGCGGCAGCCAGTACGCCAGGGTCAGCGTCGGATCCCCAAGCGCTTTCGCCAACGCGGCCTGCAGTGGCCGGCCGCTCATCGAGCCCAGATCGACCAACAGGTCTCCGACCGAAGCGCGCGCAACCCACATCCGCCAGACGCCTGCGAGAAACACGACCGGCACCAGCACGAGACCGACGAGCGTGGGCCAGACGAGAAACGGCGACTGCTCCGTCGTGAACACCCCTTGCAGGATCAGCGCACCCAGGAATAGCAGTGTGAGCGCTCCGGCCGCGGCCGGAGCGCTGGCACGGCGGACAGGACGCGTCGCGTTGAACCACCGCCCAGCCAGCAGGATCGCCAGGCAAACCGACGCGGCGAACCCGAGTAGACTGGCCGCCCTGTCGATCGCGGTCGCGACCTGCGCGTTCGGCCAGACCACCGCGAGGTTGCGCGGCACCTCGGCAAACAGCATCCACACGAGCGCGAGCGCGACCTCGGCGACGACGAACGCGCCGATCACGAATCTCTCGCCCGCTGCCCACCGGCGCCGACCTCCCGGGAACCAGACGAGGAGCGCGGCGAAGGTGATGATCCAGTAGTTCGAGACCGCGATACCGATCGTCTCGGCAAACGACGAATGGAGCCGGCCGAGCGTTCCGTGCACAAAGAACAACAGTCCCGTGACGACCATCAACGGGCCCGCTCGGCTCTCTGGCCGACGATGCCACGCGAGCAATCCACACGCCGCGAACGAGCCACCGACGACGTGATAGAGCACGACCTCCGGCCTCACGTGCTCCTGAAAGATCACAGGCCGCAGAGCAGCCCACTCGGCGGCCGCCGCGGTCAACCAGAGACCGGCCAGTAAGAGCTTCCGCCGAGAGAACGCCGTACTCAACGCTCGGACGCCCTTGCCGCGTGACCCAGCTGAAGTTCCACGCTTGCTGCCCACCGACGACCTCCTGCTCGCCATCGCTGACGCAGGCTCAGCGGCGAGCACCGACCTCGTCAACCCTACTCTCGTGGTTTGTACGGCGAAAGGGGTGTGCCCAGACGCACCTGAAGACACCCGCTAGAGACACCGTCGGAGACCTGCACGGTCCATAGCCGCAGCCCCGCGCCTAGAGGAAGTTCACGGGACGTAGAGATCCCTCGGCAAAGGAGCTGCCATGAAGACCGTCTTGGTGCACGAAAAACCAATGTCAGGCGCGAAGCAGTCCCGCCCGACGCAGCGCCGCCCTAACCTCGCGGCCCGCGTCGGCCGCTGGAGCGCTGCGCACTGGAAGACCGCCACCTTCGGCTGGCTCGCGCTCGTGCTACTCGCGTTCGCCGTCGGCAGCCAGGTCGGCACAAAGCAAGCCGACCCAACGAAGGCGGGCCCCGGCGAGTCGGGCCGCATGGACAGGATCCTCAATGCCGGGTTCAAGGTGCCCGCCAGTGAGAGCGTGCTGATCCAGAGCCGTTCGCTCCGAGCAGGCACGCCGGCCTTCGACGCCGCCGTCAACGACGTGGTCACGCGCCTTGCGAAGGTGGCGGCGGTGCAGAACCTCCGCTCGCCGCTCGATCCGGCCAACGCAGGCCAGATCGCAAAAGGCAGACATGCCGCCCTCGTCGAGTTCGAGATCCGCGGCGACAGCACCAAGGCGATGGACAAGCTCGACCCGATCCTCAAGAGCGTCTCCGACGCCCAACGCGCCCACCCGGGCTTCTTCGTCGGAGAGTTCGGCGGCGCGAGCGCCGCCAAAGCGGTCAACACCGCCTTCGCCCACGACCTCAAGAGCGCGGGCGTGTTCTCCATCCCGCTCACGCTGATCATCCTCGTCATCGCCTTCGGCGCACTCGTAGCCGCGGGCATCCCGCTGCTGCTGGCGCTCACCGCCGTGTTCGCGACCTTCGGGCTGGCGGCTCTGCCGAGCCACCTGCTCCCGCTTGCACCCGAAGCGTTCGCCGTCGTGCTGCTGGTCGGGCTCGCGGTCGGCGTCGACTACTCGATGTTCTACCTCCGGCGCGAACGAGAGGAACGGGCCGCCGGGCGGAGCGAGCAGGCCGCGCTCGAGGCCGCCGCCGCCACCTCCGGCCGCTCCGTGCTCATCTCCGGCCTGACGGTGATGGTGGCGATGGCCGGCTTGTTCCTGACCGGCGACGCCACCTTCGCCTCCTTCGGGTACGCGACGATGATCGTCGTCGCGTTCGCGATGGTCGGCTCGCTGACCGTTCTCCCCGCGCTGCTCTCGAAGCTCGGCGACCGGGTCGACCGGCTGCACGTTCCGCTCGTCGGTCGCCTGCGCCGCGACAACGGCGAAGGCCGCATCTGGGGAGCAATCGTCGACCGCGTCCTGCGCCGACCGCTGCTCTCGGCCGTGATCGCGGGCGGACTGCTGCTGGCACTCGCCGCCCCGGCCCTGCAGCTGCGGATGGCGACGCCCGGTCCGGACACCTTCCCCAAGTCGCTCGACGTGGTGAAGACCTACAACCGCATGCAGCAGGCGTTCCCGGGCACGGCGCTGCCGGCCTACGTCGTCGTCAAAGCGCCGGACGTCAATGCGCCGGCAGTTCGCCAGGCGATCGGCCGGCTCAAGGCTGGCAGCACTCGCCACCGGCCGCGCACGCGGACCGATCACGGTCGACACGAACAGCAACCACACGATCGCGAACATCACCGTCCCGATCCTCGGCAAGGGAACCGACGCCCAGTCGAACGCCAGCCTGGCGGCCCTGCGCCAGGACGTTGTTCCCAGGACCGTCGGCGCGCTCCCGAACGTCCAGGCGGGCGTCACCGGGCTCACCGCCGAATGGAAAGACCAGAAGGACCAGCTGAAGTCGAAGCTGCCGCTCGTGTTCGCCTTCGTGCTCCTGCTCGCGTTCGCGCTGATGCTGGTCGCGTTCCGCTCGATCGTCGTCGCGATCAAGGCGATCGTGCTGAACCTGCTCTCGGTCGCCGCCGCCTACGGCGTGCTCGTGCTCGTCTTCCAACACGGCATCGGCAAGGGCCTACTCGGCTTCAGCTCCACCGCCGGGATCGACCCCGTCACGCCGCTGCTCCTGTTCGTGATCCTGTTCGGGCTCTCGATGGACTACCACGTCTTCATCATCAGCCGGATCCGAGAGACGTTCGACCGCGGCGCAAGCATGGACGACGCGATCGCCCACGGGATCAAGTCCACCGCCGGCGTGGTCACGAGCGCAGCGATCGTCATGGTCGCCGTCTTCTCGATCTTCGCGACCCTCTCGATGCTGATCTTCAAGCAGTTCGGCGTCGGCCTCGCGGTAGCGATCCTGATCGACGCCACGCTCGTCCGAGGCGTACTGCTTCCGGCAACGATGAAACTGCTCGGCGAGCGGAACTGGTACCTCCCCGGCTGGCTCCAGTGGCTCCCGCACTTCGAGCCCGAGGAGCCGTCCACGGTCCCGGAGGTAACACCGGTTCCCGTCTCCGCGTAGGCACTGCACGGGTCCCGGCCGCGAATCGACGCGGTCGGGACCCGAGCGAGCCGAACGCCGCGGAGATACAGCCTCAGCCCACTAGAAAGTGCTAATCCCTATGACGATCTCGGACGCCGACCCCTTCCTTTTCATGAGACGCGACGGTGACGCCAGCGTCCCAGCCGGGAGCGCGTCCGCCGAGGGGCGGCCGGATCGAGTCGATGTCGAAGCCGCTGCGAGCGAGCAGCCAGGCGATCACCGAGTTCGAGTTCCACATCTCGCCGGCGCGTAGCTCGTCGCGTCCCCAGACGGGCGTCGGCACTTGGGGCACGAGGTCGAGCAGTCGACGTGCCTGCAGTGGATCGTCGCCGAGTCGACGGGGACTGTCGACTGCCTCGGCGATGTCGGGGATCGTGCCGTCGCGCCAGCGGCGGATCTCGTAGCGGAAGAGCCGAAAGCGGCCCAGGGCTCGTAGGCCGACCGGGCCTTCGGCGACGACGCCGCGCCGCGAGCCTTCGCCCCACGCCGGCGCCTGCTCGATCACGAACCGTCCTTCCGGCACGTAGACCTGGAGCGCCGAGTGGTAGAGGTCGCAGCGCTCTCGCCGGCCGCGCCAGGCGGCGACCGCCTCGAAGACCTTCCCGTTCAGGCGGACGGAGTGGCCGCCGGCGCCGAGCGGCAGCCAGTACAGGTCGACGCCCGCCTCGGCGTCGTCGCCGATGGGGTTGGCGCGATCCGGGGCGGGGTGGGCGGCGGTCATCGCGGCCTCCTGCCTCGAGAGGAAAGACGTTCGCGTGATAGGAGGCTACTGCCTTCGGGGGAGCGCCTGCTCCGTGCCCTCGCGAACCCGCAATAGCTCCGAGCCGTCAGCGTTATTCCGTCTGCAGGGCCGTGGGCTGGCGCTTGTCGGGAACGCGGTCGAGATCGCTCGATCACCTGAGGATGTGTTCGACTACTGCGTCGACCTGACGCGCGAGCCCGAGTGGAACCCGAAGGCGAAGCGCGTGGGAAAGGTGACCGCGGGGCCGATCGGTCTCGGGGTGCGCTAAGCCGCGTTGGCGCAGACGCTGGTAAACGACGTTGCTGCCATGGCCCGTCGGTTGTCGGGAGACGCCGGTGACCGCGACGCGCTTGTTCGCGAGGAACTCTGCTGCGGCTTGCTTGATCGCTTGCATCGAAAGACACCTCCAGTGCGACGCTCTTTCTCTTGCTCATGATCGCGTCTTGATCCGATCCGTCCGAGCTACGCGGCTGGACGGCTCACGTCAGCGGCGAGTGACTCCGCTCGAGCTTTGATCCCGCGCAGCATCCTTCGGTTCATGGCGAAGTCGCCGAACTCCATAATCAGCACGCCCAAGACTGCCATCAGCGGGTGCCGCCAGTCATAGACGGCGTGGATGCGTGTGACCAGGCGGGTGCCGTTGTCGTCAGTAGGTGTCAGCTGCCACACCCAGGTGCTGTCGGGCTTGGTCCAGAGCAACCACTCGTTGACCTGGAATGAGTGGACCTTGAACGCGGTTCGCTCGGATGGCGCCGAGGGTGACATCGGGACCCATTGGCCGACCTCGAGGTGCTGAAGGCCGGGAACGATCGTGGTGGCACTGCGGCGGCCGAGGTTGTCGAGCAGGTCGTTGCTGTACCAGCCAGCCCGCAGACAGCCGACTTGGACCAGCCATGGCCACACGGCGCCTGGCGGAGCTTCGATGGTGATCGCCCTTGTCGCTTTGAACTGGGCTCTCGGCATGAGCTCGTCGCCGGGAAGGGATCGTCGGACCTCGTCGGGTGTGGCCCCCCACTGGAGGTGCCACCTCCGGTAGAGCGGAGCGGTCAGGAACGCCGGCACATCGCAAGCGACGTCGCCGATCTCTGCCAGCAGATCCCGAGCTGTTGGCCTTGGGGTGCCCACCATCTCGATCACATCCCCTCGATGACGACCACAACGGCCCTTTACCAACATCATAAGTCTGCGCTTTGGCAGCCCTAGCAATGCCGAACTGATCTGGACCCCGTCGGCCCGCTATCTGGTGCGTAGATTCCGGAGGCCGTTGCTGACGCCCTCTGTTTGAGAGAGGTGGTCTGTGATTCCTCGATCCGGGAGTCGATCGAGGAGGATCGAAGATGATTCAGCAAGGTCAGGTGTTCAAGCTGAAGGCGAAGGGCGCGGACGGGCAGGCGCTGTGGGCATATCGGTACCGGCTCGAGGGGCGAGGGTCGGCGAGGCCGCAGCTGGGCGGGTTCGCGACTCGCGCCGAGGCGCTGAAGGCTCTCGGGAAGGTGCTCGAGCGGCTCGGGCCTAACGGGCGGGCGGCGACGATGACGCTCTCCGAGCTTGGTTGACGAGTACTTGGAGATGCATCAGGCGGAGCCGGTGACGATCGCAAGCTGCGGTGGCTGCTTGGGAAGGCCACCGCAGCCCTCGGCGAGATGCGGCTGGCCGATCTCTCGCCGAAAGACGTGTACGCGTGGCGGCTGACGATCCCGGAAGGGCATCGCTTTGAAGCGACGCAAGCGCTTCGGCAGGTGCTGACTCGCGCGGGCGTGTGGGGGCTGATCGACTACAACCCCGCCAAGCGGGGCGTGCCGAACCCGCAGCGGCGGTCGAAGGAGAAGCGGCCGTTCGAGTCGTGGCAGCAGATCGAGGCCGTCGCAGCCCGGCTCGGTCCGGTCTACGGGCCGATGGTCGTGTTCGCGCCGCGACCGGGCTTCGACCCTCGGAGCTGTTCGCGCTCGAGCATCGGGACATCGATCGAGCACTTGGCGTTGTGTACGTGCGGCGGGCGTACGCGAACGGCCGGGCGAAGCACACCAAGACGCGGCTCAGCACGCGGGCCGTTCCGCTGCAGGCGAAAGCGCTTGAGGCACTCGATCGTCTTCCGCCATCGAGAAGATCTGTTCGCGAACGCGCGAGGCGGCCACATCGACTTTCGCAGCTTCGGTCGCCGCCATTGGAAGCCGGCTCAGACGAAGGCTGGATCGAACCGCTGCGTCATCTCTACGACCTGCGCCACACCTACGCCACCTTCGCCCTCCGCGCCGGCGTCTCGGTGTTCGCGGTCTCCCGTTTCATGGGCTCCAGCATCGCGATGATCGATCGCCACTACGGACACCTCGCGCGCGACAGCCGCGAACACGCCGTCTCGCTACTCGATGCGCTCGCGATCGAACGGGCCGTGGACGCTGGGTGGACGTCGCACCGAGAGGGCGCAAAAAGCCGCTCAGCGCCAGCGATTCCAGCCTCGCAGGAAGCATTCGCGGCGAGCCGTGGACGCTCGGTGGACGTCGGGACGCCCTACCGTCGTCCCGTTGCGAACAAAAGGAGCTGAAGAGCAGGAACTTCGCAGAGCCCTCTGACGGACTCGAACCGTCGACCCCCTCTCTTTGAAGAAGGGCCGCGGGTCAAGGGTCGGTTGTCGGGGTGTACTGCTTTATTTGGGCGCGCGGGCGGTGTGGTGGTGGTGAGCGGTGGTCATCTCTCTATCGCCTCCTTGTTGGTATGCGCCCTTCGGAGCGCTGGCGAGCCAGTTCCAGCGTGCGGACTAGCCGCAGTCCCCGGCAGCGATCCCCACGATGTGAAAGTCGATTCCGGCGATGAGGATGGGGTAGCCACCTAGGAGGTGATTCTGATGACAGTTGCCCCGGCGCCGCTCGCCGTGCGGAGTCACGGCGAACATGCGAACCAGTGGGCCTGGCTCGGCGGAGGCGCCCTCTTCGCGTTCCTCGTGCCGTTCCTCTTCGCGGACGTGATCGGCTTCTCCCGCGACCTCTACTACGGGATCTACGCGGTATCCGTGTTCGTGTTCTTCGGCGCGTGGGTTCGGGCAAGCGGCGTGAACGTCCGGGAGTTCTTCGCACGGAACTGGAAGTGGTCGGTCGCGCTCGGGCTCGTGGCCGGAGGCCTGCTCTCGGCGATCGTGTTCAAGGGCGCGGGAAGCGCACATCCGCACGGCGTGACGTTCGCCGCGGAGATTCTCTGGCGCGGTGTCGTGTACGGCGCGGCCGACGGGATCCTGCTCGGCTCGTTCCCGGTGCTCGCCGTGTTCGCGGCGATCCCGTTCATGCGAGGCAGAGAGCACTGGCCGCGGACGCTCGCGACCGGCGTGCTCGCCCTGGCGATGGCGTTCGCGTTCACGGCCGTCTACCACGCGGGCTACTCCGAGTTCCGCTCCGGCAAGATCGGCACGCCGATTCGCGGCACGGCGTTCTGGAGCGCGCCGACCCTACTCACGCTCAACCCGCTCGGGGCGCCCATCGCCCATATCGCGATGCACATCTCGGCGGTAACCCACGACTACCAGACGGACACGTTCCTGCCGCCACACTGATTCCGCGAGGTCACTTTGAGGATCCGGAGGTAATGGCCGTTATGAGGTCCCTCACATCGGACTCGATCGACCCGAAGACGAAGCCACTACTGGGGGTCCGCCGGCAACCAGGGCGTCTCGCTCTCGCAGTCTTCCGGCTGCCGCTACCGCTGTATCGCCGGGGATGGGGCTGGCTCCTCGGCGACACGTTCCTGTTAGTGGTCCACGCGGGACGGAAGACCGGAAAGCTCCACTCCATCGTCGCGATGGCCCTGACGTACGACCCGGACACCCATGAGGCGGTCATCTGCTCGGCCTGGGGTGAGAACACCGACTGGGTTCGGAACATCCGAGTTCGTCCGGCGGTTCAGGTCCAGATCGGGCGGGAGTCGTTCACACCGGAGCAGCGCTTCCTTTCGAACGATGAGAGCTTCGCCGTGGTGGTCGAGTTCCGACGCCGACACCCGTGGAGAATGCGCCTCGTCAGATGGATCCTGGGCTGGAGATCTCCGGTCCGATACGGCTGTTAGGGATTTCGTCGGCAGTCGGCCGTTCGTTTCATTTCGACCGGCGGCCCCTCCCGGCTCCGCCGGTCGAGCAGCCGCCCGATAGCGGCGAACTCTTCGGGTGTCCAGTTAGGCATCTCGCAGCGTGAAGGGTGCCATTACTCGTGTCGCGGTGGTCGTCGTGCCGTGGCTGCGAGGATCGCGGGATGTTCTTCTCGTTGCTGTACCTCACGGTCCGGGCTCTGTTCGGGCTGCTCGTCCGTAGTCGCCGTGGCCCGGACTTGAAGGATGTCGAGTTGCTGGTGCTCCGCCATGAGCTCGAGGTGTTGCGCCGCCAGGTCGGACGGCCGAGGCTCCGGCCACGCCGATCGCGCGCTGCTTGCCGCCGCCGGTTGCCATCTGCCGCTGTCCTCTCGGTTGTCGCTTCTGGTTACGCCACGGACGCTTCTGCGCTGGCACCAAGCGCTTGTGCGGCGGAAGTGGCGGCAGCCAGGCGCAAGGCCGGGTCGGCCGAGGCTTTCGCCGGAGATCCGGGAGCTCGTGTTGCGGCTCGCGCGCGAGAATCCGCGCTGGGGACATCGCAGGATCTGCGGCGAGCTGGCCAAGCTTGGCGTCCAGGCATCACCGACGAGCATCCGGCGTCTGCTTGCCCGGGCGCGGCTCGGCCCTGCTCCGCGACGCTCGGGGCCGAGCTGGCGCGAGTTCCTCCAAGCCCAGGCTGCGAGCATCGTCGCGTGCGACTTCCTCACGGTCGAGACACTGTTCTTGCGCCGCTATTACGTGTTGTTCTTCATCGAGCACGCCAGCCGTCGCGTCTGGCTCGCGGGCTGCACGACCAACCCGACGGCGACTGGGTCACCCAGCAGGCCCGCAATCTGAGCTTCACCGGGCTCCTCGAACGAACCCGCTTTCTGATCCGCGACCGAGACAGCAAGTACTCCGGCCCGTTCGACGAGGTGTTCCGCAGCGAAGGGGTCCGGATCGTGAAGACACCCGTCCGGGCCCCAAAGCGAACGCGATCGCCGAACGCTTCGTCAGAACCATCCGCGCCGAGTGCCTCGACTGGCTACTGATCCTCAACCGCCGCCACCTCGAACACGTCCTCCGCGTCTACATCGACCACTACAACACCCAGAGGCCGCACCGCGCGCTCAAGCTACAGCCGCCAGATCCGGATGAACCAGCGCCACCCTCAACCAGCAGCCAAATCCACCGCCGCGACCGGCTCGGCGGCATCCTCCACGAGTACTACCGAGCCGCCGCATGACCCGCGACACGAGTAATGGCACCCTTCAGGGGCGACGAGCCACCGTTTCGCGTGCCGGTGTTCGTGCTCACCCACCGTAAGCGCGCGTCGATCGAAATGGCCGGCGGCACGACGTTCCACTTCGTCAACGCGACTCCGCCGGAGGTCCTCGAGCAGGCCACCGCTGCCGCCGGCGAGAAGGACGTGCGAGTCGGGGGTGGCGCGGGCACCGTGCGAGAGTTCCTGAAGGTCGGCCTTGTCGACCAGTTGCACGTCGCGATCGCACCCATCTTGCTCGGCCGCGGGATCAATCTGTGGAACGACCTCCGCGGTTTCGAAGACGGCTACCGGGTGCGGGCCGAGACCGCCGAGGGCGGCACACTGCACGTCACATTCGCTCGCGCCTGAGAGGAGCCCAGGAAGTCGGCGCGTCACGCCGGGCTGGAGCTAAAGAGGATCGCGGCCAGGCAGTGGTCGATGCTTGCTGCCGCGCTCATACCTATGGTCATACTCTCGCTCGGCGCGGCCGACGTCATGCAAGAGAGCCGCGCGATCTGGGCTGCGCTCGGTGTGGGCCTCCTTACGCTTGGCATCCAAGGGGCGGCGATATGCGCACGTCGAGCCGAGCGCACAGCGACCGTCGCCGTGCGCGCTCGCTGAAGACCGTCGCAGAGGACGCCGACCGACCTTGCGGCAGTTCGCGAGCCGGGCCGCCGTCGCGTCCGGGGTGCGCCGCTGAACGAGGAAGCGGACCCCTCCGAGAAGCGCTCGACTGCTGATCAGGCGCAGGTGCAACAGCGGCCCCAACTGCTCCGTCGGGCACGACCAACCACGGGGAGCGGTGCTCATCTCACAAGTCGAGCACGAGATCGCCCAGCGGTTGCGCGCAGCAGACGAGCGCGCTGTCGGCACCAGGCGCGTCGACGGGGTCTGGGGCGTAGGCGACGCCGCCCGAGACGACGGCCGTCTCGCAGCTGTGGCAGACGCCGGTGCGGCAGGACCAGCGCACGGGCACGTCACAGGCTTCTGCAAGCTCGAGCAGGCTGGCATAGTCGGGGTCCCAGCTCACGGAGAGGTCGCTGCGGGCGAAGGCGACGAGAGGGCCGCTTCCGGGCTGTCCCGGTTGGTGGGGCGGCCGCGGTGGTGCGGCGGCGATTCCGGGTGTCTGGGACGGGGCGGCGCCGAAGAGCTCCGTGTGGATGCGAGGGGCGTCGAGGCCGAGCCCGGCCAGGGCGGCGGACACCTCTTGCATGAACGCGGCCGGCCCGCAGACGTATGCATCTGCGCTCGCGGGGACCTCGAGCGCGGCGAGAACCGCCGCCGACAGACGCCCCTCGGTCTGGTAGTCGACGCCTGCGAGTCGTCGGGGCCGGGGCGACTGAAGCAGATGTGCCGGTGCGCGTTGGGCAGGGCATCGAGGAGCGTGCGCGACTCGGCGGCGAACGATTGGTCGGAGCCGTTGCGGGCGCCGTGTAGCCAGTAGATCTCCCGCCCGGAGCGGTCGGCTGCGAGGGCGTGCAGCATCGCGAGCACGGGCGTTGCGCCACCCCGGCGCTGACCAGCAGAACGGGCGAGTCTCCCGGTTTGAGGGTGAAGGTGCCACGGGGGGCGGCGACATCGAGTTGGTCGCCGACCCGCAGGCGTCGTGTGCAGGTACCCGCTGGCGGCGCCGTGCTGCTCGCGTTTGACGCTGATCCGGTAGCTGTCGGCGCCGGGTCGCCCGGAGAGCGAGTAGTTGCGCAGCAGCGGTTGCGCTCCGGGCTCGGTTTGGAGGCGCAGGGTCAGGTACTGGCCAGGGAGGGCGGCGGGGACGCTTGCGCTCTCGGGGTCGGCAAGATGGATCGAGACGACCGAGTCGCTCTCCCGGTCGACCCGGCTGACGGTCAGCGAGCGAAACCCGGGCCACGCGGGCGGCGGGCTAGTCGCAGCGAGCCCGGCGTTTCCGCGCTGCGTCCTCCTCGCCCTGGTCGAGCATCGCCTGGAACGAGGCTTGCCAGCCGGGCTGAGCGCCGGTACCCGCAATGCGCGCAGCAGGTCCTGGCGGGGGTGGCCGGGCAGGTACAGCAGCGCGTCGACTTCGGCGACCGTCAGCGCTTCGGGGCCTGCGGCGAGCTTACGATCTCGTCGTCCGGCCGGACCTCTCCCTCGGTCAAGACCCGGAAGTAGAACCCCGGCCGGTGATGTGCCACCAGCAGCGCCGGTATCCGGGGATCGTCCATGCGGATGCCGACCCGGTAGCAGGTGACCCGCGGCTGGGTCACCTCGAAGACCGCGCCCCCGATCTGGTAGCGATCGCCGATGCACACCACGTCGTCGGCCAGACCCTCGACGGTGAAGTTCTCCCCGAACTGCCCGTAGACGAAGTCGTCCGGCCGAGCTCGCTGCTCCCAGTAGCGGTAGGAGTCGAGCTGGTAGACGAACACCGCGCGCTGCTCGCCGCCGTGTCCGGCAAGGTCGCCCTGGCCATCGCCGTCGATGTTCAGGCGGCGCACCATCCGCGGACCGTCGACCGGCTCCTTCCACACCGCCGTGTGCACCGTCCGGCCCTGCCAGACCACTTCCCGCGGTAGACCGACGTTAACCGAGACCAAACGGCCGACGGGCTCGCCGGCGATCATCGCCGTCTCGAGATTCGTCCGCTCAGCCGTCTTCGCGTGCGTCGCACTGCGTCTACCTCGTGAGCGGGAAGGCAGGTACTCACCTCAAGCGCCCACGTTATAGGCACGCCGTTGCGAAGCGCGATCTGCGAGCTCCGAGATGACCGCACGCAACTGCGCGGGTTGGGCGGGAGCCGGCACGGCCGTGAATGCGACGTCGGCGTCGAGCGCTCCCAGCACTCGCTCGAGTGCCGCCCGCACGTACGCGCCGCGCCCGGGAGGCGAGGTCTTGATCACCGTCACGGGCTTCTGGTAGAGCGAGCCTCTCCTGACGGTCCAGTCGAGCGCGTTCTTGAACGAGCCCGGGATTCCGTGGGCGTATTCCGGAACGCACAGGAGCACCGCAGCGGATCCTTCCAGCGCCTCATGGAACGAGGTCACCGGCTCCGGCGGCTCGGCCTCGAGGTCCGGGTCGAAGTGAGGGAGCTCGCGGAGCCCCTCGTAGACCTCGACCTGCACGCCTGCCGGCGCGGCGGCCGCTGCGGCGCGCAGTGCGGCGCTGCTCGTCGAATCGCGCCGCAGGCTTCCCGAGATCGCGAGCAGCCTCACGCCGCTTTCCGACCGCGGTCGGCCTCCGGATAGGGGTAGTGCCTGGACCGGTCGCCGGCCTCCCAGGCTGTGCGCAGGCCCGGTGCGGTCAGGTCCCAGTCCGGGCGGATCTCGCGCATCGCATCTCGAAGGTCGCGACGGAGGTCGTCGACCGACGGTCTGCCCCAGTACCAGTAGCCGTTGTAGACGCTGTGGATCACGAGTCCCGGCTTGAGCACGAGCGTGTGCGGGATCATCGGGTCGTGATGGGGGTCGGTGTACTCCTGGATCTCGAGGTCCTGCTGCACCTTGCGACCCGCGTCGGAGAGGAAGGTCCACTGGGCGCCGACCGAGGCGCGGAACTCGTTCGTCTCGACGATGTTGTCGGTCGAGATCGTGACGAGCCGGGTGTAGGCGACCGCGAGTTGCGGGTAGAAGGCCGCCAGCTCGAGGTGTTGCCGGTGGTCCTTCGGGCAGAAGTGGCCACGGGAGAGCACGAGGATCATCGGGTCGATCCCCTGCAGCTCGCTCAGCCTGCGCCGGGTCTTGGTGTGGTCGGTCAGCTCATAATCGGGAAAGATCCCGCCGGGTGCGATATCAGCGCGCATGGGTATCTCCTCTCAGGCGACGATCTGGACGGCGATCGCGGGCGGGCAGCCCTTCGCGATCAGGTTCTCGAGCTCGTGGACATCGAGGTGGGAGAACGCCAAGACGGCAGCCTCGGCCAGCTCGTAGCCGAGTGCGACGAGTCGCTCGGTTCGCCAGAGTACGACGGTGAGCTCCTCGTCGTAGGGACCCGGCTCGACGCCGATGGTGTCGATGCGTTCCATGGCGGGCAGCGTGACGGACCGTCCTGAGCGGGACCTGTGTCGCGGCTCAGCGCGGCGATCGCTGGCGGTGCTCGCTACGGTCCTGGACGAGCCCGAGGATGTGCAGCCGGCCGTCGGTCTCGAGCCCGTGGAGGGAGATCTCGGTCGGGAGGAAGGTGCCGTGCTTCGTCCGGCAGGTGAGCTTGATCGTCGAGGCCCGCCCGTCCCGCAGGACGCGTTCGAGCAACTCCTGCAGCTCGGGCAACTCGGCCGGATGGATGCAGGAGATCGGCGTCTCGAGCAGCTCCTCGCGCGTGTACCCGAGCAGTTGGCAGCCGGCCTCGTTTGCCGCGAGGATCCGGTCGTGCTCGGGGTCCATCACGTAGGCGGGCTCGTCTGCGTGCTCGAAGACGGTGCCCGAGATCAGGTCGCGTGCGGGTTGCATCGGGGCTATCCGGCCTGCGAGCTCGTCGCCCGCCTGATCGTGAATGGACTGTCGACGGCTCCGAGGCGGGCGAGCCGCTGGTGGAGGAGGCGTTGCCTGGCGGGCGAGATGCTGCCGAGCAGCACCCGGCGCACGAGGTCGTAGCGGAAGCGGAAGCGGAGCCCGTCGATCCGCAGGATCCGTTGCTCGCAGAGTCGCTCGAGCTCCTCGGTGAGCTCGGCCGCGTCTGTGCCGAGCAGGTCCGCGAGCGGCTCGGGCTCGAACGGCTGCTCGAGCACGGAGGCGGCGACGAGGACACGGTGACCCCAATCGCCCTGGGCCCGGCTCTGAGCGAGCAGTGCCTCGGTGAGCGTCGGGGAGAGAGCGGCCGGGCGGCCGTACGCGAGCGCCTCGGCGACGAAGCGAGGATTGCCGCCCGTCGTGTCGTGAAGCTCGGCCATGCCCAGCGGCGCGAGCTCGTCGGGTGAGAGCGGCTCGAGCCGGACGAGCGTGTCCGGCCTCAGACGGCGGAGCACCTCGTCGGCCGCTGTCTGCCGCGACTCGTGCCGCTGTCACGATCGCCGCGGGGATGCCCGCACCTCGGCGCTGCAGGTAGCCGAGCGCCGCGAGCGTCGACGGGTCCGCCCACTGCAGATCGTCGAGGAGGAGGACGAGGGGGGCATGCCGAGTGAGGAGTGCGACGAGCGCCTCGAGCGCCTCGACCTCGGGGAACTCCGGCTTTGCCTCACCGAGCCTCACTTCGGGCAGGATCTGGCCGAGAGCCGGCAGGCAGTCGGTCTCGAGCTCGATGCCGGCGAGCGCTTCGCGGAGCGCCGTCGCAAGCGGCACGTACGGCAGATGCCGCTCGAGCTCGGAGCAGCCCGCGCGTCCGACACGGACGCCGTCGAGCGAACCGACCAGCTCCTCGAGCAGCCGCGTCTTGCCGAGTCCGGCCTCTCCCTCGATCTGGATCAGTGCGACCCCTCCGCCGAGCGCGCTCTCGATTGCGAGTGCGAGCGTCTCGAGCTCGGACGTGCGCCCGAGGAGACGGAAGGCCGGCACGCCTGCGTCCGCTCGCGCCCGCCCGATTGGCCGAGGCAGCAGCGAGTGGAGATCCTCCTGGCGGATGACGGCCGACTCGAGCGCGCGTGTCTCGGCCGTCGGCTCGAGCCCGAGCTCCTCGTCGAGCCGGATGCGGAAGGAGCGGTAGCGGCCGAGCGCTTCGTGCGCACGCCCGAGCGCGTAGAGAGCCAGCATCTCGGTGCGGTGTGCGCGCTCGCTGAAGCGGTCGAGCGCCGCCGCCGCCTCGGTGTGGGCAAGGGCGGGGGCGAAGTCGAGCTCGGCCAGCGCCGCGTCGGCCGCGTCGAGGTGAGCGCCCAGAACCCGGCCCTGGTAGCTGCCACGCAGGTCCAGCGCCCAGACGGCGTACGGCTCGTCCTCGAGCACCTCGCCGCGTACGAGCGCGAGCGCCTGCTCGAGCGAGGCCCGGGCGAGGCGGGTGGGTTCGCCGGCCGAGCGCTCGAGCAGCTCGTCGAAGCGGTCGAGGTCGAGCGCAACCAACTCGGTCGCGAATCGGTACGCCTCCGGTTCGGTGACGACCAGCTCTCGCGCGCGTTCCCGGTCCGGGCTGAGGTTGCGTCGGAGCACCGAGACGAAGGTCTGGAGCGATCCGGCCACGTCCTGCGGCCGCTCGTCGGCCCAGACGAGCTCGGCGAGACGATCGGTGGGCACGAGGTGGCCACGAGCCGCCAGGAGGATCTCGAGCACCTGCTTCGGTCTCACCCCGCCGAGGTCGCGTGGCCCGAGTGTGCGCTCTCCGTCCTCGACCGAGAGCTGTCCGAACAGACGGATCACGGGCTGCCCCGTGGAATCGGCGCTCATCGCACGACGCTCCCGTTCGGTCGGACGACGAGCCAGAGCCCGCCGAACCTCATCGCGCTCGTGGTGAGCCAGAGGGCGGCGGCGGCGAGTGCGGCGACGATGATCAGCGCGCGCATGACTGTGTAGTCGCCCGAGGGAGCGATTCGTTACAGAGCATCGACTAGACCGAACGTGCGGAGCGCGCTAGCCTCGGGCCGTGATCGGGCCCGCTGGCCGTGTCGTCGTGGCGGAAGAGGATGCCGCCCTCGTCGCGCGCCTGCGCGACGGCGAGGAGCGCGCGTTCGAGGAGGCGGTCGTCGATCTCTACCCGGCCATGTTCTCGGTCGCGCGGGGCTATGTCCGCACGCGCAGCGTCGCCGAGGAGGTCGTACAGGAAGCGTGGCTCGCGGTGCTGAAGGGGCTCGACCGCTTCGAGGGCCGCTCGACGCTGCGCACCTGGGTGCTGCAGATCGTCGCGAACATTGCGCAGAGTCGTGCTGTCCGCGAGGCCCGGTCGGCGCCGTTCTCCTCGCTCGGGCCTGAGGGCGCAGAGCCTGCGGTGGAGCCGGAGCGGTTCCGTGGCGCCGACGAGCCCTATGCCGGCGGCTGGAAGTCGTTCCCGACCGACTGGCGCACGCTGCCGGAGTCTCGGCTGCTCGCGCGCGAGACGTTCGATCTCATCAGCCGCGCGATCGACGAGCTGCCCGAGGCGCAGCGGATCGTGATCACGCTCCGCGACGTGACCGGGTGCAGCGCGGACGAGGTCTGCGAAACGCTCGGGATCACGGAGGGAAACCAACGCGTCCTGCTCCATCGCGCCCGGGCACGTGTGCGCGCCCAGCTCGAAAGGCACCTGGATGAGTGAGTCGAAGCGCGACTTCGTAGACGGCTACGCGTGCCGGGAGGTCGTCGAGCTCGCCACCGAGTACCTCGAGGGTGCGATGACGCCGGAGCAGATGACCCGGTTCGAGCTCCATCTGAACCTCTGTGACGGCTGCTTCAACTTCGTGGAACAGGTTCGCACGACCGCGGCAATGGCGCGGGTCGCTGTCGGAGGAGGAGATTCCCGACGAGACGCGGGCGAAGCTCGTCGAGGCCTTCAGAGACTGGAAGCGCCAATGAGGGCCTACAAGTTCCTCTCCGCCGACGGCCTGGGTGTGTTCAGCCGGTTCGCCTGGCCGCTCCCGGGCGCGGGGCCCGGGACGTGGGTCGAGTCGGACGTCGAGACCTGCAGGTCCGGCATCCACGCCTGCCGACCGGTCGACCTTCCGTACTGGCTGGCGCCTGCGCTCTACGAGATCGAGCTCGACGGGCCGGTCGACGAGCAGCGCGATGAAGGTCGTCGCCCCCCGCGGCCGGCTGCTCCGCCGCATCGACGCCTGGGACGAGCGCATCGCAGCACGCGTTCGCGCAGATGTGCCTCGCGCGGGCCGATGAGCTCGCCGCCGATGCGCCGGCGCAGGTCGCTGCGTGGGTGCCGACGCCCGGGCAGCAGCTCGGAGGGCCGGCGGTGCTCGGCTTCATCGCGGCGAAGGTCGCGGACCTACTCGGGGGTGCCGACGCCTATCTCGAGGAGCGGGAACGCCAGAGCGAATGGTTGGTCGAGCGCCTGGCGCTCGACTGATCCGCGCCGACCCCGGTTCGCCCGGCGGCCACGACTCAGGCCGCGCACAGTTCTCGCTGAGCGCCTCTTCGTACGGTCGCGGCCTAGCTATCCGGCCTCGCCGGACGAAAGGAGAAACAGAATGAAGGCACTGTCGAAGCGGAGGCTGCTGCTCGCGGCGGTCACGCTCGGAATCGTCGCGGCCGTCGCCGCGATGGGAAGCCAGGCGCTCGCCGGCTCGAAGGACGGGTCGCCCTCGGCCCAGGGACTCGGTCAGCTGACCGGGCTCTTGCCCGCCGATCATCTGACCGAGGAGAGCGCGATCCAGGTCGACCTCAGCAAGGAGTCGGTGCGCCTGCCGCTCTACAAGGGCAAGGCCAACGGCGAGACGGTCTGGTACGTCCTGCTCGACGCCTCTGATGCGGGGATCGCGCACGACCTGGGCGTGAACTACGCGCCCAAGCTCGGCAACCTCGCCATCGGCGACCCGGAGGCCGTCCAGACCGTGACGCTGGAGTCGCCGACGCCGGACGAGAACAAGTTCGGCCAGGCGGTCGTCGACTTTCAGGGCGCGCCCGACTTCAGCCCGACCCGCATCGCGACCCCGGGGCCGACCGGCTTCCCGCTCGCGAAGTTCCAGCCGGGCGCCGTCGCAGGGCCCGGGTACAGCCCGTTCATCCGGATCCAGGGCTCGCCGACCGTGTACAGCGCGCCGATCGTGGCGACCGGGAACGGCTCCTTCGACGTCGTTCACCACACGAACACCGGTGACCGCGTGCTCGGGATCCACATCGCGGGCCCGTCGGCTCCCGGCCAGTACGCGGAGTCGTGGGTCGACCTGCTGTTCGTGAAGGGCTTCGACGCAGGCCAGCCGATCGTCTACATCAGCACGGATGCCGGACAGCCGCTGAGCGCGGTGCTGGAGCGCTCGACGTACGTCCCGGCGCTTGACAACGCCCCGTACCACGGCGGCGACGACTTCCTCGGCTCCGCCCGTGAGCGGCTGTTCGGCTTCATCAACGGCCAGACCGGTGCGGACAACAAGGAGTCGCAGGGCTTCGTCCACCTGATCAAGGACGGCCACGCCGCCGAGGACGCCAGCGCGAGCAACACGGCGCTGATCGACGCGCTCCGCAACGGCGGCGACCTGCTCAACGTGTTCGGTGACTTCCCCACAGAGAAGGATCCGCGGCACGCCGACGCTTACAGCCCGCTGTGGGACGCCCAGCTCGGGCTCTGGACAGACAAGGCCGTCCAGCAGGGACTGGACAAGCGGCAGATCGACGAGGTGCAGGTCTTCAACCTCGCCGCCACCCGCCCCGACCTGCTCACCGGCATCAATCCGGCGACCGGCCAGCCCGCCCCGTACGGCTCGGTCGGTGTCGACATCAACTGCGCGGTGATCGGGTTCATCGACAAGGCCCCGACGGCCAACCTCGCCGACCCGGCCCCGGGCTCGCAGTTCCCGCCCCGCTAGGCAAGCACCCCCGAGGCGGCGGGCCCAGCCGCTGGGCCCGCCGCCTCATCGGAAAGAGACAGAAAGGAGCACTCACATGAACGCTGTCGGATTGATCGTCCGGCTCGAGGCAAGATCCGGAAGGGAAGACGAGGTGGTCGCGTTCCTACGAGACGCGCTCGCGCTCGTCCGGGACGAGCCGCAGACCGTCGCCTGGTTCGCCGTCAGGACAGGGCAGACGTCGTTTGCGATCGTCGACTTCTTTCCGGACGAGGCAGGACGGCAGGCACACCTCGACGGGCCTGTCGCGGCGGCCCTGTCGGCAAGTGCCGGCGAGCTGCTCGTCGAGCCGCCCGTGATCGAGCGGGCCGACGTGCTCGCGGAGCTCCTGTGACAGACGGACGCCCGAACCCGGTGCCGATCGGCGGACTCTTCGAAGCGCATCTCTCGGTGAGCGACCTCGACCGATCCGTCGCGTTCTATCGCGACGTCGTCGGGCTCCCACTCGCTTTCGAGGTGGCCGAGCGCGGTGCCGCCTTCTTCTGGATCGGCTCCCCCGGCGAGGCGATGCTCGGCCTCTGGACGCTCGGATCCGCGCCGATCGGCCTCTCGTTGCACGTCGCGTTCAAGACGTCACTCGCGGACGTGCTCGATGCGTGCGCGCGCCTGCGAGCGCTCGACGTCACGCCGCTCTCGTTCTTCGCGACGGAAACGACGGAGCCCAGCGTCATCGGCTGGATGCCCGCCGCGGCCGTCTACTTTCGCGACCCCGACGGCCACCTGCTCGAGTACCTCGCCATGCTTGACGCCGCACCCCGTTCAGACGCGGAGTTCTGCCATGGTCGCAGTGGACGGCGCGTGAGGACGTGACCGGTGCGCTGCCCGACGGAGTTCGGCTCGAACCTCACACGGGTCAGCGCAGCGAGCTTCGACGGCTCTTCGCAATGGCCGAGGACTCGGCGGCGGCACTCGATTCCTACCTCGACGAGGGGGAGGTGCTCGTCGCACTGGCAGGCGGTCGCGTCGTCGGGTCACCTACAGCTCGTCGACACGTCGCAACCTGCGGGAAGCGAGATCAAGAACATGGCCGTGGAGCCGGCATACCGCGGCCGCGGGATCGGCCGCGACCTCATCCGGGCGGCCGTCGAGGCCGCGCGAGCCCGCGGCGCGTCGAAGCTCATGGTCGCCACGGCCGCTGCTGACATCGACAACCTGCGCTTCTACCAGCGTGCGGGCTTCCGGATGCGGTCCGTCGAGCGCGACGCGTTCACCGCCGCTGCCGGCTACCCGTTGCGTGCGAACGTCGACGGGATCGACTTGCGCGACCGCGTCTGGCTCGACCTCGACCTCGAGGACCACTGATCTGGGCGAGGCCATCGTTCGGCTGTTTAAGAAAGGCTTCCGGGTTTCGTAAGGCTCCCAAAAGGTCTCTGCCGGAGACTCGGTGTCTTCACCTGGGGGGGTGGGCCTTCGGGGAGACGGGGAGGTTCGAGTATGAGACGTTGGGGCGTGTTCCTCGTCGCGGCGGCTGCCATGTTGGCTGTGGCCGCGCTGCTGTCGCCTGTCGCCTACGCCGGGGCGCCGCCGCCCGGTGCGCCGCCGCCGTTGTTCGGTCGTGGTGCCGATCATGCGGTGTTCGTCCAGACCGAGCGACCCGGCCGGCAACCAGGTCGTCGCCTACAGCCGAGCCGCGAACGGCACCTTGACCGCGGCGAACACGTACGCGACCGGGGGACTGGGAGGGGTGCTGAGCGGCTCGGTCGTCGATCACCTCGCCTCTCAGGGATCGCTCGCGTACGACCAGCGCCACGCGCTGCTCTACGCGGTGAATGCGGGCAGCAACACGGTGTCGGTCTTCTCGGTTCGAGGCAGCCATCTCAGCCTGAACCAGGTGCTGAGCTCGGGCGGAACCTTCCCGGTCAGCGTGGCCGTACACGGCGACCTCGTCTACGTGCTGAATGCCGAGAACGGCGGGAGCGTGCAGGGGTTCGCTGTTCTGCTGGACCGCCTGTCCCGCTGCCGGGCTCGAACCGCCCGCTCGGCCTCAACCCTGCGGCGACGCCGCAGTTCACGAACACGCCCGGACAGGTTGCCTTCTCGCCGGACGGCGATGAGCTGATCGTGACGACGAAGGCAAACGGCAACGACATCGACGTGTTCGGCGTCGGGTTCCTCGGATACCTGTCGGCCGGCCCGGTCGTGAACTCCGAGCCTGGCACCGTGCCTTCGCGATCAGCTTCGACCGTGCGGGCTTCCTCGTCGTCGCCGAGGCGGGCACCAACTCGTTGGCGACGTTCAAGCTCAACCGAGACCGAACGATCACTCAGGTCGCCTCCGTTCCGACCGGCCAGGCAGCGACGTGCTGGGTTGCCGCTGTCGATGGGCTCTTCTATGCGTCCAACGCGGGAAGCGCCTCGGTGAGCGGCTACCGGTCGGGAGCGGGCGGGCAGCTCGCCCTGCTCGGCGCCACCGCTACCGATCCGGGAACCGTCGACGCCTCGGCCTCGTCTGACGGGCGGTTCCTCTACGTCCAGACCGGCGCGCTCGGGATCGTCGACGAGCTCGACGTCAATCCCAATGGCTCGCTCACCGAGATAGGAGCCGTGACGGTGCCGGGCGCGGTTGGCGGCGAAGGCATCGTCGCCTTCTGAGCCCAGGTGTGCTGCGGCGCCTCGCTCTGCGCGGCGCCGCAGCCGTCTAGCCCTCATGCTGCAGCCCGCGTTACAGTCAGCGGGTGGAGACCGCTCCGGGACTCGCAGAGGCCCAGCTGATCCGGGCGCTCCGTGAAGGTGAGGAGTCCGCCTTCATCGAGCTGGCCCGGATGTACCACGCGGCGATGCTGCGGGTGGCGCAGATCTACGTGGCCAGCCGCGCGGTCGCCGAGGAGGTGATCCAGGAGACCTGGATCGGCGTCTTGAAGGGGATCGACCGCTTCGAGGGCCGCTCCTCGCTCAAGACCTGGATCTTCCGCATCCTCGCCAACACGGCGAAGACCCGTGCCGAGCGCGAAGGCCGTGCGATCCCTTTCTCGGCGCTCCAAGATCCCGCACGGGTGCCGGAGGCGGCCGTCGATCCTGATCGGTTCCTGGACCAGGAGCATCCCCAGTGGCCGGGCCACTGGGCGTCTGAGCCGTCGAGCTGGGCCGCGCTACCAGAGGAGCGGCTGCTCGGGAAGGAGACGCGCGAGCTCGTCGGGCACGCGATCGATCGCCTCCCACCGAGTCAGCGGGCCGTGATCAGCCTGCGTGACATCGAGGGCTGGGACTCGGAGGAGGTCTGTAACGTCCTCGGCGTCAGCGAGACCAATCAGAGGGTCTTGCTCCATCGCGCACGTTCCAAGGTGCGCTGCGAGTTGGAGAAGTACTTCGACGAGGAGTCCGTGTGAGCGCGCCGGTCGAACAACTGAGCTGTCAGGAGCTCGTCGAGCTCGTGACGGACTACCTCGAGGGCTCGCTCTCGCCCGAGGAGCGGGCGCGCTTCGACGAGCACCTCGGAGTCTGCGAAGGCTGCCGCCGCTACCTCGCACAGATCGAAGCAACGGTTCGCGTGACCGGACGCCTCCGCGCCGAGGATCTCAGCCCGGAGGCCGAGCAGGCGCTGCTCGGTGCCTTCCGGCGCTGGAAGACCTCCTGAGCGGGGTGTAACGCCGGCGGGGGTCGGGACGACGGTAGAGCAGGCAACACCGCCGACCCAACAAGGAGGAGCAGTGAACGACATGATCATTCCGGGCGCCGTCTACGTTCAGACCAATGACGCCGATCGCAACGAAGTGCTCGCCTTCGGCCGCAACGCCGACGGCAGCCTCGACTCGATCGGGTCCTACCCAACGGGTGGTCGCGGCAGCGGCGCTGTCCATCTCCCCTCGCAGGGCTCGGTCGTACTCACGAACGACGGGAGTCGGCTGCTGGTCGCCAACGCTGGCAGCCACGACCTCTCCGTCTTCGCGGTCGCTCCGACCGGTCTCGAGCTGATCGACACGATCGCCTCGGGCGGGCAGGACCCCCGGAGCATCGCGGTAAGCAAGAGCCTCGTCTACGTGCTGAACACGGCCGCACCCGCGAGCGTCGCCGGATTCACGATCCAGACGGACGGCAGGCTCCAGCCGATCGAGGGCTCGAGCCGGCCGCTGAGCGCACCCGACGCCGATCCAGCGCAGGTCGCGTTCAGCCCCGACGGGCGCTACCTCGTCGTCACCGAGCGCGGCACGAACTCGCTCAGCGTCTACGCGGTAGACGAGGACGGGCTTCTCAGCGATCTGCGCACGATCGCATCGTCGGGCGCGACGCCGTACGGGTTCGACTTCTCACCGCAGGGCGCGTTGGTAGTGACCGAGGCATTCGGCGGCACGGTGGGCGCGGCAGCAGCGTCGTCGTACGCGCTGGGTCGTGAAGGCATCTCGCCCGTGAGCCGCTCGGTCGGGAACACACGAAGCGAGGTCTGCTGGGCGGCCGTGACTCCCGACGGCCGCTTCGTCTACGTGACCAACTTCGGCGACGGCACGATCTCGAGCTATGCGATCGGCGACGAGCGGCGCGATCGAGCTGCTCGAGCCAGTCGCGGCGACGACAATCGAGGGAGAGAAGGGCGTCCGTGACGAGGCGCTCAGCAGCGCGGGCGAGTTCCTCTACGCACTCGACGCGGACGCCCGCCGGATCTTCGGCTGGAGCGTCGCCTCCGACGGGCGGCTGGAGCCGGTCGGCGCGGTCGACGTCGCCCCGGCCACGGTTGCCGGCCTCGCCGTCAGCTGAGCCCAGCTCGTCTGGCCGGCGCCGGAGTACGCGCATCCGGCGCCGGCCCGCATCAGGCTTCGGCAGCGGGCAGCGTGAAGGACACCCTCGCGCCGCCGGTTTCGCGCGGCTCCGCCCAGATCCGGCCACCCTGCGCCTCGACGAGGCCGCGGGCGATCGCGAGCCCGAGCCCTGCGCCGCCGGTCTCGCCCGTCCGCGCCGTGTCGCCGCGCCAGAAGCGGTCGAACATCCGGTGCGCGGCCTCGGGGGTGATCCCCTCGCCGGTGTCCTCGACGGTCACCTGGACCTGGTCGTCGGCCGGCGCGAGGATCACGGCGACTGTGCCGTCGGAGGGTGTGTGGCGGAGCGCGTTCGTGAGCAGGTTCAGCAGGACGCGCTCGACCTCTTCCGGGGCGCAGCGTGCGTCGGGTGTCTCCGCGATTCGCCGCTCGAGCCGGACGTTGCGGGCGCGCGCCTCGGCCTCGAAGCCGCGCACGCACGACTCCACGAGTGGCGCAAGCGCGATCGCGCGCAGCTCGTGGGCCAGGGCGCCGGCGTCGATCCGGGCGAGCTCGAACAGGTCCTCGACGAGCCCCGAGAGGCGCCGTGCTTGAGACTGGAGCGGTTCCAGGTACTCCTCCGGCGTGGCGAGCCCGTCCTCGATCGCTTCGAGCATCGCGGTGATCGAGGCGATCGGCGTCCTGAGGTCGTGGCTCGCCGCGGCGACGAGCTCACGTCGCGCGTCGAAGAGTCCTTCGAGGTTGGCGGCCATTTCGTTGAAAGAGCGGCCGAGCTCGGCGAGCTCGCGCGGGCCGCTGTCAGGGGCGCGGGCGCTCAGGTCGCCACTCGCCAACGCCCCCGACGCGGAGCGGAGCCGGTCGATTCGGCGTGCGATCGAGGTTCCGAGTGCGAGCGCTGCGGCGACCGCGACGAGCGCCGACGCGGCGGCGACCGCGAGGATCTTCACGTCGTCGCCCATGTGGAACATCACCCAGCCGGACAGCAGAACCGCGCCGAGCGGCAGCGCGACCGCCAGCAGCGCGAGCCCGGCGAGCTGGAGCCGGACGGTGGGGAGGAGACGCAGCAGGAACGTCGCCGCGAGGCCGACGGCGAGCGTCGCCGCGGCGACGATGAGGGCGAGCGCGATCACGGCACGAACCGGTAGCCGACGCCCCAGACGGTCTCGAGGTGTGCCGGGTTGGCCGGGTCGCGCTCGATCTTCGACGCGCAGGCGGCGGACGTGAACGGTCACCGTGCCCGTGTCCAGGGCGGACGAGTAGCCCCAGACGCTGTGCATCAGCTGGTCGCGCGAGAAGACATGGCCGGGGTTCGAGGCGAGAAAGAAGAGCAGGTCGAACTCCTTGGCCGTGAGGCGGAGCTTGCGGCCGTCGAGCTCGACCTCGCGCGTGCCGGCGTCCAACGTGAGGTCGCCGAGCACGAGCCGCCCGATGGAAGTGGGCGCGTGGGCGGTGCGCCGCAGGACGGTGCGGACACGGGCGGCGAGCTCGCGCGGTGAGAACGGCTTGGTGACGTAGTCGTCGGCGCCGAGCTCGAGACCGACGATGCGGTCGGCCTCCTCGCCGCGGGCGGTGAGCATGATCACCGGTAGGTCGCCCTTCGTCCTGATCCAGCGACAGAGCGAGAGCCCGTCGGTGCCGGGCAACATCACGTCGAGTACGACGAGGTTCGGTGCGTCGCTCTCGATCAGCGCCCGTGCGGCCTCGCCGTCGCCGGCCTCGAGCGTGTCGTAGCCCTCACGCTTGAGGTAGCGCGCGACGACGTCGCGGACGATCGGCTCGTCGTCGACGATCAGCACGGTCGTCATCGCGGTCATTCTTCCGCATCCGTCTCGACCCATTTGCGGTGGTGGCGCCAGGCCCAGTCGAGCCGCACCGAGCCCTCCGTCATCCCTCGGAGCGAGTGCCGCGTCGCGGGGTAGATCAGGGCGAGGTAGAGGTGGCCGACGAGCAGCACGACGGAGACGTACATCAGCCCGTCGTGCAGCAGGATCGTGCTTGCCCACTGGTAGGAGTGGTCGCGCTCCCCGAGCCAGAGGAAGAATCCGGAGACGGCGAAGAGCACCGCGAACGACGCCGTCAGCGCGGCGTTCAGCTTCTGGCCCGCGTTGAAGCGGCCCTGCGGCCGCGGGATCCGCCGCAGCCAGAGCCGGTCGTCCTCGTCGAAGAGGTCGAGGTCGCGCAGCGTCCGGCGCAGGCCCTTCCGGTCGCCGAGGGCGACGACGAGCGCGAGCGCTACCGCCCACGCGATCGCGGTGTCGATGTGGATCGCCTTGACCAGCGGGCGCCGGCTGACGGCCTCGCTCAGCGATGGCAGGTAGAGGACGAGCCCCGTGCCGAGCAGGACGAAGAACGCGGACGCGTGGATCCAGTGGATCGCCCGCTCGGTCACGGAGAAGCGGCGGACGTAGCCCGCGCGCTCAGAAGCCATTCGAGCGGCCCACCCAGGCGTCGACGTCGTAGCCCCGCTGTTCCCAGTAGCCGGTCTCGGCCCGGCCGGTGAGCGTGATCCGCTCCACCCACTTCACGTTCTTGTAGCCGTACATCTCGGGGATCACGACGCGGACCGGGGCGCCGTGCGCACGGGAGAGCGGTTTGCCGTCCATCTCGTAGGCGAGCATCGCGTCCTTCAGCCTGGCCTGGGAGAGCGTCAGCGAGTCGGTGTAGGGCTGCTCGGCCGACGTGAACGTCAGCGCCGTCGCGCCCGAGCTCGGCACGGCCGCGGCGAGGAGGTCCTCGAAGCGGACGCCGGCCCAACGGACGTTGCTGACGGTCCAGCCGGTCACGCAATGGAACGTCGAGACCTGCTCGGCGCGCGGGAGGCGCGCGCAGCTGGGCGTAGCTGAGCGAGACCGGTTGCTCGACGAGCCCGTCGATCCGGAGCCGCCACGTCTGCGGGTCGAACCTCGGCATCGTCGAGGCGACGGTATAGATCCGCCAGCCGGGGAAGAGACCGGGGGCGACGTCCTTGAACGGCTGTGTCGCGCCCGAGAGCGCGTTCCACACCGGCCGGCCCCAGACCAGCGACGAGAGCCCGACCGCCGTGACCGCGAGAAAGGTGCTGCGGCCGTAGGCCCGGAGCTCGCGGGGCTCTTCGGGTCGGAGTTCCACCGCTCGCTCAGGCCTTGACCACGTACCAGCCGTCGACGCCGTTGCACAGGATCTTTGTGGGCGTGTCCCCGTGGTAGGTGTAGAGGGGCCGCCCGTCCCAGGTCACTTGCGTCTTGCCGCCTGGGCGGACGATCGTCCCGAAGGTTCCCATCGCGCCGGCTAGGTGCTTGGCGACCATGGTCCCGTTCGGGACGACGAGCGGGGGCCAGGTGGCCGCGCACGCGCCGGTGCAGTGCACCTTCTTGTCCTTCTCCTTGTTCCAGGTGTAGAGCGCCAGGTGGCCTTGCGTGGAAAGGATCGCGCCGAACTTGGGCGCCTTCACGACGACGACCGGCTTGGCATCGGAGCGCGCCGCGAACGCCTGTGCACTGAGAACTCCGATCACGAGAAATGCGATGACGAGGATCGGGTAACGCTTCATTCGGCCTCCCTGGTCTCTTCGAGGGTCGAACGAGTTGTACGGGCAGCCGCCGGCCGTCGCCAGGATTCCTGCTCGGGTTTAAGGGATCGTTCAGGATTGGGTCGCGTACCCGCTCTCGCCGATGCGAGACGTACGCGAGGGCGTGATCGCAAGGCCATCGGGGCTCGGCCCGCTCTCGTCCGATCTACTGCGACAGCAACGTGTCGACGCGAGTGACGAGGTTGCGCGACTCCTCACGGAAGGCCAGGCGATCGTAGAACGCGAGGGCGTCCAGGTTCGCCATCAGATGCACGTATACGGCACCGCGAGAGCGCGCAAGCTCAGCGACGGCGCGCACCAGCGCACTGCCTATTCCCTCACCGCGGTACTCCGGCGCGACGTACAGATCACCCAGCTGGACCGCATTCGGCCCTTCTAGCCAGGCAAGAGCGAGGCCGACAGTTTCGCCTCGACGCTCAGCCAAGAAGGCCCCGCCCGCGTGCACGATCTGCGTGATCTCCTCTGCGTACGTATCCCATGACTCGTCGCGCCACGGAGGTGAGGGAGACTCGGCGTACAAGGCGTCGCGAAGCGCCTTGACCACCGATAGGTCAGCCTTCGATGCAACTCTCAGACGTAGTGCGACCGAGCCGTCCACGGTCCTTCCTCCTGTTCAGCGATCAGCGGTAGACATTCCCGACGCAGCCTGCCGTCCGTGGCTGTCTCGCGCCTGTGTGGGGCCTGAGTCGCCACAGAGATTGCACCGAGTAAACGAGACAGAGGGACCCGCGGCTCCGCATTGTTCGACGGTCGCATCGCGAGGATTCACAAGCGATTCCTCGAGGGTTAGAGTCGGCCGAACTCTCTACAAGGAGGCAGTTATGTCGCTCGCACGAGTCGTGTCCTTCGATGGCGTCAGCAGCGAACGAATGGCGGAGATGCAGCGGGAGATGCAGGGCAGCGAGCGGCCGGATGAGGTGCCGGCGAAGGAGATCGTCGTTCTTCACGACCCGGAAGGCGAGAAGTCGGTCGTGATTCTCTTCTTCGAGAGCGAGGACGACTACCGGCGCGGCGACGCAGCGCTGAACGCGATGCCGGCCGGTGACACCCCTGGTCAGCGCAGCTCGGTCGAGAAGTACCAGGTCGCGTTCCGCATGACCGACTAGCGCCTGCCTGTCCGCAGCCGCTACGGCACGATGTTGTGGTTGAGGTGGAAGATGTTGTCGGGGTCGTAGCGGCGTTTGACCTCGACGAGGCGGTCGTAGTTGGGGCCGTAGGCGGCGCGGATGGCGTCGTTTGCTTGGTCGTCGCCGAGGTAGTTGAGCCAGCGGCCGGTGCCGAAGTGCGGTCGCATCGCGGCGAACGTTTCGCGTCCCCAGGCGATGTTGGTGTCGTTGTCGGCCGGGTCCATTCAGAACGAGTTCCACTCCGTGATCGCCCGCGCGTGAACGGCGTTCAGTTCAGCGCGATCTCGGGTCCGCGCGCGCCGTTAGAAGACCGAGCATCGCCTCCGGCAGGCCGATCCGTGCACCGAGGCGATCGAGCGTGCAGGCGAAGACCCCGGCCGATCCGAGCGCCACCCCAAGAGATGTCGACGGGGGTCGGCATGAGTCCACGCCGACCAGACGTCCGGCACACCAGGGCTGACCGTACTACGAGTCGCGCCGAGACGTCCAGATCTCGGATAGGCACGGATCCCAAAGGCGTATTAGATGCCCTGCGTCGGCATGAGCACGACCCGCCAGCCGTCAGGGTCCTCGATCGTGACGGCATCGTTCTCGTCCCAGTACGGGTTCTCGGCGGTGACAGGCGGGTACGCCATCGCGCCGAGGCGGTCGACGGTCCGCGCAATCGCCTCGCGGCTGGGTATGTAGAAGACGAGGAGGTTGTCCCTGGTCGGAGCCGGGCATGGAGAACCATCGACGTGTGAGGTGAACTCGAGGTGGTATGCGCTCCCGGGGAGTCCGAGCATCGCGCCGCTGTATCCGGCGTGGTCCTCGAACCGAGATAGTTCGACCAGTCCGAGGCCGTCGCGGTAGAAGCGGACGACCTCGTCGAGGCGATCGGTCGGCCGCGCCACTCGCACCTGCTCGACCTGGAACCCGGCCGGCCACGTCTCGCTTTGAGCTGGCTGCACCTGACGCGGCGGCTAGGTCACGGTTTCGCGTACTCGGCTGCACTCTTGAACTCGACGCCGACGAACGGCTCGTCACCGACGACCCACGCGTCGTGTCCGGGAGCGATCACGTACGCCTCGCCGGGGCCGATCTCGAGCGATGTGCCGTCGTCATGGGCGACCTGGAGCCGACCCGAGAGAGCGAAGCCAAGATGCTCGGCCTGGCAGCTGTCGGTGCCGACGACCGGCTTGATGCACTCCGACCACTTCCAGCCCGGCTGAAGTGTCAAGCGACCGACCTCCGATGCTCCGACGGTCACGACGTCGACGGTTGTCTTCTCGGGCGTGCGCACCTCATCCGGTGCGTCCAAGCTGCGTGACTCTACTCCAGCCATGAATCCTCCAATCCTCGACTGAGATGTCGGCGGCGGATGGAGCCTAACGCCTCCTGGACGTGGCGAGAAGCTCAGGGACGCCAGACATGATCAGCCGCTTCCGGTTAGGTTTCGTCCGTGTCCACGACCGTCGAGGAGATCGCCGACCTTCTACACGAGGCCGCCGAGACGCATCACGTCGTGTACCGGATTGTCGATGGCGATGATCCCGATTGGGCATCGTGGTATGCGGACTGGCTGCTGAACCTCTCGGAGTTGGCCGACCTGCTCAACAGGAAGCCTGTTCGGAGCGAGCTTGTCTACCTGCTTGTACGACTCGACAAGGAGTACACGGCCACTCAACCGGGTGAACCCTGGGAGGACGTGTACGCAAGGGAACTGCTTGCGACCTTCGGCGGGTCAAGTACACCATGAGCCGGGTCTGCCGGCCACTTGCGCCGCGCAGAACGAAACTCCCTAGCTCCGGGCGGGCGGATTTCGTACCGCCCTAGGGCCGCTGGGTGCGCGATTCATAGACTGGCCGAGTGGCTGAAGGATCCTCGGCCGGCGATGTAGCGCACGATCGTGGTCACGATGGCCATGGGCGCACGGGTCCGCGCCGGAGTGAGGAGGCGATTGAGATCCTCGAGGCGATCCTCTTGTCGATCGTGGCCGTCGCTATCGCCTGGAGCGGATACCAGGCCGCCCGGTGGGATGGGCGGCAGGCGCACCTGTACGGGCTGTCCTCCAAGTACCGGCTGCTGGCTTCTCAGGCGGCGACGCGGGGCGGGCAGGAAGAGATCTACGACACAACGACGTTCTCGTTTTGGCTCCAGGCGAAGACGACCGCGGACACGGAAGCGGAATTGGCGTTCGCGAAGCGATTCCGGCTCGAGTTCCGGCCCGCGTTCATTGCCTGGATGAAGACGGATCCGTTCCACAATCCGAAGGCGCCTCCCGGCCCGATCGTGATGCGCCAATACCGCAACGCGGAGCTGACGCGGTCGGCAGCACATGAGAAGCAGGCGTCGGTGGCGTTCGAGTCGGGAACGGCGGCGAGGGAGCAGGGGGACAAGTACCTTCGCAACACGGTGCTGTTGGCGACGGTGCTGTTTCTCACCGCGGTCGCGCAGCGTTTCAAGATCCGAAACGTCCGCCTCGCCTTGATCGGTGTATCGGGCGTATTGCTCGCGGTCGCGCTGTTCTTCGTCGGCTCGTATCCGGTCGCCTGAGCGGCTCAGTCCTCGTGTTCTGCTTCCGAGACGACGCTGGCGACGCCGCGGGGCTTGCCGGCGCGTGCCCACAGAATGTAGAGCGCAAAGGCGATCAGCATGGATACAGCGACCGAGGCGATCGGCTTGCCGCGGCTGATGTCGGCCGCAAGCGTGAACACCACGACAACCGCGCCGACCACGTTCATCGCGAACGGCTTCCAGCAAGCCTCCTGGTATGAGAAGCGCGCCATTGCGATCAGCCCGACGAGGAAGCTTATGAACACCGAGACGGCGTAGAAGAGGACGAGCTCTTGGTCACGTGCTCCGGCGGCTGTGGTCACAAGCGCCGAGGTGATCAGGAACACGACGACGCCCCAGTAGGGGGTGTGGTGGTGGTTGGCCCGTCCGAACCATCCGGGGAGGACGCCGACGCCGTGGCTTGGTGCGGTCCCGCTTCTCGACAGAGCCTTGAGCAAGCCCGGGCCTGCCTGAAACGAGGAGCTGGCCGCAGCGAGCAGTAGCAGCGCCGTCGCCAGCTGGAAGAAGGCGTAGACGTCGTGGCTTGTGCTGGCCTGGGCGAGGTTGCCGATCTGGGTGCTGTTCGGCGCGGGGATTCCGACCTTCAGGTGCACCGCTGCGGCCGTCAGTCCCAGTGTGAGCGTGCCGACGATCGCGAGGGTCAGCCACAGCGTGATCCGGCCGAAGCGCCGGCGGCCGGCGTCGTCGAGTTGGCCGAGCTGCGCGATCGCCGAGGACGGCGCCTCGACACCCGTCGCCAACGCCATCGCGACCGGGAACGCGAGCAGCACGGCGAGCACCGGCGGCCGTCCGCTCGTAGCCTGGCTGTAGCCGACGTTCGCGACCGGAGCGTGGATGCCACCGGCGATCACCGCGATCCCGGCGCCAACAAAGGCGAGCGTCATCAGCGCGAATGCCGCTCGCCCTATGTGCCCGTACCAGGTGAGTCCCGCGACGGCGACGAGCAGGAGAAGCGCAAGCGGGATCCGATCTGGCGCGAGGCTCGGCACGTACTCGATCAGCGCCGAGGCACCGGCCGCCACGCTGATCGCGATCGTGAGGACGAAGTCGACGATAAGGGCGCCGATCGGGACGAACGCCCACCCCTCCCCAAACGCCTTCCCCGCGGCTGCCGCCGCACCACCACCCTCCGGGAACCGCGCGACAAGCTGGTGGTAGTTGGTGATGATCAAAGCGATCACCGCAACAACCAATCCCATCGTCGGCAACAGCAGGCTGAGATCTCCATGCAGAGCCCGCAACGCCGCCTCGATGGCGTAGGCGACCGAGGAGACGGGGTCGGCCATCACCGCAAACGCAAACGCCAACAGGAGGATCGGCCGGCTGTTGAACAAGCGGCCGCCCCGGCGGGCTGGAGCCCTCGTCGGGGAAAGGGGCGGGGGTGTCGGGGCTATTTGGGCTCCTGCGGGGTCGGTTGACTGCCGCCGACCAGCCTTCCCGGCACACCACCGCTGACCGTACACCGAGTCGCGCCGCGGCGTCGATGTCTCGACCACCGCTCCTCTCGTCTTCTACGTACAGCCAGCCCCGCGTTTGAGCTGCGTGACGGCTGGGAAGCCTCCAGTTAGTCTCAGAAGATGGCCTTCGATGAGCGCCTCGCAGAGCGGGTGTCGATCCTCCTTGAGGACATTCCTGATGTCCGTGAGCAGCAGATGTTCGGTGGTATCGCGTTCCTCGTCGGCGGTCACATGGCCTGCGGCATCGTCGGCGACGAGCTGATGCTGCGCCTCGGCGAGGAAGGCGCCGACGCAGCCCTCGACGAGCGGCACGTCCGGCCGATGGACTTCACCGGCAAGCCAATGAGCACAATGGTGTTCGTCGAGCCGGCGGGGATCAAGATCGGACCGAGCGCTGGCCGGCTGGATCCGACTTGCGTTGACGTACGTCGAGACGCTCCCACCAAAGACGAAGTGACGCTGAGACCCGCCGTCCCTACACATCGGCTCCTTCCCAACGACGGCAGGGGCGTGACGAAGATACGCGCGCCATGCAAACCACTTGCCTGCTGTGTGGTACGGCGGAAGGTGCGGTTCAGAACCATCTCCACAGCGCTGCCGCCGTTGCGGAGGTTGGCTCGGGTCTCCCACGTGCTGCCAGGCTCGAGGACGTTTGAGTCGATCAAGGTTCCGTTGACCGATCCCGGTTGCGACCACTCGTACCGGCGTCGTTCCCAGAACAGGCTGACCCAGGTGCTCTCCGGAACATCTGCGAAGTCTCGCCGCTTTCGTTCACCTTTGAGATGGTCCAGCTTCACATTCGTCCACACCTTTGCGCGCCGATCGAGCTCGCTCTTGCGCTCCTGATCACCCGGGGCGGCGTCCTGACGTCGCTGCTCGGCACCCAGGTTCTCACGGGCAGGCAATGGCTGACCGGCGCCATTCCCGCCGCCCTACTGCTCGCCGTCTGGGAGGCCGGCAAGCTGATCGCCCGTCGCGGAGCGGAGAGTGCGCCGGCGGCGGTATCCGCCGAGGCGACGCCCACCGAGGCAGCCGCGTGCGGGCTCGCCCGTGTGTCGGTCCGGTCAGTTGACACATGTGGCGAGAATCACCCGGGGGCGATGAGAATCACCGGGTACCTGGCATCTGCAGGGGTCGGCAGCGGACGAGGAGGTTGAGTTCGAACCGGCCTGCACTAACTCGATGACGTGCCTACACACGTTGTGAACGGCTAAGGGTCCGGCCCTCCTTTGAGGCGAGGACTGGATACAGGGAGGTGCCGGATGAAGGCGATTGTGGTGACGGACGAGGCCGCGGGAACGGCCGGGATGACGCTGGTGGAGCGGCCCGAGCCGAACGCGGCGGAGAACGACGTCGTCGTTCAGGTTCATGCGTCGGGATTCACCCCGGGTGAGCTGACGTGGACCGGGACCTGGACCGATCGCCTCGGCCGGGACCGAACACCGTCGATCCCTGGGCACGAGCTGGCCGGAGTGGTCAGCGCCCTCGGCTATGGCACGACGGGGCTGTCGGTGGGACAGCGGGTGTTCGGCCTCACGGACTGGACTCCGCGACGGCACCCTGGCGGAGTACGTGGCCGTCGAGGCGCGTAACCTCGCGCCGCTGCCGGGCGACGTCGACTTCACGGTGGGCGCGAGCCTGCCGATCTCGGGCCTGACCGCGTGGCAAGGATTGTTCGTGCACGGCCGCGTCCAGGTGGGGCAGAGCGTCCTCGTGCACGGCGCGGCCGGTGGAGTCGGATCGATGGTGACGCAGCTCGCACGCGAGGTGGGCGCCTACGTCATCGGCACCGGACGTTCCGCCGACCGTCAGACGGCGCTCGACTTCGGCGCGCAGGAGTTCGTCGACCTCGACAACGACTCGCTGGAAGACGTCGGCGGCGTCGATCTGGTTTTCGACGTGATCGGCGGAGACATCGGGAAGCGGTCTGCGGCTCTGGTTCGAGCCGGCGGGATGCTGGTGACCATCGCCGGGCCGCCCGAGGCGCGGCCGGCCGACGGCCTGGCGGTTGATTTCGTCGTCGAGGCCGATCGTGCGCAGTTGGGTGAGGTCGTCCAGCGGGTCCGGGATGGTCGGCTGCGGACGAACATCGGCACCGTCGCGGCCCTCGACGACGCCGTTGCCGCTTTCAACCCGACCGAGCGGATCAAGGGGAAGACGATCATCCGCGTTCGTCCATAGGGACGCGGAGTAGGACGCCGACGTGTGGCGTCGGTGATGCTGTTGTGAACCGAAGATGTCGCGTAGGCGGGGACTGATACAGAGGGGTATTCAAATGAAAGCGATTGTGGTGACGGATCAGGCCGCGGGAACGGCCGGGATGAAGCTCGTGGAGCGACCCGATCCGGATGCGGCGAGGCTCGCCAGCCTTGAAGGCGCGAACTACGGCGATGTCGTCGTTGAAGTTCATGCGTCGGGATTCACCGGGAATGAGCTGGAGTGGCCCTCGACCTGGATCGATCGCCTCGGCCGTGACCGGACGCCTTCGATTCCCGGGCACGAGGTGGCCGGAGTGGTCACCTCCCTCAGCTATGGAGCGACGGGGCTGTCGGTGGGACAGCGGGTGTTCGGCCTTACGGACTGGACTCGCGACGGCACCCTCGCGGAATACACAGTCGTCGAGGCACGCAACCTCGCGCCGCTGCCGGGCGACGTCGACTTCACGGTGGGCGCGGGCGTCGCGATGACGGGCCTGACCGCGTGGCAAGGTCTGTTCGAGCACGGCCGCCTTCAGGCCGGCCAGAGCGTCCTCGTGCACGGCGCGGCCGGCGCAGTCGGCTCGATGGCAACCCAGCTCGCACGAGAGGCCGGCGCACACGTCATCGGCACCGGGCGCGCCGCCGGCCGGCAGACCGCACTCGACTTCGGCGCGCACGAGTTCGTCGACCTCGACAACGACACCCTGGAAGACGTCGGCGGAGTCGACCTGGTGTTCGACGTCCTCGGCGGCGACATCCAGAAGCGGTCCGCGGGTGTGGTTCGAGCTGGAGGAACGCTGGTGACCGTCACCGGCCCGCCGGAGGCGTGGCCCGCGGACGGCCTGGCGATCGACTTCGTTGTCATGTCCGATCGCGCCCAACTGAGTGAGATCGCCCAGCGGGTCCGGGACGGTCGGCTGCGGACGAACATCGGCACCGTCGCGGCCCTCGACGACGCCGTTGCCGCTTTCAACCCGACCGAGCGGATCAAGGGGAAGACGATCATCCGCGTTCGTCCGTGAGGACTCGGGACGGCGAGCGGTCCTGCCCTCCTCGTGGATAGCGTCACGCCGGACGAGCCGCGCCGCCCGCACCGAATCCCCGACCGCGCGCACGCTCGTGCTCGACGGCGTCTTCGATCTCGCGGCCTTGGAGGATCTCGCCGTCGGGCAGCATGCGGACGCGCACTCCACGCTTTTGACGCCTCGCCGCCGCAGCGCGGAGGGCGGCGAGAGCGGGGCCTCCTGTCCAACATTGGAAGCGGTAAGGCCTCGCGAGAGGCCGGACCGCTTGATCGGAGGTGGGCATCGTGGTGGACGTGACCGTGGCATCGTTCGACGAGATGGAGCCGATCTACGACGGGCTCGCGCGCAGGGCGCGGGCGACGCTGGGCGTGAGCGGCTGGGGGATGCAGGTGATGACGCTGCCGCCGAACTGGGACGGCTACCCCAACCACCTGCATGACGCGAGCGTGGAGGACGCGAACCAGGAGGAGGTCTACATCCCGCTCGCGGGCTCGGGGCGCTCCACGCCGATGGCGAGGTGTTCGAGCTGCGGCCGGGGATGATGGTGCGGGTCGGTCCCGAGCAGCTGCGGCGGATCGTTCCCGGCGGACGAGGGGATCCGGTTCATCGCGCTGGGCGGCGGTGCCGGGCACGTTCGATCCGTCGCCGTGGACGGAGCTGGGCGGGCCGCCGCCCGGTCCGCCGGCAGCGCCTGAGGGTCGATGGAAGCGACCGCCATGGCGACCGATTCCGTGCTCGTCGCCGCGCAGTCCGGCGACGAGCAGGCGTTCGTGCGGCTGACCGCGCCGCATCGGCCAGCCGCTGCACCGGCACTGCTACCGGATCCTCGGCTCGCTGCACGACGCCGACGACGCGCTGCAGGAGACGATGCTCCGCGCCTGGCGAGGCATCGACGGCTTCCAGCCGCGCGCGCCGCTCGAGCGCCTGGCTGTACCGGATCGCGACCAACGTCTGCCTGCGCATGCTCGAGCAGCGAGGCCGGGACGCCGGCCGCCGCGGTCGACGCGCACCTCGAGCCCTACCCGGACCGGCTCCTCGACGAGCGTGCCCTCGCCGAGCGCCGGGCCCGAGGAGGTGGTCGAGGAGCGCGAGCGGATCGGGCTCGCCTTCGTGGCCGCGATGCAGCTGCTGCCGCCCAAGCAGCGCGTGACGGTCGTGCTGCGCGACGTGCTCGGCTGGTCGGCGCGCGAGGTCGCCGAGCTGCTCGACGACAGCGTGCCGGCCGTCAACAGCGCGCTGCAACGCGGCCGCGACCGCCTCCAGCGCGAGCGGCACGAGCGCACCTCGCGCGCGCGCACACGCCCGACGAACGCGGCGCGGAAGAGCGGGTCGATGCGCCGCTTCCAGGAGGCGTGGGCGGCGGTCGACATCGACGGCATCGTCGCGCTCCTCAGCCGACGACGCGCTGCTGACGATGCCCCCGGAGGCGCTGCGCTTCGAGGGCAGCGCCCAGATCGGCAGGTTCTTCGCCACCGCCCCACTCGACGGCCAGGCTCGATCGGATCCGGCTCGTCCCGACGCGCGCCAACGGCCAGCCCGCGCTCGCCGCCTACGCCGACGAGCAGGGCGACGGCGTGCTTCGACGCCTACGGCGTGATGGTGTTCGCGATCCGCGGCGACCGGATCGACGGGATCACCGGCTTCCCTCGGCAGCCGGAGCTGTTCACCCGCCTCGGCCTCCCGACCCGGCTCGCAACGCATCCGCGAGCCGAGAGGGTGAGCCGTGGCCTACGACGAGAAGCTCGCAGAACGCGTGCGCATGCGATGAACGCTGCCTCTGAAGCGGCCCTAGGATCTCGCCCGGAGGAATAGGTGCGTTGAGTGGAACGGAAGAAGCCTGATGTCGAAGCATTGCTCGAGATCCTCAACGAACACGAGGTCGAATATGTCGTCACCGGATCTGCCGCCGCGATGCTTCACGGCGCTGTGCTCGATCCGGGAGACCTCGACATCACTCCGGCGCTCCACCACGACAACCTCGACCGATTGCGTCGCGTGCTGGAGGCGATCCACGCGCGCCAGTATGAAAACGCCTCGTTTGGCCATTGGGAGGCGACCGCCGCGGGTGAGCATCGATGGGTGAAGGAGGAAGCCACACCGGAGAACGTGGCCGCGCGGGCCAGCTGGCGGCCGAACCCACGGGATTCGGCGACATTCGATTATCTGCTCGACTCAGACTTCGGCTCGATCGACATCGTCCCGACCATCAGCGGCACCTATCAAGAGCTGGCCCCTCGCGCAGTGAAGGTGAGGCGGGCGCGAGCTCGGTCCTCGTCGAAGCGGTGTCAGACCTGCTCGCGACGCTGACAGTGCCGCGCCGCGAGAAAGACGATGACCGGGTACACCAGCTCCGTCGGATCCAGTGCCGCCATGAGAGCGCCGCACGTCACTTATAAAGACGGAACTCGGGCCCGACATAAACTCACGCCTGGTGTGCCGGGAAGGCTGGTCGGCGTCGCCTTCCCATGGACAAATACCGTGACTTTTCCCGAGCCTCGCCCTTGGAGCTGCGCTCCTCTTAGCCGCGCTTGCGGCTGCCCCACTCTTCGCTCGTTTCCGTCTGCCGGGCCCTGCGGCATTCCTGGCCGTCGGCATCGCCGCCGGGGCTCTCGGCATCGCCCCGACCGAAGACCTGTCGACAGTGACGCTTGAGCGCGTCGGGGCAGTCGCCCTGTTCTTCATTCTGTTCAAGGGTGGTCTCGACACAGGGTTCAGAGCGGCGCGCCTAGCAGCTCGGCCCATCCTTTCGCTTGGCATCGTGGGAACAGCGGCAACCGCTGCTGGTCTAGCCATTGCCGGCCGATACGTACTCGGCCTTGACTGGTCCGTGGCCGTGCTCGACGCGGTGGCACTCGCGCCCACCGACCCGGCTGCTGTCTATGCCGTACTACGACGAAGTGATTCCAGCCACTCCCGGACGATCCTCGAAGGCGAGTCCGGCGTGAACGACCCGGCAGCAATCGCCTGATGGTTGCCGTGACGGCAACCGTCGCCAGCGGGAGCCACTCCTACGGACACGCGGTCTTTCAGTTCTTTGAAGAACTCGCAATCGGCTCAGCGGCGGGAATCGCGGGGGCCGCGATCTTGGGCTTCGCCGTTCGCAAGATGCGCGATCACGGGGACATCGACGCGGTCTTTGTCCTTCTCGGGGCTATCCTTCTCGGCGGGGTTACCTCGACCATTCACGGCAGCGGTTTTCTCGCGGTCTACATCGCCGGGCTTCTTCTTTCTGATACTTGGGCGAGCCGAGGCGACGCTGGACGCGAAGTGCCGGAAGCACTCTCAGCGACCGCAGAAGTTGTGCTCTTCGCAACCCTGGGCGCAGCCCTTGCGCCATCGGTCGGCATCGGCGACCTTGCGAGTGGCCTCGCCCTGACGCTGATAACGGTCTTCGCAGTCCGCCCGCTGGTGACCTTGGGTTGCCTCGTTGGTAGTGGACTTAGTCCCCGTGATCGACGACTCGTTTCGTGGGGCGGGCTCAAGGGTGCCGTCCCATTGCTTCTCGCTGGTTATCCGGCACTCGAACACTTCACCAAGGCGGATGACGTGGCAGCAATGGTTCTCGTCGCGACCGCTGCGTCGTTGCTCGTTCAGGGAGGAACCTTGCCGTACTTCGCGGGCCGTGCAGCTGTCGCCGAGGGTGACGGGACATGATCCGAGCACGGGTCGCCTGGTCGTTCTTGAACGCGATCACCATTCTTGGTGGCTCTTCGATCATTGGCCTGGCCGTCGCAAACGTTGTGAACGTGTGGAGCGGCATCGCCGTGGGATGGTCAGTGGCGCTACTAGCCTGCCTCGCGCTCTTCCTTCGCGCGTATCCCTTTAGGCCGCGGCCATGGCGTGACTTCGCGTGGCTTTCAATCTTGTTTCTCCCGGTCGCTACATGCGTTCTCGCGTGGTCTGCCGAAGACCGAGAACGCCGGCCTGTCGTACGAAAGATTTGTCCTCAGTGCACCGAACGCGCACAGAGTGACGCGGCGATCTGTGCGCACTGCGGATATGTCTATGCGTCAACAGTGACGCCCAAGACTAACGCGAACACGGGAGAGAACGCGTCTAACTCCGACCGCTCTTTGTAAGAGTACGCCCGCGCATCTTGCGATCCCTCAATCGAGGGAGGGCCAGGATGCTCGCCCGGGCGATCATCACAAGAGATGCTCACGGACCTGCGGCTGCGCCGACGTTTGATCGGCTCGTCTCTACTCGGCTTCGCTGTGGTTTTTGGCGTGTCCATCTTTCTCGATCGACCGGGCTTGGGAGTCGCGCACGGTTTCTACATTCCCATCGGCCTTGCGGCCATGTCGGCTGGGCTAATCGGGGGTGTCGCCGCGGGCTTACTCGCGACCGTTCTGTATTCGGTCGGAGTGGTGATCAACCCGCACATACCCCCGAGCGACGTTCCCACTGTGGCGACTGCCATCCGGATGGTCAGCTTCGTTGGAGTCGGCGCGATGATTGGCCACTTCGCCGCGGCAAATCGAGCACTCATGGGTAACGCACTCGGCTTAGTCGAAGAACTAAAGGTGCTCGCCAAACGCGACGTGCTCACGGGCTTGCCCAATACACGTGGCTTCGAAGATGCGATCAACCGGCGACTGGGTGAAGCGAAGCCATTCCTTCTACTCATCACGGACGTCGTCACCGTCAATGGGCATCCGAGGATGCAAAGGAGCGATTGAAGGCATTGGCGTTGCAAATGACCATGCTGGCGGGGCGTGCCACGAGGTTGCACGGATTGGTGAATCCCAGTTCGCGGTACTCGCTCCGCCTCCTTGTCGCCGAACCGGACAACTGCGGTCGACTTCGAACGTGATGGGAAGCAGAAGGGTCGCGGTGACCTTCGGCTGGGCCGCTTACCCGCAGGATGGTAAAGAGGCGCTGGGGTTGTTCCGGGCGGCGGATGAGCGGCTGTACGCGCGAAAGATCATTCGCGGCGAATTGAAACCCAGCGCTGCCTCAGCAGGTCTCGTGCAGCAGTTGCCAGAACGACACCGAGCCGTCTGACTCCAAAAAGGAGCGCGTAACTCCAGTTCTCGATCTGCGCATCACCCGGGAAGAGAAAACTCGTCTTGCCGATCGGTTGGCTGCGCCAGCACGCGGTCATCGGAGGAAGCGGCCCGCCGCTGCTGCTCGTTCATGGCTGGCCGCAAAACTGGTACGCCTGGCGGCTGGTGATGCCCGCGCTGGCCCGGGACTTCGAGGTCATCGCGCCTGATCAGCGCGGGATCGGATTGACCGACAAGCCGAAGGACGGGTACGACCCCGGCACCATTGCCGACGACCTGGTCGCGCTGATGGACGCGCTCGGCCACAAGCGGTTCGCGTTGGTCGGCACCGACACCGGCCTCCCGATCGCCTACGCGCTGGCCTCCGATCACGCGGAGCGCGTCGAGCGTGTCGTCCTCGCCGAGGTTCCCGGACCACCGGGTGCGACTCCTTCACCGCCCTTCTTCTGCCCCGAGCCGCTCAACAACGGGCTCTGGCACATCGCAGTCAACCGGCTCGACGAGGTCAACGAGCAGCTCGTCAGAGGACGGGAGGACATCTACTTCGGCTACGAATTCAACATCCAGGCCGGGAAGAACAAGCTCCCGGCGGGTCTGATCGACTACTACGTCGGTCTCCTCCGAAACCCCGACGCCCTGCACGGCACCTTCGCGTTCTATCGCGAATGGGACGCGATGATGGCCCAGAATGAGCAGCGCAGCAAGCAGGCGCTGACGATGCCCGTCCTTGCCATCAGCGGAGAGGACAGCTGGGGTGAAGCAGTCGGGGAGGCGTTCAAGCCCCTCGCGGACGAAGTGCAGAGCGCGGTTATTCCCGGCGCCGGCCACTGGTTCGCCGAGCAGGCCCCCGAGGAGACGGTGGCGGCGCTGACCCAGTTCCTGGCTCCGTATCGCGACAAAGAGATCGCGGCACGTGGCCCCGGGGTGCATGCAGGCCCCGCATCCACCTAACTCCGTTTGATTCGGCCCGTAGGCGGCGCGCACAGAACGTGTGCGCCGCCGCTTGCGCCTGTTGTTGAGACTTAAGAAACAGCGCCGAGCGGCTCGCGGCCGGCTCCAGCTCCGAGCTGATCGCGCTCGCCTGGGCGAGCGTCCTCTCGCCCAACTCGTGTTCGTGGCCCCTTTCGCCTCGTCGTCTCGTCTTCGTGCGAGCCCTGGCACCTCGACCTCG
>CAWHXK010000031.1:0-59956 GCA_963833255.1 uncultured Actinomycetes bacterium
ACCAGCACCAGGCGGCGGTCCCTGCCCTGGTCAGCGGAGGATGCCCGTGTGGCCCAGCGAGTAGCGGCCCGGTTGCGGCCAGACGCAGAGGCCATGCGGCCCGGCGCCGACGTGGATGCGGGCGAGCAGGCGGCCGGTGCGCGTCGAGATCGCGTAGACCTCGGCGTTGTAGCGGCCGGAGAGCCAGAGCACCCTGCCGTCGGCGGAGACGCCTCCCATGTCGGGGCTGCCTCCCGGGATCCGCCAGGTCGCGACGATGCGCCGCGTCTTGAAGCTGACGACGGAGACCGTCCCGGCGCTGCGGTTGCTGACGTAGAGCAGCCTCGCGTTTCGGCTCGGGTAGAGGCCGTGCGTACCGGCGCCCGTCGGCAGGAAGTGGAGCACGCGGTAGCTGCGAGCATCGATCTCCCAGACACCACCGGCGTGCATGTCGGCGACGTAGTAGATGCGACCGTCCGGCGAGAGCTTGACGTCCTGCGGCATCCCCGACGGGCCGTCGGGCAGCGCGATCGTGCGAACGACGCGCTGACGGACGACGTCGACGACGAGCATCTGCCCGGAGAACTCGCAGCTTGCGAGCAGGTAGCGGCCGTCGGCGCTGAAGTCCATGTGGTCGACGCCGCGACAAGGGACCGCGAGCGAATGGCGGAGCCTGAAGCTGTGCGTGTCCCGGAAGTCGAGCCGCTGCAGCCGCTCGGCAACGACGATCGCGTAGCGGCCGTTGGGCGTGAAGTACATGTTGTACGGGTCGTCGACAGGGATCGTGGCGCCGGGCTTGCCGGTACGCGGGTCGATCGCCGTCAGGCTGTTGCCGGTGTCGTTGGTGACGTAGAGCCTGCGCAGATCCCAGGCCGGGACAACGTGCTGGGGTAGTCCGCCAACGGCGAAATGCTCGACGATCCGAAACCTGCGCGGGTCGATCACGTCGACGGTGTCGCTGTTGCTGTTCGGAACGTAGACGAGTGGGCGCGCGAAACGGGCGGCGCCCGACAGGCGGTTCGCACCGTCGTAGGCGTAGACGTTCCCTGCCGGCGTCGCAGGAGCCGCCCGCCGCGCAGGCCTAGACGATCGGGCATCGAGCGTGCGTGGCGAGAGCTCACTGATCCCTGCCTCGGTACCGCCCGCGCCTCGCCCGCCGGCGAGCAGGATATGACTGCCGACCCCGACGGCGGCGAGATCGGAGCGTGGCGAAGCGAGCGCACCGGCCGGCCTGATCCGGTCAGCTGCCGGATCGATCCCGACGATCCGGGCGGTCGGCGAGCCGACGGCTGCGCCGCGACCACCGATCACGTAGGCGAGGCCGCCGAGCGACGCTGCCGCCGAGTGGGTGGTCGGCGACCGGCAGCCTCCCGATCCGGATGGCGCGGTGCGAGCCGGGCCGGTACCCGAGGACAGCGGCGCTTGCCGTGCCGTTCTCGAGCGAGCCGCCCGCAATCACCAGTCGCCCGGCGGGAGCGGTTACCGCCGCGTAGCGGAGTGGGAAGGGTAGGTGGGCGACGACGCGCGCACGGCCTCCGGGACGCCAGGCCACAATGGTGTCGAGCCAGCGCGTCCCCGTGTAGCCGCCCACGATGTACGCGGTCCCGCCAATCGCCGCAGCGGACTGATCCGAGCTCGGGGCCGGCAACTGTCCAACCGCAACGCCCGCGCCTCCGGTAGCCGGGACGCGAACGATCGCATCACTCTGCGTATTCGTCGCGGTGCCACCCCCGAAGACAAAGACGGCATCACCGATTCGGACCGCCGCCGTATCGTGCAGCGCCGTCGGCAAGCGACCGGCCGCGCGATCGCCGCGCGCGGTCGCGATCCTGATGTCGGCGCGCGACGCGTCGGCCGCCGTCAGGCCGCCGAGCAGGATCGCCCCGTGACCGACCGGGGCAATCGCCGCGTCCTGGACCGGCTCGGCGAGCATCCCGGTCGCGCGCTCGACCAGCCGAATCAGCCGCGCCCGCATCGGCGTGCGCGTCACCTGGGCGGCAACCGTCTTCGCGGTGGTCGATGCGGATCTAGGTGCATGGGGGTCACGGGTCACCCGCACCAGGAGCGCCGCAAGCGCGGCCGCTGCGAGGACGGCGACCAGGACGAGAGCCGGCGACAACCGACGCCGGCGATGCCGGCGGCGCCTCGGGACCGGATTCAGGGGGCCGCTCAGACTCTGCACGATGCCTGATCGGATGGATCAACAGTGCGTTGACCCTCAGTCGATCGGTCTCGGCTGAGCGGCGCGGCGCGTCCGCTACTCCTGGTGGCCGCCGTGATCTCCCGAGCCCCACCCGTCATGGTGGCCGTCGTGCCAATCGGCGGCAGCCCCGCGAAGTTCGGAATGTTGTCTGGGTAGATGACACGCCCGAGCCCCGATCGGCGGAGTAGGCGACGATGAATCGAGAAAGGAGGTCCAAAATGCTGAGTCGAACCGAATCTTTGCACCGCCCCAGTCAGCCCGCTGCTCGCCGGGATTGTCTGGGAGCGAATGCGCATGCCGAAAGCGTCGCGCAGACCTCGGCCCGTATCGCTCTTCGGAGTTCTCGGCGGTCTGGCCACGGTGATCGTGGGCGGAGCGTTCGCGACCGTTGCAATCATCCGGCGCGACGAACGATCCGTGTTCGTTTCTGCCACCCTTGGTGTCTGGGAACTGGCGCTATTCCTGGTAGTCGGTGAGCTTGCCTTTCCGCACTGACACCAGGGTAGTGGGAACCCGGGGGGTTCGTAGTTTCAGGCAAAAGGGTTCCGCGGCAATTCGGATGACGGTGCGGTGCCGAACCGAGATGCTTTGTAGCGGAAAGGGGGTGATGTCCGTGAAGCTCGTTTCGGCTGGTGGCCCGCGTCTTACACCTCTTGTGGATCTCGTTGTGCTGGCGGCTGCCATTGTGCTTCTGCTGGCTGGCGCAGCGTTGATGCTTACAGACGTGCTCACCGCATCGATCGCGATCCCGGTGATCGCTATCGGCGTGGCGCTTGTGGCCATTGTGCAGACCGACAAGCGGCGACGACAACCGTAAGCACGCTGAAGCTGCGCGTCTCGAGAACCGGTGTCGACCGCACGGCAAGAAGGCAGCGTTCGCGTCATCATCCAGGCAGGGACACGAACGCGCCTTAGCTCCGGCAATCACGGCGGAAAGGGGTTTTGCGTCATGTGGGACGTTCTGAGGTGGCACAACGACCACTCAGCATCGCTTGGTGGGCAATGATCGGCTTCGCACTCTTGGTGATCATCGCGGCCGGCGCACGGGCCGCGAAGTAGCGCGCGATCGCGACGACGACCGCGCCGTCGATTCGCGTGGTGCCACGTGTTGCCGCGTTGGAGCGCCGGGCGTGAGGTGTGTCGGCCTTAGCTTGAATCGGTGTGCCAGAGCTCCGGCACCGATGTGGTGTGTTCCAGCGCGGCGGTTCCCCGGCAGCCAGCTCGAGCTCGCCGGTGCGACCTCGCTGAGAGTGGCCAGCCAAGTGCTGTCCAGCGGCGTGTCCGGCCGCATCCCTTGACTGATCAGCTCGGCTTGCGAGCCGCCAGCCGCGCTCAACTACGCGACACATTTCGCGCGGGGCGACGGGCGCGTCTCGTGCTGCGGAGGTCCGGGATTCAAGCACCCCTACTGGTTCAGCGACGGCTACCGCGACCATTTCGGTCCGCTCAACACGACAGGGGCGGCGCTGCCGGAACTCGCGCCGCGGACAGTCGCACCTCGTCGCATCGACCTCTGTCGTTCAGTCGGTCTCGTACACGCGCTCCGGCGTTCACTACCGAACATTCGACGCGAGCGCGATCGACGTCGTCCCACTGGACTTCCGCCCGACGCGAGTGTCGGCGGCCCGGCACAACGCTGACCGCAGGAGGCGTCACTTCGCCGCCAGGGGCTACGTCCTGCAAAGCTTCCAGGGGGCGACAGCGTCCTGCGCATTCGCCAAGACCGCACCCGGACGATCCGGATCGAGCGTTAGTGAAAGCCGCGCCGCAGTTGGCCCTCGGCCCGCATGGCCGCCAGCCCGGTCTGCGCGAGTCCGAGCGTTCCCTCATAGACGAGATAGCGCGGCTCCCAGCGTGGCGCAAACTTCGCATTGAAGCGGTAGAGGCTCTCGATCTGGAAGAACGAGTTGCCCAGCGAAACGATGCGACCGAGCATGCGGTCGACCGGGCTGCGAGGACGCTGGAGCAGCCGTGCGAAGGCCGCGAAGTTGAGCGAGAGCTCCTCGATACCGCGCTCGCGCAGAAGCTCGATCGATCGAACGACGAGGAATTCCGTGAGACCATTCGGTGTTCCGCGGTCGCGGCGCATGAAGGAGAGCGACATCGCGGGCCGTCCGTAGGCGGGTACGAAATGGAGGAAGCCGCGGATAACACCTTCGCGGTCGCGCGCGAGGACGACGACGCTGTCCTGGTGGGCGGAGGCGAGCGAGTCCATCGCCATCGAGAAGCCACGTTCCGGTTTTCCTGCCCGCCACAGCGACGAGACGTGCTCGAGCTCGCTGAGCGTCCGTTGGTCGAGTGACCGCAGCTCCCGCAGCTCGACGCCATACCCCTCCCGCTCGAGTCGACTCACCGACTGCCGAAGCTTGCGGACCGCGCGGCCTTCGAGGGTGAACCGATGCGTCTCGACCAGGGCTTCGTCGCCGATATAGAGCGCTCGCAGACCTGCCTGTCGCCACAGCGGCAGCAGCTGCTCGCTGGCGCCGATCGCGGCGATGCGCAGGCCGCGGAGCTCCGCGAACACAGCTGCTTCGTGAATCAGCGCGGGCAGTCCCTCTTCCCGACCCACGGGATCGCCGGCTACGAGCATGACGCCGCTTTCGACGCGGTAGCCAAGAAAGGCGCGTCGGTCGGCGCTGAAGAGATAGTTGATGTCGCGCCTCAGCTTGAAAGAGGCAAGCGTGTCACTCCCGTGCAGACGCAGCAGCTCCGCTGCCGCGCGACGCGACGGGTCGTCAGGCAACTCCGTCGGACCACCGAGCGGCCGGAACAAAAGCGCCGCGCCAATCGCAATTGCGACGATGCTGAGCAGCCCCACCGCGAGCGGTAGCCACCCGAGCTCGTCGTGAAATGCAATCGACCCACTGCGCCAGGCGAGCAGGTCGAGTATCTGACGAATCGCGACCGGCGACGTGCGGGAACTCCCGGCGGCGACCCACACCAGGACCCCCGCGGTGACTGTCGCGACGCCCGTCGCCGCCGCAAGCACCCACAGCAGCGAGCGGCGCCCCAGTGGGGCATGCCGCACATAGAACGCGTCACGGCCCCACCAAAGAACCGCCGCGGCGGCCCAGCTGACAGCGGCCTCCTCAAAGTCGAGTCCCTTCGCCAGGTCGAGAGCGCCGAGGAAGACGAGAAGAGCGAACGCGGCACGCCACGCCCGGACGCGACGGCGCCGCAGGTAGTAAGAGGTCGTCACGAGCACCGCGCTCGCCGGGATCGCCAATGTGTGGAACAGCGGCACCGCCTCAACCGGCTCCACGTGCAACAACAGGTGATGCCGCCAAGCGATGTTCGGCGTCAGCGCCGAAGCAAAGTTGACGATGCCGACCGCGAGCGCGACGAGGGCCGCGAGATTCGGCAAGCCGTCGCCGTAGCGCACGACCCGCAGCGGCACGAACCGCCGGTGGAGCCCGACTCGCCACGCGGCAGTGTCACGCCTGCGGGGAAACAGATCGTGCCAATCCTTGACGACCATCCAGCCGCCGACCCCCAGTGCGACATCCGACCAGACCGACAGTTGCCAGACATCTGCGAACAAACCAGCAAGGACGATGGCCACGACCACCGCGCCCAAGTGCCACTCGTGCACGCGATGCCCAAGCACATAGACGCGCGGACCATGAGTATGCCGTTCGACCCGAACCACGGCCTCAGCGTCCCCAATTACCGCAGGGTCCGCAACCGGGGAAACGCGTATAGCCCCTCCGTACTCCGCGGCACATCCCGATTGCACTTCCGTTTCTTGGTGGTGATGGCCATCAGTACAGGCTGGCGGCGAGCCGCCGCCGGTAGCGCACCGTCAGCGGGTGCTCGTGGGCGAGCTCGCCGAAGACGCCGACGGTCCAGGTGACGCACCTCACAGCGCTGCGGGCTCCTCGGGGGGCCCGGCAGCGCACATTTCTTTCCCGGTCGCAAAGACGTGCCGTTCGGCCATCCAGAGCGAGTCCTTGCCGCGTTCTCATCGCCTCCTCATCTCCGTCTGCTGCACTTTCCCGGCATGGAAGCGCGACGGAGCAGCGCCTGCCGGCCGGTACGGCTGCGGATGCTGCTCGGACGCATGTTTGTCGGCCGGAGGGAAGTCAACCGCTGGCTCACCGCGACGACGACTGCGGTGCCACTTGTGCTGCTCTGGGCTGAGGGCGCAACGCTGTTAGCACTTCGAGGCGGGACGACATGAGCCGGTCGAAACGGTCAGCTTCGAAGCGCCGTAAGAGAGGGCTGCAGCATCCCGGCAACCGCATCTTCCAGGCCGACGAGTCGCCGGAGCAGCGGATCGGCCCCGCGCGGCGCCGCGCGCGCGTCGCCAAAATCGTAGTCGGCACAGGGGCGGCCGTTGTTTTCGGGATCTGGATGCTGCTCGCACGGGTGACATACGCCGGGCACACGAAGCATCAAGTGCGGCCTCTCTCAATCCCGCAACCGCTGTACCAGGTCGTGCGCCGCAATCTGCTCACAGCGGGGATCATTGCCCCGGCCAGCGCACCACCGGACGCGACGACCAGCACGTCGTGAGCAATCCCGGGACAAAGCTGTTCCAGGCGATGGGATGCGAAGTCGTCCTCGGCGGCGCTTCAGTCGGCGCAGCCTGCGCTGTCGAGCAGCTGTTCCGGAAGCGAGACCAGACGTTCAGCCGCTTCATCGCCGAAAGCGAGCTCAACCGCGTGAACGCATCCGCTGGACGGCCTGTCCGCGTCTCGCACGAGTTCGCCGCGATGCTTCGCGTCGCGCTCGAGGCGGCGGCCGAGAGCGACGGCGTCGTCGATCCGACGCTCGGTGCAGCGCTCGCCGCCGCCGGCTACGACGCCGACTTCCCATTGCTACGAGACGACGGGCGAGTGCCGGCGGCTGGCTTGGTCGGACAGTGGCGTGGTGTCGGCTTGATCGGCCGCCATCTCTTCGTCCCGGCCGGTGTCCAGCTCGATCTCAACGGCGTCGTCAAGGGAGCGACGGTCGATGACGCGCTCGTCCTCATCGGCGAGCAGGGTTGGGTCTCCGCCGGAGGTGACCTCGCCACCCGCGGCGGGGTCGTCGTCTCACTTCCGCACGGCGGAACGGTACGGCTCAACCGCGGCGCGCTGGCCACGAGCGGCACCGACCGCCGTCGCTGGATCCGTTCCGGCCAGGTTCAGCACCACCTGATCGATCCAGGGACCGGCATGCCCGCACATTCCGCCTGGCGATACGTCACCGCGTGCGCTGCCACCTGCGTCGGCGCAGACGTCGCCGCGAAGGTCGGGTTCCTTCAGGGCGCCTCCGGACCGGAGTGGCTGGATGCTCGCGACATTCCGGCGCGATTCGTGACAACGAGAGGGCATGTCCTCGTCAATGACTCGTGGCGGCGACGTCTCGAGCGGGAGGAGAGCGTGTGCATCTGACCTCGAGCCCCCTCGACTGGTATGTCGCGCGCGCCGCCGGGCTCGTTGCTTACTCGCTGATCAGCGTTGGCGTCGTGCTCGGGATGACGATGGCCGGTAAGAAGACGTTCCCGCGCTGGCCGCGGTTTGCCGTCGAGGACGTCCACCGGTTCGTCGGCTTGTTCGCCGGGAGCTTGCTTGTGATCCACGTGTCGACGATCGCGATCGATTCCTGGCTGCCGTTCTCAGTCGGATCGATCGTCGTTCCGCTCTTGTCTCGCTACCGACCGCTGTGGGTCGCCCTGGGCATTGTCGCGGCGGAGCTCTTGCTCGCGCTCGCCGTCACGAACCACTATCGCCGCAGGCTCCCCTACCGGGTTTGGCGTCGAGCCCACTACCTCAACTTCGCCGTCTGGACTGCCGCGACCCTGCACGGCGTCGGAAGCGGAACCGACCGCAGCGCGCCCTGGGCGCTTGCTCTCTACGCGCTCGCGACAGCGTTCGTCGTGGCTGTGCTCGTCTGGCGACTGCTACGACTTCGCATAGCTGTGCGTCGCGTGCTGCCGCTGGCCGGAGTTGCGGCCGCCGCTGTCGCGACGCTGGTCGTCGGTCTCGGGACGGGTCCGCTCCACTTCTCGCCGAAACCGTGGAACGCGGCGGCGTTCAGCGAGCCGCTCACGGGCCAGATCGTGCAGTTGTCGGGCGTGACACGTGGCATCGTCTCGCTGGCCGGCGAAGGTCAAGGCACGCAGCGGGTCCTCGTCCGCGCTGACCTTCTCATCGCGCCGAGGCGCGTTCTCCGCACGTCGTTCCAGATGGAATACCTTCCGAGCGGCCTGCACTGCACCGGCAACGTCACGACTGTGCATGCCCTCGGCTTCCGCGCGACCTGCCGTCTACCGAACGGGCAGCGCCGCCACGTTACCGCGCAATGGCAGCAGAGCGGAACCTCAGAGATCGCAGCCGGGCTGATCACCTCGCACGCCTAAGCAGCGGCGGCCTCTTCTAGGCGTAAAGCCAACTAACGACGATTGAGCGTCGGTTCAAGCGCTACAGCGAGTTCGCGGGCCTCGCCTTCTGGCTCTACCTGACGCGAGGCTCGGCCGAGGACGGCCTGCGTGTCTAGCCGTCCTACCACGGACGTCGTGGACGCGGCTAATGGGGGGGCCGGTCGCCGATCGAGCTGTGGGCTTTCACCCTCCCAGATCGCGCAGACAACGCTGCGGCAGCCGGTTGAACATGAAAAGGGGGCTCCTCGAGCGGCCACGACTTCCACTGGTTCGGGCCGGCCAAGGAGTTCCTCAAGCGGCTGCGCACGGTTCCTTCGGGTAGACGCCCTCCGCTCCGAGTTCTCCTCGTCATCCACTTCACAGGTCGAAAAGGTGGGAGCGACGCATCAAACTGATGTCGGATGCGGGTCGGCGCACCGGACGAGCTGAGTGCTGTCCTGCTCGCCGAGCGGTTGGGGCGCGACCGCTGCCGCATCGGCCAGCAGAGCGACGACAGCTGGTACCTCGAATTCAATCGGCCGCCGACGCCCGGGCCGGCTGCTGAGCTCCTCGCCGAAGTCCGCCGCTGGCTCGCCGAAGAGCGGATCACCCAGACGATCGTCTGGATCGGTGAGCAGCCGTTCCCCGTATCGGGTTAACGTGGCAGCTGCAGCGCACGGCCCTGGCGCACAACATGCCGGGTGTGCCGCCAACAACCGGGAGACATCGTCGCCACAGTTGGTCGCGTTCGCCGCTACTCGCTGCGACCACTGGTTGTCGCGGTTTGTTGGAAACCCGACAGCGACTTCGGCCGGCGTGTCCTTTGGCGGTTCGCCACGCCAGGCCGTGAGGTCGCGTCGGCGCACGTCCCGCGGCCGTCTGCTAGGACGGTAGCTGTGATCGTCTCGCTTCACGTGGCGACGGGTGCCGCGGCAGGCGCCGCCACCGGATCGCGGCTCGCGGCGGTCATGCTCGGTCCGATCCTTCATCTCGCGGGCGATCGGCTGCCCCACCAAGACATCGGCTCGCGCCGCTTCGAGATCGGCAGCGGTCTCGCGGCCCTCGTCCTTCTCGCCGCGCGCCGTGGCCCGGTCGATCCGGCGACCCTCGGCGCTGCGGCCAGTTCCGCACCCGACCTCGAGCACGTCCTCCCGTTCCTGCGCCCGGGCGGCAGCAAGCTCTTCCACGGCCGCCGAGGCTGGCACCGTTCGGGCCGCTTCCCGGCAGATCTGCAGCTACTCCTGGCTGGCGCGATTCTCGGCGCGCTGGTCGCGCGACCGAGTCGGGCCGTTTGAGAGAACCCGCAGTTCTTGTCGCGCTTCTGCCAAGACGCGACAGCTGCGCACCTCAAAAGAGGCAGAGCGAGCTACTCAAGTTACGGACTTGCTCGCGTCGCGGAACACCTCGGCGAGGAACGCCAGTTCGACGCCGTTGAGCGCTGGACTCCTTCCTAGGGGTCAGTTGCCTGGGACGGTCAATCCCTTGACTCGCCGGAACGAGCGGTAGCTGAGGTAGCTGTACGCCGATCTGGTATTCGCGCGCGCGACAAACTTATTTATGTTCCAGCCGGAGGAGAGGAGGAGCCGATGCGTGAGCCGGATCGCGTTCGCCGCCAGCTGCGCCTGGCCCTGACGCCGATTGAGGCGGCGCAAGCGCTTGACTGCAGAGCATGCAAGTTCCGATGAGCTGACGCGGCCCTCGGGCCGGAACAGGGGTCGAGGCTAGCGGAGGGCGAGGACGGCAGCGTGTCGCATTGGCCACAATGACGCGGTGCGTTTCCTCGCCCTGTCCGCGCTCGTGTTCGGCCTGCCGCCGTTCCATTCGGCGATTCGGCCGCTGGCGCCGCCAGAGCGCGCCCAGCTGATCGGCGAGTTCTGGCACGCCGGGTGTCCGGTGCCACTGTCGTCGCTGAGCCTGCTCACGGTTTCCCACTGGGACTTCGCCGGCAACGTGCAGACGGGTCAGTTGGTCGTCAACCGCAGGGTGGCCGCGCCGCTCGCGCGCGTCCTCCGCCGGCTTTACGGCATGCGCTTTCCGATCCGGCATATGACGTTCTCCGATTACTACGGGCCGAAGGTGGGCCGGCCGCGTGACGGGGACGTCAGCGAAGGCTTCGAATGCCGTCGCGCGGTGCCGTCACCGTGCGGGAGCGGCACCGGGAACTGGTCGCAGCATGCGTACGGCCTCGCCGTCGACATCAATCCGATCGAGAATCCGTACACCGGCTGCGGGCGCACGCGCGAGCGCGCAAGCATTCCGTACCTCAATCGCTCGAGGATTCGACCGGGAATGGTGACCGCCGCGGTCGTGCGCGCCTTCCGCTCGATTGGATGGGGCTGGGGCGGATCGTGGAGCGGCTCGACGAAGGACTACATGCACTTCTCGTCCACGGGCCACTAGTCGGCGCCGCCCCCAGAAGCCGAGCCGAAGTGCATGCGTCGGTCGTCCTCGATGATCCCGTGATCTTCCGGGCCGCGTTCGACCCGCCCTTTCCACGCCTGCTGAGCCTGCCTGCGGTGAATGATGGTCGGGTCGCCGGAGTTGTCGAAGCCGAGGTAGAGTCGCAGCGATCATCTCGCCCACTGAGGGAGGACGCACCGTGCAACAGGAATCAGCACGCAAGATCCTGGCAGCAAGCTTCGCCACCCCCGATGGTGGATCGCGTGGCGCGGGGGCGCTTGGAGGGGCCATGCGCGACAAAATCGGCAACACCGCCGTCCTCTACGTCCGGCCGGACGGCAAGGCGAAGTTCGTCGAGTCGAAGGACTGGGGCGCGGGTCGCGGTGCGCTCCTTGGCGGTGCAATCGGCATCCTGGGCGGCCCGCTCGGGATCGTCGTCGGCGGTTCGGTTGGAGCCCTCGTCTCAAAGCTGCGCGACTCCGGGTTCAAGAACGACCAGCTCGAGCAGCTCGGCAAGTCGCTGGAGCCCAACAGCTCGGCGATCGTCGTGGAAATCGCCAGCGACGCGATCGACACGGCGAAGGAACTGCTCGAGCCACTTGGGGCACAGAACTTCGTCGTGGAAGATCTCGACGAGGACGTCGCGTCGCTCTTTGCGCAGGACGCGGAGCCTGCGGTCGAGCCCGAGCCGGCCGCGGCATCGAGCGAGTCTTCCAGCTAGCGACCGGCTCGAGCGCTTACGCGCGCCCAGCGTCGCTGCAGTTCAGGTCATCCCATGAGCTCGCTTGGGGGTAGCTGCTCGTGCCGCGCCTCTCCAGCTTCAGCAGTTCTCTAAGAGCCGCGAGCCTGTCGCGTGCGGTCGCGGTTGCGTCGCGTCCAAGAGCGATCCCTTGGAGCGCGCGCACGTATTCAGATCAGCGCTAGCCCGTCAAATGTGACAATGGGTTGTTGGTTCGTAGCGCGGGCGTTCGGCGGCGGTGAAACATCGTGTGGACTCACCCCTAACCAACGAGCTCGAGGCGGCCGGTCTCGCCGTGCAACGCTGGCGGACGGACGACGCAGGAGACTTCGCCGTGCTCCTGGCCTCGGCCACTCAGGGCGGCTAATCGCGGCGCGTCATACATCAACGAGTTGCGGCCATGGCAGCATCTCCGCGTGGCTCGACAACGGTGAGCATTCAGGGTTAGGCGAAACGCGGCGCGTGTTCGCGACCCCGAGGCCGTCGAACGCTACGAGCAGTAGGCAGATGCCAACTCGCCGAGGCTTCTACCTTCTGGTCTCGTACCCGAAGGTGCAACGGCTTTTGAAGCGCTCTTGCCGACTAGCTCAACGACACCGGTAGAGACGCTCAGGTCGGCTCCCGAGGTCCACAGGGCGATGGCGATGCTTTCGGAGGCGCTCGCGACGCCGCCCGATCGAACGATCTACGAAGCGTCGCGCGACCCGGCGCTCGTCTGAGCTCCTCGACCGCGTCTGTTGGATTCGTCATCCATTGGGTTTCCCTGGAGCCGTCGATCTGAGCAAGCGGCTTACAGATGTGGTATCTCGCGCGCGAACTACATTCACTCAGGAGGCCGGCTGCGCTGCCGGCTTGACCGAGGCGATGTAACCGCGCACGTCCTGCGCCGGCTCGGTGTACGCCTCACCGAGTGCTTCCTCGACGCGGCGCATGTAGTCCTCCGTCCAGGCAGGGAAGTCGTAGTCGATCGCGCGCAGAAACTCGAGCGTGGCGACCCAGCGGAGGTCGGCGATCGACGGATGGTCGCCGCCGATGAACTTCCGATCGTCAAGGAAGAACGAGCGGAACGCCTCGAGCGGATCGGCGAGCGCGGCTTCGGCATCCTTCTGCGCCTTCGCCTTCATGTCGGCGTCGGCCTCGGACGTTCCGACCTCGCCCGCGTACTGCGGGAACTGCAGCGTCGGGTAGGTCGCGCGCGTGAGCAGCGGGTAGAACGTGCCGATCAAATAGAACATCGCGTTGTCGACCATCGCGCGCTCACCCGGATCGGCCGGATAGAACTGCGTCAGGCCATGCTTGTTGCAGAGGTACGCCATGATCGCGCAGCTCTCTCCGAGCGTTCCCTTCGGAAGCCCTTCTTCTTCGAGCGTCGGGGTCAGGTGCACCGGGTATTTGGCGAGGTACTCCGGGCCTGTCGTCTGGCCCCAGACGTTCTCCTCTTCGAAGTCGAGGCCGGCGGCACGGACGAAGACTCGCACGCACATGTTGTTCACGCTCGGCTCGAGGATGTTCAGCTTGTTTGCAGCCATGTGCTCCTCCCGGCTTGGTAGGGATCCTTCGGATCGCGATCCTCGGACAGTGACTCGCGCGATCGCGTGACCAACGCCTCGATCGCGTCGGCGAGGTGCTCCTGCGCGATGTTGTAGTCGCCTCGCTCGACGCGCAGCTTGTGCGCCTCGAGCAGCACCTCGGCATGCGTGAAGCCCGACGGCGGCTCGAATCGGTAGGACGCGAGCTCGACCAGCAGCCCGAGCGGGTCGTCGAAGTAGATCGAGTCCATGAAGCCGCGGTCCTTGACGCCGCTGTGGTGGATGCCGCGCTCGTCGAGCCGCGCAACCGTCTGGCGGAACGTCGCCTGCGAGACGTTGAAGGCGAGGTGGTGGACGCGGCCAGGCTCCTTCACCGTCGTCGTGCCGCCCCGCTCGCGTCCCTCGTCGGTGAAGACCGTGATCAGGCGCCCGTCGCCCGGGTCGAAGTAGAGGTGGCTCTCCGCCTCGTTGTCGAGGTTCGGCTGCTCGAAGACGAACGGCATCCCGAGCACGCCTTCCCAGAAGTCGATCGAGGTCTGCCGGTCGGCGCCGACGAGGGTGATGTGATGGACGCCCTGGGTCTGGATCTTCCGCATCAACGTTCCAGCAGCTGGGACTTGTACTCGCTGCGCGCGAGCGTTCCGTACGGCACGAACTCGATACGCGTCTGGACGGCGAGCACTGCGCGCAGTCTCTCACGGATCGCGTCGGCGAGGGAGTCGGCGGGCGTCGCGTCGCGGGCCAGCTCGACGACAACCGGGAGCGGCGGCTCCTGCCTCACCGCGGACGTGGCGGGCTTGATGCGCATGTCGGTCATCTGCATCTCAACGAGAGCGCGACAGAGTCTTGGCGCGTGTCCGTCCAGCACGACGGCGATAAGCTCTCTCCGTGGCTCTGCGGCTGCCGCATGCAGTGCTTCCGCGCAGCGGTCCGCCGCGGGTGAAACTAATGCGCGCCGGTTGTGCGCCAGTATCCGCCCCTGCCGAGCGGTTCCGAGCGGATCGGAGCGGATTCGGCCTTCTGACTCGAAGTAGAAAAAGCGCCGCGGTCGCGCACTTTTTCGCTTGCGTAAGCGATGGAGCGTACCGGGATCGACCGGTGACCTCCGGCTTGCAAAACTCGCGCTATCGGGAACCCGTTCCGGATGCGGGCCTATTGCCCATTTGGGAGCGGCTCGGGCGCACGAGCTATACGACGCCGTGCTACCAAACTGAAAGAAACTCACAGAACTGAGGACACCTCAAACCGCTTGAACAAGCTGTATGAGCCGTAGCGAATGGCGGTTCGGCGTTATCGCACCCACGAGAGGTCGCCGGTTCGAGCCCGGCTAGCTCCACTTCACGAAGCCGCTGCAAATCGACGTATGACGTGGGAACGCGCGAATGTCTCGCTCATTCGCGTTTACTGTTCGCCTAATACCAGCGAGGACTGCGGCGGAAAGGGGAGTTATGTTTCCGTGGGTTCGCAGACCGTCGCCGGCGATGGTCGTAGCTTGCATCGCTCTGATCGTCGCGCTTAGTGGGACGAGCTACGCCAAGATCCTGGCGCTCCCGTTGAACAGCGTCGGCACGCCGCAGCTCAAGGCGAATGCCGTCATCTCGTCGAAGGTGAAAGACCACACGCTGCTCGCAGCTGACTTCAAGCCGGGCCAGCTGCCGCCGCGGGGCATCCAAGGCTACGAAGTCGTAAGCCCGCCGCCGAACATCGTGATGAACGGCATCCACAACTCGATCTTCATGACGTGTCCCGCCGGGAAGAGAGCGATCGGTGGTGGCGGTGCTACAGGGGGCGGAATCGTGCCAGGGGACGGGCCCTACATCACATCCAACCTGCCCTCCGTCGACGGCACCGGCTGGTTAGTCGACACGACGCGCGCGGTTTCGGGTTATTCCGCGTTGGTCGGACGCATTATCTGCGCCGACGTTCCATAGGGTGCGATACAAGCAGCTCGGAGGCCTCGCTGTGTCATCGCGGACGTTCTACTTACGGTGCTACCAAACAGAGAGAACTTCACTGAACTGAGAGCACGTCAGACCGCTTGAACGAGCGGCATACGCATCAGCGAATCACCATACGGCGTTACGCACCCAGGAGGTCGCCGGTTCGAGTCCGGCTAGCTCCACTCAGGATTTCCCTGCAAAGCGCTACGTCGTCATGTCAGCGATGTCTTGGAGCGCTCTGCGATCTACGTACGCGCATCTTGCGCGAGCGACCAAGTGAGGCAAGCCCACATGCCGAACTTGACTCGCAGCGCTTTTCGCGTCAGGCTAAGCGCGCCGTGTGATGGGCCTCGCTCTGCGGCCGGGCTCGCTTGGGGGTAAACGTTGTGGCCGCACGAGGGGATCAGCAGAGACTGGCGGGGCCGATCGTCTGGGGTGCTTGGGCGGCCGGGCTTCGGCTGCGCCGGCAGGGGAGCAACTCGGCAGTCGCAACCGCCACGTACAAGCGAACGTCGGATGCGGTGACGGTGAGTACAGCTCCGGTGTGGGCGATCAACGAATCACGTCAAGGCGCTCAGTGAGGCAACGTGCCTGACCAGTACGACTGGGCCTTGTGGCCGGGTGGTAGCCGCTTCCTGCTTCCCCACAGCTACGTCTACCGGCGCTACGTCTCCTTGCAGTCCGGCACGACGTACCACTTTCTGACGCGCAACCTCCAGCCTGCGACGTCAGCGAGCCCGGACCCCGTGATGTACCTGGTTCAGGACAACAAGATCGTCGCGTTCAACGACGACTACGTCGGCCTTGCCTCGGAAATCATCTATACGGCGACTGTGACAGGCGTCCACTTGCTCGTGATCCGCGCGTACGCGACAGCCACGCCCGGCTACTGCGATGTCTACCAGGGGGTCGGCGGAGCGCCGCCAGTGCTGCTCGACGCGAATGTGTCGTTTGGAGGAACGTACGTCCGGGTGCGTTGGAAGGACGGCGAATGGTTCGAAACCGGGGTGGGGACACTCAACTTCACGTCAAACGGCTTGGATTACGTGGAACAGGTTTCCGATCCCTACCTGTTCTTGATCTTTCCGGAGCACGCGGTCGGCAGCACGATGCATTGGAACGACGACGGCGCCGGCTCCCTCCAATCCAAGATCGTTCCCGCGACGGGCGGCACAGGAACCGTGATTTTGGGGTCGTACTCCCGCTACACCGGCGGGGACTGCCGACTCGCTCTCGTTGGACAAAGCTACAAAGCCCCATGGATGTCGCCCGGTCCCTGGGCGTCGGTGGCCGAACAAGTGCGTCATACACCTACCGCCACGAAGTACATGGAGGAACTGCAGCGACAAAAGCCGGCTTTGGACGAGTTGAGCCCGGGCGAGTGCGATCAGCGAGTGTTGGAGTTACAGCGCCGGATGCTGTCGGAAGAAGAGATTCGCCGACAACTCCCTCGCATGCCCGCGGTGTCGACCGAGCTCGTTCGCCGCCAGACGACCTTCGCGGAGCGCTTCACGCAGATCGAGAGGGATCTCAACGAGATGTCGTACGACGAGCGTGCGGCAAAACTCGCGCACGTGAAGCGAGAGACGATGGGGAAGGAATACGCAGAGCCGCAGAGGGCTCTCCTCGGCGATGCCTGACCAGTACGACTGGGGCTTGTGGTTTGGTGACGAGGACTACCAGCTTCCGCATAGCTACGTCTATCGGCGGGACGTGTCCTTGCAGGCGGGTTCGACGTACCACTTTCAGACGCGCAACTTGCGCCCATTGCGGTCCGGGAACGCTGATCCGGTGATGTATCTCGTCCTAGAGCATGACATCGTCGCGTTCAACGACGACTACGTCGGTCTTGCCTCGGAAATCATCTATACGCCGATGGTGACGGGCACCTACAAGCTCGTCATCCGCGCGTTCACCACGAGCACGCCCGGCGTGTGCGACCTGTACCAGGGGGTCAACGGAGCGCCTCCTTCGCTGCTCGAATCGAATGTGACCTTCGCCGGGACGTACGTCTGGGTTCGCTGGAAGCAGGGCGAATGGTTCGAAACCGGCCGCGGTCTCGTCATCGACCTCGGGGGAGAGGTCAATGTCGGGAATGTCGGCGCTCTCCCTGGTGACGGTTCTGACCCGTTCATGTTCTTGATCTATCCCGAGCACGCAGTCGGAAGCAAGATGTACTGGAACGACGACGGCGCCGGTTCGCTCCAGTCCAAGATCGAGCCACCAACCGGTGGCACCGGGACCGTGATCCTGGGGGCCTACTCTCGTTACACCGGCGGAGAGTGCCGGCTGGCTCTGGTCGGCGAGAGCTACAAGGCTCCGTGGATGTCGCCCGGTCCCTGGGCATTCGAAGTCGAGCCGGCGGCTCCTACACCGACAGTCCAGAAGTACATGGAGCACTTGGGAAGGCAAAAGCCGGCTCTCGACGAGCTGAGCCCAGACGAGCGAGACCAGCGTGTCCTGGAGCTGCAGCGACGGATGCTTTCGGAAGAGGAAATCCGCCGGCAACTCGCTCCCATCCCCGCGGCGTCGACTGAACTGGTAAGTCGCCAAGAGATCTTCTTAGATCGCTACCGGCAGATGGAGAAGGAGCTCGAACAGATGCCGTACGACGAGCGCGGAACGAAACTTGCGCAGCTCAAGCGGGAGACGATGGGGAGGGAATACTCCGAGCCGGAACCTCTCTCTCAGGGCACAAACAAGAGAGCAGGTAGCCAGCCAGGCGCTGAATGAGTCAGCGTCGAACGAGTTTTGCCGCGCCCGCCGCGATGCGGTAGTCCAATAGCGCCTTCAGAAGATCGGCCCCCTCTTCGATGGCTTCGAGCTCTGCCGGGAGCTCGACCTCGTGAATCGTCTGCCCTTTCAGCGGCTCCGGCATGACCTCCACCTGTAGCGCTTCTTCTTCCGCATCTTTCGTCGTCACCGGCACACCGGGAAGCGTCGTCCTGAATTCGCCCGCGCCGGCGGGAATCGTTGCGATGATCCTTCCTCGTGAGTCCTGTATCAGATGAACGCGCATGCCTGCGCCCCTCCTCTCCTTAACGATCAAAAGTCGATATCAACAAGCGTGGCGAACGGGCCGACGTTCGTCGTGGTCATCGCATACGTGAATGTCCCTCCAGGGTTCAGGACCTTGCCATGAGCTGTAGAGAGCACTGTTGCGCCGGGGTTCCGCGGATGGGCCATGGCGAAGCGCGCTCCCCAGTCGCCGCTTCCGTTGAAGAAATTCGTCACGGTGAGCAACACCCTGACACTCGCGCCAGGAGCAAGAACGAAGCCGATCGAGAATCGGGACACTGGTTACCTCCTACGTTTGTGCGCGGCCTCTCGTCCTCGCAGCACTTTGCAAGGCCACTGAGTACTCGCGAAGCCGCTCAGTCGTCGTCCCACGGCCGGATCCCCAGCCGAGAAGCGGATGCCGCAGCTGCCTGACCTTCCTGCCACCGACAGCCTCCTTCGCGAGGCCAGACTCCCAAATCGAGCAGCAACCGTCAACCCTTGACGATAAGGACATCTACTCGGTCGTCACGGCCAGCGATCGCGACTTTGCGGAACCAGGGAGTCGCCGTTCTACCAACCGTGCTACCAAACTGAGAGAAACCGGCAGAACTGACGCCGCCTGAGAGCGCTCAACCAAGCCGAATAGGCACGAGCGAACCAGGGCGCGGCGTTATCGCACCCAGGAGGTCGCCGGCGCCAACCGCATCGCCGTCACGTGTGCTGCTTCTCCTTCGAAGACCAGGTAGACGCTCTCGCCGGTCAGATAAGCCTCGTGTGCGGACAAGCCGACAGCGGCTGGGTCAAACGGAGGTCCCGTTCGCAACGTATGTTCTGCCTCTGCGGCCCCTCCAGGCTTCAGTCGCGCTGAGATCACGTAGCGTTCCACGCTCTTTGTCGCCAGCCTGCTAGGGCCCCGGCTTCATCGCAACCACGGTCGTAACGCGTCTTGTCATCCTGCTGGCGCGTTTCCCCGCTCCGCGTTCTGCTCCGCGTTCTCGCAGTGTCTACCATCTGCGCATGACCTCGCCATCCGGAGAGGCCAAGGATACCGTCGGCGGTGTGATGCACTCGGGTGTCATTACCTGTAGGCCTGACGCGACCCTCCGGATGGTTGCCGGACTTCTGGCCGAGCATCGTGTTCATGCGATCGTCGTCACCGACCCGAGGGAAGCGGCTGCATGCGCCGTCGTGACCGATCGCGACATCGTCTTCGCTTACTCGCGGGGAGAGCTCGACGGGGTCACTGCGCGAGACGCGGCGTCGGAGCCAACAATCACAGTCCGACCCGACCTCGACCTGCGAGAGGCGTCGGCGACGATGGCTCGCCACGGCGTCACGCACATCGTCGTGACAGCTCGGGGCGACGCGACGCCGATCGGGATCCTCTCGAGCCTCGACATCGCTAAGGCAGCCGGCGCGACGTCGAGCAGCTAAGTCTCGCAGCGACGAGCCGCCGCTTTCGACGAGTTTTCCGCAGCGAAGGGTTCGAGGTGATCCACACGCCGATCCGCGAACCGCAAGCGAACGCCTGCGCCGTGCGGTTCGTCCTGCACCGTCCGCGCCGAATATCCTGACCGGCGGATGATCGTCGGCCGCCGCCACCTCGAGACGGTGCTGCCCATCTATACCGCCCATTACAACCGCGAGCGGCCTCACGGCGCACTCGCATTGCTCACGCCCGCCTTGACAACCGCGGGCCTGCAGCGAAGCGGCGGAGAGATCAAGCGCCGCGACCGACTCGGCGGACTGATCCACGAATACCATCGCGCCGCAGCATGAAGCGACACTTTGAAACCCCTCACGCTTCGATGGCTGAACCTCAAGAGCTCGAGCTCAGCGCCACCGCGACGCTGCCGGTGGCGGACGTCCTGCGCAGGGTCGGCTCGTCCGATGTGGGTCTTTCGAGCGCCGAGGCGAGGAGGCGCCTGGGGATCTACGGGCCCAATGTCCTGGCCGAGCACGGGGTCAGTGCCTGGGCGGTGCTCGCCCGTCAGTTGCGCAGCTACCTGCTGTTGTTGCTGTTCGTCGCGGCGGTCGTCTCGGCGGTGGTCGGCGACCTAACAGAGGCGTTGATCATCGGCGCGATCATGGCGATGAGCATCGGGCTGAGCTTCTTCAACGAGTACCGCTCGGAGCAGGCGGTCGAGGAGCTGCATTCCGAGATCAAGCACCTTGCCGCGGTCGACCGCGACGGCGCTCCGGCCGAGATCGCGGTGACACAGCTCGTCCCGGGTGACGTCGTGCACCTACGGGTCGGCGATGTGATTCCCGCCGATCTGCGAATGCTCGAGGTGCACGAACTCGAGTGCGACGAGTCGGTGCTGACCGGCGAGTCGCGAGCGACCGAGAAGACGGCCGAGGCGCAGCCGCCTGGGGACTCGCCCCTGGACCTTCGCTCGTGCGTCTTTATGGGCACGCTGGTCAGCGGCGGCGGCGGGCGCAGCGTCGTCGTTCGCACGGGCTCGCGCACCGCGTTCGGTGCAATCGCGGTGCGCCTGGGCGAGCGGCAGGGGGTGACCGCGTTCCAGCAAGGGCTGCAGGACTTCTCCCGCCTGCTCGCGACCGTGACCGCAGTGCTGGCGGGATCGATCTTCGTGATCAACGCCGCGCTCGGACGCTCGATCCTCCAGTCGGCCCTCTTCGCGCTCGCGATCGCGGTCGGTTTGACGCCGCAGCTGCTGCCAGCGATCGTCACCGTCAGCCTCTCGACGGGCGCCCGCCGCCTCGCGAAGAAGAGCGTGATCGTCAAGCGCTTGGTCGCGATCGAGGATCTCGGCAACGTCCAGGTCCTGTTCACGGACAAGACCGGCACCCTGACCCAGGGTCAGATCTCGTTCACGCAGGCGCTCGGCGGTACGGGCAAGCCGGACAAGCACGTCCACGAGCTCGGCCTGGTCTGCTCCGACAAGACCGGCAACGAACTCGACCGGGCTCTCTGGGCCGCGCCGCAGGATGCCCACGGCGACACCCTCTCGACGCCGCTCGACCGCCTGCCCTTCGACCACGAGCGACAGCTGGCCTCGGTCCTCGCCGACACCCGTCAGGGCCGAATGCTGATCTCCAAGGGAGCGCCAGAAGCCGTCCTTGCCCGCTGCAGGACCGTACCCGCCCAGGCGCAGGCGACTCTCGACGAACTCTTCGCATCGGGTACGCGAGTCGTCGCGGTCGCGAGCCGTCCGCTCGCGGCCGACCACCTCAACAAAGACGACGAGCGCGACCTCTCGCTCGAGGGCTTCCTCTGCTTCACCGACCCCGTAAAGCCCGACGTCAAGGACTCGCTCGCGCGGCTCACCCGCCTCGGGATCACCGTCAAGATCGTCACCGGCGACAACGGCCAGGTCGCGGCGCACCTCTGCCGCGAGGTCGGCCTCGACCACGGAACGGTTGTGACTGGGAAGGAGCTCGAAAAGCTCGACGACGCCGCGCTCGTCACGCTGCTGCCGAAGACGACCATCTTCGCCCGCGTCACCCCGGAGCAGAAATCGCGCATCATCCTCGCCCAGCGCAGCCTCGGCTCCGACGTCGCCTTCCTCGGCGACGGCGTCAACGACGCGATCGCGCTCCACCGCGCCGACGTCGGCATCTCCGTCGACTCGGCGGCCGACGTCGCCAAGGACGCCGCGGCCGTCGTCCTGCTCGACAAGGACCTCGGCATCCTCGCCGACGGTGTCGTCGAGGGCCGGCGCATCTTCGCCAACACAATCAAGTACGTCCTCATGGGAACGAGCTCGAACTTCGGAAACATGTTCAGCGCAGCCGGCGCCTCGCTCTTCCTCAACTTCCTGCCGATGCTGCCGACGCAGATCCTGCTCAACAACCTCCTCTACGACGTCAGCGAGATGACCATCCCAACCGACAACGTCGACGAGGAGCTACTCGCCAGGCCCTCCAAGTGGGACATCCGCATGATCCGCCGCTTCATGTCCTTCTTCGGCCCGATCTCGAGCGTCTACGACTTCCTCACCTTCGCGGTCATGCTGCGCGTCTTCCACGCCGGCCCGGTCCTGTTCCGCTCCGGCTGGTTCGTCGAATCGCTCACCACCCAGACACTTGTCATCTTCGTGATCCGCACCCGCCGCGTCCCCTTCTACAAGAGCCGCCCCAGCCGCCCACTGCTCACCGCCACCCTCGCCTGCGCAGCCTTCGGCGTCGCGCTCCCCTACATCCCACCGCTAGCCCACCTGTTCGGCTTCAAACCGCTCCCGCTCACCTTCCTCGCGATCCTGGCCTTGATGATCGCCACCTACCTCGCGCTCGCCCAGATCGGCGTCGGGCTTTTCTTCAAGCCACAGGGCGGTCGCCCGCTCGCCCGCGCCCTCAGTGCCGGAGAACGACGCATCACCCGCAGAGCAGCTCGCTGGGCGAGTTGGCGACACGGCGCGACACCGCCGAAGCCGCCTCCGACGGCTGATAACGGAAGCTCTTCGGCGGGACGCAGAGCGCGCTCGCTGCCCTGATCGTCTTCCCGATGGTGCTCTTCGTCATCGGTTGACGGGAGAAGAAGCGGCGGAACGCGTGCCGTTTAGGCACTCGGTTCAGTTTTCGATGGTGACGAGTGTGCCGATCGGCGTGTGGGGCCAGACACTGGCGGCGGCGGCGAGTGGCAGCTCGACGCACCCGACGCTCTGAGGGGGTTGCCGAAGGAGGCGCGGGGTTTCGCTGCCTCGCTTGGATTCACGAACGGAGAAGGGCCCGTCTTCACAGGCCCTTCTCTAGACCTTCGTTGAGTCGGTGTCGCTTTCGTCTACCTCATCGAGAAGGTGTTCGGTGGGTTCTTCCTACGACCTTGTCGGCGAGGCTTCGTCCTACTTGCGATCCGGACTTAGCGCACTACCGATGTTCCTCCCACGCGTCGGGCGCGGCATCAGGGATTTCGCTGATTTCCGGCCGGGCCGTCGTCGTGGGCTCATAACTTCCTGCAATCCCGAAAAGGGGGACGGTTGATATGACTCGGTGCGACATTTCGCTGGCGGTAGCTCGAGGTCAAGGTCGCCCGGCGGTCCTCCATGCGACGACGCGAACGGTGTCCGTGATCGAGAGGAGGCCCTCGAACCTTCGGTCGTCGATCGCGCGGAAGACGGTGGCGTTTGTCCGCGCACGGATCGAGTTGCGCACACGCATGCCGGCGCTATGGCTCACCAGGGCCCGTAGGTGCCGCTGTTGGCCTCTCGCAGCGCGCCGACGTAGCCCGTTCGCTCGTAGAGCGTTTCGTCCGTGCCTGGCGGCACGGCGAGCATCCCGCGCAGCTCGTCGACGGCTGCGAATCCCTGACGTGCCATCCAGTCCTCTAGGCCGTCAATTAGCACGGTTGCGTGCTCGGGGCCGTGCCGCAGCAGCGCAGAGGCGGTCATGACGACGTCGGCGCCGGCGAGGAGGTACTTGGCGACGTCGGCCGAGGTCTCGACGCCGGTGGTCGCCGCGAGTGAGGCCCGTAGTCGTCCGTGGAGGAGCGCGATCCACGTGCGCGGCAGTCGGGCCTCGGCCGGGCTGGAAAGCCCGACCTGCGGCACCACGGCGAGCTTGTCCGGGTCGATGTCGGGTTGCAGAAAGCGGTTGAACAGCACGAGCGCGTCCGCGCCCGCCTCGTCCAGCCGCAGCGCCATCTCACCGGTGGAGCTGAAGTAGGGGCTGAGCTTGACCGCCACCGGAAGGCTGACCGTGTCCTTGACCCGCCTCAGGATGTCTGCATGCCGCTGCTCGACGTCGCGGCCCGAGATGCGCGGGTCGCCGGGGAGGTAGTAGATGTTCAGCTCGATCGCCGCGGCGCCGGCGTCTTGCATCGCCCGGGCGTAGTCGGCCCAGCCTCCCGGTGTGACGCCGTTCAGGCTGGCGATCACCGGCACGTCGACCGCGGCGGCGGCGCGCTCGAGCCCGCTCAGGTAGTGGCGTGGGCCGGCCTCGTCTTCGGCGGCGGCCGGGAAGTAGGAGAGCGACTCCGCGAAGCTCTCGGTGCCGGCATCGACCAGCCGCGCGTTCTCGGCCGCCTCTCGGCGCAGCTGCTCCTCGAAGAGCGAGTAGAGGACAACCGCGCCGACGCCGGCATCGGCGAGCCGTCGCACGCCGTCCACGGTCTGGGAGAGCGGGGACGCCGACGCGACGAGCGGGTTGCGCAACGCGAGGCCCATGTAGCCGGTCGAAAGGTCCATCAGCGATCCTTGCGCGCGTCCGCGGCGAAGTGCTGCGCCCCGCGGGTCGCCATCTCCTCGTACACATCCCAGCGCTGATCTACCGCCTGCTCGGCCAGCCCGTGCAGCCGTTCCGCCTCGGCCGGGTCGGTGTTCGTCAGCGTGCGATAGCGCAATTCCCGGTTCGTGTAGTCGCTAAGCGGGATGCGTGGCCGCGGCGAGTCGAGCAGGAACGGGTTGCCGCCGGCTGCACGAACCAGCGGGTCGTAGCGGATCAACGGCCAGTAGCCGCTGGCGACGGCGCGGTACTGCTGGTCGAGCCCGTCTCGCATCTCGATCCCGTGCGCGATGCAGTGGCTGTACGCGAGTACCAGCGAGGGGCCGTCGTAGGCCTCCGCCTCCCGGAAGGCGCTCAGCGTCTGCTGCGGGTCGGCGCCCATCGCGACGCGGGCGACGTAGACGTTGCCGTAGGCGATCGCCTGCAGGGCGAGGTCCTTCTTGGGCGTGGTCTTGCCAGCAGCGGCGAACTTGGCGACAGCGCCGAGCGGGGTCGCCTTCGACATCTGACCGCCGGTGTTGGAGTAGACCTCGGTGTCGAGCACGAGCACGTTGACGTTGCGGCCACTTGCCAGAACGTGGTCGAGCCCGCTGGAGCCGATGTCATAGGCCCAGCCGTCGCCGCCGACGATCCAGACGCTGCGCCGAACGAGGTGATCGACGACGCTGAGCAGGTCGCTGACGTTAGCTCCGTCCAGTCTGTCGAGGCGCTGCTTCAGCTCGGCCACCCGCTCGCGTTGCGCCCGCAGCTCCGACTCCCGCAGTTGCGGTGCGGCCAGGATCTCGTCCACCAGCTCCGCGCCGATCACGTCGCGCAGCTCGCCTAGGCGTCGGCGGGCTAGCTCCGTGTGCCGGTCGGCGGCCAGCCTGAACCCGAGCCCGAACTCGGCGTTGTCCTCGAAGAGCGAGTTCGACCAGGCCGGCCCGCGCCCGTCTGTGTCGGTCGTCCACGGCGTGGTCGGCAGGTTCGCCCCGTAGATCGACGAGCAGCCGGTCGCGTTGGCGACCATCAGCCGGTCGCCGAAGAGTTGCGAGAGCAGCTTCAGATACGGGGTCTCGCCGCAGCCCGTGCAGGCGCCGGAGAACTCGAACAGCGGCTCCAGGAACTGGGTGCCGCGCACGGTGCCGAAGTCGACCCGCGACCGGTCGCCGGCGGGCAGCGTCTCGAAGAACGCAATGTTGTCCCGCTCGGAGGCGACCAGCGGCTCGCGCGGCGCGAGGTTGATCGCCTTGCGGCCGGCGTCCCCCGGCGCGACGACTGGGCATGCCTGGACACACAGCTCGCAGCCAGTGCAGTCCTCGACGTACACCTGCAGCGTGTACCGGGCGTCGGGCAGGCCGACGGCCTCCAGCGGCGCCGACCGGAACCCGTCCGGGGCGCCCTCCAGCCGGACCTGGTCGTAGTACCTGGAACGGATCACGCTGTGGGGGCAGACGAAGCTGCAGTTGCCGCACTGGATGCAGAGGTCGGCGTCCCAGACGGCTACGAGTTCCGAGATGTTGCGCTTCTCGTAGGCCGCCGTGCCGCTCGGGTACGTGCCGTCCACCGGCAGGGCGCTGACCGGCAGCTCGTCGCCCCGGCCGGCCAGCATTTCCGCCGTGACGGTGCGAACGAACTCGGGGGCGTGCGCGGGCACGACCGGCGGCAGCCCGCGGCTCGCCGTCGCCTGCTCGGGCACCTCGACCCGGTGCAGACCGTCCAGCGCGCGGTCGACCGCCGCCTGGTTGCGCTCGACCACCTCGGCGCCCCGGCGACCGTAGGTCTTCGCGACCGCCGCCTTGATCCGCTCGATCGCCTGCTCGCGCGGCAAGATTCCGGAGAGGGCGAAGAAGCAGGTCTGCAGGACGATGTTGGTCCGTCCGGCGAGGCCGACCTCGCGCGCGATCCGGCCGGCGTCGATCGCGTACACGTCGACGTGCTTCGCCAGGATTTGCTCCTGCACCGGGCGCGACAACGTATTCCACACGTCCTCCGGCGGGCGCGGGCAGTTGAGCAGCAGCGTCGCGCCGGCCGCCGCGGGACCGAGCACGTCGACCCGGTCGAGCAGCCCGAACTGGTGACACCCCACAAAGCCCGCCTGCTGCACGAGGTAGGGCGCCCGAATCGGCTTGGGCCCGAAGCGGAGGTGCGAGACCGTCTGCGAGCCGGACTTCTTCGAGTCGTAGACGAAGTAGCCCTGCGCGTGCAGTCCCTCCTCCCCGAGGATCTTGATCGTGTTCTTGTTCGCGCCGACCGTCCCGTCGGAGCCCAGGCCGAAGAAGATCGCGCGTATCGTCTCGGGCGGCTCGATGTCGAGCGACGAGTCGTAGTCGAGGCTGGTCCGGGAAACGTCGTCCCTGATGCCGATCGTGAACCGGCGCCGCGGCCGCTCCTGCGCCAGCTCGGCGAACACGCCGGCGACCATCCCCGGTGTGAACTCCTTCGAGGAGAGCCCGTAGCGGCCTCCGACGATTCTCGGCATCACTGTCCGGTCGCCGTCGCCAAACGACTCGGTGAGCGCCGCGACCGTGTCGAGGAACAACGGCTCGCCGATCGAGCCGGGCTCCTTCGTTCGATCGAGGACGGCGATGTCGCGCACGGCCCCCGGCAGGGCCTCGGCGAGCGCCTGCGCCGGGAACGGCCGGTACAGGCGAACTTGTGCCACGCCGACACGCTCGCCGTGCGCGTTGAGCGAGGCCACGGTTTCTCGGACGGTTTCTCCGGCCGATCCCATCACCACTAGCACGCGCTCCGCCTCTGGGTGCCCCGTGTAGTCGACGACGTGGTAGCGGCGACCGGTGCGCTCAGCGAGGCGCGCCATCGCATCCTCGACCACGTCCGGCACGCGCGCGTAGAAGGGGTTCACCGTCTCGCGCGCCTGGAAGTAGACGTCCGGGTTCTGCGCCGTGCCGCGGATGAACGGCCGTTCAGGCGAGAGCGCCCGGCCGCGATGCGCCCGCACGAGTTCCTCGGGCACAAGCGCGCGCAGGTCGTCGTCGGAGAGCAGCTCGATCGTGTTCAGCTCGTGCGAGGTCCGGAAACCGTCGAAGAAGTGCACGAACGGCACCCGCGTCCGAAGCGTTGTGGTCTGCGCCACGAGCGCGAGGTCGTGGGCCTCCTGAACCGAGGCCGAGGCGAGCAGCGCGAAGCCGGTTTGGCGGACCGCCATTACGTCGGAGTGGTCACCGAAGATCGACAGGCCTTGCGCTGCGAGTGATCGGGCGGCGACGTGCAGCACCGCCGGAGTCAGCTCGCCGGCGATCTTGTACATGTTCGGGATCATCAGCAGCAGGCCCTGGGAGGCCGTGAACGTCGTCGCAAGTGCACCGCTCTGAAGCGCACCATGGAGGGCGCCGGCAGCCCCGCCCTCGCTCTGCATCTCGACCACGGCCGGCACGGTGCCCCAGACATTGGGTCGCCCTTGGCTCGCCCACTCGTCGGCCAGCTCGGCCATCGGCGACGAGGGCGTGATCGGGTAGATGCAGCAGACCTCGTTCAGTCGGTAGGCGACCGAGGCCGCGGCTTCGTTGCCGTCGACCGTCGCCGGCATCTCAGTCGGGCTCCGCGACCATCTCGATCGCGTGCACCGGGCATTGCTCGAAGCATGCCCCGCAGCCGGTGCAGCGGTCATAGTCGAACCGGTAGCGATGCCCCTCGCCCAACTTGATCACGGCGTCCTCGGGACAGGCGCCCAGGCAGCCGTCGCATTCGAAGCAGTTGCCGCACGACAGGCACCGGCCGGCCTCGTACACGGCCTCCTCGGCGGAGAGCCCACCAACCACCTCGCCGAAATCCGCAATCCGCTCCAGGGGCGGGAGCTCGGGCTGCTGACGGCGGGCGTTGTCGCCGAAGTACCAGAGATGGAGCTTGTCGAAGCTCGCCAGCTCGTGCTTGGGTGAGCTCGAGGCCGGGGCACCGCGCAGCCAGGCGTCGATGTGTCGGGCGGCCTTCTTGCCGTGGCCTACGCCCACCGTCACGGTCTGCTCGCTCGGCACCATGTCCCCGCCGGCGAACACACCGGGGCTGCCGGTCTGGAGCGACGTGGACACCTGCACGCTCCCGTCACGCGAGATCTCCACTCCCGGCACTTGGCGCAGAAAGGCGGTGTCGGATTCCTGGCCGAGCGCCAGGATCACCGTGTCAGCGGCGAGCGTCTCGAACCGGCCGGTCGGCTGCGGGTACCCGGACTCGTCGAGCTCCATCAACTCCACCTGCAGTTCCGGACCCTCGAAGGTGGTGATCGTCCGCAGCCAGTGGATCCGCACGCCTTCCCGCTCGGCGTCCTCGGCCTCGTCGAGATGGGCGGGCATCTGCTCCCGGGTCCGCCGGTAGACGATCAGCGCCTCGTCCGCACCCATCCGGCGGGCGACCCGGGCGGCGTCCATCGCGGTGTTGCCGCCGCCGTAGACCGCCACGCGCCGGCCGATCACCGGCCGGTCGCCGGAGGCGACGCTGCGCAGGAACGAGACCGCGTCGACGATCCGGCCGGCATCACGGGCCGGGATGTCGACCCGCTTGGAGAGGTGCGCCCCGACCGCGACGAAGACCGCGTCAAAAGCGCCCTCCTCACGCTCGGCGCCGAGGTCTTCGACCTTGTGCCCGCAGGTCACCCGCACGCCCATCGCCGCGATGCGGTCGAGCTCACCCGTGAGCACGTCACGGGGCAATCGGTAGGCGGGGATGCCGTACCGCATCATCCCGCCCGTTTCCTCGCCGGAGTCTCGCATCTCGACCTCGTGGCCGAGCCGGCGCAGATGGTAGGCGGCCGACAACCCACACGGCCCGGCGCCGACCACCAGCACCCGCTTGCCGCTGCGCACCGATGGAGCGTCGAATTGCCACCCCTGCTCGAGCGCGAGGTCGCCAAGAAACCGCTCGACCGAATGGATCGAGACGGCACTGTCGAGGTCGGCGCGGTTGCAGACGCTCTCGCACGGGTGGTAGCAGACCCGGCCGTGAATCGCGGGCAGCGGATTGTCCGCGACGAGCTGACGCCATGCCTGCTCGTGTCGGCCCGACTGGGCATGGGACAGCCAGGCCTGGATGTTCTCGCCCGCGGGGCAGCCAGCATTGCACGGCGGCAGCAAATCGACATAGACAGGTCGGCGCTCTCGAACCGGGCCGGTATGAGAGCGCCCGTGGAGCAGGTCCGGCAGCAGCGTCACGTCCCGCATCGGCTCGCTCATGCCTGTCGCCGTTTACGGCCAACCATGACTCCCAGGCTAACTCCGCTGACGGTCTGCTGCGCGATTGGCATGTCTGTCGCAGTAGCCAGGGCACTGTCGGCGCGTTCTTGGGCCGGCGAACTCGCTCCGATCACCGAGCGCACCGCACGCTGAACGGGCAGACCTGCGCACTTCCTTTGGACCGGACTTTCCAGGCGACCGTGATTTTGAAAACCCTTCACGGAGCCTGCCGCTTGGCTAGCGCTTACCGCGTAGCCAGTTCGACAGCCGAGTCGAGAGGGGTGCTTTTCCGGCGACCCACTTGGTCTCGGGTGGAGGGGCCTGGAACGGCTCCAGCGTGCCGACGTCGGCGGATCCGATCTTGAGGGTTACTTGTCCCGGAAAGATCTGTCCGACTATCTCGGCGGGGACGTAGCGGATCTGTGCGGGTTTCCTGGACTCGACTGCGAGGCCGTCAAAGATGTCGTCGTTCTTATCGCCTTCCGTCTGGGCGACCGTGCCGACGAGGACGCCATCGGAGGTGATGATGTTCCAGCCCTGCTCGATCTGAAGCCACGAAACGGGGTCACCCGGACCTCGGTCGTCGCTCCCTGATGAAGATGAGCCACTACCAGGCGGAGAGGCAAACGTCCCGTCCACGCCTGATCCACTCTACGCCGATCGCGGCGGTCGTGAGTGGGCCCGTCGCCGTTGGGTATCCGGTCGCGGCCAGCACTGCGGTGCCCGACTGGGCCGGTGTTGCTCCTTATCTGTGGTGGCCGTTTGCTGGTCAAGTGTTCGGCGTGTGCCGTAGGCGGCGGCGCGCATGGGTATCGCCGGTGCGCCGGGTGTGGCGAGGGCGTTGTCGCCGAGTTCGCGCAGGATGTGGTGGGCGCGGCTGCAGAGCTTGCGTGGGGCCGACAGGCAGGCGCGGTTGTGGTCGAGCCGCTCCCACGCCGAGCTGTTCTGGCGCTGCGCGGTGCGGGAGCGGGAGAGCTTCGGTGTCGTCACCGGCGTTCAGCTTCCGGCCCCTGTCGGCGCCGGCGATGACGAGCTTCCAGCTCAGCTGGCCCTTTCAGACCGCCGCCCGAGGAGGCACGAAGAACTCGACGATCGGACGCGAACCATCACACTTCTGTCGGAAAGCATGATCAGCGCTCACTGGAGCCAGCCGGGCTCGAACCGGCGACCTCCTGGGTGCGATAACGCCGCAGCGTCATTCCGTGGCGCTCATACCGCTAATTCAGGCGGTCTGCCATGCTCTCAGTTCTGCTGAGCGCTCTCAGTTTGGTAGCACGGTAAGTAGAACGTCGGAAGCGTTCGACGCTTGTCACCATCCACACCTCAGCTACCCGAGACTCGCGTATGACTGCGAATTCTGGGCGGACACTTACGCTCCGCGACGGTCGACATCTCGGTTTCGCCGAGTACGGAAAGCCTGACGGCGAGCCCGGCTTCTACTTCCACGGCCATCCTGGCTCCCGCCTCGAGCCCGGATTCGCCGACGTGGCGGCGACGGAGGCGGGCGTCCGCATCGTTGCCCTCGACCGGCCTGGATACGGTCTCTCCGATTTCCAGCCTGACCGGACGATCCTCGATTGGCCACGCGACGTTGAGGAAGCAGCTGAGGCGCTCGGGCTGACGCGATTCTCAGTCATCGGCGGCTCGGGCGGCGGGCCTTACGCCCTCGCCTGTGCCTACGAGCTGCCGGAGCGGGTAACCAGAGCCGGACTGATCAGTGGTGTCGGTCCCTATGACGCGCCCGGCGCCACACAGGGCATGCGCTGGCAGAATCGGCTGGGTTTCCAATTTGGGGCGCGGTTCCCCCCACTCGCGCGGCTCATCATGTCGTCGATGGAGCGGCAACTGCGGCGCGATCCCGAACGGACGCTTAAAGCGATCGCGCGAGCGATGTCTCCAGCCGACGCCGAGATTGCACGCCGGCCGGAGGTGCATGAGGTTCTGGCGGCAGAGATCGCGGAGGCGTTCCGACAAGGCAGCCGCGGTGCCGCTAGGGACGTCGTGCTCCTCGGCAGGTCATGGGGATTCCGCCTCGACGCGATCAAACCTGTCGTGCTTCTCTGGCAAGGAGAAGACGACGTGCTCGTGCCGCCGGCAATGGGTAGGCATCTCGCCACCCAGATCCCCAACTGCCATGCGACGTTCTTTCCCGGCGCCGGCCACCTGCTCATCGACCACATGCCCGAGATCATCAAGGCGTTCACACGATCGGGCACCTGAGCGATTCTGGCGCAAGCCTTCCACGCCCTCATCACCGGCTTCGCCGCCCCCACTCCCCGCCTACCGCTGCACACGAGCCGCCCGCTCCGTTCGACAACGGTAGGTTCAGGCAGCATAAGAACCCGTTCGTGAACTAGAGGGAGGCAACCGTGGCGAACTCTGCGAATGGCGGTGCGTCGTCGGGACGCGGCTACACGTACGGCGGTCCCGCTTTCGTCGGTGGACCGCTCGTCGGGATCGGTCTCGGGATCATGCTCGGTGACTTCGTTGCGTGGCTGCTGATCGGGATCGGGGCTGGCCTCATCCTGATGGCGTTCATCGCCGCACTCGGCAAGTAGCGTCGCGTTTACTTGTCGCCACGCCGCGCTCCTCACGAGCGTTCGCGCGGAGTTCAGGCTGCGGGGTGACTTCGGCCTGATCGGGTCGCATCGATGGGGTGGACAGCGCGGAACACGAATCAGCGTCCTCCCCGATGCGAGAGCCAGCATTGAAGGCAATCCTCGAGCTAGTCAGCACGTTGGAGGCATTGCCGCGATGAGCATCACTGACGTCACGGAGGGTGGAGTTATCGGCTGGAGGGTCGCTCCCGGCTTTCGTGTCTATTCGAAAGACAGCTATGTCGGGACGGTCGAGGCCGTACGTTGCGACCGCGGTGGCGAGCCCGAGATAGTCGGTGTTCGCAGCGGGCTGTTTGTGCGGCGAACCTTGCTTGTACCCGCCCGCTCGGTCGCATGCGTGATCCCGCACGAGCGGCGCGTCTTGCTTAATGGCGATTCCGGCCACTCATGGCGGCGGACAGCAATGAACGGACCGTCAGCACACCACACCAGGACGCGCCGGGTCTCGAGGCCAGCGACCGCTCGGCCCTCGCGACCCCTTTCGCACGTCGCCGATCCTTACCGAGCACGGACATAGCGCGGCGTACGAACTCCACGTCCAGGCCGCTACCGATCCTCCCGCGGGAGAGGATCGACAAGGGCACGGCGGATGACCGTGAGGTAGTCGAGGAGGCTGCGCGTACTGAGAAACCGATCACGCACCCTTTCGCGCGCCAAGTGGCCTAGCTGCTCTGCGCGTGGCGGATCTCGAAGGAGATCAGTGACGGCCGCGCCGAACGCCGCCAGATTCCTTGGGTCGTCGAGAAGGATGCCGCTCTCGCCGTCGACGATCTGCTCTCCGATACCACCTACGCTGGAGGCGACGACCGGTCGGCTCTTCCACATCGCCTCGGTGACAGTCAAGCCGAAGCCCTCAGCAATGCTCTTCTGCACGACGACGCGCGCATGCCGCTGGAGCGCGTTGACCATCACCGCGTTCTCGTCGAGATCGTCCATCGGGAGGGTCGCGAGGTGAATGCGACGCCGAGCATCTGCGGGCAAGAGTGAGCGTGCCGCGATCGTGTCGTGAAGCACCTGCGCGCTTTCTGGATCGTCGGTGACCGCGCTACCCGACGGGCCGGCGCAAACGAGGTGCGAGCCCGTCTCCGCCGGCACGTGCTCAGCAAATCCGCGCACCACACCAACTGGGTCCTTCAGCGCGTCCCAGCGCGATACCTGAGCGACCACCGGTGTGTCTGCGCGTAGCGACTCGTCTTCGACCATGTCCGCTCGCCGCTCTACTCGGGCCGACGTCCCGTCCAGGCGGCGAAAGGTGACGGACCCGGCCGAACCTCCGTCGACAACAACCGCGCATGCGCGGAGTACCCTTAATACCGTCTCCGCAGCTAGGTCGCTGTTCTTCGCCGTGAATGGGTCGATACTCGGCGCGATTACCGCCACACGCTCGAGGTCGAGACCCTCCCACACAAATGCACGGCGCGAGAAGACGTACGCGTCGGCACAGCGGACGTACGGCCGCAGGAACGACCACGCCTCGCGCGTGAGGTCGTTTGGCTCGTCCGTTCCTACGTGACAGCGCCAGATCAGTGCTGCTGCCAACGGCTGTAGTGCCCGCGCCATTCCGACAGGCTGTGGATCATGGAGAATGACGACATCGCCGATCTGGACACGTGCCGCGAACGCCGCGACGTTCTCGGCCAGCGTGTCCTCGTACATCTGTCGGGCCCAGGAGTCGAGTGGGCCGCCGTCGCCGTCGAACCCGTGCAGCCGATTGTGGATGCGCTTGGTCACCTCGTAGAACTCCGCGGACCCGTCGATGACCAGCCAGCGCGCATCAACACCGACACCGCGCGCGTAGCCGAGAAGTGGACGGAGGAGCTCGACGACACCGCCGCCGCGCGAGGTCGAGCTCACGTTCCAGACTGAGCGCCCGGTCAACAGCCCGCGCGCCTCCTCGGCCCTGCGCTCGAACTCCTCGAAGCGGTCCGGTGTCAAGACCTCGCGGAACCGCTCCGGATCCTTGGCCAGTATGTCGATCTCAGTCGGCATCCGCATTCGCTGCGCCCGCTCGGGCCGCGAGGTCACGCCGCTCGAAAACGTAGATACCACCAGGTGCGGACGCCACAGCGATGATAGGCGTCGTCCCGGCCGGCTGCCGAGCGACCTCGAGACGGTCGTTTGAGGTTGTGGCTCTGCCTCTTCGGGCCGCTTTTCGCTTTGGGACTCCTAAGGGGGCCGGCATGCGCCATTGGCGCGTCAATGACGCAGCCGATGGCGCATTAGAAATGGCGATTTGTAGGGAAGAAGGGGCGAGTGCAACGCCACGCCGGGTTCTCTGCACCAACCCGACTCTGACCCGGCGAAAGCTCGCGGCAAATGACTGCTGCGGACGCTGTCGCCTGCGCTCGCTCGCCTGGGAGACCACCGGCTTGCGGAGCCAGGGCCGGAGGACCGAATCGCGTTTCCGGTCTGATACGAACCCGTACTCCGCCCGTACTCCGCGCTCGTTGCCGGAACGTTTTGACGGCGCCACAGACGGCTCCGCTGTGCAGGCACTTCGCAAGTGGGCCGGGCAGGGATCGAACCTGCGACCTTGGGATTAAAAGTCCCCGGAAATTGCTCCTTTTCACTCCCTGGTTTCGTGTCGTAATCCCCGTCTGCGTGGCTTGTTCTAGCCGTTTGCGTCGAGCCAGTCGAGCGATCGTTTCCTTGGCCAGTGGTGCGTTCGTGGTGCGTTCGTTGCTAGCTTTTCCAGCTGCATGAGTAACGCACGTTTGCGCCGACTCGAACCGGACGCCGCGCTGATTCGGAGGCGAGCGGCCGGTGAGTCATTACGCGCGTTGGCCCTCGATTACGGCGTCGGACACACGACACTCGCTCGATACTTCCGGCGAAACGAAGTGGCGATGGAGCTACGTGATGCCGGCAAAGCATGGCGTCGGGCCGCAAGACGCGAACAGGCCGAGAGGCGGAGGATGGAGCCAGAAATACGTCGAAAAGCAAAGCAGGAGGCGGCGCTCACACGCGCTTTCAGCGAGATCGATCCCGCCCCGGCGCGTCGTTCTGCCAAAGAGGAGTGGTTCGATGAACACGATCGCCGGCGGCCTGTCCTCCGCCAAGACCTCCTCAGCAAGAGCGACGAACTTGCAGCGAGCGCCGTCGACAAAGGCGGAGGAATCGACGCAGTCATCGAGGCCACAGACCTCCGCAGCTTCGGAAACATCGACCAGCGGATCGACCCCGCGATCTTGGTGCGGGCGTACGACAACGAGGCACTTGCGCGGGCGTTGGCCGTCCCCCAGTCTTCACGGCTGCGGCGATTGCGGCCGGACGCGCCGCTACTGCAGCGACGCGGCACCGGCGAGCCGCTTCGACGGATCGCACGTGACTACGGAGTCAGCCACACCACCCTGAGCCGGTGGTTCGCCCGGTCGAGTGTCGCCGCTGGCTTAGACGAGCTGCACCGCCGTCAGCGGCGGCGTCCCATCCCTTAAGCACGCAAACTCCCAGCGTTCTACGTCCGGCTCTACTGAGCCATCTGCTTTGTAACGCCGCTATGTGTGAGGACGGCTCCCAAGGCGAGAAAGCTAGAAGGAGACGCGCTAGCCTCTGCGGCGTGTCAGACATTACGTTCGCCGAACTTCAGAAAGTCACGAGCTACGAGGAGCTCCGAGAGGCGCATAACACCGCTGGCGTATTCCTCGTCAAGCGCAACGGAAAGGCGCATTCGTCGATGACCTGCAGCCACAACGAACTCGCCGGGCAATGTCCGGTCGAATGTCCTCATCCATCGCCTCGTCGGCGTCGGCTCCGCGCTCGGCTTTGAACCGAGATCTCTGTCGCAGTTCCACCAAACAGCGACACCTCAAGGTGGTCCGGAGGGGTTAGGCTCTTCCACATGCCTCAGTGGCTCCCACCCTTGGCGGCGGCGGTGTTCGCGGTTCTGCTCCTAAACATCGCTTTGATCGTGCAGCGAGTGCGCGAGCGATCCAAAAGCTGGCCGGCACAGTTCCTGCGTGATCTGCGCGACTGGGACGGACGGCTGCCCGACCACCACGGCAAACACGTCCGCATCTAACGATTTACTGCACCCGCGAGAGGGCCTCGCTTGCTTCGGCGTCTGTGCGCATTCAAGCGCACCTCTGGAAGAGCAGCGAGCGGCACCGGGATCGCCTCAGGTGCTGTCGCGGTTTGTTGGGCCGGCCAGAGATGGCTGCCGCTTCTTCGTGGCGATCATTCGTCGTCGGCTGGAAGGCGTTTCGTTGGTTCGACGACGAGCTGGGGATCGTCCCCTCGTACTCGGCGGATCCGCCCGCTCTGCGTGTCCTCGAGCTCAAGCAAGGTAGGCGTGACGCCGATCGGCGTTACGCCCACGACGACGTTGAGGCGTCCTCGGTAGCTGATGATTGTTCCGATCTCGAACACGGCCACAGACACACGCCCAACACGTGTGCATATAGGGAGTCGGCGGTTTCACCTGCTGGCTCGATCCCTGGTTCTGAGGCTTCCGCCATCGCGGGCGCGTGTCGCCTTTCCGCCAAAACGCGACAGCGACCCGCTCTGTCGTGTTGGCAGAAGAGGGGGCAGCGGCCGAATTGGGTTATCCGCTCCTTTGTCGGCTACTGCCGCGCCTTTGATCGGCGGCAGCAAGCTTCCGCTTCTCGCGCTCGGCCTTTTTTCGCTTGCGGTCCTTGCGCCAGCGCCTGATCGACTTGGAGCCGCGTCGCATCCAAGACGAGCGTAACAACCTAACTCGACGACCTCCACGCTCCAACCCGGACCTCGAACGCGATTAGACCGCCCGCTGCTCAAGGGCGTCGAGACAGAATGCCGAAGCCCGCTGACCTTGCGGTCCTCGGGCTTCGACCGCACGACGTTTTCACGGGTACCCGATCGCTGTCAACGCTGAACGGAGCGGCTGCGCGAAACGGAGGTCCCTGGCCGAATGGAGGCGCGCCAGGCCGAGGTCTCTGTCGCAGTTCCAACAGAAGGCGACACGGCCGACGGCGGGCGGGCCGGTAACTGCGTCTCTGCTCTGGTGTCGTGCCGGTAGCGCGGTCAAGCGAGGGCGTGCGTCTCTAGCCTCGGCTGGGTCGCTGGCAGGTGTAGGGGTAGCACGAGCGAAAAGGTGGTGCGTCCTGGGCTTGAGTCGACGTCGATCCTGCCGTCCATGAGCGCGGCTAGTTGTTGCGCAAGCGAGAGGCCGAGGCCGCTGCCCGACGCGACGGTACCTTCGATCCGGTAGAAGCGCTCGAAGATTAGGTTGAGGTCAGATGCGGGAATGCCCGGTCCTGCGTCTTCGACACTAATTTGCCCGTGGTCGTCGGCGCCAGAGACGATGACCGAGATAGCAGTTCCGCGTGGGGTGTGGCGAAGCGCGTTTTCGACGAGCACGCGGACGATGCGCACGATGTGTTGGTGGTCGCCGAGAACGATGACTTCTCCGCGAGCGAGCAGCTCCAGTCTGTGTTGCTGCTTGTTCGCGGCGGCTGACAGCTCACGGACGACCAAACTGGCGATCCGGCTGAGGCGAACTGGCTCGAGCGAGAGAGGCATGCGGCCCGCGTCCAGCCGTGAGAGGTCAAGCAGATCAAGGGAGAGCCGAATCAGCCTGTCGAGTTGCCCTCGTGTGGTTTGGATGAACTCGCGCTGCGTGTTGCGATCGAGTTCTTCGTCGGCGAGCATTTCGAGGAATCCGCCGATCGAGGACAGTGGCGTTCGTAACTCGTGTGAGGCGTTGGCGATGAACTCCTTGCGGGCGCTGTCGAGCCGCGCGAGCTGCCCGCGCATCGTCTCCAACTCTTGGGCTAGTTGGCCGAGATCGTCGCGGCCCGCATCCTCGATTGGATCGCCAAACTGCCCTCCGGCGATCCGTCTTGCGGCTACGTTGAGTCGTTCGATCCGGCGCGAGACGATGCGGGCGCCGAGGTACCCGAGCAGGAGAACCGCGAGCACGGCTGCGGCGGCTGCGAGCAAGATGCGGCGACTGATGAATGCCGCGCTGCGCGACTCGGCGCGGAGCGATGCCGAGAGAAGCAAGATGCGACCGTCCGACGCGAGCGGGACCGCGACCTCGGCGTAGCGCTCGTCGCCACGCGACACAACCCCGCGGAGAGCGGTACGCGTCGTTGCCGCCTGCCTCGCGACCGGATCGTCTTCGATGTCTGCTGCGCTTTGCCCACTCCGCGAGTCCTGTATGACGCTCAGAACGTCACCAGAGCGCGGGTTCAGCGGGGCAAGCACAGTCGCACGAGCGTCGCTCGCGGCTGAGGCCTTGTCGGCGAAATCGGGATCGAGCGGGGCGTTCTCATAGATCTTCCGCTGGTAGCGGGCATCCCTCAGCAATGCAGCCTCTCGCACCGCCACAAGGCGCCTTCCCAACGAAGGCACGGTTCCGCCATAGACGATCGCCAGCGCCACCAGATTCACGACAAGCAGCGCGATGCTCAGCCTCGCGGCGATACCTCGGAACCTGAGAATCCCCTCGCTCACAATCGCTCCGCGCCTCGGCAGCCAGCCGAAGTCTGCACCGCGCATGTTTCCGCCTCGTTAACTACTTCGCGAAGCAGATTGCTGCTGCGTTAACTATTCGTGAAGCAAATCCGGGAGGACGCGTGTCGCTGAACTGCGCCATCTCCGCCAAGGAACGAAGCGCCCGCCGACGTGCGAACCGGCGAGCCACCCCTCCTGAGCAAGCCGCGCACCCACCCTGCTGCCTCTGTCGCGCTTCCGCCAAAACGCGACGGCTGCGCACCTCGAAAGAGGCACAGCGAGCTACTCAAGTTACGGACTTGCTCGCGTCGGGGACACCTCGACGAGGAACGCCAGTTCGACGCCCTTGAGCGCTGGACTCCTTCCTAGGGGTCAGTTGCCTGGGGTGATCAATCCCCCGCGCTCCCCCGAAACCGTCGTATCTGGCGCAAGTGGCTTTCGGGATGTGGTATTCGCGCGCGACAACTTCAGACACGGCCGGACTAGCGATGCATCGCGGCTGAAGACCGCTCGGGACCGTTGGAGCACTTGGTGCGCGGCGGGGGAAGCCGCCGCGCACCTTGCACCTTCGCTACGCCGGAGCGACGTCGGGCGTGTCCGGGCGCCGCCTCGTCCGCGTCGCCGCGAAGGCGGCGCCGGCAACGAGCAGGATCGCGCCTGTCCCGATTGCGGCGGCCTCCGTTGGCGACAGCGCGGCGGCCTCCGTTGGCGACAGCGCGGCACCGTCTCCAGCAGTCGACGCGACACTCGTACTCGTTGCGCCGGCGTCGTTGACGATCGCCTCCGTGCCACCGGCCGGGATGACATAGCCGGTGCCGCTCGCACCCGCCGCGCCGGCGTCGTTGACGATCGCCTCCGTGCCACCCGCCGGAACGACATAGCCGGTGCCACTCGCACCCGCCGCGCCGGCGTCGTTGACGATCGCCTCCGCGCCGCCCGCCGGAACGACATAGCCGGTGCCACTCGCACCCGCCGCGCCGGCGTCATTGACGATCGCCTCCGCGCCGCCCGCCGGGACGACATAGCCGGTACCACTCGCACCCGCCGCGCCGGCGTCATTGACGATCGCCTCCGCGCCGCCCGCCGGAACGACATAACCCGTGCCACTCGCACCCACCGCGCCGGCGTCATTGACGATCGCCTCCGCGCCGCCCGCCGGAACGACATAGCCGGTGCCACTCGCACCGCCCGCCGCCACGGCCGCACCTGCACTGCCGGCCATCGCTGCGACTGCCACGGTGAGGACGGCCGCTGTCTCGCGCAGCCCTTGCGCCTCCACTTCCGAGCCTTCGATCGCGCGCTCGAGCTCGTCCGGGTCGAAGACGAGCGCGAGTTCCTCTCCATCAGCCGACTGGAGCGTCCGCTCGAGGTCGGGTCGGTCCAGGATCATGCTGATCGCTTCCGTTGCCCCACCTACGCGGACGACGTCGAACGTCAGCTCCACCGGCCCGTCGCCATCGCGCAGCACCTTCTCCGCCGCGGCGCGGCGGATCGGTAGCGCCGGACGTGCGACGGGGGCGGCCGCGGCACGCTCTGCGAGCCGCGCGCGACTCTGAATCTCATGCATCGTTCCTCCTTCCGGGGCGAACCCCGTTCGATTCCTACACCCGTGCGACCCGGACACAACGATCCGTACGCTCGGCCGTTAGCCGTCGCAGCGCCCATTGCGTCTCGTCGTCGCGATCACACCACCACTGCGGCGGTGATCTCAATCACACGACGGTGCCTCCTGGGGTTTTCTTCCGCCCGCCTCAGCGCGGCTTTTCAGACTCGCCGCGGATCACTGATCACCACCAGTACGCGCCCCACCCAGGAGGTCGTCGAAGTCGAGCGAAACCGCAGGGGATCATCAATCCCATGACTGGCCCACGCTGAGACGAAATGGCGCAGTCGACAACGATCTGCAGGACAATCGCACAGGTACTCGCGCTGCGACGTCCGCAGCGGCTGATGCCGGTTCAGCTAACCGGGAGGGCGGACAACGACAACGCGACCCGACCCCTGCCCGCGAAACCTGGCCGCGTCGCGAGGCCTGGGCGTGATTGTTTGCGGCGCTACTCGCGATCGCCGTACCGCTCACGGGCGTCGCTTCGCTTCCGGGCGCGGACGACGGATTGACGGCGGCAAAGGCGATCAACCGTGAAGTTCGTCGCGGCGGTTGTTGGGTAATAACGTCAGAGATGGAGATCGAGCGCAAGTTCCTGGTCGCTGAGCTGCCGGATCTAAGAGACAGCAAGGCGGTGGAGATCGAGCAGGGATATCTGGCGCTCGCCGACGGCGAGGGCGGCGCGGAGGTGCGCCTGCGACGCAAGCAGGCAGACCTATTGCTGACCGTCAAGGCGGGTTCGGGACGGATGCGCGCCGAGGAGGAGATCGAGCTCGATCGCGAGCGCTTCGAGTCGCTGTGGCCGCTGACCGCGGGCCGCCGGCTGGCAAAGACGCGACACCTGATCCCCCACGGGGAGCTCGAGATCGAGCTCGATCGCTACCGAGAAGACCTCGACGGCCTGCTGGTCGCCGAGGTCGAGTTTCCCGACGAGGAGACGGCCGACGCGTTCGAGCCGCCCGAGTGGTTCGACGAAGAGGTGACCGGGAACAAGACGTACCTCAACGAGACGCTGGCCACGAAAGGGCTTCCGATGAGTGGTTTCAGGCTCAAGAGGGAGGAGTCCGAAGACGCGGGTATCCGGCGCGTGGCCCATGGCCGCGTCGAGGATGCCGTGAGGCTGTTGCGCGACGAGGACGCCGACCCGATCGAGGCAGTGCACGAGGCACGCAAGGACCTAAAGATGCTGCGCGCGACGCTCAAGCTCGTCCGCCCGGTGATCGGCGACGATCTGTACCGTCGCGAGAACGAGCGCTTTCGGGGCGCGGGGCAGACGCTCTCGGACGTCCGCGACGCTCAGGCCCGGGCCGAGACGGTGGACGGGCTCGCCGAGCGGTTCGCCGACGATCCGCCGCCCGGCGGCTGGTCGGCCGTTCGCACTCCGCTCGCCGGCGACGACGCGTCCGGCAACGGGGAGCTCGAATCGCTGCGGGACCGAACCGCGACCGAGATCGAGCTCGGCGACGAGGCGATCGAGAACTGGCCGCTGCACGTCGACGGGTTCGAGCTCCTTCGACCCGGCCTCAGGCGCGCCTACTCCCGCGGGCGCGGGCGCTATCGCGAGGCGCTCGACGACCCCAGCGACGAGGCGCTGCACGAGTGGCGAAAACGCTCCAAGGACCTCTGGTATCACCTGCGCCTCGTGCACCGCGGCTGGCCCGAGGTGATCGAGGCGACCGCCGACGAGGCACATGAGCTCTCGGACCGCCTCGGCGATGATCACGACCTGGCGGTTCTGGTCGGTTACCTCGACCAGGCAGACCAGCCGCTCACGAGCGAGCAGCTCGGGCACCTGCGCACGCTGGTCGCCAGGCGACGCCAGGAGCTCCAAGGCGAGGCATACGCATATGGCGAGCGGCTCTTCGCCGAGAAGCCGAAGCGCTTCATCGAGCGCATGGAAGACTACTGGGAGGCAAGGAGACTCTAAGCTGGCCCCGGCGGCGTTGCGGTGTTTTCGCATCGAGCCAAGAGGTCGCTTTGCTAGGCCCGGTGCGCCCGACGGCGTCCCCCGTCAAGTCCTCCACGTACTTCGCCGTGCAGGACGACGGGCGCGGGTGAAGACGGTCGAGGGACTCGCCCAGGGCGGCGAGTCCCGGTCGGAAGTACGCCGACGCGGCAACCGCTCGGCGACGCGCGAGGAAACGCGACCACGACTCGCCAACAGCGATTTCGGCCGGCTGGCAGAGCGGGTAATGCGAGCGATCGAGCTCGATCCCAGGCGACCGTCCTTGCACCGCATCGTCGCGTACCTCCGTCACCTGCCTGCCTCCGAGCCGCAGATCGCCGCGATCGTCGCGCAGAGTTGTGATCTCCGCACGCGTCAACCAATGACGCTCTCAGGTTTAGCAGCCCGTGGGTTCGACCAGCCACGCAGGGTAGTCCTGTGTGTGTTCGCTGTCGAGCGCCGGCGGCGCCGCCCTGCCGAGAACGAAGGGGACAACCCGCTCGAGCGTCGCTACGGGGTCGGCGCCAAACGCCTCGAAGCAAACCGTCCACCAGGCCTCGCCGCCGCGCCCGCCGCGCGTAAGCGCTGAGAGCTCGACGCTGCAGCCCCCGTTGGGCCGGTCGTTGCGCGGGTCAGGCATCGCCCGCACGTCCCTGCCAAACACCCCGTAGCTGCGCATCCGGCGATGCTTGAGAACGTCCAGCCAATCGCCGCCCTCGTCTTCCATGAGCGGCCCGGTCGTCCTCCCGTGAGTACCACGGAGTTCCCACTTCTTCCAGGCACCGAGGTTTCCAGCGAGCCCACCCACGGAAACCACCGAGTAGCCACCCTCGCGCCGCTTGACCTCGAAGCCACTTCCACCACGAAGCTTGACGCTGACCGAATCGACGCCGGGCAAGAGGAGATATCGGTCTGTGCGCCCCTCTTGCTCGTCGATTCCATCGCCGTGGATAGCGATCGGCGCCAGCAGATCCAGCTCGAACCATGACAGCACCGAACTCGGCACCTCTCCCTGGCCAAACCACCGTACCTCAGCGGTAACGAGCGGTCCGCTCCCTTCCTCACGCATCGATCCTCGGAGGCTACTCTCCGTCGGCGCTCGGCAAGACCAACCTCGTTCGAACTTCAACACAGGGTTTAGGCGACTGCGACCGTCCTGGTGTTCTTCGCGGTTGACACGCTCCTCAACGCGACCGTGTTCGCGCCCGGCGAAGCACTGTCGCTCGACTGACCTACGTGCGCCCGGCCGGGCTGAGGAGGCGGCCCTTGGCAGTGGCGTACTCCTCCTCGGTGAGGAGGTCGTCGGACCGCAGCCGGGCGAGCCGCTCGAGCTCCTCAACCTGTGTCGTCGGCGCCGCGGCCGTTGAGGCCTGGGGCTTGGGCTTGCGCCAGGGGAGCGTCGGGAGCTCGAGCGGCGGCGGAGGGCCGGCCGCAGCCTGCTCGGCGACGACCTGCCGCCGGGAGATCTCGAAGCCCACGCAGCTGAGCACGACGAGGATCGCGGTCGTCAGGAAGCGGTGCAGCGGGAGCGCCCAGACGACGAGCAGGAGCAGGGCCGCGAAGATCGCCCAGGCCAAGCCGGTGCGGGCGAGCCAGGGGCCGAGGGCGCGCCGCGTCGCGGCTGCGCGTGACCCCTCGCCCGTCAGCCATGCGCCCAGCGTGCCGATCACGCCGACCACGATCGCGACCCACGCGAGCTCGGCCACGCCGTCGGAGACGATGTTCCAGAAGGCGCTTACCGCGGGGCGGACGGGCTCCGAGGCGGTGAGGTTGTCGACGAGGTAGGAGCCGGTGAGCCGGCGCCCGACGAGGATGTCAAGCGCCTCGCTGCGAGCTTCGAGATCGCCGGCCGCGAGCGCGGCTTCACGGACGCCAAGTGCCGGCGTGCCGTGCTGGTGGTCGGTCGAGAATACCGCGAGGCGATGCGCCAGTTCGCAAAGTCGAACAACCTGGCGGTCTGGTACGCCCGCCTCACCGCCGAAGACCTCGAGAAGAGGTTGCGCGGGGTTGCCTCGAAGAAGGGGCAGAAGGACATCGCGCGCGCGACCGCCAGGGCACGGACGAAGGACAGCCTGAAGGCGTTCGCCAAGCTGACGCACGTGGTCAACGGGGAGGTGCGGATCGTCTCCGACCCGCCGTTGATCGTTCCGATCTCCGAGCTGGCCGACGAAGAACGAAACGAGCTCGACCCCATGATCCAGAGTCTCATGCGTAAGTACCGCGGATCGCTGCCGGACGATAGGCGCGTGCTTCTGGAGAGCTATCGGTACGTCGATCTTGCGCGCAAGGTCGTGGGAGTCGGAAGCGTCGGCACGCGCTGCTGGATTCTGCTCCTGCTCGGCCGCGACGGGCAGGACCCGCTCTTCCTACAGGTCAAGGAGGCGTACGACTCAGTCCTCGAGCCGGCGCTCGGCCGCAGCAAGTATCGAAACCACGGGCAGCGCGTCGTTGAAGGTCAGCTTCTGATGCAGGCGGCCAGCGACATCTTCCTCGGCTGGATTCGCACCAAGGGTGGGCCTGACGGCGTCGACCGCGACTACTACGTCCGACAGCTCTGGGACTGGAAGACGTCCGTGGAGGTCGAGACGATCACGGCGCCGGGCCTCGCGGGCTACGCGCAGGTGTGCGCCTGGGCGCTCGCCCGCGCACATGCGCGCTCCGGTGACCGCATCGCGATCGCTTCGTACCTCGGCAAGAGCGACGTCTTCGATCGAGCGATAGCGGACTTCGCCGCCGCATACGCGGATCTCAATGAAAGCGACTACAGGGCGCTCGCACAGGCCGTCCGCGACGGACGAGTAAAGGCGGAGGAGGGGATATAGCCGTCCCCGCGATGGCCAGGGCTGAAGCTCTCCCGCCTCGTGCAGGAGTCCGCCGTACGAACCCTCGTGTCTCGTGCGATCCCGCAATCCTCGGTGAGTCCTTCCTCGGGCCACGCGAGGTGGCCTTGACAAGTACGTTGCTCTGAATTGCGCGCAGCCGTCAGTCGCCCCACCAGTCGTCGTCTGACTGAACGCCGTCGCCCCCCTCGGGCCGATCGGAGCCGATCGCGAGCAACTCGAGCCCTTCAGGCCCCGCAGCAAAGCCGCGGAACGTCCCGGGCGCGACGCGGACAACGTCCCAGGGACGAACGTCAGCCAGCTCGTCGTCGAGCTTGACTCGTCCCGAGCCGCCGAGCACGACGTAGACCTCTTCCTGCTCGGTGTGGCTGTGGCCTCGATTGCTGCGCCGGCCGGGCGCGTAGCGGAAGTGACTGACGCCTATGTGCTCCGATTCGATCGCGCTACGCGCAAAGCGCGCCTCCAGCGTCGGGCCCCCCTCACGGGCCCCGTTCTCAAGCTCCATCAGGTTGACAATCGCGTATCCAGGCAAGCTCGCTCCCTTCTTCGCTCGTTTACCGCTCTTGCGCCTACAACGACGAGGCGGAGCGTCTCATGCCAACCCGGCCCACCACGCTGTCGAGCACGCCCGTAACCGTCTCGAGAGCAGCGCCCTGGCGCCCTCACCGCACGTCCAATGATGCGCGCGAGAGCGGCACTAGTTCGGCGCGCCTGCGTTTTCAGCCACCTCCAACTGACACACATGGCGGCCGTCCAGGAACTCTCGTATGCGCGAGTGCTCGGGAATGTCACCCGTGTTCAGCTGTCAACCAGGTCGCTTCGTCCGCCAGCCCTGTAGGCGCTAGGAGTGATAAAGCGGTGGATGGCTTCGTTGGCGTGGTCCTGAAACGAGGGGTTGGCGAAGTCGGGGAAGATGTCCGCTTGGTTGACCAAGGGACCCTTGAGCGTGTTGGCCGCGCTGGCGTAGAACATGCCGCTAGTCAGGGTCGGGTCGGTGACGCCGTCGACCAGTCGCTTCGCGCCGACGTCAAGTTTGTGGGCGAGACCCAAGGTGGGCATGACGTATTTGGCCGCTATACGCAGCGGCAATTTGAGTTCGTTGGGTGCGTTGGTGCCGGTGGTGTTGCCGGGGCTCACGGTGATGAATCGGCGGTCGGGGTGTTGGCGGGCCAGGTAGGCCATCCATAGGGCGCCGATGTACTTGACCTGCCCGAAGGCTAGGTTGGGGTCAGCTTTTCTGCCGGCGAAGTAGCTGCCGTCGATGACGGTAGCGAGCTCGTCGGCGGAGGTTGAGACGAAGGATGGCCGCTTCATCCGCAACTTCGGGACTCCCCTGGCTGCTTCGCTTCCGGCGAAGACCGCCACCTCGCCAAGTCGGTCCTCGGCCAGGAGCCCTTCGAGGAGAACGACGTGACCAAGAACGTTCGTCGCGAACAAGTTAGTGACCCCGTCAGCGGTCAAGTCCATCGAGTTGCCGCCGATTCGACCGGCGTTCATGACCAGTGCGTCGATTGATCCGTTGATGCCCGCCAGGCCGGCGCGGACCGAGCGCGGATCGGCAACGTCCATGAGAACGATGTCGAAGATGCGCCGGCCGGTCTCCGCTTCGAGCTCGGCCTTTGCCGTTGTCGCCCGCTCTTGGTTGCGGCACGCCAGGTAGATGCGGGCGATCTCGGGGCGTAAAGCCAGTTGCCGGGCCACGTCCTTGCCGATCCCGACGTTGGCGCCCGTGATGAGGGCGGTCTTTCCTTGAAGTGCCATGTCGTCGTGTTCTCCCTTTGATCGGTGGCTGCGGATCCGGCAAATTGGATTACCCGCTCCACTCTAACACGGAATGGAGTATGCGATCCATTCAGCTGGTAGGATCTGCTGCGTGAGCGCTGCCGGCATCCCCTCTCGCCCACTGACACGCAAGGGCCAGGAGACGCGCCAGCGCATCGTTGACGCGGCCGCCGATCTGATCTTTCAGCAAGGCGTCGCCCACACGACAATCGACGACATGCGTGCGGCAGCGGACGTCTCGAGCTCCCAGCTCTACCACTACTTCGACGACAAGCCGGCCTTGGTCCGGGCGGTGGTGGACCACCAGGCAGACACGATGGTTGGCCAGCAGGAGACGATCGACTTCAGCACCTTGGACGGTTTGCGGGCCTGGCGCGACTTCGTGATCGAGCACAAACGCGAGATCGACGGCAGCGGGGGCTGCCCGATTGGCTCACTCGGAAGCCAGCTCGCCGAGACCGACCCCGAAGCAAGAGCCCACGTTGCCGAGGCCTTCAGACGTTGGCAAGCCGCCATCCAGAGCGGTCTTCGAGAGATGCACGCAAGAGGCGATCTCACGCCCGAGACCAACCCCGACACGCTCGCCCTCGCGCTGCTGGCCGCCCTGCAGGGCGGCCTCCTGCTCACCCAGATCCAACGAGACACCAAGCCACTCGAGGCTGCGCTTGACGCCATGCTCGAACTGGTCACCCGACTCGGCGGCACCTAACCACGAAGACACCGTCGGCCCGCTAAGGCGTCTCACGGAGCGAGCCAAGCGAATTGCCCTCGTCCAGCGGTCGTTCCCCCAAGGCGGCTAATCACACGTAGACCCCGTCGGCTGCGCGAGCGTGCTCTCACTTGGCCCTGTCTAGTATGGCGTGGGATGGCACCGAGCCGGGCCCCGGATTCGACTCCTCCTTCATTTGGCTGGCACGCGGAGGCTGCTGAGAAGGAGATCATCAATCCCTTGACTCGCCGGAACGAGCGGTAGCTGAGGTAGCTGTACGCCGATCTGGTATTCGCGCGCGCGACAAACTTATTTATGTTCCAGCCGGAGGAGAGGAGGAGCCGATGCGTGAGCCGGATCGCGTTCGCCGGCAGCTGCGCCTGGCCCTGACGCCGATTGAGGCGGCGCAAGCGCTTGGCTGCAGAGCATGCAAGTTCCGATGAGCTGACGCGGCCCTCGGGCCGGAACAGGGGTCGAGGCTAGCGCAGGGCGAGGGCGGCAGCGTGTCGCTTTGGCCACAATGACGCGGTGCGTTTCCTCGCCCTGTCCGCGCTCGTGTTCGGCCTGCCGCCGTTCCATTCGGCGATTCGGCCGCTGGCGCCGCCAGAGCGCGCCCAGCTGATCGGCGAGTTCTGGCACGCCGGGTGTCCGGTGCCACTGTCGTCGCTGAGCCTGCTCACGGTTTCCCACTGGGACTTCGCCGGCAACGTGCAGACGGGTCAGTTGGTCGTCAACCGCAGGGTGGCCGCGCCGCTCGCGCGCGTCCTCCGCCTGCTTTACGGCATGCGCTTTCCGATCCGGCATATGACGTTCTCCGATTACTACGGGCCGAAGGTGGGCAGGCCGCGTGACGGGGACGTCAGCGAAGGCTTCGAATGCCGTCGCGCGGTGCCGTCACCGTGCGGGAGCGGCACCGGGAACTGGTCGCAGCACGCGTACGGCCTCGCCGTCGACATCAATCCGATCGAGAATCCGTACACCGGCTGCGGACGCACGCGCGAGCGCGCAAGCATTCCGTACCTCAATCGCTCGAGAATTCGACCGGGAATGGTGACCGCCGCGGTCGTGCGCGCCTTCCGCTCGATTGGATGGGGCTGGGGCGGATCGTGGAGCGGCTCGACGAAGGACTACATGCACTTCTCGTCCACGGGCCACTAGTCGGCGCCGCCCCCAGAAGCCGAGCCGAAGTGCATCCGTCGGTCGTCCTCGATGATCCCGTGATCTTCCGGGCCGCATTCGACCCGCCCTTTCCACGCCTGCTGAGCCTGCCTGCGGTGAATGATCGTCGGGTGGCCGGAGTTGTCGAAGCCGAGGTAGAGTCGCAGCGATCATCTCGCCCACTGAGGGAGGACGCGTCATGCAACAGGAATCAGCACGCAAGATCCTGGCAGCAAGCTTCGCCACCCCCGATGGTGGATCGCGTGGCGCGGGGGCGCTTGGAGGGGCCATGCGCGACAAAATCGGCAACACCGCCGTCCTCTACGTCCGGCCGGACGGCAAGGCGAAGTTCGTCGAGTCGAAGGACTGGGGCGCGGGTCGCGGTGCGCTCCTTGGCGGTGCAATCGGCATCCTGGGCGGCCCGCTCGGGATCGTCGTCGGCGGTTCGGTTGGAGCCCTCGTCTCAAAGCTGCGCGACTCCGGGTTCAAGAACGACCAGCTCGAGCAACTCGGCAAGTCGCTGGAGCCCAACAGCTCGGCGATCGTCGTGGAAATCGCCAGCGACGCGATCGACACGGCGAAGGAACTGCTCGAGCCACTTGGGGCACAGAACTTCGTCGTGGAAGATCTCGACGAGAACGTCGCGTCGCTCTTTGCGCAGGACGCGGAGCCTGCGGTCGAGCCCGAGCCGGCCGCGGCATCGAGCGAGTCTTCCAGCTAGCGACCGGCTCGAGCGCTTACGCGCGCCCAGCGTCGCTGCAGTTCAGGATCATCCCATGAGCTCGCTTCGGGGTAGCTGCTCGTGCCGCGCCTCTCCAGCTTCAGCCGTTCTCTAAGAGCCGCGAGCCTGCCGCGTGCGGTCGCGGTTGCGTCGCGTCCAAGAGCGATCCCTTGGAGCGCGCGCACGTATTCAGATCAGCGCTAGCCCGTCAAATGTGACAATGAGTTGTTGGTTCGTAGCGCGGGCGTTCGGCGGCGGTGAAACATCGCGTGGACTCACCCTAACCAACGAGCTCGAGGCGGCCGGTCTCGCCGTGCAACGCTGGCGGACGGACGACGCAGGAGACTTCGCCGTGCTCCTGGCCTCGGCCACTCAGGGCGGCTAATCGCGGCGCGTCATACATCAACGAGTTGCGGCCATGGCAGCATCTCCGCGTGGCTCGACAACGGTGAGCATTCAGGGTTAGGCCAAACGCGGCGCGTGTTCGCGACCCCGAGGTCGTCGAACGCTACGAGCAGTAGGCAGATGCCAACTCGCCGAGGCTTCTACCTTCTGGTCACGTACCCGAAGGTGCAACGGCTTTTGAAGCGCTCTTGCCGACTAGCTCAACGACACCGGTAGAGACGCTCAGGTCGGCTCCCGAGGTCCACAGGGCGATGGCGATGCTTTCGGAGGCGCTCGCGACGCCGCCCGATCGAACGATCTACGACGCGTCGCGCGACCCGGCGCTCGTCTGAGCTCCTCGACCGCGTCTGTTGGATTCGTCATCCATTGGGTTTCCCTGGAGCCGTCGATCTGAGCAAGCGGCGTACAGATGTGGTATCGCGCGCGACTACATTCGCTCAGGAGGCCGGCTGCTCTGCCGGCTTGACCGAGGCGATGTAGCCGCGCACGTCCTGCGCCGGCCCGGTGTACGCCTCACCGAGTGCTTCCTCGACGCGGCGCATGTAGTCCTCCGTCCAGGCGGGGAAGTCGTAGTCGATCGCGCGCAGAAACTCGAGCGTGGCGACCCAGCGGAGGTCGGCGATCGACGGCTCGTCGCCGCCGACGAACTTCCGATCGTCAAGGAAGAACGAGCGGAACGCCTCGAGCGGATCGGCGAGCGCGGCTTCGGCATCCTTCTGCGCCTTCGCCTTCATCTCGGCGTCAGCCTCGGACGTTCCGACCTCGCCCGCGTACTGCGGGAACTGCAGCGTCGGGTACGTCGCGCGCGTGAGCAGCGGATAGAACGTGCCGATCAAATAGAACATCGCGTTGTCGACCATCGCGCGCTCACCCGGATCGGCCGGATAGAACTGCGTCAGGCCATGCTTGTTGCAGAGGTACGCCATGATCGCGCAGCTCTCTCCGAGCGTTCCCTTCGGAAGCCCTTCTTCTTCGAGCGTCGGTGTCAGGTGTACCGGGTATTTGGCGAGGTACTCCGGGCCTGTCGTCTGGCCCCAGACGTTCTCCTCTTCGAAGTCGAGGCCGGCGGCACGGACGAATACTCGCACGCACATGTTGTTCACGCTCGGCTCGAGGATGTTCAGCTTGTTTGCAGCCATGTGCTCCTCCCGGCTTGGTAGGGATCCTTCGGATCGCGATCCTCGGACAGTGACTCGCGCGATCGCGTGACCAACGCCTCGATCGCGTCGGCGAGGTGCTCCTGCGCGATGTTGTAGTCGCCTCGCTCGACGCGCAGCTTGTGCGCCTCGAGCAGCACCTCGGCATGCGTGAAGCCCGACGGCGGCTCGAATCGGTAGGACGCGAGCTCGACCAGCAGCCCGAGGGGGTCGTCGAAGTAGATCGAGTCCATGAAGCCGCGGTCCTTGACGCCGCTGTGGTGGATGCCGCGCTCGTCGAGCCGCTCAACCGTCTGGCGGAACGTCGCCTGCGAGACGTTGAAGGCGAGGTGGTGGACGCGGCCGGGCTCCTTCACCGTCGTCGTGCCGCCCCGCTCGCGTCCCTCGTCGGTGAAGACCGTGATGAGGCGCCCGTCGCCCGGGTCGAAGTAGAGGTGGCTCTCCGCCTCGTTGTCGAGGTTCGGCTGCTCGAAGACGAACGGCATCCCGAGCACGCCTTCCCAGAAGTCGATCGAGGTCTGCCGGTCGGCGCCGACGAGGGTGATGTGATGGACGCCCTGGGTCTGGATCTTCCGCATCAGCGTTCCAGCAGCTGGGACTTGTACTCGCTGCGCGCGAGCGTTCCGTACGGCACGAACTCGATACGCGTCTGGACGACGAGCACTGCGCGCAGTCTCTCACGGATCGCGGCGGCGAGGGAGTCGGCGGGCGTCGCGTCGCGGGCCAGCTCGACGACAACCGGGAGCGGTGGCTCCTGCCTCACCGCGGACGTGGCGGGCTTGATGCGCATGTGCCCGCTGACGGTCGGCGCGAAGGATGCGACCACGTCACGGACCGCCGACGGGAAGACGTTGACACCGCGAACGATCACCATGTCGTCCGTGCGGCCGATGCACCGCAGGCGCGGGCCGGTGCGGCCGCACGCGCACGGGCTCGTGCGGACGATGACGTGGTCGCGTGTTCGAAAGCGGAGGAGCGGCGCTGCCCGGTGGCGGAGATGCGTGAGCACGAGCTCGCCGGCCGCGCCGTCCTCGAGCGCGAGCGGTCGTTCAGTCTCCGGATCGATCACCTCGATGTGCACGAGCCCGCGCGCGCCGACATGCATCCCCGCCTGCTCCTTGCATTCGCCGAAGAGCGAGACGCCGATGTCGCCGACACCCATCGCCTCGGTCACCTTGGCCCCCCAGCCCGCCTCGAGCTGCGCCCGGAGCTCCGGCTGGCCGCCGCCCGGCTCGCCCGCGACGAGGACGCGCTCGACACTCGAAGATGCGAGATCCGGTTCCCGCTCGGCGAGGTGGGCCGCGTACGACGGCGTCAGCACGACGGCCTCCGGTCGGAGCAGTTCGATCGTCCGGACGAGCCGCTCGGTGTTGCCGGTGCCGAGCGGGATGTGCGTGAGGCCGATCCGCTCGAAGGCGGCGAGCGCCGCCCCGGCGACGAAGGGCCCTGCGTTGTACGTCGTCGCGATGCGCTGACCCGCTTCGATGCCCGACGCTGCGTAGCTACGCGCCGACGTCGTGACCCAGTTGTCGAGGTCGCCGGCGGTCAACGGGACGTAGCTCGGCGTGCCGGTCGTTCCACTCGTCGAGTAGATCCGCACGAGCTCCGCCTCGTTCGCGCAGAGATGTGCGCCGATCGGATTGTCCTGTGTCCGCGTTGCACGAAGCTCCTCCTTCTCGGTCAGCGGCAGGTCAGCGATCTGCGTCAGGCCTGCCCCCTCGAACTCTGCGAGCCGGTCGCGATAGAACGACGACCGCGCGCGCAGGTAGTCGAGCTGTTCGCGGAAGCTCGCGTCGTCGAGCGCGAGCTGGTCCTCCCACGGACGGGTCTCGACCTCGGGATCGAACATCACTCGTACTCGACGGCGTCCTCGGCGACGCGGCCGAGGTGAAGACCGATCGGCAGCTCGCGCTCTTCCGCGAGGTGCGCGAGGAGCCCCGCCGTGCGGGCGAGGATCGGTACCGCTCTCACCGCGTCGGCCGTGTAGCCGAGATCGAGCAGCACGGCTGCGATCGCCATCGCAACGTTCAGCGGCAACGGCTTGTCCCACAACTCGGCGACCGCGTCTCGCAGCGCCCGGGCACGCGCGACGTTCCCGCCGCTCACGCCGTGCTCGTCTGCAAGAGCGAGGATGCGCTCGGCACGCGGATCCACGGGTCGGTGGATGGGATGGCCGAACCCGGGTACCTTGCCGCCCGCTTCGTGGATGCCGCGAGCCAGTTCGAACGGCTCCTCGTCGGATTCGAGCAGGCGAGCGCACTCGCCTGACGTGCCGAGGATCACGGGTCCCGCGCCGAGGAGCCCGGCGGCGACCGCGCCCTGCAGCGCTGCGGGATCCGCCGCGAGCGTCATCCGCGCCGCGACGTTCGACGGCATGAGCCCGTGCTCGGCGATCGCGACCAGAACAAGGTCGAGGAAGAAGCGCTGCTGCTCGGTCGCCTCGTCGCCGGTCAGCAGCAGGTGGAAGTACTCCGTGAACGTCAGGCGTCCCATCACATCGCCGACGAGGTCGCGGCCACGCACCTCGACGCGCTCCGCCGACGCCTTCGCGATATGCGTCTTACGCCCGCCCGGCACCGGCGACCAACGCCTCGAGCTTGCGAACGGCCAACTCGCGCGACAGGTACTTCATGCCGCAGTCCGGCGCGGCGACGAGGCGCTCGCGCGGCAGAATCTCGAGCGCGTGCCGAATGCGCTCGGCAACCTCGTCCGCCGTCTCAGCCTCGTCCGAACCGAGGTCGAGGACACCGAGGACGATCGTCTTGTCCGGAAGGTCGCGCAGGATCCCGGAACCGAGCCGTGGCTGCGCGGACTCGATCGAGACATGCGTCGCGGCGCACGCGTTCAGCTCCCTGAGGAACGGGTAGCCCGTCACGCGACCCTTGTCCTTGACGACGTGCGCATAGCCGAAGCACGTATGGAGGACGGTGTCGCCCTCGATGCCGTCGAGCGCACGGTCGATCGCCTCGACCGCGTACTCGCGCGCCCGTTCCGGCCGCGCCTGGAGGTACGGCTCGTCGATCTGCACAATGTCCGCGCCCGCCGCTTTCAGATCGCGGAGCTCGTCGTTGACCGCGCCCGCATACGCGAGCGCAAGGCTGCGCTCGTCGTCGTAGTAGTCGTTCTGCGCCTGCTGCGTCATCGTGAACGGGCCCGGAACCGTGATCTTGATCCGGCGGCTCGTAAGCGAGCGGAGGAACTCGACGTCGCGCACCTCGACCGGTCGTGAGCGGCGGATCGGCCCGACGACGCGCGGCACCGGGTTCTCGTGACCGGTGCGGTCGAGCGCCACACCGGGTCGGTCCAGATCCACTCCCTCGAGCGCCGTCGCGAACCGATTGGAGTAGCTCTCCCGCCGCATCTCGCCGTCCGTGATCACGTCGACGCCGGCGCGCTCCATGTCCTCCACTGCCAGCCGCGTCGCGTCGTCCTGCGCCTCTTCGAGGAACGGCTCCGGCACACGCCAGAGCTCGCGCGCACGCACGCGCGGGGGAAGCCGGTCGCCGAGGCGATCGCGATCGATCAGCCAGGCAGGCTGCGGATAGCTCCCGACGACCGTCGTGACGATGGCGGCGCCCTTCACGTACTGAGTGTATGAGGACTCCTAGCCAGGCACCCAGTCCTTCGTCAGGTACCAGCCAGAAGGCCAGGCCGCTGTACCTCCCGTAACGGCGGAACCGTCGCTCGACCGTGGCGTCGCTCGCCTTGCGACCGTTCACCTGCGCGTACCTCGGCCTCGTCCACGAGTCGAGGACCAGACGTGAGTGCCGCCCGAGAAGCATCATCAGATGCGCGGCGCCGTACGGGCCGATTCCGGGCAGAGCGAGAAGGCGTGCCGCGACCTCGTCGTCGGCAAGGTCACTCACATCGCCGAGCAGTGATCGCGAGCGCCGTTGTTACCTCCCGCACAGCGGAGTAGGCTCGGCGAACCTTCCAGAAAGGAGGCCGCCGCCGAAGAGAGCCGGCTCGCTCGTCTCCGGGACAAGCGCTTGAGCAAGCGGACGGAGAAGCAGCTCGCCTACGAGCGCCGCCGCCGGCAGGAGCGGACACGCATGCAGAAGCGGGCGGCGAGGCTGCTCGGTGGGGGAATGACCCAGGAACAAGCGGCCGCCGCGGTCGGCGTCACCAGCCGCACGCTTCAACTGGAAAGCCGCGCCCGCCTTCCGCCGCGAGCTCGAACGCGCGCAGCAACGCCGCCAGCGCGGGCCAGCGCTACGCGACCCCGCACTGTTAAGGGACCCGTCCGGCCCAGCGCAGACGAGCGGCAGCGCGGTCGAGCGCCGGCCCCGCCCGCGCAGCAGCAGCCGGTGGCCGAGGCTGAGGAAAATCTGCCGAGCGGCTTCCGTCGGGTCGGCGGGGTTCCGCTCTGGGGCGGCAGCGACGGCTGGCCCCGCACAGCCGAGGAACACGCCCAACGCGACGTCCACTACACCGCTCGCCTTGACCTCTCCGAGGCCGACCGCGTCGACTACAACACCGTCGTCCGTCTCGGCCGCCAAACAGCAGCCGAACAGCGCGTCGTCAGCCAAGAAAAAAGACGAAGCCGCGACCTCGCCCCCGCCAAATGCACAGCCAGCCGCGACCCGTAAACCGAAGGCACGTCGCAGTTCCACCAAACAGCGACACCTCAAGGTGGTCCGGAGGGGGTTAGGCTCTTCCACATGCCTCAGTGGCTCCCACCCTTGGCGGCGGCGGTGTTCGCGGTTCTGCTCCTAAACATCGCTTTGATAGTGCAGCGAGTGCGCGAGCGATCCAAAAGCTGGCCGGCACAGTTCCTGCGTCACCTGCGCGACTGGGACGGACGGCTGCCCGACGACCACGAACGTCCACATCTAACGATTTACTGCACCCGCGAGAGGGCCTCGCTTGCTTCGGCGTCTGTGCGCATTCAAGCGCACCCCTGGAAGAGCAGCGAGCGGCACCGGGATCGCCTCAAGTGCTGTCGCGGTTTGTTGGGCCGGCCAGAGATGGCTGCCGCTTCTGCGTGGCGATCATGCGTCGTCGGCTGGAAGGCGTTTCGTTGGTTCGACGACGAGCTGGGGATCGTCCGCTCGTACTCGGCGGATCCGCCCGCTCTGCGTGTCCTCGAGCTCAAGCAAGGTAGGCGTGACGCCCATCGGCGTTACGCCAACGACGACGTTGAGGCGCCCTCGGTAGCTGATGATTGTTCCGATCTCGAACACGGCCACAGACACACGCCCAACACGTGCGCATATAGGGAGTCGGCGGTTTCACCTGCTTAATCGATCCCTGGTTCTGAGGCTTCCGCCATCGCGGGCCCGTGTCGCCTTTCCGCCAAACGCGACAGCGACACGCTGTGTCGTGCTGGCAGAAGAGGGGGCAGCAGCCGAATTGGGTTATCCGCTCCTTTGTCGGCTACTGCCGCGCCTTTGATCGGCGGCAGCAAGCTTCCGCTTCTCGCGCTCGGCCTTTTTTCGCTTGCGGTCCTTGCGCCAGCGCCTGATCGACTTGGAGCCGCGTCCCATCCGAGACGAGCGTAACAACCTAACTCGACGACCTCCACGCTCCAACCCGGACCTCGAACCCGATTAGACCGCCCGCTGCTCAAGGGCGTCGAGACAGAAATGCCGAAGCCCGCTGACCTTGCGGTCCTCGGGCTTCGACGCACGACGTTTTCACGAGCACCCGATCGCTGTCAACGCTGAACGGGAGCGGCTGCGCGAAACGGAAGTCCCTGGCCGAATGGACGCGCGCCAGGCCGAGGTCTCTGTCGCAGTTCCAACAGAAGGCGACACGGCTGATGGCGGGCGGGCCGGTAACTGCGTCTCTGCTCTGGTGCCGTGCCGGTAGTGCAGTCAAGCGAGGGCGTGCGTCTCTAGCCTCGGCTGAGTCGCTGGCAGGTGTAGGGGTAGCACGAGCGAAAAGGTGGTGCGTCCTGGGCTTGACTCGACGTCGATCCTGCCGTCCATGAGCGCGGCTAGTTGTTGCGCAAGCGAGAGGCCGAGGCCGCTGCCCGATGCGACGGTGCCTTCGATCCGGTAGAAGCGCTCGAAGATCAGGTTGAGGTCAGATGCGGGGATGCCCGATCCTGCGTCTTCGACACTGATTTGCCCGCGGTCGTCGGAGCCAAAGACGATGACCGAGATAGCAGTTCCGGGTGGGGTGTGGCGAAGAGCGTTTTCGACGAGCACGCGGACGATGCGCGCGATGTGTTGGTGGTCGCCGAAAACGATGACTTCTCCGCGAGCGAGCAGCTCCAGTCTGTGTTGCTGCTTGTTCGCGGCGGCTGACAGCTCATGGACGACCAAACTGGCGATCCGGCTGAGGCGAACTGGCTCGAGCGAGAGAGGCATGCGGCCCGCGTCCAGCCGTGAGAGGTCAAGCAGATCAAGGGAGAGCCGAATCAGCCTGTCGAGTTGCTCTCGTGTGGTTTGGATGAACTCGCGCTGCGTGTTGCGATCGAGTTCTTCGTCGTCGAGCATTTCGAGGAATCCGCCGATCGAGGACAGTGGCGTTCGCAACTCGTGTGAGGCGTTGGCGATGAACTCCTTGCGGGCGCTGTCGAGCCGCGCGAGCTGCCCGCGCATCGTCTCCAACTCTTGGGCTAGTTGGCCGAGATCGTCGCGGCCTGCATCCTCGATTGGATCGCCAAACTGCCCTCCGGCGATCCGTCTTGCGGCTACGTTGAGTCGTTCGATCCGGCGCGAGACGATGCGGGCGCCGAGGTACCCGAGTAGGAGAACCGCGAGCACGGCTGCGGCGGCTGCGAGCAAGATGCGGCGACTAATGAATGCCGCGCTGCGCGACTCGGCGCGGAGCGATGCCGAGAGAAGCAAGATGCGACCGTCCGACGCGAGCGGGACCGCGACCTCGGCGTAGCGCTCGTCGCCACGCGACACAACCCCGCGGAGAGCGGTACGCGTCGTTGCCGCCTGCCTCGCGACCGGATCGTCTTCGATGTCTGCTGCGCTTTGCCCACTCCGCGAGTCCTGTATGACGCTCAGAACGTCACCAGAGCGCGGGTTCAGCGGGGCAAGCACAGTCGCACGAGCGTCGCTCGCGGCTGAGGCCTTGTTGGCGAAATCGGGATCGAGCGGGGCGTTCTCATAGATCTTCCGCTGGTAGCGGGCATCCCTCAGCAATGCAGCCTCTCGCACCGCCACAAGGCGCCTTCCCAACGAAGGCACGGTTCCTCCATAGACAATAGCCAGCGCCACCAGATTCACGACAAGCAGCGCGATGCTCAGCCTCGCGGCGATACCTCGGAACCTGAGAATCCCCTCGCTCACAATCGCTCCGCGCCTCGGCAGCCAGCCGAAGTCTGCACCGCGCACGTTTCCGCCTCGTTAACCACTTCGCGAAGCAGATTGCTGCTGCGTTAACTATTCGTGAAGCAAATCCGGGAGGACGCGTGTGGCTGACCTGCGCCATCTCCGCCGAGGAACGAAGCGCCCGCCGACGTGCGAACCGGCGAGCCACCCCTCCTGAGCAAGCCGCGCACCCACCCTGCTGCCTCTGTCGCGCTTCCGCCAAAATGCGACAGCGATCCGTATAGCGATCGGCGAAGCCATCGAATATGCGAGCCGCACCTCGGGACGAAGTGGCGGCGGGCTCGCGACCGGCGGCCATGTTGTGAACAGCGGCTCAGCTCGGCTGCATGGTGCGGACAACTTCCTCCTGCCACAGTGACTCCGGCCAGTGTGGGCGGTGAGCCTGGATCATCGCGACCGCCTCGTCTGCGTCGCGGTCGAGGTACCGGAGCGCACATCCGAGTACGGTTCCTGTTCGGCCGGTTCCGCCGACGCAATGAACAACGACGCCTTCGCCGCGCTGCACACATCCAGTGGCAAGGCGTGCCGCGTCCAAGACGCGGTCGCGCTCGGACGCCACATCGAGTGGCTTACGGCCAGCGACAAGATCCTCAAGCAGGATCTCATGCGCGGTCAGCGGGGCCGGGTCGTAGTGGCCAGGGTGAAGACGAACGAGCTGCTGGAAGCCGCGCCGATGCAACTCCACCCAGTCGGTGTCGGCGGTAGGGAACGCCATGCCAGCGAGCAGGGCTGGGACCTCCAAGACAATGAACAGACGGTTTGGACGATCAGACGGCGCCGGCATCCGCACGAGATCGTGACAGGCAATCGTCGCAAATGAGAAGCCGCACCCCGTAGCGGCCAGGGGGGGGGGGGGGGGGGGGGGGGGGGGGGGGGGGGGGGGGGGGGGGGGGGGGGGGGGGGGGGGGGGGGGGGGGGGGAAAAAAAAAAAAAAAAAAAAAAAAAAAAAAAAAAAAAAAAAAAAAAAAAAAAAAAAAAATAACAGTATGAGGCTTTGGAAAGATTGCGCAGGTGACGTCTCACGAAGATCGTTCGATCCGGCTGGCGCTCACGCCGAGCGAGACGGCATAGGCCGTGCGAGTTCCGTTGCGCGTCAAGCGGCGAGCGCACCGCTGAAGGCGCTCGGATCGAACATGTTGCTTCGTGCTGCATAGGCGAAGGGGTGGTTGAAGGCGTCGAGCGCGTGGCGGCTGTCGACCTCGATCTCGAAGCCGTTGTTCGTTCGCTCGTCGAAGAGGCTGGACGGTGACGCGGCCGTTGACCTGGTTCCAGAACAGGTAGACGTCGATCCCGTCGCTAGTGCGGTGTGCCAATTCTGTTTTCTGGTTGATCGTCGCCGTTGCCATCATTTTCCTCCTTTGACTCGGCGAGAGGTGAAGAGTCATCGCCAGGTACGACGAGCGGCCGCACCAGGAAGGGACAGCTCCGAGCGGCGGCGAGGGTCCGCCCTCCGGGGCGGCCCTTCCACCAATCGCGTGTTTCGCGAGCTAGACGCTGCTGCGCGAGCTCGTTCCACTGTAGGTAGATGCTCGAACGATCACGCTGCCTCCTCGAGCGCGACCTCGGCCTCGACGGGCTTCGTAGTCGCAGCCGCCTTAGGCTTGGACTCAACAAAGGCGGCGGCGATTGCCGCGCCCGCGAGTGCCACACCGGCCAGCGTGTAGAAGGCGATCTGGAACCCGTGCGTGAGCGCCGGGCCGCCGAAGGCGGGCACACCGTGACGGTGGGTGTAGTTGCTCGTCGCGGTGGCGGCGATCGTGGTTACGGCGGCCAGCCCGATCGAGCCGCCAATCTGCCGGCTGGTATT
>CAWHXK010000032.1:0-170136 GCA_963833255.1 uncultured Actinomycetes bacterium
ATGTCCCCTGAAAGCATTGGCGGCAATGTCCCCCGGGACTACGAACGATCCGCGCGACCGGATTCGCCGCTCCGTCGGCGGATTAGAGTGCCTCGGGCCTGTGGCCGAACGAGTCCTCACGCTGCGAGAACTGAACCGCGCGACACTCGCGCGGCAGCTCCTCCTCCACCGCACGCGACTCTCGCCAACGGCGGTGATCGAGCGCCTCGTCGGGATGCAGGCGCAGTCGCCGCAGGCTCCGTACGTCGGTATCTGGACGCGCACGACGGGGTTCCGGCGCGGGTCGCTCGAGCGACTTCTCCGGCAGTCCGCGATCGTCAGGGCGACGGCGACGCGGCAGACGCTGCACCTCGTCACGCGGCGCGATTATGCGCTCATCCGGGCGGCCTTCCCCTGGGAGACGAAGCGGGCGAAGCAGCTCGCCCCGTCGGTGCGCGCACTCGCAGCCCGGGGACCCGTCACGTCGGCGGAGGCGCTCGCCCACCTGGAGAGCGAGTACGGCCTCGCCGGCGTCGATGCGCGCCGCGCCTGGCAGATGGCGCGCGTCGCAGCCCACATCGTCCACCACCACGAGACGGCCCTCTGGCAGCCGCGCAACGAGCGACGGTTTGTCGCAATCGAGGAACCGGAGGCGCACGTCCCGGTCGAGGCGCGCGCCGAGATCTTCCGCCGCTACCTCGCGGCCTTCGGCCCTTCGACGCGCCGCGACATCGGAGCCTGGAGCATGATCCGCGTGGCCGAGATCGACGCTGCGCTGGAGCTGCTCGAGCCGCTGCGCCGCTTCCGCGACGAGCAGGGCCGCGAGCTCCTCGACGTCCCACGAGCGCCGCTGCCGGACGCCGAGACCCCGGCGCCCGTACGCTTCCTGCCGAAGTGGGACAACGTCCTGCTCGCGTGGGCCGACCGCACGCGCGTGCTCCCGGAGGCCTACCGGAAGACGGTGATCAAGATGAACGGCGACGTCGCACAGACGTTCCTCGTCGACGGCTTCGTCGCCGGGATCTGGCGCGTCGACGACGGCCGTGTCGTGCTGGAGCCGTTCGAGCCTCTTTCAGCCGCGGCGCGGCGCGAGATCGAGGACGAGGCAGGGCGTCTGGAGGCGTTCCTCGCCGAGCCCTAGTCGCGCTCGGCGAGCAGCTGCTGCATGCGCGCGATCTCGATCCGCTGGCCGTCCTCGACGTGCTGCGGTGCCACGCTTCGGATCGTACGCAGCACCGGCACAACGTCCATCCCCTCGCCTGCGCCAGCGTCTGTAAATGTCCCTGACGAGTGCGAGCTTGCCACCATGAACGCGACGCAAGATGATGCCGTCATGGCTGGTGACCGACGTGCTCACGCCACCCCAGCACGGCGAGTGGCTCGCTCACCACGTGCCCCGCGCCGATGTCGTCATCGACGAACAGGGCGGCCACTTCCCTGATCCCAACCTCGTCACGGAACGACTCACCTGGCTCGTCCAGCCAGTCTGACGCTCCTCGCGCAGCGCCACTCAAGATGACCGAGGCTGCCTCCCCGCCTCACGACTGGCGTGCAGGAGCGTCCCGTCTTCGGAGGCTGTCAGGTATTACCGCTACTCAGTAGTTGGAGAGAGAACCCTCGCCTGGACCAGCTGCTGCTACACCTCCGCTTGCGGTCGGCGCGACGCGCTCGTCCCCCACATATCGCTGAGGCTCACCGCTATGAAGGTCCTAACGCGAGCCCGAGCACTTGGTCCCACGCTGACGCAAGGTGCCACCCTATAGGGATGAACCCTCCCCACTAGACTCGGTCCGTGTTCCGCGGAACACTCAACTCCGTACCGCTCGCGGTGCTCATCATCGTGGCGGTCGCCTTCACGTTCGCTGTCGTCGTGCTGGCCGTCTGGCTGATCCGGCGCTGGGTGCCGGCGACTAGTGAAGGCTTCCACGCAGAAATCTCTGCGCCGATGCTCGGGGTCGTCGCAGCGTTGTTCGGCCTGATCCTCGCGTTCGTAATCGTCATCGCGTATCAGAACTTTCTCGGCGCGCAGGACAACGTGAGTCGGGAGGCTGACTCTCTCGCGTCGGTGGTCAGAGACAGTGCGGCCTTCCCGGAGCCCGGGGGCAGCAACGTGCGTCGCGCCGTGGGAACCTACGCGCGAGCCGTGGTCAACGACGAATGGCGGCAGATGCACGAAGGCCACGACAGCGCGCTCGCTAAGGGTGGACTGGACAACATCTTCGCAGCGTTCCGCACGGTCAAGCCGAGGTCACACGAGCAGACGGCCTTCTACGACGACGCGGTACGCCAGTTGAACGATGCGCTCGACGCTCGCCGCAATCGGGTCGAAACAGCCAGCGGTGGGCTTCCGCGGGACATCGTCGTCCTCATCTTGGTCAGCAGCTTCGTGATCGTCGCCTACGCCGTGCTCGTCGGATCTCCGAACTTCTGGTTTCACGTGCTCGGCCCGGCCGCGATCGCGATCGTCGTCGCGATCTCGCTTGTGGTGCTCCTCGACCTCACCTATCCCTTTTCAGGCGACGTAGCGATCACGCCGGACGACTTCAAGAATGGTGCATTAGCCCCGTTTTTTCATTCGCGCTGATCGCTCGCGCGCGTTCCAGAAGGCGCAGTCCGGTGTTATCGCAACCCTGTAGTTAGAGAGAAAACTCTCGCCCTGCGCGAGTGTGCGGGAATGTCGCTTGACAGTCTGAGAGTCCCTGCGGCTAGGCGGCATCCTGTTCGAGTTAGGGCATCGGCGGGGATACGCGCCGCGTGGCGTGCGCCAGTGTTCCGCGATGACCCTGAGCAGGGCCGCGTGAGGTCGCTGCTAGGCGGGGGCGGTGGGTGGCCGTGAGCGGCTCCAGTTCGACCACAGCCATGCAGCGAAGCCGAGCGCAATGATCGCGAGAACCAGGAGGATCCACTCGATCGGGGCGGATGCGCTTGTTGTGTGGACGACTTGCCCGCCGACGCCGGGCGGTAGCGGCCCGAGAGGGTGAGGCGCTTGTGACGTGCGGAGTGTCAACTGGGGTTCTCCAGTCAGGAGCAACGCCGCTGCGCCAATGAGCGCGATCGCTGCAATGGCTGTGAACGCCATGAGAGAGCGCGGTCTGCGGCGAGTCGGTTGGCTGAGCGGTCTGGGGATGATCCCTCGTTCGGCCGCCCAGGAGGCAGCGAACGAACGCGGATCAGAGGAGCTGTTTCCGAGGAGCTCCTCGGCGGAGACGCCTTCGGCCTCGGCTTCGTTGAGGTCGGAGGCTAGGTCTGCCGCCATCTCCTCGGCGAGCGGATCGGGGACACCGAGGCGCCTCCACTCCCGGCGGCACTGCTCGACGAAATCACTCATGAAATCACCTCGATCTTGATGGGAGCGAGCACGGCATCGACGGCATCGCGGGCAGCTCGCCATTCGGACACGCCCAGCGCGAGTGCCAGCCGCCCGGCGCTCGAGGGGCGGTAGTACTTCCGCGGCGGCCCGCCGTTACTCGCGGCCCGGTATGTCTCGACCAGGCCGTCACGCTCCAAGCGTCCCAGCAACGGATAGATGGAGCCTTCGCCGACGATCGGGAGACCGCGGGCGCGCAGCCGCTTGGTCATCTCGTAGCCGTACGCAGGTCCCTCGTCCATCACCGCTAGTAGGCAAAGGTCGAGCACCCCGCGGAGCAGCTGGCTACGTCGACTTTCACTTGCCATGCGTCGCATGATAGTACAACTTGTCTTGCGGCGCAAGGTAGAGGTCGGCGGCTGCGCCCCGAAGGCCCGCCGGACGGCGAGATGGCCGTCGTGGGGCCAGCGTCCTCTCGCCAGAGGCTGCCAGGTATTACCCCTACTCCGTAGTGAGGCCCAGGACCCTCGCCTGGCCCAGCGTTCCGGAATGACGCCAGAGCTGCAGTCAGCTCGATCGAACTCGCCTCGCGCTCGATTGATCCTCTCGCCTGTGTCACTCCACCCGGTCTGACTCGCCAAGAGGCCAGAAATCATCGGTGGAGCCGGAAACCTCCGCCGGGTGGGCAAGCGTCCTCTCCCTCGATCCAGCTAGTCAGGTATTACCGCTACTTCGTAGTCAGCGACAGGACGCTCGCCTGAAAAATTCTCTTGGCAGAGTGTCGAATCCGGAGGCAGCGCTCCGTCTAAGAGGTGAAGAGGCGGCCGGAGGAGGCCGCCGGGAGACAAGGGAGGCACGGATGACGCGGTACCTGATCTCGTTCGATGACGGCTGGATGACCTTCCCCGAGGAGGAGTTGCCCGACGTGGCCAAGGCAGGGATCGAGGTGGTCAAGGAGGCCCAAGACGCCGGAGTGTGGGTTTATGGCGCTGGATTGGAAAGCCAGAGGGCGAGCATCGTGGCCACCGACGGGGTGATCACCGACGGCCCGTTCCCGGAGACCAAGGAGGTCATCGGCGGGTTCTCGATCGTCGATGTGTCCTCCCGCGAGGAGGCGCTGGAGTGGGCTGCCAAGATCGCCGTCGCCTGCCGCTGCGCGCAAGAGGTACGGGAAATCCTGCCCGACCCGCCAGGGCTAGAGCAAGATGTCCCTCGGGCGCGGTCGGCGCATCAACCTGAACCTGCGCGCTAGGCGGAGCGTAGTCGCGGTTTCGGCAGAACCTGGGTAGTCCGGTATCACCGCTACTAAGTAGTCAGGTAGCCAAGCGCCGACTCGACGATGCACGGTCAAACCTCGTCGGAGCCCGCTATCGGCCGTTCAGTCCAACCCCAGGGTTGCCTCGATGAACTCCGTCTTCGCCTCGGTGTACGCACTGCGGTCGTCGCGGTGGCGGGCGGCCAGTTCCCGTTTCAGCGCGACGTATTCGCGTGCGACGGTCGGATCGGCCCGCAGCCGATCGCGGAACGCCACTTGCGCTTGCAGCTCTGCGCTTGTCGTCGGCGAGACATACAGGTGGTGTCGCTTTTCGCCTTCCGGCCACGAGAAGGCTTCACGACCCTCGACCCCGAGGTTCCCTCGCGCCCCGTATCCAATCGCCTCCAGGCGTGAGATCGCCTCGTTGACATCATCGTCCGACTCGACGACCACCACCATGTCGATCACGTCTTTGGCCGGAAGCCCTGGCACCGCTGTCGAACCGACGTGCTCGATCACGACGGTGACATCGCCCAGCGCGGCTTGGGCGCGATTGCGAAGGTGGACGAATTCCGACGGCCACGCAGGGTCGTAGTCGACGATGACGATCGCATCACTCACGAGGAACGAAAGTCAGTATGGAGGCGGACCTCCTACAGTCGATGGTTATCGCAACTCTGTAGTGACCGCACCGAGGCGCAGATCTCATCGGTCAAGCGTGTCTCAGACGAGACGGATCGGTTCAGGGGGTCCGGTTAAGGCCGCGTGCCGTCCAGGCCCTCGCGGAGAGGGTGAACGGCGCCTCGGGCAGCTGCTGCCGACACCGTTCACGTAGCTCAGCCTGCTCCTCAGGGTCGAGGCGCACCACGTAAGCCCCGGCCGGTCCGACGCCCAGTGTGAAGGGATCCCACCATTCCTCGAAGGTCGCGTGGTCGACGTGAATCGGCAACGTCGTCTCCTCGATCTCACGCAGCCCCGCTTCACGGAAGAGCTCCGTGAGCTGACCTTCTCCCGCGCCGGCAAAGGTGCCTTCGCCTTCCTCGTCCGGGTCGAGTTCGCGCACGGCCTGCCAGAAGGGCGCAAGCGGCGTCTGCTTTCCAGCGTGATCCCAGACGCACGCCGCGACCACGCCACCCGCACGTGTGACCCGACCCATTTCGCTCAGCCCTTGAACGGGATCCGCCATAAAGTGGACGACGAGTTGCGCCAACGCTGCGTCGAACATTCCGTCGGCGAACGGCAACGTCTCCGCCGGCGACTCCTGAACGTCGACACCGGGATGACGTTCGCGCGCAGCTGCGACGAACGACTCCGACGGATCGACGGCCGCGACATTCGACGCGCCTACACGCTCCACTAGCTCGGTGGTGAGCGCGCCGGGACCACAGCCGACGTCGATCACTCGTTGTCCCGAGCCGACACCGGCAAGATCCGCGAACTGCGGCGCCAGCAGGGTCGAGTACCTCCCCATGAACTTGTCATATGAATCCGCGGGTACGGCGAAGGTCATGGGGTCACTCTAAGCACTTGCTTCGAACTAGTAGCGGCCCATCTCCTGGAGACGCTCGTCGCTGATCCCGAAATGGTGGGCAACCTCGTGGATCACCACGTGCCGGATCTGGCGGCGGAGAGTCTCCGGATCGGCGCCGTAGAGGCGCTCGAGCGGGCCGCGGTAGATCGTGATCTTGTCCGGCAGGACGCCGGAGTACCCGCTGGTCCGTCGCGTCAGCGGAATGCCCTGATAGAGCCCGAGCAACGGCTGCCCGGGCGGCGGCTCTTCTTCCACGACGATCGCAACATTCGAGATTTCGTCTCGAAGCTCGCGCGGAAGCGAGGCTACTGCGTCCTCTACCTCCTGCTCGAAATCGATTTCCCCGCCTGCTTCGCCCACCTGCCCACGAAAGTGGCTCGAGCGTAGCTAGCGGGATGCTCCAGCCTAAACCCCGGTTAGTTGCTGCAGCACGCTGATGAGCTGCTCGATGGGAAAGCGGTGGACTAGTCCACGCACGAGGTCCGCGATCGTCGAGTTGAGCGCGCCCGCATTCTCGGCGTCGTCGATCGAGCGCAGGAGCCCGGCGCGGACGAGCTCGTCGAGCTGCTGCGTCGAGACATGATGCTGGCGAGCGAAGCGGGAGAGTGCGTCGCGGCTCGCGAACGCGAGCACCATGTCCTCGCGCGAAACGTGGAGCTTGCAGGCCGCGCCGTCGAGACCCGAGAGCACGATCTGCTCGGCGGTCTGCTGCAGGCCCTGCGGGTTGCGCCAGCTGCGAACCGCACACGGATCGGCGACCCGGGCCGGCGCGTAGGACGCTCCGCCAAGCGCGAGGTAAACGACGATCAGCAGGAGCGAGACTGCCGCAGCCGCGACGATCGTCCGCATCAGAGGCTCACATCCCGACGGCTGAGCAAGATCGGCACGAGGGCGGTAAGGGAGAGAAGCGCGGCGACGAGGAATGAGTGCGAGAACGCCTGAGTGACGGCGCGGTCGAGTTGATCTTGAAGGTGGGAGATGAGGTCGGCGTAGCCGGACCCGTCGTGCTTGCCGACCACCTCCGAGACGTTAGGTATGCGCGCCTGCTGCTTCGCGTCGTCGACGGCGGCCGCGATGTGCCGCGCGACCGAAATCTTGTCGAGCGGCGGGATCCGGCTGTCGAGGATCGCGGCCGTTCCGGACGCGAGCACTTCGTGTTCGCTTTTGTGGAGGTCGTGCGTGAAGATCGGAGTCAGCAGCAGCAACCCGAGGACGACGCCCGCGTGGCGCGCTGCGATCGTCCAGCCACCGTGCACCGCCTGCGCCGAGCGGCCGGCGAGCGCGCGCTCGGTCAATGCCGAAAGAGCAAAGCCGAGGCCGGCCCCGATCAAGAGCTGCGGCGGGAACGTCCAGGCGGCACCGGCGTGCGGTAGCCAACCGAGCGCGGCCAGCCCCCCGGCGATGAGGAGCACGCCCGAGCTCGCACGGACCCAGAGCGGTGTGATCGTCCGTCCGAAGCGTGCGGCCGCGATCGCGGCGAGCGGCATGACCGTCACGGCGAGCCCCGCCTCCAGCGGATCGAGCCGCCAGCCGTTGATCAGCAGGATCACGAGCAGGAAGAGCGCCGCGACGAGGCCTCCGGAGATGAGCAGGAGCGCCGCGTTCGCGCCGATGTGCGGCCGTCCGGCGGGCACGGGTACGGGCACGGTGTACGCGCCGCGCAGCGCGACCAGCGCGAGCAGCACGACCGGCGCCTGGACGAAGAAGATCGACTCCCAGCCCAGCAACTGGGTGAGGATCCCGCCGACGGCAGGGCCGAGCGCGGCGCCGACGATCCCGGCGAGCGCCCAGATGCGCGCCGCGCGTGCTTCCGTTCGTGCAGCCTGACTCAGGAGGTCGAGCGCTGCGCAGACGACGGCGGCGCCTGCGACACCCTGAAGAGCGCGACCTGCGACGAGCACACCGAACGAAGGCGCGAAGCCGCAGAGAAGTGAGGCAGCCGAGAAGACGACGATCCCGGCCCCAAAAACAGGAACTGGTCGGCGGCGTGCAAGATAGGCAGCCGGCAGTGCCGAGAGGGCGAGTGCCAGGTTGAAAGCGGTGAGCACCCAGGCGAGCGTCGAGATCTCGACGTGGTAGCGAGCGAGGATGTCCGGCAGCGCGATCGTCACGACCGACGAGTCGGCGAGGACGACGCCGACCGCGACGGCGAGCAGGACGGCTGGAGTGCGCACTTCGCGGTTGAGACTAGTGGTGCGCATTGGAGCGCGCGCCTGGAGAAGTGAATCTCCAGGCGCGCTTGGGCGATGCGTCCCCCTCCGGTCGTCCCCTACAGGTCGAGCTCGAGGCCCGCGACTCGTCGGGCGCGGCCGATCAGGGAGCTCAGCGCCCGCAGATCAGCCCGCCGCCGGCGGCGGTGCTCGCGGAGCTCGCGGGCGACTCGTTCCGACTCGGCTTCCCGCTCGCGCTGCTGACTGCGCTCACGGACCTCGTGCAGATATTGGTGATACGCGTACACGATGCCTCCTAGTGGTCGTGCTGAGTGACCGGTCACTGCTCGTGGACGGGTCAAACAACTTGGGACTCCTTTCGTTTGTTCGCGCTCGCAGAAGCGAGCGCCAGACATGTGGGCGCGCGAAATCGCCGGCTACAGACGAACGCAGCTAGTGAGCCCGCAGGCCCGGTGTTGCGATAAGCCCTACGGCTTTACGCGCAGAGATCTACGCGGGTACCGAGAGGCCAGTTGGAAATGTTCGGGAAGCGGTAACGCAACTTGGACCTCCTTTCCACCGTTGGCGAGCAGCGATGTGCTGCTCGCACCTGCAGTCGAGTGTTGCAGCGACGCACGACTATGTCAAGAACTTTTCTGAAATCCAATTCTCTTCGAGCCAACGGCTCGATCAATGGCCGAACCAGCGTGCGCTGCGGCTCGAACCGAAGTGACGCTTCTCCGCGACGAGCTCGTGCGACGGTTCCTGAAATGTGCCCGTCGGCTTCGGTCCCGAGAAGAAGTCCACGTCGACGCGACCGACGCGGCCGGCGCCGAACTCGATGTAGCAGGAGCCGGTTCCGTCGTACTCACCGGATTCACCGCCGCTCCGCAGCTTGGAGATCAGCGCTCTGGCGACAACGCCCGCCTGCCTCTCGGAGAACACGCCTGCCTTGGGCACCCCCACCGTGGCGACGTCTCCGAGTGCGTACACGCCGGGAAACCTCGTCTCGAGCGTCCGCGAGCTCACCGGTACATAGCCGTCTTCGGTCATTCCGCTCGCCACGACCACCTCTGGAGCCCGGTGCTTGGGAACGCCGAGGAAGAGGTCGTAGGCAAGCTCGGTGCCGTCGTCGAGCACGGCGACGCTGCGCGCCGGATCGAGAGAGCTCACGCGGTGGCCGGAGAGAAACTCGATGTCACGCTCGGCGAAAGCCTCGAGCAGCGCGCGAGACGTATCCGGTGATGGGGGGATGGGAATCTCGAAGGGGATGACGAACGAGATCTTGCAATCGTCGCGGACGCCGCGCTCCGACAGATAGTCGTGCAACAGCAACGCCGCCTCGCTCGGCGCCGGCGGGCATTTGAACGGCGCGCCGCAGACGCCGACGATCGCGCGACCCTGCGAGAAGGTCGGCAGCACTTCGCGCAGACGCTCGGCGCCCTCCACTGAATAGAACTCGTTGCCGCCCTCGGCGAGCCCCGGTGTCGCGTCGAGGTCGTAATCGGCCCCGAGCGCCACGATCAGGAATTCGGCCTCGTGCACACCGCCGTCGGTGGTCACACGTCGCGCTTCGGGATCGATCGCCGTGACCGTCTGCTGCAGGAACTGCACTCCCGGCTTGGCGATATCGCGGTAGCGAAGGCGGACCGCCTCAGGCGCCGTCCGGCCGAACATCACGTCGAGCTTCGAGTACCCGAAGACGAATGCGTCGTTCTTGTCGATCAGCGTGACGTCGACGTCGTCGCCGAGCGCTTCCGACAACGTCGTCGCGAGCTCGAGGCCCCCGAAACCAGCCCCGAGGACCAGAACTCTTGTGTTCATCGGCTCGATCGTAGTGGATCCACCCTATGCCGTCCGGTCCGCGCGGGACCATTCAGGGCAATGGCTTGGCCCCGGCTGATGCGCTGCCGTGAATGCCGCCGCGAATCGCTCGATTCGCGCTGGTCCCCGCTCTGCCCTGTCTGCTACGAAAGCGTGCAGCTCGAGCAGCGGCGCCTCGAGATCCGGCCGCCCGCGCTCGACGAACCCGGGTGGAGCGACCCTGCCCGGCTCGACGCGGCGTTCGAGAGCGCACTCGGATCGGAGCTGCCGTGAGTCCCGGGCTCGCGCTGTTTCTCGTCGTGCTCTTCGTACTGGTCGCGCTGGCCGGCGCCTCCTTCTTCCGGCACACGCTCGCGGTGCTGCTCGTGTTCCTCGCCCTCCCCCTCGGCCTCGTCCTCAAGGCAGCCTTCGGGACCGGCGTCAGCGTGTTCGCGATCGGGCTTCTGGCCGCGGTCACCGCCGTGATCCACACGATCGCCGACACGCTCAGGCTGCTACGAGCCGCGAATCGGCCGACCCGTGAATCGTCGCCGGCGCTCGCCCGCGATCGTGCAGAGAAGTCGCAGTCGGAGCGCTCGCGCATTGCAGCCTGAGATAGCCCTGTTTAGTTGCGGATGATCGAGCAGGACAGGGTTCATGCTCCTTCTCCTACTCGTCATCATCCTGATCCTCGCGCTCGCCGGCGGGATCTTCATCAGCAAGTTCCTCTTCCTGCTGCTGCTCCTGTTGCTGGTCCTGCTGCTTTTCCGCGGCCGGTTCTAGCACTCAGGACAGGGGAAGCCGGAACTGCAGCGCGGGGCCAAGCGGGCCTGAGCCCAGCTTCCACGTCACGCGGTATCTCCCGGGAGACTTCACCGGGAACTGCCGCGCGTAGTTGACGCGCGAGCCCCAGGTCGAGCCGCCTTGCCTGAACACCGGGAACGAGCCGCAACGCTGGGGTGCCGCAGGGCGAGTGCGACGGACGCAGAGCGTGTACCGATTGAAGTACTTCGCGGCGGTCGTGATCTCGAGTGAGACCTTTCCACCTCGCTTGAAGATCCCGTAGCAGACGTCGCCGCTCGGGCTGCAGTAGCTCGTCAACGCCTTCGCGGAAGCCCCGACTCGACGCGGGCACAGCGACTGCCAGCGCGACGGCCAACCCGAAGAACACGACTTTCGCCTTCGTTCGCACGCCCCGCACGCTACTCGAACCGAAACCGGCGATAGCCGTCCGCGGGCCGGTGGATAAGCGGCTATGGTGGACCGATTCCGCAGCCGCGCCCGCCTCTGGAGCAGGACGACGAGCGAAACCGTGCATTCGCTCTGTTGCGGAGAAAGACCTGCAATTCCAGCACCGAGCCTCCCAAGGGCCTGTCCTTGCCGTGGACGTTTGGCCTGACTGATAGGAGGTACCTGAAGAGAAACCGATGAAAGGATTCCGCGTGTTCAAACGCACAAAGTCACAAGTACTGAAGGACAGCGCCGCGAGCGCGACCGATTACGCCACCGCACTCGCGAAGGACCAGAAGTTCCGCAGGGAGCTCCTGTCGGCCATGCGCCACGGGACGATCGCACGCCGCCGGGCCGCCAGCCGCCTCGGCTTCCTCGCCGCCGTGACACGGCTGGCCACCGACGTGAAGCTGAAGAACGAGCTCCTCAAGATGACGAAGAATCTCGATCGCGCCTTGTCGCGGGTCGAGAAGAAGCGCAGTCACAAGCTCCGCAACACGATCTTCGTCACGGTCGGCGTTGGTGGCGCCGTTGCCGTGGCGCTCAAGAGTCGCAGTAACGGCAGTCTGCCGAGCGTGCCGTTCACAGGCGGTTCCTCGCCGCGCACGATCGACGAGTCGATCGAGGTCAACGTCCCAGTCTCGGTTTCGTACAACCAGTGGACGCAGTTCGAGGACTTCCCGCTCTTCATGGAAGGCGTCGAGCACGTCCAGCAGCTCGACGACACGCGCCTGCACTGGGTCGCGAACGTCGCCGGCAAGAAGGCCGAGTGGGACGCAAAGATCCTCGAGCAGCATCCCGACAGGCAGATCAGCTGGATCAGCGAGGACGGGAAGAAGACGCGCGGCACCGTCTCGTTCGAGCCGATCAGCGAGAGCAAGACGCGTATCCGCATCTCGATGAGCTATCAGGCCGATCCGATCGAGACCGTCGGCTCGGCCGCCGGGCTCGACTCGCGACGCGTCAAGGCCGACCTCGAGCGGTTCAAGGAGCTGGTCGAGACCCGCGGCACCGAGAGCGGCGCCTGGCGCGGCGAAGTCGCAGCAGGCAAGACCAAGAGTTAGAGGAACAGACCACGGGGCCACGCGGAGTGAATCCGCGTGGCCCTTTTTTGTGGACCGAACGCTTGTCATTCGGGTCGAGGCGGTTCATGCTCCGTCTGGGTTTGCGCGATCCGTCACGCCGTCGGTTCGGATCCCACCGGCTGAACCTGTCCGGCCGTCTTCGGCAGCCGCGATTCGGCGTTTCGACCGTGCAACCACGCAGGCGCGACCGAAACGGAGGCAGCTAGATGGCACAGCCAGAACAGTTGAAGCAGGCGGCAGCCTCGCCTGTCGAGACGGACGAGCCGGGACGAGTCGAACCGGGCATCGCCCTCTGCCTCTCCGGCGGCGGCTACCGCGCCATGATCTTTCACGTCGGCGCGATCTGGCGGCTCAACGAGCTCGGCTACCTCGCGAAGCTCGACCGGATCTCGAGCGTCTCCGGCGGCTCGATCACCGCGGGCGTGCTCGGTCTGAACTGGCACCGGCTCCAGTTCGACGCGAACGGCGTCGCCACCAATCTCGACGAGGAGTTCGTCAAGCCTTTGCGGAAGCTCGCGTCGAAGACGATCGACCTCGGCGCCGTCATCCGCGGCATCCTCCTGCCCGGTTCGATCTCCGATCGCATCGCGGGCTCGTATCGCAAGCACGTCTTCGGCGAGGCGACCCTCCAGGACCTGCCGGACCGCCCGCGGTTCGTCATCAACTCCACCAACCTGCAGACGGGCGCGCTCTGGCGATTCTCGAAGCCCTACATGGCGGACTACACGGTCGGGATGGTCCGCAACCCGAAGGTCGAGCTCGCGGTCGCGGTCGCCGCGTCTTCGGCGTTCCCGCCGATCCTCTCTCCCGTCGACCTGAGCATGGATCCCGAAAGCTACGACCCGGCCGAGAACGGGCCGCTCCACACGCCGCCGTACACGACCGACGTCGTGCTCGCCGACGGCGGCGTCTACGACAACCTCGGGCTCGAGACAGCGTGGAAGCGCTACACGACGATCCTGGTCAGCGACGGCGGCGGCAAGATGGCGCCGCAGCCGAAACCGAAGCACGACTGGGCGCGCCAGGCCTACCGCGTGCTCGGCGTGATCGACACGCAGGTGCGCGACCTGCGCAAGCGGCAGGTGGTCTCGGGCTACCTGAGCGGCGACCGCGACGGCGCCTACTGGGGAGTCCGTAGCCACATCGGCGACTACGGGCCGCCCGCCGGCAGCCTGCCGTGCCCGGACGAGAGCGCGCTCAGACTCGCGAAGACGGCGACGCGGCTGAAGCAGATGGACGACACGCTGCAGGAGCAGCTCGTCAACTGGGGCTACGCGATCTGCGACGCAGGCATGCGCAGATGGGTCGAGCCCGCCGCTCCGGCACCGCCGGGCTTCCCGTATGCGGGCGGCCTCGGGTAGAGCGTCCCATGTCAGTCGACCGGCAGTCGATCCCGCGCCCCGTCTTTCGGAACCTGCGTGTCTTCGCGGTCGACCCCGGCCTGACCGCTCGCTTCGAGACGGCCGTCATGAACGAGACGACGCTGCGCATCCCGTGGGAGGAGCTCGACCCGGGTCCTTCGGGGGAGTACGTCGTCGTCGTCGACAAGGACGAGAGCGGGACGACGCTGAATCCGCCGGTCGACCTGGACCGCCCCGAGGTGCTAGCGCAGGACGGCCTGCCTCCCTCCGACGGCAGTCCGCAGTTCAGGCAGCAGATGGTCTACGCAGTCTCGATGCGCACGATCAAGAACTTCGAACGAGCACTCGGTCGCGTCATGCACTGGCCGCCGTATGGCGACGCGAAGACGACGTATCGCCGGCAGCTCACTCTCTATCCGCACTACATGGAGAACGCGAACGCCTACTACGAGGCCGACGGCGGAATCCACTTCGGCTATTTCGAGAGCGGACCGGAAGCGGTGTTTCCCGGAACGGTCGTCTTCAGCTGCCTTTCGCAGGACGTGATCGCGCACCAGGTGACTCATGCCCTGCTGATGGGCCTGAACGTCGAGTTCGACATCGGCACGAATCCCGACGTCGCCGCGTTGCACGAAGGGTTCGCGGACCTGATCGCGCTCTTCCAGCACTTCTCGGAGAGCGCCGTGCTCCGGCAGCAGATCGGCGCGATTCGCGGAAACCTCGAGGAGCGGAGCCAACTCGGTGCCGTTGCTCCGCAGTTCGGCGGAGCGATCGGGCAGCCGGACGGCCTCAGGAACGCGCTCGGCTTCACCGACGCGGAGGGCAACTGGCAGCCGCGCCGGCCGGACCCGAAGCTCTACGAGACGGAAGTCGAACCACACGCCCGAGGCGACCTCCTCGTCGGCGCGGTGTTCGAGGCCTTCAAGAAGATCTACGAGTCGCGCGTCGACGATCTTCGGCGCATCGCGACGCAGGGCACCGGTGTGCTTCCGAAGGGCTACCTCCATCCCGATCTCGTGAACAGGTTGACGCAGGAGGCTGCCAAGTCCGCCCGCCACGTCCTCGACATGTGCATGCGTGCGCTCGACTACCTGCCGCCGGTCGAGGTCACCTTCGGGGACTTCCTGCGCGCGATCGTCACCGCAGACGCAGATCTCGTTCCCAACGACCATCACCGTTACCGCGTCGCGTTCGTCGATGCCTTCCGGAGCTACGGGATCGGCCCGGCCGGGCTCGGAACGCTCTCCGTCGACACGCTGCGCTGGAGCGCAGCCGGCCACAGCGAGGCTTCGGCGGCGGTCTCGGAGTTCGTCAAGATGCTGGCGCAAGCCCAGAGCTACTGGAACATCCCGCGTGAACGCGAAGCCAGGTGGCACACGCTCGAAGCCTGGCGCCACGCGCTCGAGGACCAGCTGAAGCAGCAGGGGAAGAAGTCGGAGAAGCTCGGGGTGATCGACCTGACCGAGCCGTTCCAGGTCGTTTCCTTCGACTTGCGCGAGCGGGCGGCTCTCACCGGTGACTTCTGCCTGCAGTGGGTGATCAAGATCATCCAGCGAGACGAAGCACGCGCGGCCGGCTGCACCATGCTCGTCGACGCCGAAACGGGGGTCATCCGCTACCAGATCGAAAGGACGACGGGAGGGCGGAAAAGGAAGACAGATCTGCTGAAACGCTCTTCCGGAGCGGGAGGGATTCCCCGGCCGATGCAACGGCGGCTGCGGGTCTTCGCCTTCGATCCCAGCGTCGGTATCCAGCTGGACTCGGCCGGGCTCAACGAGGTGACGCTCGCGATTCCGTGGGAACGCGACGACAAAGGGAAGGACATCCTCACACCCGGCCCCGTCGGCGAATACGTCGAGGTGGTCGACCACGATCCCGCCAGCGGCGCCTTCTACGAGCCGATCGACCTCAACGACTCGGCGATCGTCGCGCAAGACGGCCTGCCACCGTCCGAGAGCAACCCGCAGTTCCACCAGCAGATGGTCTACGCCGTCACGATGCGGACGATCAGGAACTTCGAGCGGGCGCTCGGCAGGCTCGCGCTCTGGTCGCCGCATCGCGACGAGGTCGACGGGAAGTTCACCGAGGAGTACGTGCCGCGGCTGCGCATCTATCCGCACGCATTGCGAGAGGCGAACGCGTACTACAGCCCGACGAAGAAGGCGCTGCTGTTCGGCTACTTCCCCGCGGCGGTTGGGACGGAAGGGACGGGCGCGACACCGCTCAACGTCTTCACCTGCCTCAGCCACGACATCGTCGCGCACGAGGTGACACACGCACTGCTCGACGGCATCCATCGCCGCTTCAACGAGTCAAGCAATCCCGACGTGCTCGCCTTCCACGAGGCGTTCGCGGATCTCGTCGCGCTCTTCCAGCACTTCTCCCTCCCCGAGGTTCTGCGCGACCAGATCGCCGCGACCCGCGGCGACCTCGCAAGCCAGAACCGGCTGGGTGAGCTCGCCCAGCAGTTCGGCCAGGCGACCGGCAAACGCGGAGCGCTCCGCAGCGCGATCGGCGAGGTCGACGAGGAGACCGGCGAGTGGAAGCCGCGCGAGCCCGATCCGGACGACTACGCCAACCTGACCGAACCGCACGAACGAGGCTCGATCCTCGTCGCCGCCGTCTTCGACGCCTTCCTGACGATGTACAAGAGCCAGGTCGCGGATCTTCTGCGCATCGCCAGCGAAGGCACCGGCGTCCTGCCCGAAGGGCAGCTGCATCCCGACCTGGTCAACCGGCTCGCCGAAGAGGCGGCGGCTTCGGCGCAGCACGTCCTCGAGATGTGCATCCGCGCGCTCGACTACTGCCCACCGGTCGACATCACCTTCGGCGACTACCTGCGCGCCGTCGTGACGGCGGACTTCGAGTTCAATCCTGTGGACGACGAGCATCATCGGGTCGCGTTCGCGGAGGCCTTTCGCCGCCGCGGCATCGTCCCGGACAAGGTGCGCACGCTGTCCGTCGACGGTCTGCTCCTGCGCCCCGCCGCCGACGCGCCCGACGAAGACGAGAACGTCGTGATCGGCCTCGTCAAGAACTGGGCGGCCGACATCGACTCGTGGAACCTGTCACGCAGCCGCGAGGAGCTGTTCGAGTTGATGAGGGAGAAGCGGGCCGAGCTGCACGTGTACCTGGAGAGCAAGCTCGACCTCGACTCGGCGGTGCTGAGCGGCATCGATCCCAAGCTCAAGTTCGAGGTGCACTCGATCCGGCCTTCGATGCGCGTCGACTGGAACGAGCAGTCGCGGCTCCAGTGGGTGATCGAGCTGACCCAGAGGATCCCGCAGTACCTCGACCCCCAGAGCAGTGACGGCACGGCGCCCGACTACTACTTCCGGGGCGGTTGCACCCTGCTCGTCGACGCGGAGACGGGGAAGGTGCGTTACAGCGTCAAGAAGCGCCTCGACGAGGAGCGCAAGGAACGGCAGCGCCGCTATCTCCTCGGCGAGGGCAACGAGAGCCTCGCCGCGACCTACTTCGGCGACGCGATGTCAGACGGGAGCGAACCCTTTGCGATGTTGCACCGGTTCTAGGGCCGAACGTTGAAGCTGCGCGTCCGCATGTACAGGCAGGGCCTCGGCGACTGCTTCCTGCTCACCTGCTCCGACGGAAACGGCGAGAGCCATCTCCTCATCGACTGCGGCGTGCTCAAGGGAACGGGAGATGCCGAGAAGCGGATGCAAGACGTGGCTCAGAGCGTGCACGACACGACGAACGGAAAGCTCGACCGGCTCGTCGTCACGCACGAGCACTGGGATCACCTGTCCGGATTCCTGCAGGCGGGAGCGATCTTCGACACCTTCGAGGTCGGCGAGGTCTGGCTCGCCTGGACCGAGGACCCGCAGGACGAGCTTGCGAACGAGCTGCGCAAGCGCAAGCAGAAGCGGTTGAACGGGATCGTCGCTGCCGCCAAGCTCGCCGACCGAAACGACACGCCGGCCGCGCGACGCACCACCGCCCAGCTGGAGTCCCTGCTGAACTTCCACGGCGACCTCGGCTTGGCCGGGACCAAGACGACGGGCAAGGCCCTCGAGTGGGTGAAGGCCCGGCAGGCCCCGGTGAAGTACCTGCGTCCGGGTGACCAGCTCTTCGATCTGGCCGGCCTCCCCGGGATTCGCCTCTACGTCCTCGGCCCGCCGCACGACAGCCGGCTGATCAAGCGGAGCGACCCGAGCAAGAAGCATCCCGAGGTGTACGAGCTCGCCGCCGCCGAGGGCTCGCATCAGGGGTTCCTTGCCGCAGCCGAAGCTCTCGCGGAGGATCAGAAGCCGGGCGGGCAGCCGTTCGACGGGTTCTTCCGAGTGGACGAGTCGGAGGCCCGGAACGAGAACGAGCTCTGGAAGAAGTACTACGCCAAGGGGCGCTCCTGGCGCCGCGTCGACGACGACTGGCTCGGCTACGCGGGGCAGCTCGCGCTCCAGCTCGACTCGGATACGAACAACACGAGCCTCGTGCTCGCCTTCGAGCTCTCGAGCGGCGGCGACGTGCTCCTCTTCCCCGGCGACGCGCAAGTAGGAAACTGGCTCTCGTGGGAATCGCTCGAATGGCAGATTCCGGAAGGAGCTGCAACGCGCACCGTGAAGTCGGACGACCTGCTCGCGCGCACGGTGCTGTACAAGGTGGGCCACCACGGCAGCCACAACGCCACGTTGCGGGAGAAAGGCCTCGAGCTGATGGCGAGCAGCGAGCTGGCGGCGATGATTCCGGTCAACAGGGTGACCGCCAAGAAGATGGACTGGCTGATGCCCTTCCCGGCTCTCTTGACGCGGCTCGTAGAGAAGACGCACGGCCGGGTGATGGATGCGGAACGGGGCCTCGACGACGCAGCCGCGCAAGACCTGAGCGACGCGGACTGGGCTCGCTTCATCGCGCGCACGGACGTGCAGCCCGGTTGGGTCGACTACACACTCGAATGGTGAAGTTGCGCGCGTTCGTTGCCGTGATCGCGGCGGTCCTCGTCGCGGTGGCGGCTACGACGGCGCCGGCCGCGACTCCGACCCGTCAGGCGAAGCTGCGCCAACTCGCGCAGAGCCTGGTGAGAGCCGGCGCTCCCGGTGCGATCGTCTTCGTTCGCGCTCCGAGCGCAACGCGGAGCGCCGTCAGCGGTTTCTCGAGTCTCGAGCCACGCGTGCCGATGCGTGCGTCGGATCGCTTCCGCGTCGCGAGCATCACCAAGACCTTCGTCGCCACGATCGTGCTGCAGCTCGAAGCCGAAGGGAAGCTCGACATCGACGATCCCGTGGAACGGTGGCTTCCCGGCAGGGTCCCGAACGGCCCCTCGATCACGCTTCGCGAGCTGCTCAGCCACACGAGCGGGATCTTCAACTACACGGACGATCAGGCCTTCATCGGCGGCATCATCGCGAATCCCTCACGCGCGTGGTCGCCGGGTGAGCTCCTGTCCGTCGCGTTCTCACACGCCGCGCTGTTCGCGCCCGGAACCAACTGGTCGTACTCGAATACGAACTTCATCCTGCTCGGGCTCGTGATCGAGGCCGTCACCGGGAAACCGATCGAACAGGAGTTGCAGCAGCGCATCTTCGGACCGCTGGCTCTCGGGGCGACGTCGTTTCCAAGCGGACTCTCCGTCGATGGACCGTTCGTGCACGGCTACCTCGGCGGAACGCCCGAGTTCCCCGCCGGAGCGTCGGGCCTCCTGGACATCACGCCGCTGCTGAGCCCGTCGTGGGCGTGGGCCGCGGGCGGGATCGTCTCGACCGCGGCCAACGTCACGACGTTCTACGCCGCGCTGCTCAAGGGACGGCTACTGCCGGCCGCGCAGCTCGCCGAGATGAAGGCACCGAGCCCCGTCGTCGGCACGTACGGCCTCGGTCTCACCCTGACGTCCACCAGGTGCGGGCGGGCCGTCGGTCACGACGGCGACTTTCCCGGGTACCGCAGCATCGTCCTCGCAACACCGAACGGGCGACGTGAGGCCGTCGTGATGATCAACGTGGACGAATCGCGGGTGCCCTGGAGCAGGCTCGAAGCCGCTGCAGGCATCGCCCTCTGCTCAGGTTGAGCCGCGAAGAACGGAGATCAAATGGCTGTGAAACTTCATCGCTGCAAGAACATGTGGGCCAAGTTCGGGACGCACCCTTGCTGGAAGGTGCAAAAGGCGCTCGACGAGCAGGGCATCGACTACGAGGTCGTGCCCGGGCCGTGGCCGAGCCGGAAGAAGCGCACCGCCGTGATCGCCGGCACGGGCCAGCCGCTGTATCCCGCGATCGAGTTCGAGGACGGCAGCTGGTATCGCGAGCAGTCGAAGGACATGGTGCGAACCATCCGCGAAGGCAAGTTGATGGAGCGAAAAGGCGGATCAGCTACGGCTTGAGCACGACGGTTCTCGACCGGCCGAAGGACGACAGCATGACGTCGTGACAGTAGGCTCTGAGGATCACGCGAACGCTCCTCCAGCGAGTCCACAATCCCCGCGGCCGGTCGTGTGCCTGCGACCCTGACTGCTGGTGTAGACGCACCGCGCTCGGCCGCGCCGTCAAGTGGTGGTTTCCCGGCCGCTACGTCGGTCTCCACCACAAGAGCCACGTCCTCGAAGAGTGGAAGCGAAGCCAGGATCCGGGAACACTCGCCGAGTGGAAGCGGCGTCAGCAAGAGGGCTGACCGTCGACCAGGCGGGGCTTAGGTCTGGGTCGAGCCAGACCTTCGGCGTGCGCGCCTGCCGGCACCTTCGCCCAGGATGCAAGCGGGGATGGGGAAAGCCGAATTCACCGTTGCGCTCGTTGTGGGCGCGTTTCTGTTGGCCAGCTGGGTCGATGCCCGGATCGGGGACTCGCGGCCGGAGTCGCCGATCCGGCGCAGCGTGCACGTCCTCCTCGCCCTCGTCGCTCTGAAGCTCGCGGTCGTGCTGGTGGCCGTCGTCCACGCGTCCGGCGTTCCGAAGGTAACCGTCCTGATCGCCGTGATGGTGTTCTTTCTTCCCGCGCTCGTCTACACGTTCCTGACAGGACTGTGGATGATGCGGATGCTCGCTGAAGTCTCGCGGCTCTCGCGCCGCTAACCAGGCGGGATGTTCTGGTTGATCCGGAAGAAGTTGTCCGGATCCCACTGCCGCTTCAACGCCTTCAGCCGGTCGTACATCTCCGGACCGTAGGCGGCCCGGATTCGGTCCTCGCCTTCGTTGTCGAGGAAGTTCACGTACACCGTCTGATGCCAGGGCTCGAGCGCCGACCAGAAGTCCCGGACCCACTGCCGTTCGTCGTCGAATCCGTCCGCCGTCTCCGTGCAGCACCCGATGTTGTAGGTGAAGGCCGCCTGGCGGCCTCCGAACGGCGTCTCGTCCTCACCGACTCGTGAGACGGCGCCGCCCATCTGCCAGATCGGGAACGACGTCATCGGCGAGTTGATCTGCAGCGACCGCTCCATCGTGATGTCGATGACGTCGTCGCTCAGCTCGGCGAGGTCGCACGACTTGAAGTAGTAGAAGCGTCCGGGCACGAAGCTCGGGTCGAGCATCGCCTGATGCGCCAGATACGGCTTCACCATGCACACGTCGGCGACGGGCGAGCCGAACTCCCGCAACGGCTTGATGAACTTCTCCCCCGCCTCGACGTCACCGACCCAGCAGACGATCACCATCACGACCGGCTTCCCGTGCAGCTCCTGCGGGACGAACGGCAGCGGTGGCGCCTTCCTGTGCACGACGATCGTCATCAGCTCGTCCGGCGCGTCCGCGACCCAGTCGCGGTAGAAACGCAGGACGTCTCCCGACTGCTCCATCGGCCAGAAGACCGGCCCGGCGAGCACCTGCATGCCGAGCGGGACGCAGTTGAACTCGAACTCGGTGACGATTCCGAAGTTGCCGCCCCCGCCGCAGAGGCCCCAGAACAGGTCGGGGTTCTCGTCCTTGCTTGCCTTGACGAACTCGCCGTCGGCAGTCACGACATCCATCGAGACGAGCTGATCGACCGTGAGCCCGTGCTTGCGCATGATCCAGCCGATGCCGCCGCCGAGCGTCAGGCCTGCGACTCCCGTGTGCGTGACGATGCCGGACGGGACCGCGAGGCCGAATGCCTGGGTCTCCCGATCGAGCTCGCCGAGCAGCACGCCGGCCTGCACCCTCGCCGTGCGCTTTTCAGGATCGACGCGCACGCCCTTCATCGGCGAGAGGTCGATCATCAACGCGTCGTCGGCGACAGACAGTCCCGGGAACGAGTGTCCTCCGCTTCGCACCGCAACCGGCAACCCTGTGTTGCGGCCGAACTTGACTGCGGAGATCACGTCGGCGACGCCGGCGCAACGCGCGATCAGCGCGGGATGGCGGTCGATCGAGCCGTTCCAGATCTTGCGGTGCTCGTCGTACGACGAATGGGTCGTGGGCACGACGTCTCCGCGGAAGGCTCCCTCGAGCTCCGCGAGCGCGCGCTTCGTCGAGCATGACTCCGTCGGCTACTGCCATGGCCGAAGTCTGCCAGTCCGTCCCGGTCCAGCCAAGGGGAAGATCAACCCGGGCTCGTCCGTCTTGCGGTTATGGATTACTCGACGTACAACGAAGCCACGTATCGCCAGGGGGAGTCGCTCAGGCTCGCCCAGAAGCACCACGTGGACTCCGAGCCGCGCAGCAAGCGCCGCTTGGGATTCCCAGTGACACCTCGGGTCCTGGCGCTGACGCGCAAGCTGCACGTCGCCCCCAGGAAGCCGGCGGTCTCACACTGAGCTTGATCTAGGCGCGCGCGGCTAGTTCGCGAACGGCAGAGCGCAAAGCACCGACCTGATTGGTGCGAAGTGTGCGCGGACGTTGCTGCAGCCATTCGAGCAACTCCGCACCCTGTACGTAGGCGACACCGCCCTCTTCCCAGCGCCGCTGGGCGAACTCGCCCCACACGACGACCACAGGCTGCACGTACGTAGCCTGCACGCCAAGGTCTGTGAACTCGTTCTTCAGCGCGATTGCCTCACCGCGTAGCCTCCCGGCCGACTGCCTCCAGCGGCCGGCGCAGAGTGCGTCGGCAGTGACGTCGGCGGGCGTGGCGAGATCCTTCGACTCCAGCATGTAGACACCTGAGGGCCCGACGACAACGTGGTCCCACATCCCGCGACGGTGCGGGATGTCGTGCTCACACGACCAGTCGTCGTCGAGCTGCCTGAGGACGGCCTCGGTCTTCTGCTTGCCGACCCAGAGCCAGACGAGTGAGGTGACGTGGCCGCCGACTTTCCAGCCGACGATCGCGAGGGTAAGGAGCGCGCCGAGGACGCCGGCCGCGAAGACCTGGGCCAGCCCGTCCGCCACGGCGATCGTGGTGCTCGCCCCGAAGACCGCGAGCACGAGGAGGGCCGACTCGCCCCTCCGGCTCGGGCTGGTGGAAGCGGGCTCCCGGACGCTCATACCTCTCGGATCGGCGGTGCCTTCCAGAGCTAGACCCTCGATTTGGGTATCGCGGTCTGATACGCAGGGCATGATTCCGTGAGATGGCGGAAGGGCGAGACGAGCTCGAGCAAGCCTGGCAGGCGCTCACCGAACGGGAGCGCCTGGTGCAGCAAACTGTGGCCCGCAGGTCGGCGGAGATCGACGCGCGCGCCAAGCGCTTCGACGAGATCGCCGCGGATCTCGACGCGCGGCGGCAACTGATCGAGGACGCCGAGGAGGAACTCGTCGACCGGGAACGCCGGCTCACTCTCGCCGAGGAGCAAATCCAGGATCGCCAGGAAGAGATCGAGCACACTGCGGCAGAGGCCGACCGCGTCCGCAAGCTCGCCCGCGAGCTCGACGTGCGCGCGAGCGAGCTTCGGGTCCTCTCGTCAGAGCTCGAGGAACGCGGCGAGTGGCTTACCACCGCCTCGGCCGCGCTGGAAGGACAGGAGCGACGCGTGGTCGTCGTCGCCGAGCAGGAAGCCGACCTCGAAGCGAGACTTGCTGCGCTGCAGGACCAGGAGCGGCTCCAGGCCACCTCGCTCCGACAGCTCGAGGCCAGGTCGACCGAGGTCGAGGCGCGCGCGACGGCGGTCACAGCGAAGGAAGAGAAGCTCGCCAAGGCGCGCGCGGAGTTGGAGCCGCGTCTTGCTTCGGTCAAGGAACGAGAGCGAGTGCTCGACGAGCGCGAGCGCGAGATCGAGGAAGGTGCGACCCGGCATGCTGAGCGCGAGAGGCAACTGGGACGCCGCGCGGCGAAACTGGCGGTCAACGAGACGCAACTCGCGAACAAGTTGCGCGACGTGCGCGAGGCGGAGGAACGGATTCCGGTGCTGGAGGAGCGTGCACTTCGTCTCGACGAGCGCCAGCGCGCGCTCGATCGCGTCGCTTCGGACCTCGACGAACGCGGAGCGTGGCTGACGGAGGCTGTTGCGCGTGTCGAGGCTCGCGAGCGCGAGGCTGCCGACGAGATCGAGCGGGTAGCGGCGGAGGTTCGGCGTGTACAGAAGCGTGAGGAGGAGTTCGAGGAACGCTCGGCACGCCTTGACGACCGCGACCGGCGGCTAAGCGAAGCGTACGAGGCGCTGACAGAGAGACGGCGGCGAATCCGCGAAGACGAGTTGGGGCTGCAGCCGCGCGAACCGGCTTGATGTCTGCCGAAATCAGGCGCTGCTACCCTGGTCGGTTCGTCCTCGTCATCAGGCGCTAGAGCATGTACGCCATCAGGATCGCGTCGGTGAACTGGTCGCCGCGCCGGTAGTGCGCGCGTCGGTAGCCCTCCTGCACGAAACCGAACTTCTCGTAGAGCTTGATTGCGCCCGTGTTGTGCGGGAACACGTGCAGCTCGAGCTTGTTCACGTCGGCCTTGCGAGCCCACTCGACGGCCGCCTGCAGCAGTGCGGTGCCGACGCCCTGGCGGCGGTGCGAGGCGGCGACCATGATCCCGAGGTCCGCGACATGGCGGCTCGCTGGATGCTGGTCGCGCGCGATCGAGAGACGGCCGACGACCACGCCCTGGTCATCTGCGACGAACACCGCTGCGTTGGGGTAGCGACGGATTGCGCGCAGATAACGGCGCTCGTCAGAAACATTGCGCCAGCCGTTCGTCGTGACGAGCCAGCCCTCCGGTTCGGAGCCGACGGCCACGCCGAGCTTGGTGAGCCCTCCGCGTCGTCCGGTCCTGCTCGACGGACGATCATTCGACTACAACCCCGGCCCCACCCCGCCGTGGATCGCCGGCGGCGGCGAGTTTCCCGTCGCTGGATGTCACGGCCGAGGCTCCGCCGAAGTAGAGATTCTGTCGCCGCCAGCGGATCACGTTCCAGCCCATCTCCTCCAGCTTGTCGAGCTCTGCGGGGTCGTGCCCACCCTCACAGTGGAGATCCTCTCCTTCGAGGTGCACGCGCGGGCGGTCGATCGCGTCCTCGACCGGGAGGTCATGGGCGACGACGTTCACGACGATCTGGAGCACCGCGCCGCGGAGGCGCAGCGAGCCGGCGCTGCCGACGACGAGGTGCGGCGTGCCGTCACGCAGGACGACGGACGGGCTCATCATCGAGGAAAGGCGCGCACCCGGTCGCGGCGCCTTCGCGAGGTCGAACTCGCCGAGCATGTTGTTGATGTGGATGCCGGTGCCGGGAACGACGATGCCGGAGCCGGCTCCGGTCGACGCCGTGAGCGCGACGGCGTTTCCTTGGCCATCGACGACCGAGATGTGGGTAGTGCCGCGCGAGACGATCGCGGCACGCTCCTCGAGCGCCCGGGCGAGACCGCTGATGGAGCCGGCGGCAATGCGCGAGCTCGCCTGTTCGCGCATCACGCGGGCGAGTGCGTCGATTGCCTCGGCGGTCCCGGGATCACCCGGGCCGAGCTCTTCGAGGAGCGGCAGGCCGTACGCGATCAGAATCCCGCCGGCCGACGGCGGCGGATTCGAGAGGTACTCCTCACCGCAGAAGGTCGCGCGGACGGGTCGGCGGCGGATGACACGGTACTCCTCGAGATCTCGTTTCGTGATGCAGCCGCCCTGGTCGCGGACATGTTTCGAGATCGTGTCGGCGAGGTCACCCTCGTAGAGCACCTTGCCGCCTTGCTCGGCGATCAGCTCGAGTGTTCCGGCAAGGTCGTTCTGGAACAGCCTGTCTTCGGGTACGAGACGCTCGCCGTCTTCCTTCTCGTACACGTCACGGGACTCGGGCGTGTGGCGCAGGATCAGGTCGAGGATCGAGTGCAGATATGCCTGTCCATTGTTGAGCTCGACGCCGCTCCGCGCGAGCGCGATCGCGGGCTGGAAGAGGTCGCGCCAGGGAAGTGAGCCGTGAGAGCGGTGTGCTTCCTCGAGGCCGACGGCGGCGCCGGGGACTGCGCACGAGGCGGCGCCGATGTGGAAGACCTGGGAGGAGCCGCCGCTGAAGTCGACGTCCACGCGATCCATCTCGGCGAGGTCCGTGTTGGCGAGCCCGAGGCCGGGGACCGCGACGAAGAAGTCGAAGACGCGGGTCGAGCGGTCGCGTGCACGGTGGACGAGCATGAATCCGCCGGCGCCGGGGCCGGTGAGCGGGCTCTCGGCGATCCACGAGACGAGCGCCGCCCCGACGGCGGCGTCGACGGCGTTTCCTCCGGCGGCGAGCACGTCCGCGCCGGCCTGTGCGGTCAACGGGTGTCCCGTCGTCCTCGTCATCAGGCCTTAGAGCATGTACGCCATCAGGATCGCGTCGGTGAACTGGTCGCCGCGCCGGTAGTGCGCCCGTCGGTAGCCCTCCTGCACGAAACCGAACTTCTCGTAGAGCTTGATTGCGCCCGTGTTGTGCGGGAACACGTGCAGCTCGAGCTTGTTCACGTCGGCCTTGCGAGCCCACTCGACGGCCGCCTGCAGCAGTGCGGTGCCGACGCCCTGGCGGCGGTGCGAGGCGGCGACCATGATCCCGAGGTCCGCGACATGGCGGCTCGCTGGATGCTGGTCGCGCGCGATCGAGAGACGGCCGACGACCACGCCCTGGTCATCTGCGACGAACACCGCGGCGTTGGGGTAGCGACGGATTGCGCGCAGATAACGGCGCTCGTCAGAAACATTGCGCCAGCCGTTCGTCGTGACGAGCCAGCCCTCCGGTTCGGAGCCGACGGCCACGCCGAGCTTGGTGAGCCCTTCCGCGTCGTCCGGTCCTGCTCGACGGACGATCATTCGACTACAACCCCGGCCCCACCCCGCCGTGGATCGCCGGCGGCGGCGAGTTTCCCGTCGCTGGATGTCACAGCCGAGGCTCCGCCGAAGTAGAGATTCTGTCGCCGCCACCGGGTCACGTTCCAGCCCATCTCCTCCAGCTTGTCGAGCTCTGCGGGGTCGTGCCCACCCTCACAGTGGAGATCCTCTCCCTCGAGGTGCACGCGCGGGCGGTCGATTGCGTCCTCGACCGGGAGGTCATGGGCGACGACGTTCACGACGATCTGGAGCACCGCGCCGCGGAGGCGCAGCGAGCCGGCGCTGCCGACGACGAGGTGCGGCGTGCCGTCACGCAGGACGACGGACGGGCTCATCATCGAGGAAAGGCGCGCACCCGGTCGCGGCGCCTTCGCGAGGTCGAACTCGCCGAGCATGTTGTTGATGTGGATGCCGGTGCCGGGAACGACGATGCCGGAGCCGGCTCCGGTCGACGCCGTGAGCGCGACGGCGTTTCCTTGGTCATCGACGACCGAGATGTGGGTAGTGCCGCGCGAGACGATCGCGGCGCGCTCCTTGAGCGCCCGGGCGAGACCGCTGATGGAGCCGGCGGCAATGCGCGAGCTCGCCTGTTCGCGCATCACGCGGGCGAGTGCGTCGATTGCCTCGGCGGTCCCGGGATCACCCGGGCCGAGCTCTTCGAGGAGCGGCAGGCCGTACGCGATCAGAATCCCGCCGGCCGACGGCGGCGGATTCGAGAGGTACTCCTCACCGCAGAAGGTCGCGCGGACGGGTCGGCGGCGGATGACACGGTACTCCTCGAGATCTCGTTTCGTGATGCAGCCGCCCTGGTCGCGGACGTGTTTCGAGATCGTGTCGGCGAGGTCACCCTCGTAGAGCACCTTGCCGCCTTGCTCGGCGATCAGCTCGAGTGTTCCGGCAAGGTCGTTCTGGAACAGCCTGTCTTCGGCTACGAGACGCTCGCCGTCTTCCTTCTCGTACACCTCACGGGACTCGGGCGTGTGGCGCAGGATCAGGTCGAGGATCGAGTGCAGATATGCCTGTCCATTGTTGAGCTCGACACCGCTCCGCGCGAGCGCGATCGCGGGCTGGAAGAGGTCGCGCCAGGGAAGTGAGCCGTGAGACCGGTGTGCTTCCTCGAGGCCGATAGCGGCGCCGGGGACTGCGCACGATGCGGCGCCGATATGGAAGACCTGGGAGGAGCCGCCGCTGAAGTCGACCTCCACGCGATCCATCTCGGCGAGGTCCGTGTTGGCGAGCCCGAGGCCGGGGACCGCGACGAAGAAGTCGAAGACGCGAGTCGAGCGGTCGCGTGCACGGTGGACGAGCATGAATCCACCGGCGCCGGGGCCGGTGAGCGGGCTCTCGGCGATCCACGAGACGAGCGCCGCCCCGACGGCGGCGTCGACGGCGTTTCCTCCGGCGGCGAGCACGTCCGCGCCGGCCTGTGCGGTCAACGGGTGTCCCGCTGCGACTGCCCCTCTCATGCGGGAAGGGTATCCGGGTCATCCCGTAGGGACGCGGCCGCTCAGGCGGTGTTCCAGGGACAGTCCCTGGAACGTGCGGGTTCGGGACACGTCACGTGCCTGGCACCAGACACCGGCGGAAAACGACATGTGCCAGGGACTGTCCCTGGCACATGTCTCGCAGAGGGGGCGAGGGCTCGCGCCAGCCGCCTGGCGCGAGCCTTCTGTGGTGTGAGGGGCCGCAACTGGACCTGGTGGTCGAGTAGATGCGCCTCGGGCCGGCACCTTTCGCTCTGCCCGCGATGTTCACTCGAACGAGTGACGCCTCCAGCACAATGGGATCGTGCTCCAACTCCTTGCCACGCTTTCCGCGCTCGTCGCGGTGACCTTTCCGCCGGGCACCGCGGTGATCCGGACCCCCGAGCGAAGCGTCACCGTCAGGGTCGAGCTAGCCCGGACACCGGATCAGCTGCATACCGGTCTCGGCGGGAGAAAGATGCTCGCGGCTAACGCCGGCATGGCCTTCCTCTTCGGCAGAGACGTCCGCGGGCAGTTCTGGATGAAGAACACGTCGATCCCACTGTCGATCGCATTCTGGGGCAAAGGCGGAAAGATCCTCCGCATCCTCGACATGGCGCCGTGCTTCGCCGACCCGTGCAGGGTCTACGACCCGAAGGTTGCGTTTCGGGGCGCGCTCGAGGTGAACCGTGGCGCATTCAGGCGCTGGGGCGTACGCCCGGGCGCGGTCGTGACGATCCGGCGCTAGTTCCGCAGGAACGAAGGCGGCTCGAGCTCGTCTTCGGGCGCCGTGAGGGCGCTGACGAGGCTCGGCGAGCGCGGCCCGCTGCGCCGGCCCGTGTCGCCCAGTCCCGTGGCGATCACCGTCACCCAGATCTGACCAGTGAGGCGGTCGTCGATCGTCGCACCGAAGATGATCTGTGTGTCGTCGTTCGCGGTCTGACGGATGACCTCCGCCGCTTCGTTCACCTCGAGCAGCGTCAGGTCGTCTCCGCCTGCGATCGAGAGCAGGATGCCGCGCGCGGCGCCGACCTCCGTGTCGATCAGCGGCGAGCGCAACGCTCGCTCCGCGGCCTCGCGGGCGCGATTCTCCGTCCCGGACGAGAAGCCGATGCCCATCAACGCACTGCCGGACCCTTCCATGATCGTGCGCACATCGGCGAAGTCGAGGTTGATCAGGCCGGGCAGGGTGATCAGATCGCAGATGCCCTGCACGCCCTGACGCAGGACGTCGTCGGCGATCTTGAACGCGTCGAGCATCGAGGTCGATTTGTCGAGCACCTCGAGCAGCCGGTCGTTCGGGATCACGATCGTCGTGTCGCACTCGAGCCGCAACGCATCGACACCGGTCTCGGCCTGGCCGCGGCGCTTGGTGCCCTCGAACTTGAACGGCGTCGTGACGATGCCGACCGTCAATGCGCCGAGGCTCTTCGCGATCTTCGCCACGATCGGCGCAGCACCCGTCCCCGTCCCTCCACCCTCACCGGCGGTGACGAAGACCATGTCTGCGCCGCGCAGCGCGTGCTTGATCTGGTCGTAGCTCTCCTCGGCGGCCCGGTGACCGATGTTCGGCTCCGCGCCGGAGCCGAGTCCTTTCGTCAGCTCGCGGCCGATGTGGATCTTCGTCTCGGCGTCCGAGATCTGCAGCTGCTGAACATCGGTGTTCACGGCGACGAACTCCACCTGGTTGATCCCGGCGTCGATCATCCGGTTGACGGCGTTCAGCCCCGCGCCACCCACGCCGACGACCTGGATCTTCGCGAGGTAGGAACCGAGCTGTCCCGCGCGCGAGTGGTGCAGGCGCGGCGCAGGCTCGGGCATCGGCTCGACGTACCGCGTGACGGGCGGCCCGGGAATGTACGCGGGCGGCGGAGTCGGCTCAGGTGTCGGGTCCGGGGCCGGCGGCCTCGGCGGCGGCACGGGCTCCGGTTGCGAAGGCTCGGGTGTCGGATCAGGACGCGGCGGCGCCGGCGTGTCGATCTCGTCCTCCCAGGTCGGGACGTGCTCGACGGTCGACTCGTGCGGCTCCTCGGGAGGCGGCTTCCGCCGGCTCTTGCTGCCGCTGTGCCGCCTCGGTTGCCTTGAAAAGCTCCGCGAGTGGGCCCTCACGCATGCTCGCGCGTTTTCGCGCCATTGAGCACCTCCTTCGCGAGGTCGCGGTACAGCTGCGCGGCGTTGCCGCTCGGGTCATAACCCAACACGGACTGGCCCTTCACGGGCGCCTCCGCGTAGCGAATCGTCTTGCGGATCTTCGTCTTGAAGACGAGATCGCCGAAGTTCTCCTTGAGGATGTCGACGGCCTCCTTCGAGTGCAGCAGGCGCTTGTCGTACATCGTCGGGAGGATGCCCTGAATCTCCACTTCCGGGTTCAGGTTCTCACGGATCATCGAGAGCGTGTTCTCGAGCTGGACGAGCCCGCGGAGCGAGAGGTACTCGCATTGAACAGGGACGATGACACCGTTCGAGGCGACGAGCGCGTTGATCGTCAGCAACCCGAGCGACGGCGGCGTGTCGATGAGGATGTAGTCGTACTGCGGCTTGACGCTGACAAGCGCCTTCTCGAGCGCGCGCTCGCGGCCGATCATCGACGAGAGCGCGAGCTCGGCGCCGGCTAGGTCGATCGAGGAAACGGCGACATCCACCTCGGCGACACGGACGATCTCCTCGATTGGAAGCTTGTGGACGAGCACGTCGAACATCGACCGCTCGATCTCGTCCGGGTTCCAGCCCTGGCTCATCGTCAGGTTCCCCTGGGGATCCAGGTCGACGAGCAGCACCGTGTGACCCTTTTCCTTGAGGGCGACCCCGAGGTTCAACGTAGTCGTCGTTTTCGCCACGCCGCCCTTTTGGTTGGCGAACGAAATGACCCGGCTCAAAGGAGATCCCTTCTTATCGGACGAGGCGCGTGTGTTGGGACGCGGAAGTAGGCGTGAGAGCCCCATGTGGCGCTCTTTCGGGCCAGAATAGCGACTTCCTTCCGATATCCCGCATGATCACGGGAGTCTCGGATGTCGCCGGGCCTACGTGGTGCCCTCGACCGCCAGGGTGAGCCGAAGCGTGTAGCTCAAAGAAACGCCCACGTTGCTGACCAGGCGGACGTCGCAGTCGGCCGGGCCGAGATTGTGGATGTCGAACGCCCTCTTCGACCGGCCCTTGTCGAAGTTACGGCTCACGACGACGCGCCCGTCGCAGACGAGCTGGGTCCGAGCGCGGATGCCCTTCCGCTTCGGCTTCGAGATCGTCGCTGCGAGGGTGACGCGGCGGCCGGGGCCGAGCAGGGAGAACGGAATGCTGAAGCGGTCGCGCGGGACAAGCGTTCCGCGCCGATTCAGGACCGTGGGGACTTCGGGCGCGTAGGGGAGCGGCTCGGTCGGCGTGCCGAGCTCGGCGAAGAGCGCTGCCTTCAAGGCCGCGTCCGGCTTCGGGAGCCACTTGATCGCGTAGCGGTCGCCGGTGTGGATGTACGAGTAGTCCTCCGCGAAGATCTCGCCGATCCCGTGGCTCCAGCCGAGGGAGTAGTCGAACGCCACCTGATGCTGCGCAAGCAGCGCCGCCATGCCCCGTGCCGCCCACCACACCGGCGTCCCGTTCAGCTCGGGGACGCCGGAGACGCGCCAGTACGTGTCGAGGTGATGGCCGTACTCGTGCAGCAGCGTGTCTTCGATAATTTTGCTCTTCCCTGCCGCGATCATGATCGTCGGTGGCCCCGACCGGCCGGTGTAACAAGCGGAAGCGTCTTCTCCACCGCAGAGCCCCGGGATCTGAGACTCGGGAACGATCCGAATCGTGACGTCGCTGATCTCGTCTCCATGTGCGGACGCGCGCAGCACGCTCGCGTACCACTCGGTGTCGACGTTCGGCGCGCGGACATCGAAAGTGATCTGGCGGCCCTGATCGTCGTGCGAGGTGACGATTGCGGCATTCGCGCCGGTTGCGCAGACAAGAGCGAGGGCCGCGCAAAGCGCGACGAGCATCCGGCGGTGCACGGCCGTCATGGAACCACGCAGAGTTAAGAAGTCTGTAAGGACTTAGCCGGCGAGGGCCGTCTTGCGGACGGGGCGAAAGCGGATGATCAGCATCCAGATGCCGGCACTGGCGACCAGAGCCGCGCCGACGACGATGACCAGCGCCTGGGCGGCAACGGCGAAGGCAAAGGCCTCGGCCTTCGGAACGCCCCCGATGATCAGGATGGCGGCGCCCGCGCCTGCCTGCGTGGCCGCGCCAGCGGGCGCGATCGGCAGGGCGGCCGAAGCGGCCGAGGCGCAGAGGAAAGCAAGGGCCAGCGGGAACGACGCGCCGACCGAAAGGGCGTTCAGCAGGACGAAGACCGCGAGACCACGAAGCGCCCAGGAGATCGAGATCAGGAACCACGCCTGCGAGGCGGAGCGCCGGCAAGCCGTGTGCTCCTGCACCCAGCGGCCCACCTTCCAGCGGCCGATGAACGACAGGCCCGCGATACGCGGGAGGAAGAGGACGAGGAGCGCAGCTGCGACGCCCGCGGCCGCGACCAGGGCGAACCCGACCTGGACCCCGCCCGAGCCCGAGCCGGCCGCAGCGACCGACGCCATCGGCGTCAGCGCGGCGCTGTCGAGCAGGCCGACGATGATCAGGGTGAGGCAGATCGCGCCGAGACCCGCGGTCTTCTTCCCGGGCCCGCGGCGCACGACAGCGATCCGGATCGCCTCGTCGAAGCGTCCCGGAAGCGCCACGCCTCCAACCGAGGCGGCACCGCCTGCGGCGGCGAGCGTCAGCGCTTCGGGGCGTTCATCCTCGGTGAAGAGCCGCTGCCAGCCCCAGGCCTTGAAGGCGTAGGCAAAGAGGAAGAGGATCCCGGCCGCGCTCACGAGGACCGGATCCGCATTTGCGAGCGGCCAGCCGGAATGGACGAAATGCATGACCGTCAGAGCAGCCGCGGCAAGAGCGCCGGTCATGAAGACGGCGTTCACACCAATGCGGACTCTGCGCGAGCCTGCGAGTCGACGAGCTCTCCCCATGCGGGGAGATATCGGGAACTCGGCTAGGAGGCTGGATATCCGAATGAGGGACTACTTGGGTAAAGCCTGGGGCGTGCCCGGACTGTGTAGCACGGTTGGGACGGGTTCGCCGGAAGACAGCCTAGTCCTCGGGCTCTCCATCGCCGTAGTCGAGCGGCTCCAACCGGGCAATGAGGCCGAGGCCGCGCCAGTAGATCTTGTTCGACCGGGGGTAGTAACAAACATCGTTTGGCTCACGGGTGCCGTAGGCGAGGAACGTCATCGCCTCCTCCCCGGCCCGCAAGAAATGGGAGATCCCCGTGCTCGGCGGGCGTGAGATGACGTGGCCGGCCCGGATCTCGTGGGTCTCGCGCTCCATTCGCCGGGCCGCCTCGGGCGAGGGCCAGAGCTCGACCGTCCCGCTCCCTTCGAGGATCACGAACAGCTCCTCGTCGGCTGAGTGGCTGTGGGGCGGGGCGCCTGCATGGCCCGCTTCGAGCCGGCCCCAGTTGAGGCCGGTCCGGACCGCGCCCGCCTGCCTGGCGAGGACAATCCACTTGCCCGCGTCACCTTCGTAGTCGACCGCGACGCTCTCGAGGTTCGCGATCGAGGGCGGCGGCAGCTCGTCGTCGAGGTTCGGCCGTCGCGCCAGCGGCCCGACGAAACGAAGGACCGTCAGCCCTTCGTCGCCTGCGGAGAGCGAATGGCCCTTGTGCCGGACGTGGCGCACGATGCAGTCGCCGGCACGAACCGGCGATGCGTTACCTCGGTCCTGCGAGGAGCCGGAGCCGGCGAGCACGAACACGATCTCCTCCGCTCCCGGGTCGCCCTGCTCGACCGTCTCGCCGGGTTTGAGCTCGAGGCGGCGCAGGCCGACGTCTAAAGCTCCGGCTGCCTGGCCAAGGTCCCGCTCCGCAGCGACCTCGTCCCAGTGCGCGATCACTCGAGCTCTTGGCCGTTAAAGGAGTTGTTCGCCAATCTGCTCGGCCCCATCCCGATCACCACAAGACGCGACGGCCTACTCGTTGGGGGCGCCAGACGCAGCGCTTTTGCGGCGCCACCGCGCCCACGGCCACACGCCGTCGATCTCCACCTCGAGTGAGAAGCTGAGGACGACGCGGACGAGCACGATCGCGCCGAGGACCGCAACACTCTCGAGCGTCGGCGCCACGATGATCGTGCGCACGATGTCGGCGAGGATGAGCACCTCGAGGCCGAGGAGGATCGACCGGCCGAGGTTGCGGCGCACCGCTTCGTATGAGCCCCCGCGCGTCCTTGGATTCCACGCCGCGACAACGAAGACCACGAGCGCCGCGAGGCCTCCCAAGATCATGATCGTCGCGCCGACCACTTCCACGGTCTTCACGACGTTCGTGACGGTTTGGTCGTACGAGGACAACCGCGCGAACACTACAGCGCCCGACTCCCGTTACGGCCACCACCCCTGCGAGGTCCCGGATACCGCTCCGTCACACGTCACACGGCACACGATTAGTCCAACTCTCTATTCCAACGCCTCGCCGTCCCAGTAGTCGAGCTGCTCGATCCGTCCGACCACGTCCACTCCCCGCCAATAGATCTTCTGCGAGCGCGGGTACCAACAGATGTCGTTCGGCTCGCGCGCGCCCCACGCGATCAGAGCCATGCCGGACTCGCCTGCGCGAAACGCATGCGCGACACCCGTGCCCGGCGGACGCGCGACGACGGAGCCCTTGCGAACGGACTGCGCCTCGGGCTCGGCGCCGAGCCCCGGCGGCGTCAGCTCGAGGCTGCCGTCGCCCTCGAGCACGACGAAGATCTCTTCTTCGGCGGAGTGCACGTGCGGCGGGCCCGACAACGTGCCGGCATCCATTTCGATGTGCTTGAGCCCGGTCCAGCGTGAGCCGGCCGCTCCTGCGAGGTCTCGTCTGCGCCGGCCGCCGCGCACCTGCGGCTCGACGTCCTCCACGTTGACGATCGTCGCCGGACGCTCTGCTTCCGGCTCCGGCCACTCGAGCTTCGGCTCGCGGTCCCACGGATGTCCTTTTTGGACTTCGACGAAGCCCGTGATCGACCACATCGTCCGGCCGCGTGGAAGCTCGCCGGAGCCGAGGTACTCGCGCGGCCCGAACGCGATCACGTCGAGGCCGCCGTCGCCGGCGCGGATGGTGTGCGCCTCGTGGAAGTTCTTGTAGACGATGCAATCGCCTGCACGGATCTCGTAGGCCTTGTCGTCGAGCAACGTCAGCCCTGAGCCGCCGAGCACGTAGAAGATCTCCTCTGAGTCGCCGTGCACGTGTGGCGGCGTCGGTTGTTCGCCCGGAGCGAGCTCGATTCGGCTCGCGCCTGCGCGCCAACTCCCGGCGGCGGTTCCGAGTGAGGACCATGTTCCGGCCATCTGGCCTCGCTCTTCGCGACCCTTTTCGACCTCGTCCCAGTGTGCGATACCGATACGGCGACTCTACGCGACAGGTTGCGCGAGGGCCGCATCGCATCGTTCTACGGCGGTGCGTGCACGTTCGTCTCCTTCCAGTTTCGCCCAAGCCTCAGCCGCCTGGACGAGGCCGCGCAGCTCCTCGAGCAGGGCGCCGGGGGGTGCGCCTTCGCGGTCGAGCTCTTCGATCCGGTCGAGCCGGGCCAATACTGCGCGGGCCTCGTCCATGTCGACGAAGCTAGCGTGAGAAACCGCACGGCTATGCGCCGCCTTCGCGTCTTCTTAGACTCTGTGGATGCCGGCCTGTCCCAAGTGCGGTGAGGAGAACCCGGAGCGGGCGCGATTCTGCTGGGCCTGCGGTACCGCGATCGACGAATCGCCGCGGTCTCGAGCGGAGGAGCGAAAGATCGTCTCGGTCCTCTTCGTCGACCTGGTCGGCTTCACCGCGGCGTCCGAGCAGGCCGATCCCGAGGACGTCCGTGCGCGGCTGCGCCCGTACCACGCGCGCGTGAAACTGGAGATCGAGCGTTTCGGCGGGACGGTTGAGAAGTTCGTCGGCGACGCGGTGATGGCGGTCTTCGGCGCACCGGTTTCGCACGAGGACGATGCGGAGCGGGCAGTGAGCGCCGCGCTGCGTATCCTCGCGGCGATCGACGAGCTCAACGACGAGCACCCCGGCCTCGAGCTCGCAGTGCGCGGCGCGGTGAACACCGGCGAAGCGATGGTCACGCTGAGCGCCCGACCCGGCGGAGGGAGAAGGGATGGTCGCGGGCGACGTCGTCAACACGGCTGCGCGCCTCCAGCAACATGCTCCGGTCGGCGGGATCGTCGTCGGCGAAGGCACCTATCGCGCGACGCAGGCCCTCTTCGAATACGAGCCCCTCGAGCCCGTCACGGCAAAAGGGAAGTCACAGACGCTGTCGCTTTGGCACGCGGTCGCACCGCGGCGGCGCTTCGGCGTCGACGTCGAGCCGATCGCCCAGACACCGTTGATCGGCCGCGACGACGACCTCGCGCTCCTGCAGTCCACATACGCGCGCACGTTGCGGGAAACCTCGACGCAGCTCGTGACGATCATGGGCGAGCCCGGTGTCGGCAAGACACGACTCGCCGCAGAGTTCCGGCGTTGGGTCGACGACCAGCCGGAGATCGTCTTCTGGCGTCAGGGGCGATCACTGCCCTACGGCGAGGGCATCACCTACTGGGCGCTCGGCGAGATGATCAAGGCGCAGGCCGGGATCCTCGAATCCGACGGTCCGGAGGAGGCTGCAGAGAAGCTCCGGGTCGCAGTCGACGAGATCGCCGCTGACGACGACGAGCGCGACTGGCTTCGGTCGAGCCTTGCCCCACTGGTCGGTGCAGGCGGCACCGTCGCGTCCGCGGAGCGCGACGAAACGTTCACAGCCTGGCGCCGCTTCGTCGAGGGGATCGCTGCTCAGCGGCCGCTGATCCTCGTCTTCGAAGACCTGCACTGGGCGGATGAACAACTGCTCGCCTTCGTCGAGCATCTCGTCGACTGGTCCACCGGTGTGCCGCTGCTCGTTCTCTGCACCGCCCGCCCGGAGCTCTTCGAGAACCATGCCGGCTGGGGCGGCGGCAAGCGGAACTCGAACACGATCTCGTTGTCTCCGCTAGGCGCTGACGAGACGGCGCGGCTCCTCGCGGCACTCCTGCGAAAGGCGGTTCTGCCCGCAGACACCCAGGCACTGCTCCTGGACCAGGCCGGCGGAAACCCTCTCTACGCGGAGGAGTTCGTCCGGATGCTCACCGACCAGGGCGTGATCACCGCAGGAGGAGAATTGGTCGAAGAGGACATCCGCGTCCCTGACACGGTCCAGGCCTTGATCGCCGCCCGCCTCGACACGCTGGCCCCGGAGCGAAAAGCATTGCTTCACGACGCATCCGTCGTCGGCAAGGTCTTCTGGACCGGGGCCGTCGCAGCGATGGACAATCGTGACGACGGCGCGGTGCGCTCGGGCCTCCATGAGCTTTCACGCAAAGAGCTCGTACGACCTGCGCGCATGTCGTCGGTCAAGGACCAGGCCGAGTACTCGTTCTGGCATGCACTCGTCCGCGACGTCGCGTACTCCCAGATCCCGCGCGCCGAACGCGCGCGCAAGCACGTTGCCGCGGCCGAATGGATCGAACGAATGGCAGGTGAGCGAGTCAAGGATCAGGCGGAGCTGCTCGCACACCACTACGAGCAGGCACTCGAGCTCACCCGAGCTGCGGGGACGGACCCGCGCGACCTCGTCGAGTCCGCGCGGCGCTTCCGCGTCCTCGCCGGCGACCGAGCGATGTCCCTGAACATCGCGCAGGCAAAGTTGTATTACCGCAAAGCGCTCGAGCTTCCCGCCGCCGATCCGCTCGACCGCGCAGAGACGCTGCTGAAATCCGCGACCGCGCTGACAGCTTCGCTCGCCGAGCCCGAGGTCGAACTGGCGGAGGCGCTCGAGATCTTTCGTCTGCACGGCGCAGAATTGCGGGAGGGAGAAGCTCTCGTCCGGCTCAGCCATTCCGCGTACCTCAGAGGGGACAACGCACAAAGCGAAAAGCTGCTGTCTGAGGCGATCGATCTGCTCGAGCGACATCCACCGGGCGAGGAGCTTGCGGGCGCATACACCCGACGCGCAGGCACACACGCTGTGGCAACGCGTCCCCACGAGGCTCTCGGAGCCGTCGACCTCGCCCTCCCCATCGTTCAGGAGTTCGGCCTCAAGTCACTGGAAGCGCGGCTCCTCCAGTACCGAGGGATTGCACGATTTGACCTCGGCGACGTCGAAGGTGCCGACGACATCAGGGGCGGAATGGACCTCGGGCGCGAGATCGGCGACCTCGGAACCGTCGGCATCGGCTACAGCAACCTCGGCAGCCTTCTGCTCGTGTTGTCGCCACAGGAATCCCTCGACGCCTTCGCCGAGGGCAGAGAGTTCACCTCGCGCAGAGGGATGGGTGGAAACGAAGCCTGGCTGACCGCCGAGTCGACGTGGGCGTTCTACGACCTCGGACGGTGGGACGAGCTCCTCGAGCAAGTCGACCAGGTCGCCGCATTCGTCGAGGTGTCGGGACGGGGGTACATGTCGATCGCTGCGCTTCCCCAGAAAGCCCTCGTACTCCTCCAGCGAGGTGATGTCGGTCGGGCCACAACCATCATGGAGGAAGCTCTCCCGGCGGCGCGTGAGGCTGAGGACCTGCAGGTCCTCGTTCCTGCGCTCGCCGCCGCCGCGATGATCGCTGCAACGACCGGAAATCACTCCCGCGCCGCCTTCCTCGTCCGCGAGGTCGAGTCGCTCACGCAAATCGGAGCAACGTCCTACCGTGCGCGCTATCTACCCGAGCTCGTATCGATTGCGTTGGCGTCCGCTGCGAGGGATGTCGCGGACGCTTTGCTGGCGACCGAGTACAACGACCTCGGGCGCACCGGACATGCGGTCGTGGCAGCGCGCGCGGTCTACGCCGAGGAAACCGGGAAGCCGGATCAAGCGCTGGCGCCCTACGAGGATTCCGCTGCCCGCTGGAACGACCACGGCTTTGTCTTGGGTCGAGCCGAGTCACTCTTCGGCGCAGGTCGCTGCCTGCTTTCGCTCGCACGCGAGAACGAGGCGTCAGCGCGGTTGCGCCAAGCGCGCGAGATCTTCTCCGGGCTCGGCGCTGCGCCGGCAGTCGCCCGGGTCGACGAAGCGCTCGCTCGCGCGACGAGCGTCAGCGCCTAGCCGAATTCCGCCGCAGGAAGCTCGGTGGTCGTCACTGGGCGAGGACGCAGTCCGAGGATCGACTCGTCGAGCGAGGCAAGAAGCTCGCGCGATCTCGGTGCAAAAGGACCTCGACGAGCGCACGCCGGATCACGTCCTGGTCCGGGTCTCCGGTCAGCCGATCCTGCAGCTCGGAGCGTGCCCGCGGCGTGTCGCCGAGCAGGATCGCCCCGCGAACTGCCGCCGCCCATAGGCCGTCGTTCCCGCCGAGCAGGGCGGCGAGCGACTCTCTCAGCTGCTCCGCCTGGAACGGGCCGTCCTGGAAGAGCGACAGTTCCCAGCGGTCGAGCGCTTCTCCGAGCTCCGGATCGCCGTCCACGATCCCGAGTCGAGCGAGGAGATTCGTCGCAAGGCCGGCGCGGAACGAGTCGAGCCGAGTGGGCTCGCCCCTCGGTTGGGTCGCGGCGATCGGGAGGACCGGCCGGATGCCGTACGGACGCCAGTCGAGCCGTTCGAAGAGGACTGGTCCGGCCGCAATCGGCGCGGCGGTCGCAAGACGGATCGCCGTCACGGCGTCGGCAAACTCCCCCGGCGCGTCGGGTGGCTCGGTGGCCCCGGACTCGAGCGCGCGTTCGAGCTCGAGCACGTTGAGGCGGTCGGGCTCGCGCCCGAAGTCCGTCGGCAGCAGCCCGTTTGCCTCCGGCCACAGTTTCGCGAGCTCGCCCGTTCCGGCGGCGCGAATGCGGATGCCGTTACCGAGCTCGATCGTCGCACCACCGGTGGTGATCCCGATGACCGGCGCCACCGCCCCGTACTGGTGACCCTCGCCGAAGAGCGCGCCCTCGAGCTCGACGTACGCGCGATCGAACGCTGCATCGTCCCAGTCGAAGCCGCCGCACGACTCGGCCGTGCTCATCAGGAGCGGCAGCAGAACGCTGCCGAAGAGAGCCTCGTGGTCGTCGGCGCGCGGTCCCGCATGTGCGCGCGCGAAGATCGCCGCGGCGGGCTCACGCTTGAGCTCGTCGACCGCGAGCTCTGCATCCGGACGTCTTCGCAGCGTGTGTGCGCGCGCCTCGATGAACGGCTTGACGAGCGGTCGGTACTCGTAGAGCGCGGGCCGGTCGTAGGAGCTGTGCTCCTCGAAGGCGAACGGGAGATCGGCGCCGCGTTCCAGGTCTTGCAGAAGCGCACGGAACGAGCCGAGCGCAAAGGCCCTCAGGGACTCGTGGAGCTGTGGAGCGCGCACGATCACGAGTTGACTTACGCCGTCTTCGGTTCCTCTCCTCTCTGGCACTCCGGACACCAGTAGGCCATGCGTGCGTCGTCGCCCTGCGGCCACGACTTGATCGCCGTACCGCAGCGGGGGCACGGCCGGCCCTTGCGGCGATAGGCCTGCGCGATGCCGGGCGCTCCGTCGAGGCGGCCTCGCATCAGGCGGTGCGCTGCCTCGAGTGTCGCCCGGAGCTCGGCGTCGGTGACTTCGGTGAGGCGACGCCACGGCGAGACGCGCGCGTGCCAGAGCGATTCCGCTTTCCAAAGGTTGCCGATGCCGGCGACGAAACGCTGGTCGAGCAACGCGTCGCCGACCTGTCGTTGCTGGTTTTCGCCACGGAGTCGCTCCCGCATCGTGTCGTAGTCGGGCGGCTCCGCGAGAATGTCGGGACCGAGGCGCCGCGCGACTCCTTTGTCGAGCTCGAGGACTGCGCCGTTGAACATCGCACCGACGTACTCGTCACCGCGGAGAACGAGCCACGGCCGGCCGAAGATCGGCGCGTCGCGGCGCAACACGAGCCAACGTCCCTTCATGCGCAGGTGGCTGCGCAGGACGAGCCCGCCCTCGAAGCGAAGGAGGAGGTTCTTGCCGATCGCCTCGACGTGCTCGAGCCGAAGGCCGTCCAGGCGCGGCGCGAGCTGCTTCACGGCCGCGCGTGGATGAGGTGTCTCGACCTCGAGCTGCTGTCCGACGAGCACCTGCAGGCGACGGGCGGCGCGATGAAGGGCGTCCCCTTCGGGCATGCTCCAAGGGTATGTCGCCTCGTCTTCGTGCCGCAGCTGCCGGCGCCGTTGCAGCGGTGGTCTGGGGACTACAGGAACCGCTCGACCGGCGGGTCTTCGGTTGCGACTACTCCGACGTGGAGTTTCTCGGCCGTGGGCGGCGGTCAGTCGGCTTCGTCGTGCATGCGCTGAACGGCGCGCTGTTCGGCGTCGGGTTCGACGTGGTGCGGCAACGCGTCGACGTCGACGAGCGGCGGCTTGCGTTGACACTCGCACTGGCGGAGCACATGGTGCTCTGGCCGTTCATCGGCCTCGTCGACCGCAGGCTGGTAACAAGCCCGAACGCTTTCGCGCAGGCGACCTACCGCCATGCGCTCTTCGGCGTCATCCTCGGGCGCCTCGCCTGAAAAGACGTGTGCCAGGGACAGTCCCTGGCACACGTCCGATGTAGGGCGCCCCCGAGAGGACGCCCTACATCCCTGCGGTGGGTCTCCCGCAAGCTCTAAACGGCGAGCTTCTCCTGCCTGATGCGCGCCGTCACGTTCGCCTTTGGCTCGCCTTGGCTCGCGCTCCCCGCAGTTTTCGGAGGCCGGATCACCCTCGCCGAGATCGATGCACAGACAGTGCAGGTGCTCGACTCGACTCCGATCGGACCTTCGGTGGGATTTCCACCGACGATGGAGCTGACGTCAGGCGCCGGGGACATCTGGGTTACGAACTTCGACGCGGGCACTCTCGTCCGCGTCGACCCAGAAGCGGAGTTGTGAAGGCGACGATCCACCTCGGCCACCATCCCTTCGGCGTTGCGTTCGGCGCGAACCGCATCCGGGTGACGGTCAGCTAGGGACGAAGCACCGCACGCCGAGGGCCGGCGAGAAAGCCGGCCTCGAGCAGCAAAGGCATGATCTCGGTCTCGCCGACGGGCTCGCCGTCGAAGCGCTCGACCGCCAGGCGTTTCTTCGACCCGCCCTTCTTGACGTGCTCGACGAGCGCCTTCAATGCAACGCGGAGCCAATCGTCTTCGGGATCGCGCAGCGGGACGAGTGACTTGCCGCCGCGCTCGACGAAGAGCGCCGGCTCACCGCCGAGCAGGACGACCTGCGCACCGGCGACACGCGCCGCGCGTGCTCCCGCTCGCTTCGGCCAGGGCAAGCCCGCACCGTAGGGCTGTGCCGGGTCCGCCGCGGGAAGGACGAGCGGTTCCGCCTCCTCGTCCTCGCGCGGACGCAGCTCCCGAAGTCGTTCCACCGCGCCCGGGACGGCGAACTGGGCGCCGCCGAGGCCTTCGACGAAGTAGCCACGTCGGCAGACGCCGAGTGTTTCGAGCGCACGCAGCTCGGCGTACACCGCGCCGTACCCACCGGGGATCCCTTCGCCGCGAACGCCGTCGCGCGTGACGATCCCCTGACGCTCGAGCAGCAGCTCGGCGAGAGCGCGCGCGTCCGGTCGGCCCGGGAAGAGCTTGTCGGTGAGCGACCAGCGCCCCTGCGTCGCGGTGATCCCCGCTGAACGCTGGCGCGAGAAGCGGCGCGGCCGGCCACGCTGAGTTGCCTTCGGTGACTGGTAGCGGCGTCCGGCTCGCAGGGGCGTCCAGGCATCGTTCGTGACCTCACCCGCCCAGACCAGATCCCACAGCGCAGGCAGCGCGACCTCGGCCTCGAGCCCGGTCGACGCGACCAGGTCGTACCAGAACTCTGCGCTCCGTCCGAGTGCCTCCCTGATCTTCTCGTGCGCCTCACCCTCGGGTCGAGCCGCGGCGGCTGGACGGCCGAGCGCGGGCGCGTCCTCGCGGAAGAAGACGGCGACCCGGTCGAGCCCGGCGCCGACCCACACGACTTCACCGGATGCGCAGAGCTGGTCGAGCTGTCCCGGGTTGAATCCGGGAACCCGACGTGGCAATACGTCCGACTCCCAGAGCGCGACCGGCAGCGACAGTCCTTGGAGCGGCACTAGCGCCTCGCGCAACGAGGCACGGCGATCGATGCCGTGCCAGTGCGGCAGGAAACGGCCGAATGCCGCCTGCTCCGCCGGTTCGACTTCCTTGCGAAGCGCGGCTAGCGACGCGCGCCGCAGGCGACGCAGAACGTCGGGGTCGCACCATTCTCGCTCGGTCCCGCCCGGCCGCAGCTCGCCGCGAACGAGCTTCTCCTGACGCTCGAGCTGCTGCAGCAACGGTTCCACGTCGCGACCGAAGCGTTCGTTCGCCTGCGCCGTAGTGAACGGCCCGCGTCCGCGCGCGTAGCGCGCAACGAGCTGGTCGAGCGCGTCGGGGACTCCCTCGAGGAAGACCTCCGGCAGGCCGCCGGGAGGCATGACGCCGAGCGCATCGCGGTAGCGGCCGGCATCCTCCGCAGCGATCAGCCGTTGCTCGTCCGCGAAGCGCACGAGGAGAGCGCGCCGCTCGCGCAGCAACGTCTGGGCGAAGCCTTCGTCGTACTCTCCTGCGCGGAGGTCACCGCGCAGGCGCAGCTGATCGTGCAGCTGGTCCGCGTTGCGTGGAGCGCCGCGCAATTGCGCCTCGACATCCTCGACGGCGCCTGCGTCAAGTAGATCGCGCAGCTCTTCTTGACCGAGCAGCTCGCGCAGGAGATCGCGGTCGAGGGACAACGCCTGGGCCCGCCGTTCGGCGGGAGGCGTGTCGTCCTCGTACATGTACGTCGCGATGTAGTCGAAGAGCAAGGAGGCGGAATAGGGGGATGCCGAAGCCGTCTCGACGTCGACGAGATCGAGCTCACGCGTCCGCAGCCCGTGCAAGAGGCGTTTCAACGCCGGCAGGTCGAAGACGTCCTGCAGACACTCGCGATACGTCTCGAGGATGACTGGGGAACGAGCCGTAGCGGCGCGCCACTTGCAGAAGTCCCTGCGCCTTGAGGCGCTGCTGCCAGAGTGGCGTGCGCTGATCCGGGCGACGACGCGGGATCAGCAGCGCACGGGCGGCGTTTTCGCGGAAGCGCGCACCGAACAGTGCGCTCTGCCCGACTTCCTGCACGACGAGTTCCTCGATTTCTTCGGGCGAGATCATGATGTCTTCGATCGGAGGCGGCGCGTCGGCGTCGGGCAGGTGCAACGCGATCCCGTCGTCCGACCAGATCGACTGCACCTCGAGCCCCCGCGACTCACGCAGGCGCGCCGCGAGTGCAAGCGCCCACGGCGCGTGGATGCGCGCGCCGAACGGGGTCAGGATGCAGAGGCGCCAGTCGCCGATCTCGTCGCGGAAGCGCTCGACGACGACAGTTCGGTCGGACGGGACGGCGCCGGTCGCCGCGGCCTGCTCGTTCAGGAAGGTCAGCAGGTTGTTCGCCGCACGCTCGTCGAGCCGGTGCTCGTTCACGAGCCGGGCCTGCGCGACGTCGTGGCTCAAGGCCACCAGCTCGCGCGACGTCTTCCCGATCGCCTCGCCCAACTCGTACGGCCGACCGATCCCTTCGCCCTTCCAGAACGGAACCGCCCCGGGCACGCCCGGCGCCGGTGAGACGAGCACACGGTCGCGAGTGATCTCCTCGATCCGCCAGGTCGAGGCACCAAGCAGGAACGTCTGCCCGGCGCGCGCCTCGTAGACCATCTCCTCGTCCAGCTCGCCGACACGGCCGCCACCGTCGATCAGGTGCACACCGAAGAGGCCGCGGTCCGGGATCGTCCCGGCGTTTGTGACCGCGAGACGGCGCACACCGCTCCGCCCGCGAATCACGCCGGCGGTGCGATCCCAGATGATGCGCGGCCGCAGCTCGGCGAACTCGTCGGACGGATACCGGCCGGCAAGCATGTCGAGCACGTTCTCGAGTTGCGCGCGCGAGAGCTCGGCGAACGGATACGCGCGCCGCACGAGCTCGTGCAGGTCGTCGACGGAGATCTCCTCGTCGGCGGTGATCGCGACGACCTGCTGCGCGAGAACGTCGAGCGGGTTGCGCGGGATGACGGTCTCCTCGATGGCGCCTTCGAGCATCCGCTTGACGACGACGGCCGACTCGAGCAAGTCGGCGCGGAACTTCGGGAAGATGCGGCCCTTGGAGACGGCGCCGAGGTCGTGCCCGGCGCGCCCGACACGCTGCAGGCCGCGCGCGACCGACTTCGGCGACTCGACCTGGATGACGAGGTCGACCGCACCCATGTCGATGCCGAGCTCGAGCGACGAGGTCGCGACGAGACACGGAATCTCTCCCGCCTTCAGCAGTTCCTCGATCTCAACGCGCTGCTCGCGAGCGAGCGACCCGTGATGCGCCCGCGCGACTTCTCGCGGCTTCGCTTGCGATGCCGCTGAAGAGGCCGTGCCGGCTTCGCCGGCGCGGCCGTTCATCGAAGCAAGCTCGTTGAGACGCAGCGCGAGCCGTTCGGCAAGGCGGCGGTTGTTGACGAAGACGATCGTCGAGCGATGCGCTTCGACGAGCTCGAGGATCTTCGGGTAGATCGACGGCCAGATCGAGCTCGAGGAGCCTTCGGCTCCGCCCTCCGGTGCCGCACCCGGCTCGCGCATGTCCTCCACCGGCACGACGATCTCGAGGTCGAGCTCTTTCGAGACTCCGGCGTCGACGAGCTGGATGTCCCGTGCGCCCGAGACGAAGCGGCCGATCTCCTCCATCGGGCGCTGCGTCGCCGACAGGCCGATGCGCTGGAACGGCTGGTCGACGAGGCGCTCGAGCCGCTCCACGGAAAGCGCGAGGTGCGCGCCGCGCTTCGTGCCGGCGACCGCGTGAACCTCGTCGAGGATCAGCGTCTGGACGCCCTTCAGGTTCTCGCGCGCGCGCGAGGTGAGCAGCAGGTAGAGCGACTCGGGAGTCGTGATCAGGATGTCCGGCGGGTTCCGGAGCATCTCGGCGCGCTCCTTCTGCGGTGTGTCCCCGGTGCGAACGCCGATCCGGAGCTCCGACTGCAGCCCGGCGAGCGGCCCGCGTAGGTTGCGCTCGATGTCGTAGTTCAGCGCCTTCAGCGGGGAGACGTAGATCAGGCGCAGGCCCTGGCCGGGCTCCGAGTTGAGCTTGTCGATCCCGTAGAGGAAGGCGGCGAGCGTCTTTCCCGAGCCGGTCGGCGCCTGGATCAGCGTGTGCTTGCCGCTGGCGATCGCGGGCCAGCCGAGCTGCTGTGCAGGGGTCGGCCCGGCGAACGCCTGCTCGAACCAGGCCGCGTGTTTTGGGGCTGAAAAAGGTGAGCGGATCCACCCCGTCAGGGTACTTGCGCAAGGGGCCTCCAAGAACCAAGATCGTCCCGTGGAGAGCGTCGCCTACTCGGTCAGCGGCTCGTACTTCGAATCGTGCAACTGTGACCCCATCTGCCCCTGCCGAATGGTGGACGGCGTGCGCGGAGGCAGGTCGACGTACGGGATCTGCTACGGCGCGCTCGCCTGGCTCGTGGAGGACGGGCGCATCGGCGACGTCGACGTCAGCGGGCTCGCTACTGCCCTGATCGTTCGTTACGACGACGACGAGCCCGGGTCACCGTGGACGATCGTGCTCCACGTCGACGCGACCGGGGACGAGTCTCAGCGGAACGCCCTTGCCGACGTGTTCCTGGGCCGCCATGGCGGACCTCAGGTCGGCGTGCTGCCGTGGGTGCGAAAGATGAGCAACCTCGTCGACGTGCGCCCGGACCGGATCGAGCTCGTCGCGCAGGGTGAGGGCTACGAGCTCCGGATCGGCGAGGCGGTGCGCGCGAGAGCGACGCGACCAGTGTCCTCGGACGCGGTGGTCCGGTGCGTCATACCCGGCTACGACCAACCCGGACACGAATTGGTGGCAGACGAGCTGACGGTCGACGACGATCCTTTCGCCTGGGAGCTCAAGGACAACTGCGCGTTCGCGAGCCGCTTCGACTACGCCTCCGAGTAGCTCGGCTACTTGCCGCCGTACACGAAGTACAGCGTCAACACGATTGCCATCAGGATCACGAAGATCACGCCGAGGAACAGCGTGATGCCGGTGATCGCGATCAGCCGGCGTGCGCGCGCTCGTTCCCTCCGCGGCCTCGTGCTCGAGCGCCTTCGCCGTTTCGATCGGATGCTCCACGTCGTGCAGGATGTGCTTCGCCTTGTCGACCGAGTCGGCCATGCCTCCCGGAAGTGTACGCCTGCCATCTAGGATCAGGGGGTGGCCGCGACGACCAGACCTAGTGCCCTCTATTTCACGGGCAACGACGAGGCAGACGCGTTGCTCGCCGAGGAGCCGCTCGCGCTACTGATCGGCTTCGCGCTCGACCAGCAGGTGACGGTGCCGACGGCGTTCCTCGGGCCGTTCAAGCTGAAGCAGCGCTTCGGGTCGCTCGACGCGCGCAAGATCGCGGCCGCCGATCCCGGTGAGCTCGAGCGGATGTTTCGCGAGAAGCCGGCGATTCACCGTTTCCCCGGCGCGATGGCCAAGCGGGTTCAGGAGCTCGCCGCGGTCGTGGTCGACGAGTACGGCGGGCAGGCCGAACGCATCTGGACGGACGCGGCGGACGGCAACGATCTGCGCAAGCGCATCTCTTCGCTCCCCGGGTTCGGCGACATGAAGCTCAAGTCCCTGACCGCGGTATTGGCAAAGCGGTTCGGGGTCGAAGCCGCGCAGGAGATCGCACCGAACCATCCGACGCTCGGCGACGTCGATTCCCCCGAGGCGCTCGAGGAGTATCAGGCGAAGAAGCGCGCACACAAGGCTGAGATGCGGGCGAAGAATCAGGCCTGACCGATGATCAAGGCCCCACTCGAGGGCGGGTGCGCCTGCGGGGCGGTCCGCTACCGCCTGATGTCCGACCCGCTCTTCGTTCACTGCTGTCATTGCTTGAACTGTCAACGGCAGACCGGGAGCGCATTCGTCGTCAACGTGTTGATCGAGACCGACCGACTGGAGACTCTCGCGGGCGATCCGCAGCGGGTAGCCGTACCTCGGGCCGGCGGCAAGAAGCAGAAGATCTGGCGTTGCCCGACCTGCCAGGTAGCGGTCTTCAGCCAGTACTCGCTCCGTCAGATCCGCTTCGTCCGTGCCGGTACGCTCGACGATCCGACAGCAGTCGCGCCTGACGTTCATATCTTCACGCGGTCGAAGCTGCCCTGGGTCACGCTTCCCGACTCTGTGCCCGCGTTCAAGGTCTACTACGACACGAAGAAGTTGTGGCCCGCTGCCAGCCTCGAGCGCCTCGAGACGCTCATGGCATCGGCAGGCGCCAAGGCCTGACCTCTCCACTGCCGTAGCACGGGTGAAAACGCAGAAGCGCGCGCACAAGGCGGAGCTGCGCGCCACGCAGTCCGGCTGAAGGGCTCTATGTCCTGGGTTGCGGCTGCCAGGACGCGTCTCCGCGTCCTACGGGCGCGAACGTTCGTCCCGTCGCGTGCGTCAGCAGCGTGAGATGCCTGCCGTCGGCGTCCATCACGAATGTGCCCGGCGTAAAGCTGGGAGCGCCGAGGATTGCGATCTTTTTCCTGTCGGGTGACCAAATTGGTTGGCCGGCGAGCCCGATCGCGTGACATGCGAAAGGCGGATTCGCCGGGGTCATGTCTTTACCACCTGGCGTGACAAGCTTTATGCCGCAGGGCGAACGGTAGGCGATCATTTTGCCGTCAGGCGACCAGGTCGGGAAGCTCGCCTGCTTCGCCAGCAGCCTGCGGTGAGATCCATCCAGGTTGATCACGGAGATCGACGAGTGCTTTTGACGCCGGGTCGCGAATACCAGGCGAGTTCCGTCCGCAGACCACGAGGGAGAGAAGTCGACGGCGCCGTCGAAAGTACCGGTACGAAGGCGCTTCGGGCGAAAGCTACTAACGGTCAGTACGTAGATCGATCCCGACGAATCGAACACGAGTTTCGAGCCATCGGGCGACCACTCCAGATTCTCAGGACCCCAATCTCCGCTCGGAACCAGCGTCCAGAAGTCCCGTCGGGTCCGAAGAGTGAGGATGTGGATGCCGTTGAACTCGGCGGTTCCCCCGACCGATGTGACCGAGTAGGCGAGCCGTGTGCCATCGCGCGCCCACGCGACGCTCAAGACGTCGCCACACCAATCGGCATCGTGTTCGCATCGGATGAACGGGCGCAGGCGACCCCTCACCACGGTCGAGAGGTCGTACCAACCTGGCGTCCCCAGGCCGTTGTCCGACGGACCGCCGATCATCGTGAGTTGCCCCGGCCGTGCGATGGGTGCTATTCGGGTCGCCACGCTATGCCCACTGCTGACCGGACTTTCGCCTCGGGCTGTCGGTCGCTGCGCACCGCCTCCGTGCCCCCGCCCGAAGACGGCGACAGAACCCGCGGCTGCGAGCAACGCGGCGGCCGCGTACCAGAGCCTTCGTCGACGTGCCCGTCTGCGCGCTTCCTCGATCAGCGCTTCCAAGTCGTCGGGAACGCCGCGACGCGGCGGCTGAGGAGGGGAAGTGACCGTCATCTTCTTATAACGCTACTATGACTAGCACCATCATCCGCGTCAAGGTCAACCGCACGGAATCACTAGACCTCCACGAGCAAGTGGCGGCCGAGATCCGGCGCGCGATCGCTGAGGGCGAGGCGAAACCAGGGGAGCGCCTGCCTCCCGCGCGCGACCTCGCCGCCGTGCTGGGCGTCAATACGAACACCGTCTTCCGCGCACTCCGGCAACTGCGAGACGAAGGTTTGTTGGAATTCCGGCGGGGCCGTGGGGTCACCGTGCTCGGCAAGCCGGAGCAGAGCGCCCTGATCGCACAAGCGAGAGAGTTAGTCCAGCTCGCGCGACATCACGGCTATCGGCTCGACGAACTGCTCGACCTAATCCAGACCGTCGCGTGATCCGCCGTTGCACAACGGGCGCGGCGCTAGTCGCGCAGGCGACACAAGGCACAGCCCCGGCAACAGACGGCGGACTGAAGAGACGCAGCCCCGAACGCCACCGCCTCCATGACGGTTCCGGGCCGCATACCGTTGGGTCTGTATGAGCGAGCTACCTGTGCACGAGGCGGCCGTGCGCCTGTCTGTGCCAGCCGACGGACTCCGTGCCGGCGACGTCATCCTGCGCTTTCCGACGAAGGACGACGTGGACCCGATCCTCCCGGCGTTTATCGACCCGGAAATGCGTGAGGCAGGAAACCTTCCGGCCTTCGATCGTGCCGAACTCGCCGCCTCGATCCAAGATCTCCCCATTCTCGCCGAGAAAGGGCGACTGCTGGCGCTGGCGGCCGTCGACGCCCGCAGCGGCGAGGTTGTCGGCGGCGGCACGCTGCACCACCTCGACGGCGAGCGGAAGATCGTCGAGATCGGTTACTTCGTCCTGCCGCATGCGCGGCGACGCGGCGTTGCGACCACCATCGCGCGCCTCCTCGCTGAGCATGCCTTCGCCCTCGGGATCGAACGCGTCGCGGCCTACGTCAACATCGGCAATACGGCGTCCGAACGCGTGGTCGAGCGCGCCGGTTTTATTCGTGAGGGCGTCGTTCGCTCGATGCCCAAGCCCGATGGCCGACGCGTCGACAAGACGCTCTTCTCGCTGCTTCCGGGCGAGTGACGTCACCTTGCACGACTGGCCTACCGGTAATCGCGGAAGCGCGCGCACCAGGCTGAGATGCGCGCGAAGCAGTAGGCCTGAGAGGGCATAGCGGCAGCGAGTTCCTACGTCGAGATTCGAAGCGACGTGATCGCGTCGCCTGCGAGCGTACAGTCATATTTAAGCTCGACGGGGCTTCCCGGAAAGTTTCCCGCGAGAGTCCCCGTCACGACCGTGTGGCCGCCTCGCGATTCGACGGCATTCGGCTCGATCGTGTAGACGAAGCGCTCTTCGGTCTCGCGCTTCCACGGGCGGACTTCTTCGACTCCACGGTGAGTCCGACCTTCGTCCTCGACCATGGCATCCGATGCAAAGCACCCGACGGCGCGGTCGAGGTCTCTCGCGTTGCTTGCCTTGATGAAGCGTACGATCGTAGAAGGGAGCTCGATCACTTCCTCGTAATCGATTCTATGACCTCAAAGCAGCAAAGTCCGCGCACGGAACGGATTGTCGAGCGCATTCGCTCAATCCCGGAGGGATTCGTCCGCACGTACGGCGACATCGATCCCGGCGCGCCGCGCCTCGTAGGACGCGTCCTCTCGACCACGCATGGGCTTCCGTGGCATCGGGTCGTCCGGGCGGACGGCAGCATCCCGAAAGGCGCGAAGCAACGCGAGCTCCTCGCCCGCGAAGGCGTGCCGATGCGGAACGATCGCGTGGACCTCTCGGCGGCACGTGTTCCATCCGAGTTCTAATACGACGAACGACGGGCGGCTCTAGGAGGCGGCAGCGAGCAGCGACTCGCACCTGTGTAGATACCGCCACGCGTCGACCAAACGCCAGAAAGGAAGCGCGCGCTCGAGCTGCACAGCGGCTTCCGCGTGACGCCCTTCTTCGACCAGCCACTCGCCCGCCCAGAGCCTGGCCGTGGCGGTGGCCGAGATGGCAGCCATCGACTCCAGCTGGGCGGCGGCCTTGTCGAAGTCCCGCTCGATGAACGCACTGACGACGTCGAGCCAGGGGACGGCAATCGGGAACTCCTCGACGACCGTCTTCACGCGCGCCTCCTCCCCGGCTGACCAGGCTGCGAACCAAAGGTCGAGGACCCGAACTCTCGACATACGACGACCGCGTCTCCTTCCAGACGTCCAGGAGCTCGGCCGTGACTCGCGCTGCGTCTTTCGTCTCCCCGAGCTCGGCATGGAGTCGTGCTCGGAGGGCGAGCGGGTTGCAGAGACCCTGGAACGTCGATTTTCCCTCCACGACCGCCACAGCCCGGTCGGCGTCGACGACCGCAGCTTCGACCGCACCCTCTGCAATCAACATGCGAGCGCGGCAGACCCGCGTTTGCGGTTCGACCCAGAACGGTGATTCCTCATAGGCGGGCATGAGCTGGTCGACGATTCGCCGTGCCTCTGCCCAGTTACCCGCGAGCATGTGATCGTTTGCGATCTCGGTCAAGAGCCAGCGCGTAGGTTCCTCGTAGCCGATCTCCTGCGAAATCTGCAACCCCTCCGCATGCAGCTCGGCTGAACGTTGCAGCTGTCCCTCGCAGGCGAGGACCGAAGCAAGATTCCCGCAGGCACGCACATACTCGGGCCCGCCCACACCCCGCGCGATCTCGAGGCTGGCTTCGAGATCATCGAGGCCCTCCCGCTCGCCGAGAGCGACGCGTGCAACGCCGATGTTGTTCAAGACATGCGCGCGCATCTCGTCGCGGCCGAGTTTCTCCGCCAGCGCAAGGGCCGGTCGCCCAAGGGCCACCGCACGTTCGTTCTCATCGCCGAGCATCGCGAAGCGCCCGAGGTTCGCAAGCACGCGCAGCTTGACGTTCTCGTCTGTCATGCGCTCGGCCAAACCCCCGGCCGCGATGAAGTGCTCGTTGGAGCCCGCCTGATCGCCCCGCAGCCAGCGGTATTCGCCCAGCACGACCTCCGCTCTGCCGGCATCGTGCACGTCGCCTGCCAGCAGCACTTCGCGAGCGCTACGGAGCCGCCGGTCGCTGGAGAGGTCGACATACACGGACGCCTCTGCCTGCTCGAGCACGAGCCGCGGCCAATCCGGATCGTCCTCCGGTGTCAACTCGACGGCTGCTTCGAAGAACCGTGCTGCGTTCACGAATGAGTTCAAGGCGACCGCGCGCCGGCCCGCGTCGCGAAGCGCAACACGGGCGCGGCGGATCACCTCGCTCACATCGCGACCGGCCGCGCGTCCGTACTCCAAAGCGTTCGAGTAGTGGTGCGCAAGGAGTTCCGCCGCATCTTCACTCCGCACATGCCGCTCGATCCACTCTGCCACCTGCTCGTGCCTCTCGGCGCGCGTCACACGGGGGATCTGGCCGTATGCGACGTCCCGCACCAGGACATGCCGGAACGCGTATTGAAGCTCTCCCTCGACCGATGACCGGCGCTCACGCCGCACAAACTCCTTGCGCTCGAGCCCTCGGATGGCATCGTCAAGCGCAGCTGCATCCCGGTTGGCGGTCAGCGCACCCGGCCAAAACACCTTCCCGACCACCGCCGCGTCCTGCAGCAGCTCCTTCTCTGCGCGCGTCAGTAAGTCGAGCCGTGCGGAGATGAGACCTTGAACCGAATCGGGCAAGACGAAGTCTCCGCCGTCGTGGACATCACCGCGCTCTGCGATCATCCGTGCGAACTCCTCGGCATACAACGGGTTTCCGCCTGCACGGGCCAGGACGGCCGACTGTACGTCTGCCGGCAGAACCGATCGCTCCAGAATGGCGTGGACAAGCTCAGTCGTCTCCGCTTCGGACAGCGGCGCCAGCGACAACGTCGCGGCATTCGTTTTGCCGCCGCCCCAGTGAGGACGGCGCGCGAGGAGCTCGGGACGCGCCGTGGCGACGACAAGGAGCGGCACGTCCGTCGCCCAGTCGACCAGGGAATCGACGAAGTCGAGTAAGCCGTCGTCTGCCCAGTGAAGATCCTCGAAGACGAGCACGGTTGCGCGCTCCGCGGCAAGGCCCTCCAGGAAGCGGCGCCAGGCAGCGAACGCCTCGCCGCGCCGGTCCCCGCTGGAGGCGTCGTCGGCGATACCGACGAGTGGCTGCAACATCGCTCGCAACCACTCGGCCTCTTGCTCGCCGCACACGCGCGCCACGGTCTCGCGGAGCTTCGACTCGGCGACCGGAGCCGCATCGCTTTCGAGAATCCCAGCCTCGGCCTTGACCATTTCGCCGAGCCCCCAGTAGCTCACACCTTCGCCGTACGGAAGTGAGCGGCCCTGACGCCAGCGGATCAACTCCGGTTCGGCTTCGATCCATGCCGACAACTCCTGCACGAGCCGGCTCTTCCCCATCCCGGGAACACCGACGATTGTCACGAGCTGAGGTTCGCGTTCTGCGCGCGCGCGTCCGAGCGCGTCGACGAGCAGATCCAGCTCGCGCCGGCGGCCTACGAGTCGAGTCGACGGCTTCAGGTCGACGTCGACGCCGAACAAGGAACGCGCTGAGACCGCCTCCCAAACAGCTATGGGCTCCTGCTTCCCTTTTGCCGCCACGGATTCGCGCTCGCGGTACTCGATGGGTCCTTCGGTTGCCCGGTACGTCTTCTCGCCGACGAGGATCCCGTTGACCGGCGCGGCCGTCTGCAGTCGAGCGGCTGTGTTGATCACGTCCCCTGCAACGAGCCCCTCGTCCGCGCGCGCGTCGACGCTGACGAGGGCCTCGCCGGTATTCACGGCGAGTCGCACGTCGACGGCGTCCTCCTCCAGCGCCCAGTCGCGAATGGCCAATGCCGAACGCACCGCGCGCTCGGCGTCGTCTTCGCGCACGAGAGGCGCTCCGAAGACGGCGACGACCGCATCGCCGATGAACTTTTCAACGGTGCCTCCATGACGCTCGAGCTCCGACCGGACGCTGGCGTGATAGGACGACAGCTCCGCGCGCACGTCCTCGGGATCCAGCTGCTCTGCGCGTGCCGTCGACCCAACAAGGTCGCAGAACACGACGGTGACGACCTTGCGTTCCTCAATCGGCCGGGAAGCCGAGGCGAGGCGCGCTCCGCACTCGGAGCAGAACTTCGCCTCTGCCGCATTCTTCGAGCCGCAAGATGAGCATGTAACCACCGGCGAAGCGTACGTCGCGATGGCTCGGTGCCTAACGCCCTGTGCTGGCTCGATCCTCACCGCGACTCGAAATCCAGTTTCGGGTCTCTCGCGCAGCGTCTCAAACCTCGGCTCGTCCTTCGGACACCGCCATCGCGGGGACGATCCAGGTCTCCGACCTCGCCTCTGGCAGCAGGGCCTACGTCTTGGCGCTGATCTCTTTGGCTGTGCTCGGGCTCATCGGACTCGGGGCCGCTGTTCTCCTGCCCACTCAGCCCGCGCCGCAGCGGGGATGACCGCTAGGCGCTGAGCCGAGTCTCGTCCGGATGAGGTGATGCGGCGCCTCAATCTCGGCCTCACACTGGTGTGGCAAGTCCAAACCGTGCATGGCAAGGAGGGATCATGTGGTGGGGAATCGGCATTGGCGGAGCCATCTTGTACTTCGTCCTGGCATTCACTCTCGGGCTGATGACGCTCAGAAACGGACACGGCTGGATGTTCTTCTTCGGGATCTTCTTCCCGATTCTCTGGATCTTCGGCGCCTTCATGAGGCCGCCGGAGAGGATGCAGCCCGTCTAGGCGCTCGTCATCCGGTTCGCCTCGCTCCCACGGCCTCGGTCGTTGGGGTGAACGGGTGCAGTTCGTCCTGGCCTGGCCGAATCACCCCATACGACGACTCGGGCACCTCGTTCCACGAGCCCGGTAGCTTGTTGCCAAGCGGCTCCGAGACGACGAGTCGCGACTCGTCACCAAGGTCGCGCAGCAGCTCGTTCTCGGGGTAAATCGCGCGGAGTGTACGGACGTCGGTGCTAAAGAAGAGCGAACGGGATCGTCCCTCGCTCGAATATCGGAACGCCCAGACGCACTCGCCATCTGTCGTCGCGATCGTCCCCTGAAACGGGAACTCGACTCCGTGCTCGTGGCCGGTCGCTTCGACGAAGCCGATCGTGCGCTGAACCGCTTGCGGGGGGTCGTCCTCGAGCCCAAGAGTCAAGGCGAGGTGGAACAGCAGCTCCGAGTCAGTCGTGCCCTCGATCTCCAGGAACAGCGCAGGGTCAACGGCGAGCAAAAGGTCGCGCTTCACTCGGTTGAACTCGTGAATGAGCCCGTTGTGCATCCAGAGCCAGCGCCCGTGGCGAAACGGATGGCAATTCGTCTGCTGGACCGGAGAGCCCGTCGAGGCTCGGATGTGCGCGAACACGAGCGGCGACGTGATGTGGCCGGCGAGCGCCCGCAGATTGCGATCGTTCCAAGCCGGCTCGATGCTGTGAAAGACGGCCGGGGATTCCTGCCGACCGTACCAGCCGACGCCGAAGCCGTCGCCGTTCGTCTCCTCGGCTCCCAGTCGTGAATGCAGGCTCTGAACCACCAGCGAGTTTTCTGGTCCGTACAAGAGCTCCTCTAGCAGTACAGGAGAGCCTGAATATGCGAGCCAGCGGCACATTTCGCAGCATCCTCGTCATGAGGGGTGGCCGTGCCATCGTCCCAATCGCATGATCCGCGCTTGTCCAAGCGCTCCCCGATCAGCTCCGGCGAGCGCTTCTGGGGAGTCGACGCGAGGACGACCCCGCGACACCGCCCAGCTCTCTTGCGCGTGACTTCACCACGAGCATCTGGGTCGCAAGCGTGATTGCGAGCATCAGTGGGATGGAGGTGGGCGATGACGCAACCTTGGCGCCGAGCGCTGCAGCGGTCGCGATCAGTGCAATTCGTGTTACCACGAGCCCTCCCCAGCCGACTCCGATCGTGGTCCACGAGGCTCGTTCCCATAGCTCCTCCCCTCGCATGAAGAGCTCGATCGTCAGGCCTCGAATCACGCCGAAGGCGATTGATGCGACCGCGCTCGAGAGGAGCAGCACGGCGGATGCGGTCGTGAGCGAGTCGTGCTCCGACGTCTGCGTCAACAAGACGGCGCCGTAGACGCCGAGGGCCAAAGGAAAGAGCAGTGAGCGCTCCCGGAAACGGTCGCTCCGGCGCTGGCGCACTATGAAGAACGCGACCACGCCGACAGCAATGAGGACGTACAGCGCATCTTTCATTGACTCGGCCCAGTGCGATCATAGGACGAGATCTCAGCGGGCCTCGGCGGCTTAACGGGACCTCAACACTCCGGGCTTGGCGGGGCTCGCGGCGGGGCGCGAGAAGCGCTAGCCGAACGTGAAGCAGTAGGCCTCGGCCCCGGGGCCATCGAAGATGATCTCGAATGTGCGGTCGGTGATCGGCCCGGGCGCGCGAATCAGCTGATGGAGCCGCTCCTCGGACAGGGTGCCGTGGCCCTCCTCGTCAACGTCGAACCCACGCGCGTCACCGGGAGGTTCTCCGTCGACGAGGACACGAAACGGAACGGATCTGCCTCGCCCTCCGGGTGACATCACGAGGTGGACGTCGCGCGCGTGGAAGCGAAACACGATCCGTCCACCGGCTTCGTCCAGCACACACGCTTTGCCCCCGACCGTCCAGTTCCCGGCGAGAGCCCACTGGTTCAGGCGTAACGCAGCCGGCGTTTCGTAGGTGCGAAGCTCGTTGCGCTTTGCACCACCCGGAGAGGCGAAGCTCTGGGTCTGCTCGTACCCTAGATAGGACTCAGGGGTCTCCAGGTCGGCCCAATCGGCCTGAAGCTCGAATCCCTCCGTGGGGACCGGAACGAGGTCGTCGCTGATCCCGTCGCCTCCGGCCTCCCGGAGCAACTGCTGGACGATCCGTTCACACTCTTCGTAGCCACCTTCCCCGAACTGGTGGTGCCGAATTCGTCCGTCCGCATCGGCGATGTACACGGCCGGCCAGTAGTGATTGCTGAAGGCCTGCCAAACCGCATAGTCGCTGTCGAGTGCGACCGGATACTCGACCCTCATCTCCTTCGCTGCCTCACGGACATTGTCGACGTCGCGCTCGAACGGAAACTCAGGGGTATGGACGCCGACCACGACCAGCCCCTGATCCTCGTACTTCTCGGCCCACGCGCGGACATAGCCGAGCGTGCGGAGCCAGTTGATGCAGGTGTACGTCCAGAAGTCGACGAGAACAACCTGCCCGCGCAGGGACGCGGGACTCAGGGGCTCCGAGTTGAGCCAACCAGTTGCGCCGTCGAACTCTGCTAGCTGCCCCTCGAACGGCAGCGCACCTGCTTCGTCGGTGTGTCGCTTGCTGAAGAGGCTCATCTCAACGACCCGAATGCAGCCCGGACCTCGCTCGAGAAGAGCTCCGGTTCCTCCCAGGCGGCGAAGTGGCCGCCCCGCTCCGCTTTGTTGAAGTACGTGAGGTTGGGATACGACCGCTCGACCCAGCTGCGCGGTGCCTGGAAGATCTCATCGGGGAACGTCGTGAAGCCGACGGGGAGCGAGACCTCCGGAGGAGCCTGGCCGGCCGCAAGAGCCGTGGCTCGTCCGTTCTCCCAGTACGACCGGGCCGCCGAGGCCCCGGTACCCGTCAGCCAGTACAGCGTGATGTTGTCGATGATGCTGTCCCGGGTGAGCTCGCCCACGGGCTCTCCGTCGACAAACGCGTTCGAGATCTTGTAGTAGCTGTCCGTGTCGTGGTCGAGCATCCAAGCCGCCAGGGCGACGGGTGAGTCGAGCAGCGCGTAGCCGATTGTCTGCGGCCGCGTGGCCTGCTCCAGGAAGTAGCCAAATCCGGTCGCACGGAATGTGGCGAGTGCCTCCAGCGCCGCGCGAGCCTCCTCGGAATCCCCCGGCTGCGGGGGGCCACCCAGCGAGGTCACGAGCAAGTTGGTGTGGATGCCGACCAACCCCTCGGGCGCCTGGCGGCCCATCATGTCGGTGACGAGTGCGCCCACGTCGCCGCCCTGGGCGACGTAGCGGCTGTAGCCGAGGCGGTGCATCAACTCCGCCCACGCGCGCGCGACTCGGCCTGGGTCCCAGCCGATCTCCGCCGGCTCCCCGGAGAAGCCGTAGCCGGGCAGGGACGGGAGCACGAGGTCGAATGCGTCCTCGGCGCGTCCGCCGTGCGCGGTCGGATCCGTGAGCGGGCCGACGGACCCGAGTAGCTCGATCACGGAGCCCGGCCAACCGTGCGTCATGATCAGCGGCAACGCGTTCTCATGCTGCGACTTGACGTGGGTGAAGTGGATGTCGACCCCGTCGATCTCGGTAATGAACTGCGGCAGCGCGTTGAGCTTCGCCTCGGCCTTGCGCCAGTCGTAGTCGGTCATCCAGTAGCGCGCGAGCTCCTCCAGTGTCCTCAGTTGCACACCCTGCGACCGATCTGCGACCAGCTCCTTGGTGGGCCAGCGCGTCTGCGCGATGCGCCGGCGCAGGTCGTCGATCTGCTCCTCTGGAATCTCGAGGTGGAAGGGCCGGATCTCGGTTGCGCTCTCGACGGTGCTGCTCATGACGAACCTCCATTACGCAGTGATCTGAATGCGGCACGAACCTCGCCGGTGAAGATCTCCGGCTCTTGCCAGGCCGCGAAGTGGTTGCCCTCGTCGACTTCGTTGAAGTAGATGAGGTTGGGGTAGGCCTGCTCGGCCCAGCTCCGTGGGGCTTGGTAGAGCTCCTTCGGGAACACGCTCACGGCGGCCGGGACCGTTGCGCCCTTGACGTCGAAGAAGCCGAGGGTGTTCTCCCAGTAGAGACGACCCGACGAGACGCCGGTGTTCGTCACCCAGGTCATCGTGATGTTGTCGAGGACTTCGTCTCTGGTGAGGTTGCCGACGGGGTGACCTTCGAAGGCGGCTGCGATGTCTTCGTAGCTGCGGGCATCGTGGTCGAGCATCCAGGCCGCCAGTGCGACCGGCGAGTCGGCGAGCCCGTACAACGTCTGCGGGCGCAGGTTCATCTCGGTCGCATAGCCGATGCCCTTCGTGTAGAGGAAGCTCAGTTGGTCGTATGCACGCTGTTCCCCAGCCGAGAGACCGGACGGCGCCGGGCCGCCGACCGCCAGCGCCTTCGAAACGTCGGGGGGGACGGTGCCGGGCATGTTCGAGTGAATGCCGAGTAGCTCCGGCGGCGCCTCCGCGCCCATGACATCGGTGATCTGGGCACCCCAGTCACCGCCTTGCGCCACAAATCGCGTGTATCCGAGGCGCTTCATCAGCGCGATCCAGGCACGCGCGATGTGCACCGGGCCCCAGCCGGTCGTCTCCGGCTTGGCTGAAAATCCGTAGCCCGGGATCGAGGGGATCACCAGGTCGAACGCGTCCTCCGCGCTACCGCCGTGTGCCGTCGGGTCCGAGAGAGGGCCGATGACATTGAGCATCTCGATCACGGAGCCGGGCCAGCCGTGCGTGATGATGAGCGGCAACGCATCCTTGTGCTGCGACCGAACATGGATGAAGTGGATGTCGAGGCCGTCGATCTCCGTGATGAACTGAGGTACGGCATTCAGCCTCGCCTCGACCCTGTGGAAGTCGTAGTCCGTTCCCCAGTAGCGCACGAGGGCCTTCATCGTCGCGAGCTGCACGCCCTGCGACTGATCTGCGACGGTCTCCTTCTCGGGCCAGCGCGTCGCGTCGATGCGCCGACGAAGGTCCTGCAGGGTCTCATCGGGAATCTCGACCTCAAAGGGTCGGACGTCGACGGCGGTATCGACGGTGGTGCTCATAAGAACCTCCTTGCAGCGGGGTGGCGCCCGCCGAGCTCCTCTCTGGCCGCGAACCCTTTCGACACTACTCCCGGCTGTCGGGGCTACACAACAGGCTACGCCGAGACATCTGTCGTAGTCGCAACCGTCAGGACGACGTTGCCTGTCTTCTGCTCCGTCTCGACATATCTCGTGGCCTCGATTACGTCCTCCAACGCGTAGCGACGATCGATGACGGCGCGATACGTTCCTGCCTCGATCAGCTCCTTCAGCAGCAGGACGTCCTCCTTCCTGTAGCGAGCTATGCCGATCTTCGCGCGTTTGTCGCCGATCCACTTGGTGAGGAGAGCGAGCACCGGCGCGTGCCACATGAAGCCGAGATCGGTCTCGATGAACATCCCGCCCGGTTTCAGGGAGCGGCGACAGCGCCTGAACGAGTGCTTGCCGACGGCGTCGAAGATGACGTCGTAGGTCCGGCCGCTCTTCGTGAAGTCTTCCCGCGTGTAGTCGACGACTTCGTCGGCGCCGAGCGAGCGCGCGAGGTCGAGGTTCTTCGTGCTGCACACGGCCGTGACATCGGCACCGAAGTACTTGGCCCATTGCACGGCGGCCGTTCCGATCGAACCTGACGCGCCGTAGACGACGATGCTCCGTCCCGTCAGCGTGCCTGCGCCTCGGAGACAGGACAGCGCAGTGCACGCCCCGTCGCAGACCGCGGCGGCTTCCTCGAAGCTCATCCCGGCGGGCATCGACGCGATCGGGACGGTCTGGGGTGCACAGACATACTCGGCGTTCGCGCCCCCCTTGATGCCGAAGATGCGGTCACCGACCTCGAACTCGGTGACGGCCGGGCCAACCGCCACGACCTCCCCGGCCAGCTCCATGCCTGCGATCCTCCGCTTCGGCCGGGCGAGACCGGTGAAGGCGCGCGCGAAGAAGGGATGCCCGGCGCGGACTCCGCAATCCGTCCGGTTGACCGTCGTCGCATGAACTTTGACCAGCACCTCGTCGTCCGCCGGCACCGGTTGCTCGACGTCCGCGAGCCGGAGCACCTCCGGCGGGCCGTAGCTGTCGTGGACGATCGCTCTCAAGCGACCGTCAGGACGACGTTGCCCGTCTTCTGCTCCGTCTCGACATACCTGCTCGCCTCGATGACCTGCTCGAGCGGGTACCGGCGATCGATGACCGCCCGGTACTCCCCCGCTTCGATCAGGTCCTTGAGCAGCAGGAGGTCCTGCTTCCGGTAATGCGGCGGGATGTCGATCACCACACGCCGGTCACCGATCCGCCGAGTCCACGCAGTCCAGAACAGGTTCGTGAAGCCGTCGGTGGGAACGTACTTCCCGCCCGGGTTCAGGGAGCGGCGGCACCGCCGGAACGAGTGCTTGCCGACAGCATCGAAGATGACATCGTAGGTCTCGCCGTTCTTCGTGAAGTCTTCCTTCAGATAGTCGATGACTTCGTCGGCGCCGAGCGAGCGCACGAGCTCGAGGTTCTTCGTATTGCAGACGGCAGTCACGTGTGCATCGAAGTGTCTCGCCCACTGCACCGCCGCGGTTCCGATCGAACCCGACGCGCCGTAGATGAGGATCCGCTGGCCCGTCTCCAGCCCCGCGCGTCGGAGACAACCGAGAGCGAGGATCGCACCGTCGGGAACGGCCGCGGCCTCCTCGAAGCTCACCGCGGCCGGCATCTGCACGAGCGGCGCACGCTCAGGAATGCACATGAACTCCGCGTGAGCCCCAGCCCGCACGCCCCAGAATGGATAGACGCCGAAGACGCGGTCGCCGACCTCGAACCCAGTGACTGCGGCGCCGACAGTGTCGATCTCGCCGGCGAACTCGCTACCGGGGATCCTGCGGTTGGGGCGGCGCAGGCCGTGGAAGAACCGGGAGATGAACGGCGTGCCGGCACGAGTGTGCGTGTCGGAACGGTTGACGGTGCTCGCCTGGATCTTGACGAGCACTTCGTCGTCGGCCGGGACGGGGCGCTCGACCTCCTCGATCCGCAGGATGTCCGCCGGCCCGTATCTGTCGCAGATGATCGCTCGCATGCGTGGGTTATCGGTGGATCGGTCCGCCGTGATTCCAGGCCCGCCCGGCGCGGTAGAGCTCGGCGGGCCTGCCACCTGCCCGACCCGGCCGGGCGCGGCGGCCCGTCGGGATGACCCAGCCTTCCTCGGTCACGACTCTCCGCCGGAAGTTCGCTGCGTCGAGCTGCACGCCCCACACGGCCTCGTACACCGTACGTAGCTCGGCCAGAGTGAACGTCGGCCCGACGAACGCCGCCGCGATCCCCGTGAGCTCGAGCTCCTTGCGAACGCGGTCGATCGCGTCTCGCACGATCTGCAAGTGGTCGAACGCCAGGTCGACCTTTCCCTTCAAGATGTCGGAAACGGGAATCAGTGCGGCGGCTGCGGCGTCCGAGCCGCCGGCGACCGCGCCGATATCGCGCAGGACTGCGAGGTACCCGATCGTCACCACGTTCATGCGCGGGTCGCGCCCGGGATCGCCGTAGGCGCCGAATTGGCTCAAGAGGCTCGCGGGATTGACGCCGGTCTCCTCCACCAGCTCCCGCCTCGCCGCCTCGTCCAGGGTCTCGTTCGGCCGCTTGAAGCCACCGGGGATCGCCCACATTCCCTCGTAGGGCTCCTCACCACGACAGACCAGGAGGACGTGCAGCAAGCCCTCGGACATCGTCAGGACGACCACGTCCACGGTGACCGCAAACGCCGGAAAATGCGAGGGGTCATACCCGAGCGGAGCCTTCGCATCAGTGGTTTTGGTCGCCACGACTCTTACTCTACGCCGAAGTTTTGGTCTTGTCAACCAAAACCCGCCAGTGACCCGGACGTATCCTGCACCTCCCTGTGATCGAGGTTCACACACTCACCGACGGTGGCCAAACTGCCGTCGACATCGCGCGCATGATCGCCGCATTCGTCGACGGCGCAAAGCAGACGCTCGAGCTCGCGCTCTACGACATTCGCCTGCACGACGAGACCGCCGACATCGTGCGGGGGGCGCTAGTCGGTGCGCATGAGCGCGGAGTCAACGTTCGGCTCGTGTACAACGTCGACGAGGTCGACGAGCGCCCGCCGGTTCCTCCCCCACCGAAGACCGAACCGTCGCTGATCGAGTCGCTGCCGTTCCAGACTGCGCCGGTTCCCGGTTGGCCGGATCTGATGCACCACAAGTATGTCGTCCGCGATCGAGATGCGGTGTGGGCAGGCTCGACGAACTGGACGGACGACTCGTGGACACGCGAGGAGAATGTCATTGTCATCGTCCCGTCGACCGGAGTAGCGATCCGCTTCCAGGACGACTTCGCGCAGCTCTGGAAGAAGCGCAAGGTCTCGGCATCGGGAAGTGTGGCGACGGATCCGATCCGAGTCGGCGACGCAATGGTGCGGACCTGGTTTTCGCCGAAGCGCGGTGAGAAGATGGCGCACCGGATCGCGGACGCAATCGGTGGCGCGGAGCGACGCGTTCGCGTGGCATCGCCCGTGATCACCTCGGCCCCGATCCTCGGAACGCTCGCGGAGGTGGCCGCCGACGGCAAGGTCGACCTGGCAGGAGTCGTGGACTCGACTCAGATCCACGAAGTGCTCGGACAGTGGCGCCTGAACGGCAACGTCACCTGGAAGGCTCCGTCGCTGAAGTTCCTCCTGGAGCGTGCGACTTTCTCAGGCAAGCGTTCGACGCCGTACGCGCCCGGGTCAGTGCACGACTACATGCACGCGAAGGTGACGGTCGCCGACGACACGGTTTTCATCGGCAGCTTCAACCTGTCGCATTCGGGCGAAACGAATGCGGAGAACGTTCTCGAGATCGAGGATGCGGCACTCGCCGAGCGGATGGCCGCCTTTGTCGACTCGATCCGCGCGAAGTATCCGGCGCTAACGCTGGACTAAAGCGGAAACCCGCTTTGCGAGGGTTTCACTCCCGCTCGGAGTCCCGAGACCACACCCGTGCGCTTCCGAAGGCGAGGGTCGTCCTAGAGGTTGTTCAGATACGCGCAGACTCGTTTGTCCTGGGGCAGGGGCGACAACGCGAGCTTGGCGACGACCAGTCGAACGCCCGCGATGTCCGGGAGCTCAAGTACTTCGCCGAGAGCCGGGGCGCTGCCGCTGCGCTGCAGGAGCAAATAGCCCTGATGAGTGGGCACAAAGAGGAGGTGCCCGAGATCTGGACGTGGTTGCCCCTGCGCCTCAGGACTGCCCTCGCGTCGCTCCTGCGACCAACTCGCGGAGGCCGTGCTGTCAACGGCAACCGCTGGAGTGTCTCCGACCGCATGCTCGGGAGGCTGCGTAGGAGATAAGGGCGGCACCTCTGGTGGCGCGGCCCCCGAGTCCGCCACGTTGCTTCGACCCATGAGTGCACGTAACCCCGTCCCGAAGCCGTACTCAGTCCTCAAGAAGCTTCCACGTTGCTCGGCGAGCGCATTCGCGACCGCCGCGGCCGAAACGAGGCCGCGCGCGACCAAGACCTCGCCAAGGCGCTGGCCCGAGCGTTCTTGCTCGGCGAGCGCCTCGACCAGATCGTGCTCGCTGACCAAGCCAGCTTCTACCAGCAGCGCGCCAAGACGACGCCAACCCGGATCTGCCGCATCCATACCTAATCAACCGCCCCGCAGAGACAACGCCTGATTCGCGAGCCTACCCAGACCCGCTTTCTGCGGCCACGTTACTCGTCCTCCGAAGGCTCAGTCGACCCGGCTCACTTGAACGGACGCGGCTTGGCTCCGCCGCCGGGCGGCTACCGCTGGACTAGCTCGCGCGGGTTCGGCAGCGGCGTCAGCAGCGGCTCGACGCGCTCGCGCAGATGCTCGTAGTCCGGCGGGAGCGAAAGGCGCTCGCCGAGCGTCTCGAGCGGCTCGTCGACGGTGAAGCCCGGGCCGATCGTGGCGATCTCGAAGAGCACGCCGCTCGGCTCGCGGAAGTAGACGGACTTGAAGTAGAAGCGGTCGATGACAGGCGTCGGGTGCGCACCTGCGGCGGCGACGCGCTCCTGCCAGGCCTCGTGCTCTTCAGGCGGTGATGCCCAGGCGACGTGATGGACGGTGCCGGCGCCGGGAACTCCGGGTTCGCCGGGCGGGATGTCGTATGCGTACCACGAGCCGCGCTTGGCGCCGCGTACCTCCCAGGTGTTCTCACCCTTCGGCTGGAACGCGAGAGTGTCTTCGAGCAGGCGCCTGCTCGGTTCGGGGTCGGCGTAGGCGCGCACGCCGTCGAAGCCCTGGAGTGCGAACTCCCTCGGGATCTGCGGCTGATCTGCGGTCAGCGGCGCGTCGTCGGTCTGCGCCACCGCGATCTCGAGCCCGAGGCCCTCCGGGTCCTCGAAGCGGAGACCGCTGTCGGCGCGCTGCGTCGGGACGTTCTCGGCGGCGAGTCGCTCCTCCCAGAAGGCGAGCGCTTCGTCGGAGCCGACGCGCAAGACGATGCGGTGCACCATCCCGGCCCCTGCGCGGCCGCGGCGGGCGTGCGGGTACTCGAAGAAGGTCAGGTCGCTTCCCGCGCTCCCCTTCTCGTCGGCGTAGAAGAGGTGGTAGACGGTCGGGTCGTCCTGGTTCACCGATTTCTTGACGAGCCGGAGGCCGAGGACGCGAACGTAGAAGTCGACGTTGCCCGGAGCGTCGGCAGTGATGCACGTGACGTGGTGGATACCCTCGAACTGCATCAGCCGTTTGGACTCTACCGCGGAGGTCATGATCCAGGGATGGCGTTGACTGCGCGTGTGCGGCCCGCTGTGGGCGAGCCGGAGGGGGCGCTCGTGTTGTTCCACGGGCGCGGCGCAGACGAGCACGATCTCTTCCCGTTGCTCGATGCGCTTGACCCCGAGCGTCGGCTGGTCGGCGCAACGCCGCGCGGGCCGCTGTCGCTGCCCCCGGGAGGGGCCCACTGGTACGTGCTCGGCGGGATCGGGACGCCGGAGGCAGAGACGTTCGAGGCGAGCTACGCGGCCGCATCGGAGTGGCTGGATGGTTTTCTAGGGGAGCAGGGTGTCGGTTACGACCGGCTGGCGCTCGGCGGGTTCTCGCAGGGCGGGGTGATGTCGTACGCACTCGGGCTCGGGAAGGGGCGTCCCCGGCCGGCGGCGCTCACGGTCTTCAGCAGCTTCATTCCTCGGGTGGATGGGTTCGGGTTCGATCTGTCGCCGCCGTTGCCGCCGGTCGCGATAGGGCACGGGACGCTGGATCCGGTGATCGGAGTCGAGTGGGGCCGCCAGGCGCACGGGGTACTCGAGGCGGCGGGTGCCGAAGTGCTGTATCGCGAGACGCCGATGGGCCACCAGATCGACCCGTCGTTCGTCGGCGAGGTGGCCGAGTGGCTAAGCGGGATCATTCCGCCTCGCGGATGAAGGCGGCGAACCGCTTGCGGGCGATCTCGAGGCGACGGCCGAACTCGTAGAGCAGCATCCTCGAGAGACGCGGCCCCTTCGTCGTCATGCCCATCGTCTTTCGGTAGCTCGTCCACTTCCAGTCGGGCGCGGTCGCGCACATTCCGGCGTGAACGGGGTTGAGGAGGATGTAGCGCGCGGCTTCGTGGAGGTGCCCGTCGCTTTCAATCAGCTGCGACCAGAAGCGCCGCTCGAAGACGTGACCCTCGTACCCGTGCCGCCAGTCGTACCACTGTCCGTAGCAGCCGTTGAGGTACTGCATTCCGTCCGAGACGGTGGGCTCGACGGTCGTGACGAGCAGGTGGAAGTGATTCGTCATCAAGCACCACGAATGCAGCTCCCAGTGGTAGCGCTCGAGCGTCTCGTCGAGGAGCCCGAGGAAGCGCTTCCGCGACTCGTCGTCGGTGAAGACGGGCAGCTTGCGGACGCCGCGACTGACGAGGTGGTAGATCCCGCCTGCGACCTGGGGTCGTAGAGGACGAGGCATCCTGTCCTTTCGGGGCGTGGTTTTGGGTCAGACCCCAAGACCTGTCGGCATGTGGTGTGCCCGCTGTACTGGGACGAACGGGTCTTCCCACGGTACGGGTTGGGGTGTGACGAGATCGAGCCCGCTTTGGGACGAATTTCGCGCGTTACTCGACGAGTGCCAGGAAGCGCTTCGTTCGCTCGTGGCTCGGGGCTGAGAAGAACCGGTCGGGCGGGGCCTCCTCGATCACTTTCCCCTCGTCCATCATCAGGATCGAGCTGGCGACGTGGTGCGCGAAGCGCAACTCGTGAGAGACGACGACCATTGTCATCCCATCCCGTGCCAGTCCCTCCATCACGTCCAGGACCTCCCGCACCAGCTCGACGTCGAGCGCCGATGTCGGCTCGTCGAACAGCATCGCCTTCGGACGCATCACGAGCGCCCGCGCGATCGCCACGCGTTGCTGCTGGCCGCCGGAGAGCTCCTCGGGATAGTTGTCCGCCTTGTCGGCGAGCCCCACGCGCGCGAGAAACTCCCGGGCCCGCTCGCGCGCTTCGCGCTTCTTGAGCCCACGCACCTCGACGAGCCCGCACATGACGTTGCCGATCGCCGTCATGTTCTGGAACAGGTTGAAGCGCTGAAACACCATCCCCACCTCGGACCTGTGCGCGGCGAGCTCCTTCTCTCGCAACCCGCTCAGCTCGTCCCCATCGAGGTGAACGGAGCCGGAGTCGACCGGCTCGAGCAAAGCGAGACACCGCAGCAGCGTCGACTTCCCCGAGCCGGACGGGCCAATGATCACCTTCACCTCGCCGCGACCGACGTCGACCGAGACGCCGCGCAGTACCTCGAGCCCGTCGTACGACTTGTGGACTCTTTCGGCGCGGAGGAGCGCAGCGTCGTTCATCGGGCATCGTGCGCGACCGCGGGAACGGGGTTACGGCGCCTGCGCCCCGCCGAGCTCCACGTGAATCGCTTCTCGAGCTGCGCCTGCACCGCCATCAGCACGCTCACGATCGCTAGGTAGTAGACGAGCGCGGCGCCGTAGGCCTCCGGATACCGGAAATCCACTGTCGCATGCACCTGCGCCGCCGTCAGCAACTCGTGCAACGAGATCACGAACGCGAGGCTCGTCAGCTTGAGCAGCGTGATGAACTCGTTGCCGGTCGGCGGAATGATGATCCGGATCGCCTGCGGGACGATCACACGTCGCAGGATCCTCGGACGCGTCATGCCGAGAGCACGCGCCGCAAGCTCTTGGCCCGGGTCGACGGACAGCAAGCCTGCCCGGATGATCTCCGACATGTACGCGGCCTCGTTCAAGGAGAGCGCGATGAAGGCGGCGAGGAACGGTTTGAACCAGCTCCCGGCGAACACCGGCCACAGCTGCGGCAACGCGTTCCAGATGAAGAGCAACTGCAGGAGCGTCGGCGTCGCGCGAAAGATCCAGTTGTAGAAGAACACGAAGGCGCGGACCCAACGAAAACGGCTGCTTCGGCCGAGGGCCAGGAAGAAGCCGATCACGCACGCGACCGCGAGTGAGACCAGCGTCAGCTCGAGGGCGAGAAGCGCTCCGTTCCAATACGGCTTGGAACTGAGCGCTTCCCAGAAGATGTGGGCGTCGAAGCTTGCGAGCACCCGCGCGTGCGACCTACTTCACGTCTGACACGGGGATCTGATGCTTGGTTGCGATCCTCTTCAGCGTGCCGTTCTTCTTCAGCTGCTTGATCGCGGTGCGCAACGCGGCGCCCATCTTCTTGTCCGAAGGGCGGTAATAGATCCCGAACGAGTCCGTCTCCGGGAACAGGTAGGCAAGCGCGAGCTTGCCCGGATGCGCCTGCTTCTGAAATGCACCCGAGGTGTCCTGGGTCAGGACAGCATCGGCGCGTCCGATCAGAAGCTGCGCAACGGCATCCGTGTCACCCGGATAGCTCTGCAGCGTGAACTGCGGCCGCCCCGACGACTTGAACTGGTCGTTCAGCGCTTTGAGGTACTCCTCGTACTTGGTGCCCGCCTGAACGGCAACGAGCTTGCCGGACAGGTCGTTCGGGCCCTTGATCTTCTTCGGATTCCCCGCCTGCACGACAAGCGCACGGTGCGTCTTCATGTACGACACCGCGGGGAAGCTCTTGACGCGGTCGGGCGTGATGAAGATCCCGCTGATCACCATGTTGCACTTCTTGGCCGAGAGCGCCGGCAGCAGCCCCGGGAACGCCGTCTGGACGAAGTTCGCCTTGACCTTCCAGAACTTGCCGATCGCGTTTGCCATGTCTATGTCGAAGCCGGTCGGTTTGCCGGCCGTCGTCGTCGACTCCATCGGCGGGAAGGTCGGGTCGCTGCAGTATCTGAAGGATCCCTTGACGGGCGATTTCACCTGGTGGCTCGCGCCGGCTGTCCCGACCACGGCCAGGGCCGCGAGCGCGGCGAGCAAAATGAGTGGGGCGGCGTAGCGCTTCATCGCTCCTCCTAACGGACTGGAGCTACGAGCCTAACCGGAAACCCCCGCGAGGAGAAACGCGCGCTGCTCCTTGAGCATCTCGCGCGCGATCACGAGCCGCTGGATCTGGTTCGTCCCTTCGTAGATCTGCGTGATCTTGGCGTCACGCATCATCCGCTCGAGCGGGTACTCGGAGATGTACCCGTAGCCGCCGAGCACCTGAACGGCGTCCGTCGTGACCTCCATGGCGACGTCGGTGCAGTACAGCTTCGTCATCGCCGACAGCTTCGTCAGCTCCGACCCGTCGATGCCCTCGTCGACCGCCGCGCCGAACCTGTACAGAAGACCGCGGGCTGCCTCGCACTTCGTCTCCATGTCCGCGAGCATCCCGGCCACGAGCTGATGCTGCGCGATCGGCCGGCCCATCGTCTCCCGGGTCTTCGCGTACTCGAGCGCGTAGTCCGTCGCGCCCTGCGCGAGACCCAGTCCCTGCGCCGCAACGCCCGGCCGGGACCTGTCCAGGATGCGCATCGCGATCTTGAAGCCATCACCCTCTGCGCCGAGCAGGTTCCCAGCCGGCACGCGCGCTTCCTCGAACACGAGCTCCCCGGTCGTCGAGCCCTTGATCCCCATCTTCGGCTCGACCCGCGCGACCTCGAACCCCGGCGTGTCCGCCTCGACGACGAACGCCGAGATGCCGGAGTGGCCCGCCTCAGGATCCGTCTTCGCGAAGACCGTGTAGAGCTGCGCCACTCCGGCGTTCGTGATGAAGCGCTTCGACCCGTTGAGAACGTAGTCATCACCCTCACGCCGCGCCGATGAGCGCATCGCGGCGGAATCCGAGCCTGACCCGGACTCGGTGAGCGCGTACGCGCACAACCACTCGCCGGATGCAAGCCTCGGCAGGTAGCGCGTCTTCTGTTCCTCGTCGCCCGCAAGCTTGAGCCCGAGCGACCCGAGCTCCTGCACCGCGAGGATCAGCCCGCTCGTCGCGCAGACCTTCGAGACCTCCTCGATCGCAACGAGCGACAGCAGCGTCCCGGTGCCGAGGCCGCCGTACTGTTCGTCGAAGAACAGCCCGAAGAGGTCGTTCTCTCGGAAGAGCTCGACGACATCCCAGGGAAACTCGTGGCTCTCGTCGATCTCTGCCGCCCGCGGCGCGATCCGCTCGCGCGCAAGCTGGCGGACGAGATCGCGGATCTCGCGCTGTTCCTCGGTCAGGGGCTCGTACGGCACGCCGCGAAGTGTAAGGCTCAGTCGCTGGTGGGCCAGTAGCTCGCGATCGCCGGCATCACGACGAGCAGCAATAGGATCACGAGCGTGTTCATGGTCGTCCAAACGGCCGAGCCCTCGAAAAGGTTCCGCGCTTGATCCTGGAGAACGGCGTCGTCCGGACGATGGAGCCGACGCTCCCGCTGGCCCGTGCCCTGGCGATCGCTGGCCACCGCATCGCCGGCGGGATCGGCACCCACGAGACCGCGCTGGCCAGCCCCGACCGCGTCGACCTGGGCGGACGCTGCGTCCTCCCCGGCTTCAGCGACTCGCACGTCCACTTCCCGACCTGGGCTCTCGCGCAGCGTCAGATCCGGCTCGAGGACGCCGGCTCACTTGACGAAGCGCTCCAGCGAGTCGCCGCTGCCGCCGAGCACGCCGAGCCGGGCCGCTGGCTGCGTGGCATGGGCTGGCGCGCCGGCGACTGGTCGCCGTCCGACAGAGCCGACGAAGGAGGCGCTCGACCAGGTGACCGGCGACACGCCCGCGGCGCTGATGGCGCGCGACTACCACTCGCTCTGGCTCAACTCCGCGGCCCTCGCCCACGCGAACGGCGACCTCGAGGTCGCGGGCGGCGTGGTCGAACGCGACGAGCGCGGCGAGCCGACCGGCGTCCTGCGCGAGGAGTGCGCCTGGCACTTCCGGGATACGTACGTGCGGCCGACGGAAGACGAGATGGTCGACGCGTCACGCGAGGGGATGCGCATCGCCATCGCGCGTGGCGTCACAGCCGTCCATGACAAGGACGGCTGGCTCGGCGCGCTCGGCGTGTGGCAGCGGCTGCGGGAAGAGGGCTCGCTGCCGTTGCGGATCTGGCAGTCGATCCCCGCCGAGCAGGTCGACGACCTCGAGGCCCTGCACATCCAGAGCGGGTTCGGCGACGACCTCGTCCGCATCGGCTACCTGAAAGCGTTCATGGACGGCACGCTCGGCTCCCAGACGGCGCGGCTGATGGACGGGTCGGGAGTGCAGATCACGAGCCGTGACGAGCTGGTGGAGATCATCCGCCGCGGCGCCGCAGCGGGGCTTCCTGTCGCGGTCCATGCAATCGGCGACCTCGCCAACCGCGAGGCGCTCGACGCGTTCGAGGAGACCTGCGACCTCTGGCAGCCGGCCGGGCTCCGTCCCCGCATCGAGCACGCGCAGCTGCTCACCTGGGAGGACGTGCCGCGATTCGCGCAGCTCGGTGTGGCTGCTTCCGTCCAGTTCAGCCACGCACCTTCCGATCACGACCTGGCCGAGCGCTACTGGGCCGGCCAGACCGACCGCGCCTACGCGTACCGGTCGCTGTGGGACTCGGGCGCCCTGCTCGCAAACGGGTCCGACGCACCGATCGAGGAGCTGGCCCCCTGGGACGGGATCTGCGCAGCCGTGACACGTGTCTGGCACCCGGAGCAGCGGCTAACGCTCGACGAGGCGCTTCAGGCGACGACCGTCAATCCGGCGTGGCTCGCGCGCGACGAGCATCGCCGCGGCAAGCTCCTGCCCGGGTACCTCGCCGACCTCGTCGTCCTCGACCGCGACCCGCTCGACGTCGAGCCGGAAGCGTTGCCCGACGTTCGCGTCGTCGCGACGATGCTCGGCGGTCACTGGGTGCACAACCCGCCGCCCTGGGATTGACAACGCTCGGCGCGATGTAAGACGATCGCGCGGGGTACTTCTAACGCAGGAGGGCGTCCTCCATGGAAGCTGGCGCGGTTTCCGGATCCTTCGATCGCTTGCGGGTCCACTCGATTGGCCTGCCGCAAGTGCTGTTCCAGTCGATCACGCATATGGCCCCTGCGGCCGCCGTTGCGTACTCGATCTACATCTCGGTGCCGTTTTCACGGCAAGCGCTGGTTCTCTCCGTCTTGCTCGCCTTGATCGCGTGCCTCTGCGCCGCAACCGCGATCGGACAGCTCGCGAAGCTCGAGCCTTCGGCCGGCGGCCTCTACGCCTACGCCGCCCGCTCGCTCGGCCCGGGTGCGGGGTTCAACGTGGCCTGGCTCTTCATCCTCTTCGAGCCGCTCGTTGCGCCTTTCCTCTACCTGGAGTTCGGCTGGGCGATGCGCGAGGTGATGTCGAGCGAGGCCGGCTGGCACTGGTCCGGCCAATGGGTCCTCTGGGTCTTCGTCATGGCCGCGATCGTCTTCTTGCTCACCTACCGTGACATCCGCATCTCGACGACCGCCGGCGTCATCCTCGGCGCCTTCGAGATCCTGGTCTTCGGAGCGCTGGCCGTCTGGATGCTCATCTCGAACGCCGGCGACCTGAACCTGCAGCCGTTCAACCCCCACCACGCGGTCGACAGCTGGAACGGCGTCTTCCGCGGCATGGTCTTCGCGATCCTCGCGTTCATCGGCTTCGAAGCCGCTGCGCCCTTGGGTGAGGAGGCGAAGCACCCGCGCTACACGGTTCCGCGCGCGGTCATCGGGTCGGCGGTCGCGATCGGCCTCTTCTACATGCTCTGCGCGTATGCGTGGGTCTTCGGCGCCGGCTTCAACACCTTCGTCGACCAGGCAACCGGTGCGGATCCGTGGCGCGCGCTCGGCAAGACCTTCTGGGCAGGCGGGTGGGTACTCATCTTCCTCGCGATCTGCAACTCGATCGCCGCCAACTCGAACGCAGCCGTCAACGCCGCAACGCGCGTCTTCTATGCACTCGCGCGCAACCGGCTCGCACCGCGGCCCCTCGCACGCACGCATCCCGAGTACAAGACGCCGTATGTCGCAATCATCTGGATGACGATCTTCGCAGTCGTACTGTCGCTGCTCCTCGGCTGGAAGTGGGGGCCACTCGTCGGCTTCGCCTTGATCGCGACGCTGGCAGTGATCGTGGTCGTCATCGTCTACATCATCATCTGCATCGGCTGTATCTGGCACTACTGGACGAAGCGCCGCTCGGAGTTCAACTGGTTCCTGCACGGCATCGTTCCCGCTGCAGGCGCGGTGCTCTTCTTCTTCCCGCTCTACTACGAGTACGTGAAGTTCCCGCCGACCTACCCGATCAAGTACGCGAACTGGGTCGCGCTCGGCTGGATCGCAGCCGGGATCGTGCTGACCATCTACCTCTATGCCCGCTACCCGGACCGGCTGCGTGACATGGATCGCGTCTACGTCGAGGACGAGACGGTGGCACCGGAGACGGTTACCGCGGGCGCGCCGGCGTAATGGCGGTCGCGGTCGACCACCGGATCGGCCGTGACGAGATCATCTGGGCGTTCGGGCCCGACCTCGAGCCTGTGCTCGAGGTCGAGCCCGGCGCGACGGTCACGTTCGAGACGAACGACTGCTTCACCGGGCAGATCACCTCGGAGGACGACCTCGTCACGGAGATCGACTTCGAGCAGGTCAACAGCGCGACCGGCCCGGTTGCGGTCAAGGGTGCCGAGCCGGGCGACTCGCTCGTCGCCGAGATCCTCGACGTGCGCCCCGTCGAGGTCGGGTTCGCCTGCCTGATCCCCGGCTTCGGCCAGTTGATCGAGCAGGTCCAGTCGCCGGTCACCCGGCTGTTCCGAGTGAAAGACGGCTGGATCGAGATGAACGACCGAGTCCGCTTCCCCGCCCGCCCGATGGTCGGCGTCGTGGGCGTCGCGACGGATGGCGAGACGCTCACGAACGGGCTCGCCGGCCGGCACGGCGGCAACCTCGACGATCACCTCCACGGGAAGGGCGCGCGCATGTACTTCCCCGTACGCCAGCCCGGTGGGATGTTCGCCGTCGGCGACATGCACGCCTCGATGGGCGACGGCGAAATCTGCTTCACAGGTGTCGAGATCGCCGGCGAGGTCGACATCCGCTTCGATCTGGTCAAGGGAAAGCAGGGGACGTGGCCGGTGACGGAGCTACAGGACCGCTGGCTTCCCCATGCGACCGCCGACGACTACGCCGAGGCGCTCGTGCTCTGCGCGGAAGAGGCCGCGAAGCTCCTCGTCGACGAGTGGGGCTTCACCGTGGAGGACGCGTTCATCTTCCTCTCGGTCGCCTGTGACGCCGGTGTCGCGCAGGCCTGCAAGCCGGCGCCCGGCTTCGGGACGATCGCACGCTTCTCGATCCCGAAGATCGAGGCTACCCCCGGGCCTTTCAGGAGCTGACTACAATTCCTGAAGCGATGCGCACAATGAATCCCGTCCACGAGTCCACGTCGTGTGCGGTTGCGGCCTGCGCGGCGATCATCGGCGCCAAGTGGACAGCCCTCCTTGTCCATGACCTCTCAGAAGGCCCGCGCCGCTTCTCTCAGCTCGAGCACTCCTGCGCCGGCATCAGCCCACGGACGCTTTCGGAGCGCCTGCGCGCCCTCGAGGACGAAGGGATCGTCGTGCGCGAGAGTTACGCCGAGTCGCCGCCGCGGGTGGAGTACGAGCTCACGGACAAGGGCTCAGCGCTGCTGCCGATCATCGAGGAGATGCGGCGGTTCGGTCACTCGTACCTGACCGACGCGTAGCCCAGTCGGGCTCGGCCCACAACTTCACGAGCTCCACGATCGTCGCCGCCGAAGCGGCCATGTCCTGAACCGACGCCCACTCGAGCACGGAATGGAACTGGTGCGCTCCGGTGTAGATATTCGGAGTCAAGAGCCCACGCGCGCTCAGCATGGAGCCGTCGGTGCCGCCGCGGATCGGCTCGCGCCACGGCTCGAGCCCGGTTCTTCGGGTAGCCTCGTCCGCCGCCTCGGTCACGGCGGGATCGGCGTCGAGGAACTCCTTCATGTTGCGGTAGCTCTCCTCCACGGTCACAGTCAGCGTTGCGCGCGGCTCCTCGGCGCCGACCTCGTCCGCGAGTGAGCGGAGGAGCTGCTCGTGCTCGGCGAGCTTCTGCGCATCGAAGTCGCGTGCGATGAACCGGAGCTCGGCCTCGGCGGTCGTGCCGGTGATTCTCGTGGGGTGGACGAATCCTTCCCGTCCCTCAGTCGTCTCCGGCGAGCGGTCGTTCCGCGGGAGCCGCTCGACGATGTGCGCCGCGAGCTTGATCGCGTTCACCATCTTGTCCTTCGACGTCCCGGGATGGACGCTGTGTCCTTCGATGCGGATCCGAACCTCGGAGGCGGAGAACGTCTCGTCGTCGATCCGGCCGATCTCGGAGCCGTCGAGCGTGTACGCGAAGTCAGCGCCGAACTTCTCGATGTCGAAGTGGTCGACGCCGCGGCCAACCTCTTCGTCGACGGTGAAGCCGACACGGATCGGTGCATGGTCGACGTCGGGATGAGCCGCGAGGTACGCGACCGCACCCATGATCTCCGCAACGCCGGCCTTGTCGTCGGCACCAAGCAGCGTCGTGCCGTCGGTCGTGACGATGTCATGGCCCTTGCGTCCTGCGAGGATCGGATTCTCGCTCGCGCGGAGCACCTTGCGCGGGTCGCCCGGGAGCACGATGTCGCCGCCGTCGTAGTCGCGGACCACCTGTGGCTTCACGTTCGTGCCCGACTCGTCGGAGCTCGTGTCCATGTGCGCGATCAGCCCGACCGTCGGCCCGGCCGACCCGGGCAATGTCGCGAAGACGTAGCCGTGCTCGGTCAGCTCGACGTCCTCGAGGCCGATCTCGCGAAGCTCGTCCGCGAGCAGCTTGCCGAGGTCGAGCTGCTTCGCCGTGCTCGGATACGTCTCGGAGTCGTCATCCGACTGCGTGTCGACCTGGACGTAGCGCAGGAACCGTTCGAGCACATCGTCCGCGACCTCTGCCGCGATCGGCGTCGGGTAACGCGGGTCAGCCAAGTGCGGCGAGACTCCGGTAGAGCTCCGACGCAGCGGCGACTGCGCGGTCGATGTCCTCGACGCGCAGCCGCTCGTTCGGCGAGTGGACGTTGCTTTCGCGAAGCGCGAAGCCGGTGCCGATCGTCGGGATTCCTTTCGCCGCGAGCGCGGGATAGATCGGCAGCGTGCCGCCGACCCGCACGAGCAGCGGCCGAACGCCGGTCGCCTTCTTGAACGCCTCCATGCCCAGCTGGATCGCAGGCGAGTCGGCGGAGAAGACGCCGGGCGCCGCAGAGTTCTCGCGGATCAAGTCGACATCGGCCGAGTCGGGCACCGCGGCGTGGATCAGCTTCTCGACGGTTGCGGCGATCGTCTCGGGATCTTGACCGGGTGCGAGCCGGATCGTGAAGCGCGCCTCGGCCTCCACGATCAGCGTCGTGTTGACGAACTCCGGTTTGCCGCCGCGAATGCCGTTGACGTCGAGCGATGGCTCGGCCCACGTGCGGTCGTAGAAGTCGTCGGCCGCCTTGCCGTCAAGCGGAGTCGCACCTGCCTCGTCGAGGATCTCCCACCCTTTTGGGAGGCTTTTCAGGCTGTCGACCTCGAGCTGGCCGAGGGCTTCGCGGCCGACGCGCAGCTGATCGGGGAGCAGGCCGTTGCCGCGAGCGGTCACGGCGGACAGTCCCTGCATCAGCACATGGATCGCGTTGAGCGCGGCGCCGCCGTAGTACCCGGAGTGCATGTCGCGCTCGCCGGTCGTCACCTTCAGGTGGAACGCGACGAGGCCGCGCGTCGCAAGCCCGAACTCGGGCTGCTCGGCACGCGTCATCCCACCATCGAAGATGATGCAGGCATCTGCGCCGCGCTCGTCCGCCTCGAGGAAATCGACGACGGAATGGCCGCCAATCTCCTCCTCCCCGTCAGACACGACCCTGATGTTCACGGGCAGGGCGTCCTGCTCGCGAAGCAGCTGGGCCGCCTTGAGGAGCGTGAACAGCTGTCCCTTGTCGTCGGCGATGCCGCGGGCGTAGTACCAGCCGTCCCGTTCAGCGAGCTCGAACGGCGGCGACTCCCAGAGCTCGAGCGGCGCGGGCGGCTGGACGTCGAAATGTCCGTAGATCATCACCGTCGGAGCCTTCGCGCCGTTGGCATTTGCCGGGATGTCGCCGATGACGAGATCACGCTCACCCATTGGCACGAGCTCCGCCTCGCCGCCGGCTCGCTTCACGAAGTCCCGCACCCATTCGGCGGCCCGACGCACGTCGTCGAGATGCGCCGGGTCGGCGCTCACGCTCGGAATCGCGATGAATTCGCGCAGCTCTTCAACCCAGGTCTGCTCCACGGGCGGCGAGTCTACGTGGACCGGGATTCGACTAGTGCCAGCAGGGCTTAGGCGACGTCGCGAAGCTTGACCGCTTCGGCCAAGGCGCGGAGCTTCTTCAGGCTCTGGTTCTCGATCTGCCGGATCCGCTCGCGCGTGACGTTGAACGTCCGGCCGACCTCGTCCAGCGTCCGGGGATGCTGGCCGTCGAGCCCGTACCGAAGCTCGAGCACCTGACGCTCCCGGCTCGAGAGCGTGCCGAGGATCTTGCCCAAGGTCTCCTTGCGCATCGTGATCTCGGCCTCCTCGTCCGGCAGAGGCATGTTCTCGTCGGTGATGAAGTGCCCGAACTCCGACTCGTCTTCGTCGCCGACGGGTTTCTCGAGCGAGACCGGCGTCTGCGCGCTCCGACGGATGTGCTCCACTTCATCGCCCGTCAGGTCGAGGTCGCGGGCGATCTCGGCAGCCGTGGGCTCGCGGCCGAACTCGGCGCGGAGCTTCCGCTCGGAGCGAACGATCTTGTTGAGCTTTTCGACGACGTGAACCGGCATCCGGATCGTGCGCGCCTTGTCGGCGAGCGCACGCGCCACGGCCTGGCGGATCCACCAGGTCGCGTACGTCGAGAACTTGAAGCCCTTGCGGTAGTCGAACTTCTCCGCGGCGCGAACGAGCCCGATCGTGCCTTCCTGGATCAGGTCGAGGAAGGGCAGGCCCTGGTTGCGGTACTTCTTCGCGATCGAGACGACGAGGCGCAGGTTCGCCTCGACCATCTCCTGCTTCGCGCTGTGGTCACCGCGCTCGATCCGTTTCGCGAGCTCGACCTCTTGGGCGGCCGTGAGCAGGTCGACCTTGCCGATGTCCTTCAGGAAGAGCTGCAGCGAGTCGGTCGAGACCTCGCGGGCCGCTTCGACAGGCCGCTCTTCCTCTTCGACCGCCACGACGACCTCGATGTGAAGCTCTTCGAGTGCGTGGTAGAAGTCGTCGATCTGGGTCGGCTCGAGATCGAGCTCGTCGAGCGCGACCGCGATCTCATCGGCTGTGAGCTGTCCGTTCTCGCGCCCGGTTTCGAGCAGCGCTTTTGCGTCATCCGTCTCGAGTAGGTCGACGACGGCCTTCGGTCCTACTGCTTCCTCGGTTGCGCTCACTCCGTTCCCCCCTCTAGGACCGGCGTTTTTGCGATGCCGCACTGTGCCACCTGGCTGGGACGAACGCCATAGGCCGAACGGCTCATCTTTGTGCGGACTGGTCCTAGGACTTTTGACCGGCTTTCAGAAGAGTATCCGCCCTTCTTCCGAGCGGGGTTCGGGGGCCTTGCGAGCGGGCGAGGGCCAACTCGCGGCGCGCACGGCCCACGTCCCCGAAATAGATCAGGAGGAGGCCGAGATGGAAGCGGACGGTCTGCGCGTGCGGGAACCGGCGAACCAGGGGGCCGAGGCGAGCAAACGCCAGGGCCGGCCGGTCCTTGTCGTAGAGCCCGACGGCGGCGGCGGTGAGCGCCTCGGGGTCGGCCGGCGCCAGGGCCGCGGCCGCCTCGAACTCGCGTTCGGCCGAGACGGGTCGGAGCTCCTGCTGAAAGGCTGCGCCGCGCAGAAGCCGGGCCTGAACCGCGCTCGTCGGCTGGGAAAAGCTCGGGACGAACGGCGGGAGGTCGGGCGGGGTGTTCGGGTGACGGAGGTCCTGCGCACGCACCGCCGACGGCGAATCGGGCTGGACGCGCTCTGCGTCCAGCCACGCCTTGGTCGCGTCGGCCTGCTGGCCGGTGAAGACGAGCGCCAGCCCTAGCTCGAGTCGGACGAGGCCGCTCCGCGGATAACGCTCGGCGAGGATCCGCAACCTCCGTACCGTCCCGGCGGGCCAGGCCCGGAGCGCCTCCTGAACGGCCTGGGCGATCTCGGGCCGTGCCGTCGGGTCGGCGGCGTAAGGCGGCGGCTTGCTCGTTTGCTTGGCCACGTCGGTCCGGGTCGCAAGCGTGACGCCGACGGCGGTCCCCGCTGCGGCGAGAGCAACGAGTGCCACGATCAGCCGGACCCGGACGGAAGCACTCATCGCGGACGACGCTAGCTAACGGCACAAAGCTATATTTCCTATAGCGATGGCCACGTACCGCGAGCTGCTCCAACAGGTCCGTTCCGAGATCTCGGAGGTTGACGCCAGCCAGGCGCGCGAGCTGATCGACTCCGGCGGCCCGCTCGTCCTCGACGTCCGGGAGCAGAACGAGTGGGACGAGGGTCACGTCCCCGGTGCCGTCCACGTTCCGCGCGGGCATCTCGAGTCGCGCGTCGAGCGCGCGGCTCCCGACCATTCGCGTCCCGTGCTCGTCTACTGCTCGGTCGGTAACCGTTCCGCGTTCGCGGCCAAGACACTCTCCGAGCTCGGCTACGAGGACGTCGTCTCCCTCTCGGGCGGCTTCACCGACTGGAAGCGCAACGGCTTTCCTGTGCAGCTCCAGGCCGGGCTGGACGCGCCGCGACGTGCGCGCTACAGCCGCCACCTGCTGATCCCCGAGGTCGGCGAAGAGGGACAGCTGAAACTGCTCGACTCGAAGGTTTTGCTGGTCGGGGCCGGCGGCCTGGGCTCACCCGCCTCGCTCTATCTCACTGCGGCGGGGGTCGGCCGGATAGGCATCGTCGACGCCGACGTTGTCGATGAGTCGAACCTGCAGCGACAGATCGTCCATTCGACCGAGTCGCTCGGAGAGCCCAAGGTGGAATCGGCGAAGCGTGCGATCGAGGCGCTGAATCCCGATGTCGAAGTCGTCGCGTACGAGGAGCGACTGACATCCGAGAACATCGAGCGGATCCTCGCGGACGGCTGGGACGTGATCGTCGACGGCGCGGACAACTTTCCGACGCGCTACCTCGTCAACGACGCGTCGGTCTGGCACGACATCCCAGTGGTGCACGGGTCGATCTACCGCTTCGAGGGACAGGTCACGGTCTTCAAGCCACACGTCGGACCTTGCTATCGCTGCCTCTTCCCCACGCCGCCGCCGCCCGAGCTCGCGCCGTCGTGCGCCGAAGGCGGAGTGCTGGGTGTCCTCCCGGGCGTCATCGGGTCGCTGCAGGCGAGCGAGGCACTCAAGCTCGCGCTCGGCATCGGTGAGCCGCTGATCGGGCGCCTGCTTCTGTTCGACGCACTCTCGGCGGAGTTCAACGACGTGAAGCTTCGCCGCGATCCGGATTGCCCGGTGTGCGGGGACCACCCGACGATCACGGAGTACATCGACTACGTCGAGTTCTGCGCGGGGACCAGGGAGCCGGCATGAGGAAGGTGCGCATTCCACCGACGCTGCGCGAAGTAACGGGCGGCGAGCGCGAGCTCCCGGCCGAAGGCGACACCGTTCGCGAGCTGCTCGAGGATCTGATGGGCCGCTTCCCCGCACTGCGCACCCAGCTCGTCGAGGACGGCGACATCGCGCCGTTCGTGAACGTCTACGTCGAAGGCGAGGACGTGCGCACGCTCGACGGGCTGGAAACGGACGTCACGACCGGGCCGACTGTGATCCTCCTACCCGCAATGGCCGGTGGCTAGCGACTCGTAGTCTGCGCCGCGAACGTCCTAGACCTCGTCGGCAACACACCGCTCGTCGAGCTGAAGCCGGCCGGCGCGGTCCAGATCTACGCGAAGCTCGAAGGACAGAACCCGACCGGCTCGATCAAGGACCGCATCGCGAAGACCATGATCGAGGCCGCCGAGGCGTCAGGCGAGCTCCAGCCCGGCCGCGAGCTCCTCGAGCCGACGAGCGGCAACACGGGAATCTCCCTGGCGCTGGTCGCGAAGCTCAAGGGCTATCCCCTGACGTGCGTGATGCCTGAGAACGCGACTGAGGAGCGCAAACGACTGCTGCGCCTCTTCGGTGCGAACATCGTCTACTCGCCCGGCGCCGAGGGCTCGAACGGCGCCGTCCGGCTGGCGCTGGAGCTCGCCGAGCGGGCGCCGCGCTACTTCATGCCGTTCCAGTACGCGAACGAGGCGAACCCGCGCGCACACTACGAAGGAACGGGAGCGGAGATCGCCGAGGCACTCGACCGCGTCGACGTCGTCGTCGCGGGCCTCGGAACAGGCGGAACGTTAATGGGAACCGGAGAGCGCCTGCGCGAAACATTCCCCGACATCGTCGTCGCCGCGGCCGAGCCGCTTCCGGGCGATCCCGTGATGGGGCTGCGATCGCTCGACGACGGGTACGTCCCGCCGATCCTCGACGTCTCGAAGCTCGACCGCAAAGTCCTCGTCACGAACGAGGAATCGGTGCACGAAGTTCGTCGCCTGCTCGACGAGGACGGCATCTTCGCCGGCGTCTCCGCAGGCGCCGTGGGACACATTGCGCGGAAGCTTGCAAACGAGCTCGACGAAGGCGTCGTCGTCGCAATCCTCGCCGATGCCGGCTGGAAGTACCTCTCCGCCGACTTCTGGGAGGCCGACGACGTCGAGCAGGCGATGGAGCGAACCGTCTGGTGGTGATTCCCCACGAAGTGCGGCACGCGCTCGTCGCGCACGCGGAGCGCGAGGCGCCGAACGAAGCGTGCGGGCTCGTCCTGCTCCGCGACGGCCAGGCGGAGCGCTACGAACCGGGCCGCAACGCTGCGTCGTCGCCGTACCGCTTCGAGCTGGAGTTCGACGACCCCGAGATCTGGTTCGCCGAGGACGACGGCTACGAGCTCGCGGTCTTCCACTCACACATCTCGTCACCCGCGCGGCCTTCGCGCACGGACGTCGAGAACATCGGGCTATGGGCCGGCAAGCCCTACCTCGTGTACTCGATCCGGCACGACGATCTGGCCGCCTTCCGGATCGAAGACGGCCAGATCGAGGAGGTTCCGGTTACGCGGTGACCCTGAAGTGCCCCTTCATGCCGAGCGCGGCATGCGGGTCGCACTGGTAGGTGTAGGTGCCGGGCTTGAGCTTGATCGTCCATGACGTCTCGCCCGTGAACGAGATGCCGGTCTTCTTGTTCAGACCAGGGCCTCTCAGATGGAAGTTGTGAATCGAGGCCTTGTCCTCGACCTTGATCTTGTACGTCCCGGCCTTGATCGTCTTCAGGTCCTTGTTGCCCTTCTTGACCTCGATCGAGTAGCCGGGGCCGACCTCACCCGTGAGGCCGCTCGACTTCGCCTGGACAGGAGAGACGAGAATCGCAGCCACAGCCGCGACGGTGAGTGTCAGCAGTAGTGCTCGGAACATGAGAAAGCCCCCTCGCTTGTGTGTATTGGACGTCAATACGCGAGGGGGCATCGAAGCGGTTTTCAGAGAACCTAGGTGACCTTGAAGCTGCCTTTCATGATCGAGGCATGCGGGTCACAGATGTACTTGTAGGTGCCCTTCTTGAGCGTGACCGTCCAGGTGAAGGTCCCCTCGGGATCGACGCCCGTCTTCTTGTTTACCCCGGGCCCCGTGAGGTGGAAGTTGTGGATGTCCGAGAGATCCCTCACGACGATCTTGTACTTCCCCGCCTTGAGCAACTTGACCTTGGTCTTGCCCTTCTTGAGGGTGATCGTGAAGCCAGGGCCGTCGGTGGCAGTGAGGGTCGGGACGGCCGCGGAGGCCGAAGCGACGAACACGAGCGCGGCACCGAGCAGCGCGACGAGAGCGAGACGAGACGAGTACGAAACATTCTTCTCCTTGTTGAGTAGTCCAGACCCCAGAACTTCTGTCGCGAGATGGTAGCGACGAAGACTCGGGGCCAGGCGCCTTCTACCGGCACCTCCGAGCCCGCCTCCCTGAAATCGGCTATCGGCCTAGTTCTCGGCGTCGAAGAGCTCGGCCTCGAGCGCGTCACGCTCGTGATCGTCGCGGTCCCGCTGCTCCCGCCGCTGCTCGAACGTCACCGCGAGCTTGAGGATGCGAGACCCCTCGACCTCGAGGATGTCGAAGCGCATGCCGTCGTGCATGATCGTGTCGCCCTTCTCCGGCTGGCGGCCGAGCAGCCCGAAGACGAAGCCGGCCATCGTGTGGTAGTCCTCCGCAGGCATCGACGTCTTGAAGCGCTCGTTGAAGTCGTCGATCGGAAACGTTCCGTCGATCACGACGGTGTCCTCGTCGATCTGCTCGATCGATTCGTCCGGAAGGTCGAACTCGTCCTCGATGTCGCCGACGATCTCCTCGAGCAGGTCTTCGAGCGTGACGATTCCCTCCATGTCGCCGTACTCGTCGACGACGACGGCCATGTGCTGGTTCGCACGGCGAAACTCGCCCAGCAGGGCCGCGAGATCCTTCGTCTCCGGGACGATGTGAGCCGGTCGGATGATGTCCTCGACCTTGACCTCGTGCATCCCTCGGTCGCGGAGCGCCCGGAACAGATCACGGACATGGAGGATGCCGACAACGTTGTCCAGCGTCTCGCGATAAACGGGATACCTCGTAAAGGGCGAGTCCATCACCGCTTCGAGACATTCTTCGGGCGGTAGGTCGATCGACAGGGCGACCACCTCCGGCCGCGGGACCATCACGTCCTTCGCCTCTTTGTCCGCGAAGTCGAAGACCTTGTAGAGCATCTCCTGCTCCTGCTGCTCGATCTCACCGTGCTCGGTCGACTGGGAAACGAGCATGCGCAGCTCGGCCTCCGAGTGCACGTCGTCATCCGCGCCCGGCGGTTTCAATCCGAGCCAGCGCAGCACGATCTCGGTCGAGCGCTGGAGGAACCAGATCAGCGGCCGCATGACGATGAAGAAGCCGCGCACGGGCGCGACGACGAACAGAGCCGTCCCTTCGGAGTGGCCGAGCGCGATTCCCTTCGGGACGAGCTCGCCGATGACGACGTGCAGAAAGGTCAGCAGGAGATACGCGAGCACGACGGCGAGCACGGTGGCGAGGAAGTCGTCGAACAGGTTCGACAGCGCTTGCTCGCCGATCGCACCGATGGCCAGTGATGTGAGAGTGACGCCGAGTTGCATCGCGGCGATGAAGCGCGGCGGGTCGGACGTGATGCGCAGCACATCCCGCGCGCGCCGGTTGCCCTGATGGTGCAGCTCGACGATGCGCGTTCGGCGCGCAGTCACGAGGCCGTATTCAGCCGCCACGAAGAAGGCGTTCAGCAGAATCAGAGCGGCGACGCCGACGAGCTCGAAGAGGATCGTCACGCCCCGACCCCGTGGGCGTGGGTACTAGGAAGGATGTCGTCGTCCAACTAGGGGCCAGTATAGAAAACCCGTTGGTCGTCCCCTCGGCGGGCGGCCCGACCTTCCCGGACAAGCCGTTCGAGGTGCGAGAGCGTCTCCGCAACGGCGAAACGGCGCTGCGTCGGCTCCAGGTCGGCTCCGAAGACGTCGAGGGAGATCTCGTAGGCGCTCCGCGGCTCATCGCCGAGCGCCTCGGCGGTCTCGTCGAGCCGATCCCGATGATGCTCGATCAGCTCTCGGGCGCGAACGCCGGCGTCGAGGATCGGCTCACCGTGTCCGGGGTAGACGATTCGCGGCGCGAGCTCGATCGTCCGCTCGAGCGACGCGAGATAGTCCCCGAGCGGGTCCGGCCTGCTCTCCGGATAGAGACCCACCGCCGGCGAGATTCTCTGGAGGAGATGATCGCCCCCGATCAGCACGCCGTCGCGGAGAAAGCCGAGGTGGCCGTCGGCGTGACCGGGCAACTCCACCACCTGCCAGCCGTCCACCTCGCTCCCTTCGTAGAGCAAGTCCGGTTCGACGGCGTAACGGATGAACGACGCGAACGCGTGACCCTGCGCGATCAGGTCTTCCGCGACTGCGGCGGGCGCTCCGTGCCGCACGAACCAGGAGGCGATCCGTTCGGGCCAGTCGTCGCTTCCCCACACACGCTCGCACTGGGCATAGTCGAGGCCGCCCTGGAACACCGTCGCTCCGGTCGCCCAGGCTGCGGCCTCCGCTCCGCCGACGTGGTCAGGGTGGAAGTGGGTGATCGCGATTCGCTCCGCGTCCACGGCGCTCCAGGGCGCGTCTGCGAGCCCGAGGCCCGTGTCGAAGAGCGTCCCGCCCGCGAGATAGCAGTGGACGTGCTTCGGGCCGGTCGGCAGCGGCAGGGTGAGCCGCCGAATACCGTCTTCGAGCTGTACGAACGTCTGTTCTATACTCCCTTCTGTAGGCATGGGGATCGAGTATCGCGAAGAGCCCTGCAAGAGCGCCCTGAATCCCGTGAAGGGCATGGGCTTCAAGTGGTCGTTGAACCCCTACATGGGTTGCGTGCACCGCTGCACCTTCTGTTACGTCAGAGCGTTCGAGCAGAGGTCGGACCGACCGTCGGACGACCGGTACGGGACCTCGATCCGCGTAAAGACGAACATCGCCGAGGTCTTGCGCTCGGAGCTCTCGCGCTCCACGTGGCAACGGGAGCAGGTGACGATCGGAGCTGCGACCGATCCGTACCAGCCCGTCGAAGGCAAGTACAAGCTGACGCGCGCGTGTCTCGAAGTGTTCCGCGATGCCGCGAATCCGTTCGGGATCATCACGCGAGGGCCGATGATCGTGCGCGACATCGACGTGCTCGTGGAGGCGGCGAGCCGCGCGGAGGTCGCCGTCACGTTCTCGATCCCGACGCTCGACGAGGAGGTCTGGAAGCGGACCGAGCCGTCGACCGCTCACCCGCGGCAGCGGTTGCGAGCCCTGAAGGCACTCGTCGACGCCGGCGTCAAGGCGAGCGTCGGTATGGCACCGATCCTCCCGGGGATCTCGGACCGACCCGAGCAGCTGCGCGCGGTCGTCCGGGCTGCGAGAGAGGCCGGGGCCACGGGAATCTGGGCCAACCTGCTCTTCCTGCGGCCGGGGACCCGTGAGCATTTCCTCGAGCATCTGGCCGAGGACTGGCCCGAGCAGCTTCCTCTGTACGAGCGCCTCTACGCCCGCCGCCGCGCCTACCTGGGCGCCGAGGAGCGGAACCCGCTCCGTGCCGAGGTCTCGAGACTCGCGCGGGAACACGGCATCCGGGACCGCCGCAAGGTCCGCCTGAGCCCGCCGCCGGAGCCCGAGCAGCTTTCGCTGACCGTATAGCGGAATATCATCCTCGAACTGTGTCGACCCCCTCCGAGATCACCTGCCTGATCGTCGACGACCACGAGGTCGTCCGGGAAGGCTTGAGGCTCTCGCTCTCGCGTGCGCCGCACATCCGTGTGATCGGCGAGGCGTCGGATGGGGCGAGCGCCGTGGCGCTCGCGGAACGACGCCGCCCGAACGTCGTGATCATGGACGTACGCATGCCCGGCATGGACGGGTTGGAGGCGACGAAGATCCTGACCGACAAGGTTCCCGAGTCCGCCGTCCTGATCTTCACCGCGTATAGCGAGCGCTCGCTTCTGAGCCGCGGCCTGGAGTCCGGCGCGAAGGGCTACATCCTGAAAGAGGCGCCGCACCAGACCCTGTTGCGCGCGATCGAGAAAGTGGCCGGCGGCGAGGGATACGTCGACCCGGCGCTGATGCCGGCATTCCTGACCGGCAAGGACAAGGACGAGATGCTCACCGGGCGCGAGCGCGAGATCCTGCAGTTGCTCGCGGACGGGATGTCGAACCAGGACGTCGCGGCGAAGCTCTTCATCAGCCAGGAGACCGTGAAGAGCCACGTCCGGCACATCCTCGCCAAGCTGGAAGCTGACACGCGCACGCAAGCGGTTGCGATTGCGCTTCGCGAAGCAATCATCGACTAGAGCCGGACTGCTCGTCGCGGCGTTCGCGGCAGCGGCGGTTCTCGTCGTTGCGGCACTTGCGCTCGGCAGTCATCCGCTCACGCTCGCCGGACTCGGAGTGGCCATCGCGATCGCGGGGATCGTCGCCGCTTCTCTGATCGTGACGGAGCGCCGCCGGCACGAGGCGGCCGAGCGGGAGCTGACGAGTGAGGCGCGCTTCCTCGAGGCACTCGTCGAGACGATGGGCTCCATTGTCGGCGGAGCCGACGTGATCGAGCGCGCGCGCCAGGAGGCGGAGCGGCTCTTCGAGGCGCGCGCACGACTGCTCTCGCCCGGCGAGCGCCCGCGTTCCGCACCGGCGGAGAATGCGATCGTGATTCCGCTGCGCGCCCACGACGAGGAGATCGGCGCGCTGCGTCTGACCCGAGCGAGGCCCTTCGACCGTGAGGACGTCGTGCGCGCGACTGTGCTCGCGGACTTCGCTGCGCGCGAACACGAGAACGCGCAGCTGCTCGAGGACGCGAGAGTGCGCGAGGCCGAACGCTCGCGTCTTTCGGATCAGCTGATCACCGCCGAGCAGGACGAGCGGCGCAGATTGGCGAACGAGTTGCACGACGGCGCGGTGCAATCGCTCTCCGGAGTGGCACTGTTGCTCGACGCCGGCTTGAACTCGATTGCAGAGGGCCGCAACACGGAGGCGCGGGAGATCATCGGGCGGGCGCTCGAGCGACACCGAGCGACGATCGGCCAATTGCGGAATCTCTCCTTCAACCTCGAGCCCGTCGTCCTGCGGGACCAGGGATTCGGAGCGGCCGTGCGCGCGCTGACCGACCAGATCGCGCTTGCCCATAACGTGCTGGTCGAAGTCGACGTGGACGCTGCGGAGCGGCTCGCCCAGCAGACGCAGGCAGCGATGTACCAGATCATCCGAGAGGCGATCGACCAGGCAGTCCGACGAGGGCCGAAGACCCTGACGGTGACGATGCGCGAGACGGACGACGGCGAGCTCGAGACGGCGATCGCCGACGATGCGCCCGGCGAGCGCCGCCGCCGCAGCCTCGACGAGCTCGCGGAGCGTGCGCGAACGCTGAACGGCGTCCTGACCGTCGACCAGGGCGAAGAGGTCGGCACGACGGTCCGCGTCGTCCTGCCTCCGTACGCGACGTCCCGTTAGGCCATGTGCCAGGGACAGTCCCTGGCACGCGGCTCTTCGGGCCCTGTCACGTGCCTGGCACCGGACATGTCCCGTTAGGATGCGCGGCCGATGGCCGACGGCGGAAAGCACCTCCTTTTCATCTGGAGACCCAGCGGCTACGAGCTGCGCGAGGCCGACGGCGACGCGCCGGCAGTGGGCTCCAAGGTCGAGGTCGACGATCACGAGGAGCAGGTGGTCAAGGTCGCCCCCTCCCCGCTACCGCACGACTCCCGGCCCTGCGCGTACCTACAGGCCGTCTAGCGCGGACTCCGCGGCAATCTGACCGAACACCAGCGCGGCCGCCAGCCCGCTCGCATAACCGCCGGTGGAGATGCCACCGGCATCGGCGCCTGCGGCGAAGAATCCCTCGGCACCGACGACCCGCGCCTGCTGGTCGATCCGCAGGCCGCCGATCGTATGTGTGATGCCGGGCCGCACGCGCACCGCGACGCGGGCACGCGGCGGCGCGGGGAACGGAAGCTCCGCGGGGTCGACGCGCGTCGGGGCACGCGCGACGATGTCAGCGACCTTCTCGCGACGCACAGGCTGTTCGAGCGCGAGGTCGTCGAGCACGTACCACGCCTGCGCCTCAGGCTGCTGCGCCGTCGCCTGGACGAGGTCGTTTTCCGACCACGAGACCTCGCCGCCGAAGAACTCCTCGCCACGTTCGTTGTAGACGCTCGCGTAACGGCCGTAGAGCTGCGCGAGGGGCACGAACTCACTCTCGGAAAAGGGTGCATCCGGCATGTTGCGGCCGTAGAACTCGTCGAGCCCGGCCGAGAGCTCGGCGCCGCGGCCGAGCGCGAGCTGTAGGCCGTCGCCGCTGCTCCACGGATTCGCCCGCAGTCTCAAGGCGCCACCCGGATGGATGTGCTCGGCGACGAGACTCTGGTCTCCTTGAAAGCCGCCCGTCGCAAGAATCGCCGGCGCCTCCGTCGGGGTTTCGGCCAGGCGAACGTCACCGGCCAGGCGCACGAGCGTCTCGGTCAGACCGCGTGGATCGAAGCGCTTGCCGACGGTGCGCGGATTCCCGGTGTCGTGCTCGACGACCGGCGCACCGAGCGACTCCAGCCAAGCAAGCCCATCGTCGAGCCGCTCCCACACCACACGCTGGAGCGGCTCGTCGCCGCCAGGACACTCCGCACGAAACTCGTCCCACTCGCGGAAGCGCCAGATAACACAGCTCGAGAGGAGCATTGAGCCCCCCGGACGCGTTCCCTTTTCGTACACCACGGGCGCGGCGCCGAGCTCGCGGGCGCGAGCAGCCGCAGACAGACCGGCCATGCCGGCCCCCGCGATGACTACTGCAGCGCGAATCCCGGCTTGTGCTCGACGTACTCGATGCGCACGCGTTCCGGTCCCCATACGAAGACGGCCCGCGTGTTCGCAGCGTCGACCACGTTGTCGACGATCTCGCGCTTCTCCGCTTCCGTGATGACCGGATCGACCTCATCGACGAGCACCGCGACGTGGTTCAGCAACGGCTTGTCGGGCTCGCCCGGATCACCGCGGTGGAATTCGACGTACGCACCGCCGACCTCGACGCGAGGATGCCCGCCGGACGGCTCTGCGGGATTGAAGCCGAGCTCCGTGTACTCCTTCGCCGTCCGTTCGGGATCCGCCGAGACGAGGGCGACATGGTCGAGGTCGTACTCGACATCTGTCGGTGCTTCCACGAGTTGCACGCGAACACCTTCCCCGAGCTCGAGCTCGGCGCTCGGCAGGTCAGCCGTTGCGTGCTCGAGGTCCGAGACGCGCAGCGCAACATGCTTGAAGGCGCCCTGCTCGCGCGGTCCTTCCGCAGTGAACAGGGTCAGCTTCCCGCGCCGCGCGTCCGAGCCGACGAGTGTGAACGCATCCTGCCGATCGATGACGTGCATCCCGACGTGCTCCGTCAGGAAATCGACGATCGGCTCGCGGTCGGTCACCCAGAAGGCGACGTGATCCAGGGTCTTCGGCCTCACCTACCCAGCGTACCTAGCGGTCGCTGTCCTCCGTCTCACCCTTCTCCGATCGCTCCTTGTTGACGGTGCGCGCGGCGATTTCCTTCGCGCGTTTCGTGCTCCGTCCCTGTTTCAGCTCCGACTCCTTGATGTGCTCGTACTGACGTTCGCGCTTCGCGCTCCAGGCATCCCGCGGCATGTGTCACAACCTCCTCTGGTGTGGACGACGAGCGTCCCTTACCCACTTTCGCAGGGGTTATTCCAGGGGTGGATTCTGGACGTTGTACTCGGTCGCGTACTCGTCCGTGAGCTTGTTCACGACGTCGATGCCCTCGCCGTAGGCGTAGTTGATCCTGACGAACGGCTGCCACTTGTCCGGCAGTGCATCCTCCGGAAAGATCGCCTCGACCGGACACTCCGGCTCACAGGCGCCGCAGTCGATGCACTCCTCCGGATCGATGATGAGGATGCGCTCCGCCTGGTGGATGCAATCGACGGGGCAGACGTCGACGCAGGAGAGGTCTTTGATGTCGATGCAGGGCTCGGCGATGATGTACGTCACAGGGCCGTCACTCTACTGAGGCCGTCAGCTCCTCGACGACCTGAACCGCGCGCTCCTGCAGCGCGTTCTTCACAAGCACCTGGTCGAAGCCGGCCTCGTGGGCGCGACGCAATCCGGCAGTGTCCGTGTGACCCCCGAAACCGAGAATCGGTATCTCCGGATACGAGTCGGCAACGTCCATGGGGTCGACGCGGCTGATGTCGGCGATCACGAGGTCCGGCCAGTCGGCGCTGTCGGTCGTGACGAAATGATGTCCAGGGAGCAACGCTTCGAGCTTGCCCCGAAAGTAGACATCGACCCCACACAACAGGATCGTCGCCACGGCGGGAGGGTATGCCGTCTGCGCCGACTGTTCAACCCTCCAGCTATGCGAGGCTCAGTGAATGGCAGAGGAGGGCATGAGCCCGGAGGAGTTCGAATCCGCCTACCGGGCCGGGCTCGACCTTATCCGGCGCGGCGAGTACTTCACCGCGCACGAAGAGCTCGAGAACGTGTGGCGAGCCGCAAGCGCCGACGAGCGTGACTTCTTCCAGGGCCTCGTCCACGTTGCCGTTGCCTGGTACCAGGCCGGACGCGGCCGAAGGATCGGCACCGAGCGCCAGCTCGAAAAGGCGATCCGGCGCTTGCAGCCCTTCGGGCCGGAGCACCGCGGTGTCGACGTCTCGCGCCTGACCGCGCAACTGTCGGATCTCCGGGCACGCGATTCGCTCGATCTCCCACCTCCCGACCTCCCCTAGTCCACTAGGCTCCGCGGCTCGTGAGCGACTTCGGGAAGGAAATTGCCGCCGCATACGCGACGACGGGCGCATCGATCGAAGTCGGCAAGGGGGTCCTCGACGGCAAGGTCGTGACGGAAGCCGACGTTCGCCTTCCACTTCGCAGCGCGAACAGGCATGGCCTGATCGCCGGAGCGACAGGCACGGGCAAGACGCGCACCTTGCAGCTGCTCGCGGAGCAGCTCTCCGAGCAGGGCGTTCCGGTCTTTGCCGCAGACGTGAAGGGCGACCTTTCCGGAATCGCCGCGCCGGGTGACGGATCCGGCCCCGCCGGCAAACGGGCCGCCGAGCTGGGCGAGAAGTTCGAGCCGACGGGTTTTCCGGCCGAGTACCTCTCGCTCGGCGGAATCGGGCCGGGCGTTCCGATCCGCGCAACCGTGTCCGACTTCGGGCCACAACTCCTCGCGAAAGTCCTCGAATCGAACGACACGCAGGAGCAGAGCCTTTCGCTCGTCTTCCGCTACGCCGACACGAAGGGTCTCCCGCTCCTCGATCTCTCCGACCTGCGAGCGCTCCTGACCTTCCTCGATTCAGAGGCCGGCAAGGCAGAGCTCTCCGGCATCGGCGGTGTCGCATCGCAGACGATCGGGGTCCTGCTGCGATCGCTCGCCGGACTGGAGGACGGCGGCGGCAACGAGCTCTTCGGTGAGCCACAGTTCGACGTCAACGACCTGCTGCGAACCACATCGGACGGACGTGGCGTGATCTCCTGCCTCGAGCTGCCGGCGGTGCAGGACAAGCCGAGGCTCTTCTCCACTGCACTCATGTGGCTCCTGGCCGAGCTGTTCGAGGCGCTCCCGGAGGTCGGCGACCTCGAGAAGCCCAAGCTGGTCTTCTTCTTCGACGAAGCGCACCTCCTGTTCGATGACACGACGAAGGCTTTTCTCGAGTCGGTGACCCAGACGGTGCGATTGATCCGGTCCAAGGGAGTCGGCGTCTTCTTCATCACGCAGGCTCCGAAGGACATCCACGAGGACGTCCTTGCCCAGCTCGGCAACCGCGTGCAGCACGCCCTGCGGGCTTTTACGCCCGACGACGAGAAGGCTTTGCGCGCGACGGTTCGCACGTTTCCGAAGTCCGAGTACTACAAGCTGCAGGAGCTGCTGCCGCAGCTCGGCACCGGCGAGGCTGTCGTCACGATCCTTTCCGAAGGCGGCGTGCCGACCCCGGTCGTGCACACGAAGATGCAGGCTCCGCGCTCACGAATGGGCCCGGCCGACGACATCGCGGCGGCCTCGGCGCAGTCACCGCTCGCTTCAAAGTACGCGACCCGGATCGACAGCCAGTCGGCCCGCGAGCTGCTCGCCGCACGGCTCGAGACGGCCGCGACGGCGCCAGCCGCCGGTGGTGAAGGCGAAACACCGCGACGCGGCCAAGGCGACCCAGGGCGGAACCGACGCGCTCGGCGACTTCCTCGGCTCTCGTCAGGGAAAGGCATTGCAGCGCGAAGTCGTACGCGGCGTGTTCGGACTGCTGCGCAAACGTCTCTAACTCAGAGATCGCCGAGGCCGATCGCCTCGAGCACGCGATGCGTGTAGATCTGCACTCGGTAGAACTCGTCGAAGAAGAGCAGCAAGCCGAGCGCGACGAGGATCACTCCTGCGACGAGCGAGAACAGACGGTAGTGATCGCGCATCCAGCGGAAGAACGCCATCCCGCGCACGAAGAACACGGCGACGAGCAGAAAGGCCAGGCCGAGCCCTGCCGAATATGCGGCCAGCCAGGCGGAGCCACGGACCACCGTCGACGAGTTGCTTGCGGCGGCGAACGCCTCGGCGAGGAAGGGCCCCACACACGGCGCGGCGCAGATGGCGAACGCCCCACCGAGAAGCACTCGAGACCCACGCCGGCGCGCGCCCTGGATCAGCCCCCCGGCGACGAGCCTGTCCGTCCACGGCAGCAGTCCCATGAAGGCGAGCCCCGCGACCACGAGGATGAAGCCGGCCAGCGCCTGCTTCGTCTGGTCGCTCACGACCTGGGCAATGAGGTTCGCCGCTGCGCCTAGTGCGACGAATACGATTGCGAAGCCAAGGATGAACGGCAGGCTCGCGAGCGCGACGCGTCGTCCGACACCGGGCTCCCCGAGTCGTTGCGCCTCGACGGCCGAAACAGCGGAGAGGTATCCCGGAACGAGCGGCAGCACACACGGAAACGCGATCGAGGCGAATCCGAGCAGGAACAGTCCACCGGCCTTCTCCATCAGCCTTCGAACCGCCTGAGCTCATCGTTGAGCCGCGCTTCGAGCGCAGGATCGAGAGGCGGACCTGCCGGCAGCGGTTCGCGGCGCCGGGACCAACGCCAGGCGCCGACGCCCACGATCGCCGCCGCTGCGATGATTCCGGCGATCGGCAGCCACCAGGCGAGCAGACCGAACCCTTTGTGCGGCGGGGCGGCGAGGATGGCGTCCCCGTACTCGGCGACGAGCTGATTCTTGATCTGGCTCTTCGTGTCGCCCGCGGCGATGCGCGAAACGATCACGCGCTTGATCTGCTGCGCCGCCGGGGAGCTCGACTGATCGAGCGTCGTCCCGCAGACGGGACACATGACTTCGCCTTCGAGCTCGTTCAACGTCGGGTGTCGTTCGCTCGCGTGGGCGACAGGCACGGCGAGCAGCGCTGCGACCAGGACGAGGATGAGAGGTCTCACGACGCGGCGATCTGCCGCAGGTACCGGGGCAGATCTTCCTCCACGACCAGTTCGCCGACCACCTTGCCGCTGCGAGCAACGAAGAAGATCCGCGGAATCGGCAGCCCGCCCCACTTCGCCAGGACTCCGCCGCCACCGTCGTGCACGCTCGGGTACGTGATCCCGTGCTCGCGCTGCCAGCGGCGAGCGTCGCCGGAGAAGTCCTTCGTGTCGACCCCGATGAACGCGACGCGATCACCGTACTGCTTGCGCGCCGCCTCGAGGCGCTTCGACTCGTGAATGCACGGGACGCACCACGAGGCCCAGAAGTCGAGCACGATCGGCTTCTTGCCGCGCAGCGACGCGAGGTCTATGCGCCCGCGGCCGTCGAGCCGGCTCAGGTCGAACGCGGGTGCGGTCGGATGCTGTCCGTCTCTCAGCGCTTGCGAGACACCCTTGTTGCTGTCGTTCGCAACGCGCCAGATCAGCAGCGCCAGCAATCCGACGACGAGCGCGACCGCCAGCCCCTGCGCTGCGAGCCGGGCCGACCGAGCCATCAGGCTGAGACGATGAAGACCGTCGTGCCGATCTCGACGTGGTTGAAGAGCCACTCGGCCTGCGGGATGTGCATGCGGATGCAGCCGTGCGACGCCGAGTAGCCGATGGAGGCGTCCGACGGAGTCCCGTGGATACCGACGCCGGGCGCCGACAGTCCCATCCAGCGCGTGCCGAGCGGATTGTCCGGGCCAGGCGGAATCGGCTGCTCTCCCTGCGCCCAGGGAGAGTCAGGTGGATACCACCATGGGTTCCTCCACTTGACGACGATCGAGAAGCGGCCGAGCGGAGTCGGGTACTGCGACTGACCCGTCGCGACGGCGAAGAAGCGGCGATACCGTGAGCCGTCGTAGAGGAAGAGACGATTCGACTTGCGACGGATGACGATGACCGGCCCGAAGTTGCGACGTGTGATCTTCGGTCGAAGCGTCGTGTGCGGGAGCACGATGCCCGTGCGCACTCCGCTCGTGACAGCGGCCGCGATGTCGCGCACGGACTGACGCTGCACGAGCTTGCGTCCGGCTCGTTCTTTCGACAGCCACGGTCGAAGGTTGCGGAGCGAGAGCTTCGAGTCGACCGCGGGCCGGTCGTAGCGCTTGGCGAGTGTTGCGACAAATGCCGCAGGCGTTCCGGGCACGATGCTGACGCCGAGCGGGATCGCCGCGTTCGGCTCGGCGGCGAGCGCACGCTCGATCGCCTTGTCGATGACCGGCGCCGCGCCGAGCACGTCGGGCGTGACGAGAACCCGCGTCGTTCCGAGCGCGAGCTCGAGCGGTGTGTCGAACGCCTGCTGCACGGCGGCCGTGGCCGCGTCCGGAGCGAGCCCGCCGACCTGTACCCCGCCGATCGTGACCCCCACGGGGATCGCCACCGGCTCGTCGGCGGCGGGCAGCGCAGACGCAACCGCACCTGCCACCAGCAGGCCGGCCACGATCACGAACAGGAGCGAAAGACGCTTCACGCCTGAAACATCGTAAAGATCCGCGGATCGTTCGTGATGATTCCGTCGGCCCCGTCGTGCACGAGCCGCTCGGCCATCCTCGGGTCGTCGACCGTCCAGACGTAGACTGCCGCGCCGAGCTCATGCGCCCGTGCGATCGCCGCCTTGGAGGCGATGGAGTAGTGGAGCGTCGCGGCGCCCGCGCGGGCGCGGGCGAGGAACTCCGGCAGGCGGCGGGGCAAGGAGGCCCCGATCGACCCCAGGGCAGCTCGCACGACCGGCGCGAGCGGGCCTCGCTTCGAGATCCCGAAGCGGTCGCGGGGGAGCGTGTAGGCGCGTGGCAGCTCGGGCTCGAGCTCCGCGATCCGCCTGAGGGAGCGGGCGTCGAAGGTGCTGACCCAGGAGCGGTCGAGCACCTCGTGGCGCCGGAGGGCCTCGGCAACGCCCGCCTCGATGCCGCGGCGCTTCAGATCGAGCTGGAGCCCGATCCCGGGAAGATGGTCGGCACAGAAGGCCAGCGCCTCGTCGAGGGTCGGCAAACCCGGGGCGACCTGCCTGAGATCCGCGAGACCGCGCCGGCGCACGCGCCCGCGGGCGGCGCCGTGGCTCACTTCGCGCAGGTCGCCGGAGTGCGCGAGCACGAGCGTCCCGTCGACGAGGTCGAGCACGTCGAACTCGAGCATGTCGCAGCCGAGCTCGACCGCAAGCTCGAGCGCCGCGAGCGTGTTCTCGGGCGCGAGCGCGGAGGCACCGCGATGGCCGACGCGCGCAAATTGGCCCGGCGGCCGGAGTAGCTTGATCAAGTGCGTTTCACGACGACGACGGCGCAGTCGTCGGCGAGCTCACCACGCGCGAACGCGCGGCAGTCGTCGAGCACGCACTGCGCGAGCTCGCCCGCGGGAAGATCGCGGCGCTCGCCGAGCAATCGGTCGAGACGCGCTTCCCCGTACAGCTCCCCGTCACGACGAGCTTCGATCACGCCGTCGGTATAGAGGACGACCGCGCTCCCGGGCTCGAGCGACGCCCTCACCTCCTCGTACTCCTGATTCGACTCGATCCCGAGAACGAGCCCTCGGGCCTCGAGGCCGGTGACGCTTCCGTCGGCCCGGATGATCCGCGGCGGAGGATGGCCTGCGCCGGCCGCCGATACCTCGCCCTTTCTGCCGTCGATGAGCAGATACACGAGCGTGATGAACTTCCCCGGAGCGATCTCGCCGACGATCACCTCGTTCGCAGACTGCAGGAAGTCCGCCGGCTCGGGATGCTCGCGCGCGAGCGAACGGAACGTGAACTTCGCCATCGCCATGTCCGCCGCGGCTTCGATCCCGTGACCGGTCACGTCCCCGAGCGCGACCGCTAGCCGGCCGTCGCCGAGCTCCATGAAGTCGTACACGTCGCCGCCGACCTCGACGTGAGCCGACGACTCGTAGGCATCGCCGAGCTCGAGCCCTTGCAGCTTGGGAACCGAGCGCGGTAGCAGCGAGCGCTGCATCGTGTCCGAGAACTGTTTCTGCTGCTGGTAGAGCCGCGCGTTGTCGATCGCGAGGGCAGCCTGTCCGGCAATCGCGGTCGCCTGGTCGATCGTGTCCTGCGTCACCGGCGAGCCAGGCTGCATCGAGAGAATCGTCAGCGAGGCCAGGACTTCCGCCGGGGTCGCGATCGGAAGGACAGCGGCGGTCCAACCGCGCTCGAGGAACGGGAGGAGCGCTGTCGCCGGAGGCCCGATCTCGGTCACGGACTCCACGGTGACCGCGAACGGCTCGCGCAGACGGAACAGGCGCTGGATCGGGAGAGCTCCGAAAGGCTGTGGGCGATACAGCATTGAGTGCGCGGCCTCCTCGACCCGGGGCTCGGAAACCCTCATCGCCCGCGGCACCAGGTACTCGCGGCGCTCGTCTGGCATGCGAATGAGCGCGACGTCGACTCCGAGGATCTCCACGATGGTGCCGGCCACTGCCTCGAGAGTCGCCTCGAGGGACAGGCTCTGCGCGAACGAACGTGAGATCTCGTACAGGGCGCGCACCTGCTTCGACGCCGCGCGCTCGGCTTCGAGGGCGCGTTCCCGCTCCACTCCGAGCTGCTTCGCGCGCTCGTGCAGCTGCGCGTTCTGCACCGCCACTGCGAGCTGCGCGGCGAGCGCTGCCAGCAATGCCGACTCGTTCTCGGTGAGGACGCGGCCGGAGGATGGGAACACACCCAGCAGCCCGATGACCTCGTCCCGCGCAAGCAGCGGCACCGCGATTGCGGCCTCGATCCCCGCCTCGGCCGCCGCGTCGGCGATGCCCGACAAACGTTGATCCGCGGAGACGTCGTCGACGACAAGCATCCCGCGCGAGCGAAACGGGCCGAGCGTGAGATCGAGCAGCCGTTCGGCGAGCCGTGCGTGCGGCCCGGCGAGCCCGAGCCCCGCGGCTGCATACAGGCGATCGTCCTCGCGGAGGTAGACGGCGAGGCGGTCGGCCTCGAGCAGCTCGCCGACGCGCGCGACCGCCGTCTCGAGCGTATGCGCGAGCGACAGTTGCGAGATCGCCTGGCCGACGACTCCGAGGAGCGCACGTGTGCGACCCAGCTCGAGCTCGACGGAGCGTGCGTGCATGCTCGCCCGCAGGGCGTGAGCAGCCCGGACGCCGAACGTTGCCAGCGTCGCAAGGTCGACGTCGCCGGCCTCGGTGTCCCTGGCAAACAGAAGCTGCAACGCCCCGAGTGGAGGCTGCCCCAGTTGCAGCGTCGCCGAGAGCGTTGCGGTCCCGGGGAGGCCGGAAACGCTCTCGACGCTCACCGCATGGCGGCCGACGAGCGCGCGATCAGCGGCTGCCTGCGCAGCGACGAGCGGCTCCGCACTGCCCGTGGCCCCGACCGAGGCGACGAGCTCGAGCTCGACTTCCGGGCCACGACGCCAGAGGAGGCCGGCCAGGGCAGCGGTCGCGTCAGTTGCGAGTCGCGTGACCTGCTCGGCCGTTCGCAGCTCGTCTCCTCCTGCGGCGAGAGCCTCGCCGGCGAGACCGAGCATCGCCTCCGAGTCGGCATCTCCGGCCGGGCGCGCGAACGCGCGAATCACCAGGCCCGCCTGCCCGGCGGCAATCCGCGCGAGGCGGAGCTCGGGCTCCGCGAAGGATGTCTCTGCGCGCATCAGCTCGATGCTTCCCTGCACACGGCCGTCGAGATGGATCGGGATCAGGATCGCGGCTCCAGCATGAACGCGCTCCGCGGTACGCCGTGCACCGTCGGGGAGGTGCTCGGGCGTCGACTCCTCGAGCGCGGGCACGTCCTCGAGGGGCAGCCGAGAGCCCTCGAGCTCGGCGGCCACGGCGGCCGAATCGGTCACGACGGCGCAGGTGACGAGCGAGCGGCGCGCCTCGTCCGCGACGCGCACGATCACGATCTCGGCGCCGGTGGCGCGGCGCGTCGCCTCGGCGAGGATCTGCAGCGCCTCGGAGAGACTCCGAGCGTCCCCGAGCTCCAGTCCTGCCTGGGCGAGCGCATGGAGCCCACCCTCAGCGAGCTCGGCCCCCCGGTTTTCTGGACGTACAGCCATCCCGACCCGACGCTAAGTATCCCGAAACCCGCGCGGGAGGGCACTAGACTCCACCCATGGCCCAGCCAGCCCGCCGCGTGGCGAGGCCCCCCGAAGAGCCTCCCGTCGACCCGGAAGCGATCGACCGGGCGTACCACTATCACCGCGCACGGCGAAACGCCCGGGTCCGGCGCAGCCGTGAGAAGTCGCGGGCGAAGCTGCGCTTCATCGTCACGTTCGCAATCCTCGCGGGGCTGGCGCTGTTCCTGATCCTGACCATCTGGCACGAGATCCAGAGGGTCTTCGGGCTTTAGCTACGTAGCTAGAGCAGAGGCGTTCGGGAGAAGGGGCTCCAGGCCGACTGCTCCCACGAGGTTCCACCGCACATCGGGCAGAGCGGCAGCGCGCGGACGATCGTGACCCCGTAGCCGCAGTCCGAACAGTGGTATTCACCCTTCACGGACTGACCGGCCGCGAAGAACTCGACGAATTCGTCGGGCGCCACTTGCGAGGTACTCGAGTCCCTCATCATCGGACCCCCTTAGAGTACCCCTCGCGGCGCGATCTTCGTGCCGCCCCAATTTCCATCCCGAGATCCGTGCAAACTCCTGAGTCCTACCCCCCGCCGGCGCCCGAAGAGTGAGGACTGGCTGGCGCCTCAGCCCCGCCCGGCACGGGGCTTCGAGGACCTTTCCCGGTTGGGACACACACTCACGTGGGTCTCTGGGCTCGTCCTCGCCATCTCCGCCTTCACCGGCTGGTACGTGGGCTCGGGTGAGGGCCCGACGACAAGCGTGATCGGCTGGCACACCGGTGCGCTCGGGAAGCTCGTGTTCTTCATCGGCCTGGCAGTCCTGGCCCTCGTCGCGCTCAGGGAAGCTGGCATCGAGCTCCCGGCGACGGTCCCCGAGAGCCTCGTGGTCATCGCGCTCGGAGCGCTCTCGACCGTCTTCGTCCTCATCCGCCTGATCAGCGTCCCAGACGAGTTCTTCGGGTGGAGGGGCCGCGGGATCGGAATCTTCATTTCACTGATTGCGTCGCTCCTTGTCACCGCCGCCGGCCTCCTGCGAGCCGGCGACGAGCTTTAGCTTCGCTCCGTTCGAAAGCTTCGCTTTCGAACGGGTCTTGGGTACTGCGCTTCGCGCGAAACGTGCGCGGGCAAAGCCCGCACACTCCAATTGGGTCGGCGTAAGACGATTGTTCTCTTCCGTGCGGGCACGGGCGCTTCGCGGCCGCGCCCGCATCACTCCGCCTGCGGCTAAGCCTGGCTCCGCCTGGTCTTAGCCTCCGGCCTTGACCTTTAGCTGCACGCGACGGTTTACAAGCACCTGAGGGCCGTGCCGCCCGGTATAGAGATCAGGCCGGGACGATCTGCTTCGTCTGGTCGATCAGCGCGCGCAGGTCGAACGGCTTCCCGACGAAGCCCTGCGCACCCCGCTGAGCAGCTTCGCTCCCTACGTCCAGCTGGCCGCTGAACATCACGACCGGAATCGAGCCCACGCCGTGCCGCTCCTGCACGCGGCGTAGCATCTCCCAGCCGTCGACCTGGGGCATCATCACGTCGAGCAGGATCAGGTCCGGCGCCTCGTCCTCGAGCGCCGCAAGCCCATCTTCCGCGTTCGCGGCTTCCCTGACGGCGTACCCCTCCATCTCGAGGTTGACCCGCACGACCTCGCGCACCTCCGCGTCATCGTCCACGAGCAGCACGAGCGGGCCGCGCGCGGGCTTACCGGGGCCGCTGCGCTCGAGGAACGCCTCGAGGTCGTGACGCTTGTAGCGGCGATGACCGCCGGGGGTGTAGAAGGCCGGCACGCGACCGACGTCGGACCACTTGCGGATCGTGCTCTGGGCGACGCCGAGGAATTTCGCCGCCTGCCCGAGGGTCAGCCAGTCGTTCTCACCGGCAGCCGTTCGCCGCGATCCGGGGTCACGCGTGGCCACACCGCGAATCTACCCAAATATTGGCGTTCTTTACACCTCGCGTCAGGGAGTTATGGTCGAACCTGGGTTTCCGGCGGTCGGGACCCGGATTGTCCGGTCCGACGTGACCGTGCGGCCGGTCTTCGGATTGTCCTGGATCGCCTGCCCGAGGGCGACGCCAAGCAAGAACACGAGCAGCACGATCAGGATCCGGATGCCCCAGCGGATCAACTCGCGGCGGCGTTGCTGGCGCCGGCGCTCGGTGCGTTCGACCGGGGTCAGGGAGCTCACGGTGCGTAGTCGACTGCGCCGCGCTGATACAGGTGGAACGCGGCGTCTTCGACGAGTGCCAATGTCCGCGGCCAACCCGGCGTCGCAGCATGTTCCGAAACGGCATCGCGGACCCACGCATCCGCGCGGTCGTACGCGATTGCAAGCTGTTCGACGGTGAACGTCTGGCCGATACGCCGCCGAAGCTCGTCGGTCACGACTTCGAGCTGAGCATTCAGCCGCTCGGCGGCGACGGGATCGCGCAACGCAGCTTCGAAACGGCGGTACCCGTCTTCCCATTCGTGCCTGACTGCTTCGATCACCACGGCCACGGGCGGAGAACCTATCCGTTAGTCAGCCGAGCAAACGGTGGGCCACGGCGGATCGAGCTCCCCGAGGATGCGTTCCCCGAGCAGGTAGCCGGGTCGTGCGAGCGCGAAGGCGACGTGTGCGTGCAGGCATTTGAGGGTTCCCGCACCGGGCCGGGCGCCTCCGACACCGAGGTCGAGCTCGGGTCGCAGCTCACGCTGCTCCGCGTGGGCGCGCTCGAGACTCGCGCCCAGGGTTGGATCCTCAGCAGCCGCGCGCGTCCACCGCTCGACACCGCCCGCTGCCTCGAGCCTCGAGACGGCCGCCACCAGCGCCGGACAGGTGAGCCAGTACATCGTCGGGAAAGGCTCCCCATCCTTGTCGTACGGGCTCTGCTCGGTCACCGTTGGGTGTCCGGAGGGACAGCGGACGACGACGCGCCTGAAGGCGCGCGGTGGCCTGCCTAGCTGGGCCTCTACGGTGGCGCGATCACTTTCCATCACCGTCGATCGTAGTGTGAGCGCGCCGCCAGGCCTGGATGCCTTTGACGATGAAGAGGTGCTCGCCGGGGCGGATGTATCCGAGGCGTCGCGCCTCGCGTGCGAGAGCATCCGCGCTCGCGGAGGTATTCAGCCGTTGCTGAAGCTCGCGCTTCTCCGCCGAGAGCTGCGCCACTTCTGTGCGGCGGCCCGAGAGCTCGTGTCTCGTCTCGAGCCACGTGCGGAGAGGGTGGTAGTAGGCATAGCCGATCAACACGACGAGGACCACGGCGAGCCAGCGCCGCACGAGGGCAGCAGTTGAAGGTCGACGAGAAGCGCGCGCAGCCATGTGCGCGGCACCTTCGCCCAGCGCGGGCCTGATCCTCTCTAGAGGACGTCGACTTTGATGACGTTCGTCGAGCCCGGGATGTTGACCGCAGTCCCTGCGGTGATCACGACCGTGTCGCCCGTCTCGATCAGGCCGGCCTCCGTTGCCGCCTCCATCGAGCGGTTCCACAGATCCTCGACGTCCCTGCACTCGGGAATCCAGATCGGTGTCACACCCCACTCGATCGCCATCTGGTGCACCGACCACTGCTTGTGCGTCAGCGCGACGATCGGCCGGCGCGGCCGAAGGCGGGCGACTGCAGAGGCGGTGCGGCCGGTGAACGTCGGCACGAGGATCGCCGCGGCGCCGAGCGCCTCAGCGAGGTCGCAGGCCGCGTTCGACATGGCATTGCCGATCGTCGGATCCTCGGTGGCCTCGGGAATCTGATGGCGATAACCGAGCGACGGTTCGACGGCGCGAGAGATGCGGTCCATCGTCTGCACGGCCTGAACCGGGTACTCGCCCATCGCGGTCTCACCGGAGAGCATCACTGCCGACGTCCCGTCGAGGATCGCGTTAGCCACGTCGCTCGCCTCGGCACGCGTCGGCTCCGGGTGATGGATCATCGACTCGAGCATCTGGGTGGCGGTGATCACCGGCTTTCCACGTTCGAGAGCCTTCGAGATGATCCGCTTCTGCAGCAGCGGGACGAGCGCCGGGCCGATCTCCACACCGAGGTCGCCGCGCGCAACCATGACCGCGTCGGACTCACCGAGGATGTCGTCGAGCGCGTCGACCGCCTCCGACTTCTCGATCTTCGCGATCACGTGTGCCGGGGATCCCTCCTGCTCGATCAACGCCTTGAGGTCGCGCACGTCGGCAGCCGAGCGCACGAACGACAGTGCGATGAAGTCGCATCCGAGCTCGAGCGCGAACTCCAGGTCCTCGAGGTCCTTGCGCGTCAGCGATGGAATCGGGATCGGCACACCGGGGAGGTTCACCCCTTTGTGCGACGTGACCTCACCGCCGACGACGATGCCGCAGCGCGCACGACCGGTCTCGACCTCGTCGACGCGCAGGCGAATCATCCCGTCGTTGATGAGCACCTCATGGCCCGGCCTCAGCACCTCGCCGATGGCAGCCGGGGCGATCGGCAGCTCGCCGTTGCGGGCGACGCCGTCTCCGAGCACGATCGTGACGTCATCGCCCTGCAGCAGGTCGAGCGGCTGGTCGAGGCCGCCGACGCGGAACTTCGGGCCCTGCAGGTCGCCGATCAGCGCGAGTGGGCGGCCGACGTCCTCCTGGACGTCGCGCACGAGCTTGGCCCGCGCGGCGTGGTCGTCGTGCGTGCCGTGGGAGAGGTTGAGGCGCGCCGCGTCCATTCCCGCATCGACCAGCGCGCGCAGCGTTTGCGGCGTCGAGCAGGCGGGGCCGACCGTCGCAACGATCTTCGTCCGGCGCGGCGCGACGGTTGGCATGCTCCTCAGGGTAGCGCCGGACCCTGTCAGCGTTCCGCGCGGGGGAACGCCTGCCACCCCGGGTAGACCGCGGCCGCGCCCAGCTCCTCCTCGATCCGGAGCAGCTGGTTGTACTTCGCAACGCGGTCGGTGCGCGACGGCGCACCCGTCTTGATCTGGCCCGCACCCGTCGCGACGACGAGATCGGAGATCGTCGTGTCCTCGGTCTCGCCCGAGCGATGGGAGATCACGACGCCGTAGCCGTTCTCCCGTGCGAGCTCGATCGCCTCCAGAGACTCGGTCAGCGTGCCGATCTGGTTCACCTTCACGAGGATCGCATTCGCAACGCCGCCGTCGATCCCGCGCTGGAAGCGTTCGACGTTCGTCACGAAGAGGTCGTCGCCGACGAGTTGGATGCGATCGCCGAGTCGCTCCGTCATCGCCTTCCAGGCGCCCCACTCGTCCTCGGCGAGCCCGTCCTCGATCGAGACCAGCGGATAGCGGTCGGCGAGTGTCGAGTAGAGATCGATCAGCTCGTCGGCGCTCCGGATGACGCCGCCTTCGCGCTCGAAGTGGTAGCCGCCGTCCCTGTACAGCTCCGTAGACGCGGGGTCGAGGGCAATCGCAACGCGCTCGCGATGGCCGACCCGCTCTGCGGCTTCGAGCACCGCCTCGATCGCCGCCTCGGTCGAGTCGAGCTCGGGAGCGAACCCTCCCTCGTCGCCGACGCCGGTCGAGAGCCCTCGCTCATGCAGCACGTCCTTCAGGGCGTGGAACGTCTCGGCCCCGATGCGCAGCGCCTCTGAGAACGAGTCCGCACCGGCAGGGACGAGCATGAACTCCTGGAGGTCGAGCGAGTTCTGCGCATGCGCGCCCCCGTTGACGACGTTCAGCATCGGCACGGGCAGGATGTGCGCGCTCACGCCGCCGATCCAGCGGTACAGCGACACCCCCGCGTCCGCCGCACCGGCCTTCGCGGTCGCGAGCGAGACTCCGAGGATCGCGTTGGCGCCGAGCCGTGACTTGTTCTTCGTCCCGTCGAGCTCGATCAGCCTGAGGTCGAGCGCACGCTGATCCTCCGCATCGAGGCCGGTGACCGCGTCCGCGATCTCCGTGTCGACGTTCCGCACCGCGGTGAGCACGCTCTTTCCCCCGTAGGCTCGCGGGTCGCCGTCGCGCAACTCGACCGCCTCGAACTGCCCCGTCGAGGCGCCGGACGGGACCGCCGCCCTGCCGGTCGCGCCCGATTCGAGCACGACGTCGACCTCGACGGTCGGGTTCCCGCGCGAGTCGAGAATCTGCCGCCCTCGAACCCGGGCGATCGAGGACGCACTCATTCGAACTCCTCCTTGGCACGGTCGAAGTACCGGTCCTGGTCCTGCAAGCCGAGCGCAGAGAAGGTCTTCCCCTCGCCGGCGGCGTAGTGCTCGGCACGCTCCACCCGCTCGACGAAACGACGGGACATCGCGCGCAAGGCCAGCTCTGGATCGACGTTCAGGCGCCGCGCGACGTTCACCGCCGCGAAGAGCACGTCGCCCATCTCCTCGAAGACGTGCGGGTGCGGCTCGGTCTCGGGCGCGGGCTCCCCCACATCCGAAAGCGCTTCCTTCAACTCTCGCACCTCGTCGTCGAGATCGGCGAGCGCTCCCGCCGTGTCGGGATACTCGAAGCCGATCGCCGCCGCGCGACGCTGCACCTTGCGGGCATAGAGCAGCGACGGAAGCGACTCCGGGACGTCGTGAAAGATGCCCTTGCGGTCCTCGTCCGTGCGCTTGATCTCCTCCCAGCGCTCGCGCACGCGCCCGGCGGTCTTCGCCTCTGCGTCGCCGAACACATGGGGATGCCTGCGCACGAGCTTCTCGTGTGCGCGGCGGGCAACGGACTCGAGATCCTCGCCTCCCCGCTCGGCCAGCAGCAGCGCCAGGAAATAGACCTGGAACAGGAGGTCGCCGAGCTCGTCGGCGAGCTTGGCGTCGTCGCGACCGATCGCCGCGTCGGCGACCTCGTAGGCCTCCTCGACCGTATGCGGGACGATCGTGCGCTCGGTCTGCTCACGATCCCAGGGACAGTCGCGCCGTAGCCGCTCGGTCAGCTCCTGGAGGTCGACGAGCGCCTCGGCGAGCGACACTTACTGGGAGGTGGTGGTGGTCGAGCCCGAGAGGGTCGCGCAGGGATCCGGGTTCGGCTGATAGCCGATCTGGTACTTGATGCCGGACTTGCAGTACTGCTTCTTCTTGTCGTCGACCCACTTCGTCATCGACTCGTTCTTGCGCTGCTGCTCGAGCTGTTGCCTGATCGACGCCTGAACCTTGGCAAGCGGGGTCGACTTCGCCGGCTTGACGGCGGAGAGCGCCTGGATGATGTGGTAGCCGTACTGCGTCTTGATCGGCTGTGAGAGCTCACCGGTCTTGAGCGAAAACGCCGTCTTGTCGAACGGCGGGACCGTCTGGCCCTTCGAGATCGTCAGCTTCCCGCCGTTCGAGGCAGAGCCCGGATCCTTCGAGTACTTCTTTGCAAGTGCCGCGAAGTTCCCGCCGGCCTTGAGCTGCGCGTAGATGCTGTTCGCGAGCTCCTTCTTCGCGACGAGGATGTGTCGCACGTCACGCGTCTCAGGCTGGCCGTACTGCGACTTGTGCGAGGCGTAGTAGGCCTTCACCTCGGCCGGCGAGACCTTGATGGTGGCGGTGACCTTCTTGAAAAGCTCTTCGGAGATGATCTGGGCGCGAACTTCTTCCTTCGCCTGGTCCTCCGTCAGTCCCTGCTGTGTGAGTGCCTTCTGGTAGCGCGAGTCGCTGCCGCCGTAGAACTGCTTCTTCAGCTGCTCGATGCGTTTGTTGACCTGGTCGTCAGTGACCTTGATCCCCATGGCGTCCGCCTCTTGTGCAAACTCGGCCCGCTGGATCAGGAAGGTGACCGCCTGGCCCTTGAGCTGCTCGTACTCCGTGGTGCCCGGCTTCGGGAAGGGACGCTTCTGCGCCGTGTAGCTCTTCTCCGCGCGGTCCATGAGCGCCTGGAACTCGGACTTCGTGATCGGCGTGGAGCCGACCACGGCAGCGTCGTCGCTTCCGAGCGTGGCCGTCGACGTCCCGCCGCAGCCTGCGGCGACGAGCGCGAGCAATGTAAACGAAAGAAGAAAGAGTCGCTTCATGGAAAAAGCGCCATTTGCAGCGGATTCGTCACGCTGCCTGACGCGCGGCCAGTATAGCATCGACCAGTCGTAGTGCCTGCGGGAAACCGTCCTCGCGCAGCGACACCTCGTGGTTGGAGGTCGTGTACACCGCCGTGTCCACGCGGCGCCTGAGGTCGCGCAGCTCGTCCGAGCCGAGCACCATCCGACCGATGGTCGCCTTTCCGCCGCGGAAGACGAAGTAGTCCGCACCGGCGCGTGCGAGCTTGAGCTTCGCCTCCTGAATGAGGAAGAGATTCTCGACGGGCTCGGGCAGCGGGCCGTAGCGGTCGACGGTTGCCGCCTGCAGCTCGCGCACCTCGTCTTCCGAGTCGCTGAGCGCAAGACGACGGTGCAAGTCGATCTTGAGCGCTTCGGAGGCGATGTATTCGGGTGGGACGTAGGCGTCGACGCGCGCGTCCACGCGGACCGGGCGCGCCGCGACCCGGCGCTCGCCGGAGAGCTCCGCGACCGCCTCGGCGAGCAGCTCGACGTAGAGCTCGAACCCCAGCGCGGCCACGTGGCCGGACTGCTCGTCGCCGAGCAGGTTGCCTGCGCCGCGGATCTCGAGGTCGCGCATCGCGATCGCAAAGCCGGCGCCGAGCTCCGTATGGTCGGCGAGCGTGGCGAGGCGTGCGCGGGCTTCGGGAGAGAGCTCCGACATGTCGGGGTAGAAGAGGTACGCGTGCGCGGTGACATCGGATCGGCCGACCCGTCCACGGATCTGGTAGAGCTGCGAGAGACCGAGCTGGTCGGCTCGCTCGACGATCAGGGTGTTCGCCTGCGGGATGTCGAGCCCGGACTCGATGATCGTCGTCGAGACGAGCACATCGGCGTCGCCCCGGAGGAAGGCGTGCATCTTCTCCTCGAGCTCGCGCTCGCGCATCTGGCCGTGGGCTTCGAGGAACCGGAGGCTCGGCACGAGCTGGCGCAGCTTCTCCGTGGCCTCGTCGATGGTGTCGACGCGGTTGTGCAGGTAGAAGGCCTGTCCGCCGCGCTCGATCTCCCGCTCGAGCGCCTGCTTCACGATCTCCTCGTCGAACTCGCTGACAGTCGTGCGGATCGGCCGCCGGCCTTCGGGTGGGGTCTCGATGATCGAGATGTCGCGCAGCCCGGAGAGCGACATGTGCAACGTGCGCGGAATCGGCGTCGCGCTCAGGGTGAGCACGTCCACCTCGAGGCGCAACGAGCGCAGCAACTCCTTCTGGGCGACGCCGAAGCGCTGCTCCTCGTCGAGGATCACGAGGCCGAGCTCCTTCGGGATCACGTCACGGCTCAGGATCCGGTGCGTCCCGATCAAGACGTCGACCTTCCCCTGCTGGAAGTCGGCGAGCACCTGCTTGACCTCCTTCGGCAGGCCGGAAGCGGGAGACCATCTCGACCCGCACGGGAAAGTCGCGGTAGCGGTCGCGGAATGTGTGCCAGTGCTGCTCGGCGAGGATCGTCGTCGGCGCGAGCATCAGCGCCTGCTTGCCGTTGACCGCGACCGCGAACGCGGCGCGGATCGCGACCTCGGTCTTGCCGAAGCCGACATCGCCGCAAACGAGGCGGTCCATCGGCCGCGGTGCCTCGAGGTCCTCCTTGACCGCCTCGATCGCGGCCTGCTGGTCGGGCGTCTCTCGATACGGGAACTCGGCCTCGAGACGCTCGAGATACTCGTGACGCAGGTCGTACGCCACTCCCGGCGCCTGTTGGCGCTGCGCGTAGAGCGCAAGCAGCTCTCCCGCCAGCTCGCGAACCGACTCGCGCGCACGCGTCTTGAGGTTGTCCCAGGCCTTGCCGCCAAGCTTGGACAGCGCGGGCATCGTGTTGTCGGCGCCGATGTAACGCGAGACCTTGCCGAGCTGCTCGTGCGGGACATACAGACGATCGTCGCCGCGGAACCCGAGGAAGAGGTAGTCGCGCGTGACGCCAGCGACCTCTTTCGTCTCGAAGCCGAGCAGCTTTCCGACTCCGTGATCCTCGTGCACGATGAAGTCGCCGCTGCGCAGATCGGCGAACGACTGCAGCGCGCGCCCGCCGATCCGGCGCTCGCGCGGCGGACGCTTGCGGAAGACCTGCGTGTCCGGCAGCAGCGTCAGCCCGAGATCGCGCCAGACGAAACCGCGACGCGCCGGCGTAACCGCGAACAGCAGCTCCGCCTCGCGGGGCAAATCCTCTCCGTCCTCGAGAATGCGCGCCTGCACGCGCCGCAGAAGGTTCTGCTGGCGCATCGCTTCGCCGACGTGCGGGAACGCGACGACCACGCGCTGTCCGCCGCGCACGAAAGCACCGAGCTCGTTCTCCGCCTCCGACAGCCCGCGGGCGACCAGCGCGGGGCGCTGGGCTTCGAAGGCGAACGGCTGACCGGCGGGAAGCGTGTCGAGGAGCGCGGAGCGCTTGAGCGTCACCGGCTCGAGCCCTTCCTCCTCCCAGACTTTGCGCACTTCGTCGACCTGCCAGACGAGATCCGGCCCGGCCGCCACCGGCGGCACGAGATCCTTCGGAATCGGGATCGGCTGGTCCTCGTCGAGCAGCGTCGGCTCCACCAAGTCGAGCCGCCGCTCGGCGGCCGGGTAGACGACGGCTGCCTCCACCGGATGCAGCGCGCGTTGCGTGAAGGGTGAGAACGCCCGCATCTGCTCGATCACGTCTCCCCAGAACTCGACGCGAAGCGGTTCGCGCCCGGTCGTCGGAAAGACGTCGACGAGGCCGCCGCGAACCGCGAACTGACCGCGCTCGTCCGCGCGCTCTACGCGTTCGTAGCCGGCGAGCGCGAGCGACTCCGAAAGCTGTTCGAGGCTGATCTCCTGTTCGGGGGCGAGGCGGATCGGCTCGGGACGCGACGCGACCGGCGGCATCGGCTCGGCGAGTGCTGCTGCCGAGGCGACGACGAGGCCACGCGGCCGCGAGGATGTCAAGCGCACGAGCCCGCTCTCCGACGAGATGCGGTGCGGGGTCGAGGCCTGAGCCCCAGTGGACGCCGCGGCTCGGAAGCATCGCGACGCGCTCCTCGCCGAGAAACCACGCCGCGCCCTCGGCGGCATCGCGCGCGTCCTGGTCCTCGGGCGCCAGTAGGACGAGTGGACGGTCGAGTTCCTCGTGCAGCGCTGCGAGCAGGAGCGGCAACGCCGGCTCGGAGACGCGCGCCGGGGCCGGAAAGGCTTCGGCAAAGCCTTTGAGCCGCTCGCTCTCGCGGAGCGTCGCGACGAAGGGATGCAGGATCGGCTGGTCCATGACTAAAGGCCGAACCCGGGGGTTCGGCGGGACTCATGGTAGCCGCGCACCGTTCGGCTACATCGAGTCGGCGGTCTCAGTTGTACTGTGCCTGGGCCCGCTCGAGGCCTTCGGCATCGAGCTTCTCGACCGCGTCGGCGGCACGCGCGACGAGCAACTCGGCGTCGTCATCCGGAGAGAAATTCGAGAGGACGTAATCCGCGGGCTTGCGGGGATCGCCTCTGCCCGGGCGCCCGACGCCGATGCGCAGGCGCAGGAAGTCCGGCGTCTTCAGTCCCGCGGCGATCGAGCGGAGACCGTTGTGTCCCGCGAATCCTCCGCCCTTGCGTGCCTGCAGCCGGCCGTGCTCGAGGTCGATCTCGTCGTGGACGACGAGAACCGCGTCGGGCTCGAGCTTGTAGAAACGTGCGGCGGCGCTCACCGCCTTGCCGGAGTCGTTCATGAAGGTCTCCGGCTTCAGGAGTGCGACGCGGTGCCCGTCGAGCCGAAGCTCGGCGACCTGGCCGTGGAACTTCCCCTTCCAGGTGGCGCCGTGGCGACGGGCCAGTTCGTCGACCACCATCCAGCCGACGTTGTGACGATGGCCGGCGTAGCTGCGGCCGGGATTGCCGAGGCCGACGACCAGCAGATCGAGCGACGAGGCGCGTTCGCCCCGGCGCCAGGGGAGGCGCACTAGCGGTCCTTCCGGTTCGTGCGGTGGATGCCGCGGTCGCTAGAAGCGAGCCAGGCTAGGACGCAGGGAGGCCCCATGCTTTTCCAGCATGGGGCCGACTGAGGACGACGCATGGCGAAGTCTTATAGCGGGCGCGGCGCCGCCGCACGGGCCGGAAGGGCCGCTAACCCTCGGTGGTGCCGGGCTCGCCCTGATCGCCCGAGCCGCCGTCGCCGCTCGGAGCGCCTTCGCCCTCTGCCGCACCTTCCGGCGCCTCTTCGCCCTCCGGCACCTCGCCCTCCGGCAGCTCCTCGCCCTCGACACCTTCCTCGGGCTCCGGCTCGACTTCGCGCGCCGGCAGGGCGACGCTTGCGAGCACAGTTTCCTCGGGGTCGTCGAGGTACGTGACGCCTTCCATCGGCGGGAGGTCGGCGAGGCGAAGCGTGTCGCCGATCGCCATGCCGCCGACGTCGAGGTCGATGTGCTCCGGGATCTCCATCGGCAGGGCCTCGACGTTGATCTCGCGCTGCACCTGCGAGAGCACGCCGCCCTCCTTCACGCCCGTAGGCTCGCCGACGAGCGAGACTGTCACGCTCGCCTGGATCGGCTGGTCGAGCCGCACCTCCTGCAGGTCGATGTGCGAGATGTGGCCGCGGATCGGATCCTGCTGGTAGTCCTTGAGAATCGAGGCGTGCGTCGTGTTCTTGCCTTCGACGACGACGTCGAGGATCGCGTGGAGCCCGCCCTGGCCGGTCAGCACCCGGCGGAGGTCGCGCTCCGGCACGGCGATGGCATAGGAGCCCTTGCCCTTTCCGTAGAGCACGCCGGGAATGAAGCCGGCCTTCCGCAGGCGCCGTGCCTCGCGGGAGCCTCGCCGTTCGCGCTCGGAGACCTGCAGCTTGACTCGTTCGCCCGCCATGACGGCGGCGAATGGTAGCTACTTCTTTACGTGGAGGTTGATCCCCAGCAGGATCAGCGGCCAGAGGAAGACGGCGAAGATCGCCGAGAGCACGCCTCTCCAGCCGTGGACGTTCTGGAAATAGTGGTGGCTGGCGGCGATGGCTACCCCGACGCCGACGTACACGAGGCCGAAGAGGCTGATCCCGGGACCACGTCGCATGACGGAGTCCTAACCACCCTGTCGATTCTGTAACCCCTGCGTTAGAACAGGGCGTTCATGTCCTGGAAGATGGCGGACACCGAGTCATCGGCGAAGACGTTGTGGATCGTCTCGGCGAGGATGTCGGCCACGGTGAGGACGGTCACACGCTCGGGCCTCGTCAGCGGGTCGATCGGCACGGTGTCTGTGACGATGACGCTGTCGAGCGCGCTTCCCTCGATGCGCTCGATGGCGGGGTCGGAAAAGATGCCGTGGGTCGCGCACGCGTAGACCTTCTTCGCGCCGCGGTTCTTCAGGAACTCGGCCCCGGCGACGAGCGTGCCCGCCGTGTCGACCATGTCGTCGGTCATCACGGCGCACTTGCCCTCGATGTCTCCGATGACATTGGTGACGCGCGCGACGTTGTGCGCGGGCCGGTCCTTCTGGAGCACGGCGAGGTCGCCGCCGATCATCTCGGCGAACTTGCTCGCCAGTCGCGTGCGGCCCGTGTCGGGGGCGACCGCGACGAGCTCCTCGGGCAAACCGAGATCGCGGAAGTACTGCGCGAGCATCGGCAGCGCCGTCATGTGGTCGACGGGCACCTCGAAGAAGCCCTGCACCTGGCCCGCATGGAGGTCCATGGTGAGCACGCGGTCGGCGCCGGCGGACTGGATCATGTCGGCGACGAGCTTCGCCGTGATCGGCTCACGCGGCCGCGACTTCTTGTCCTGGCGCGAGTAGGGATAGAGCGGCAGCACAGCGGTGATCCGCTTGGCGGAAGCGAGCTTGGCGGCGTCGATCATGATCATCAGCTCCATCAGGTGCTGGTCGACCGGCGGTGAGCTCGTCTGCACGATGAAGAGATCGGAGCCTCGGATCGATTCCTCGTAACGGCAGTACGTCTCGCCACTCGCGAAGGTGCGGAGGGAGACGTCGCCGACCTGGATCCCGAGCTTGGCGGCGATCCTCTGCGCAAGCTCCGGGTGCGAGCGCCCCGAGAAAAGCATGAGCCGTTTCGACGGCCCCCGCTCGATCCAGTGCTCGGGCTTCAACTCCGGCTTGGTCTCTGCGACCTCGAGCCCGGGCAGGCGAGTCAACTCAGTTGTTGCGCTTTCCACGGAGATAGCCCTCTTTCGTGATCTGCTTCGGCGGGAAACCAGCGAGCGATTCGGGAGGGACATCTTCTGTTATGTACGAGCCGCCCGCAATCCAAGCGTCGTCCCCGACCTCCACCGGTGCTTCGAAGCCATTGTGAATGCCGGTCCTGACGTTCCGCCCGATCTTCGTCTTTCCTTTGGGGCGATCCGGCTGATGAGGGAAATTGGCCGTGATATTCCCGGCGGCCACGTTAGCGCCCTCCCCAACCTCGGCGTCCCCGATGTACGACAGGTGAGGAATCTTGGCCCCGGCGCCGATCTCGGAGTTCTTGATCTCGACGAAGGTGCCAGCCTTCGCGCCCGTACCGAGCTTTGTGCCCGGGCGGAGGTAACAGAACGGACCGACCCTGGCGTCTCTCCCGATGTCCGCGTCATCGGCCACGACGTGCGGCCCGACCTCTGCGCCGGTGCCGACTCGCGTGCGCCCGCGAAGGACCGTGAAGGGGTGAATCGTCGAATCGGCGGCGAGCTCCACGTCGGGATCGATCCAGGTGGTCTCGGGATCCACGATCGTCACACCCGCCAGCATGTGTTCTTTGTTCACGCGCGCGCGAAGGAAAGATGCTGCGTCGGCCAGCTCGGCACGAGTGTTCACTCCTTCCACTTCATCGGCATCCGGAGCCTTGAACACGACGACTTCCTCCCCTCCCTCGACGAGCAAGCGAACGGCGTCCGTCAGGTAGAGCTCGCCTTGAGCGTTCGCCGGCTCGATCCGTTCCAGAACAGGCCATAGCTTCGCAGTCTCGAAGACGTAGATGGAGGAGTTGACCTCTCGAATCGCCCGCTGCTCGTCGTCTGCGTCGGCATCCTCGACGATCGCCTCGAGGCGGCCGTTGGCGTCGCGGACGACCCGGCCGTAAGCGAGCGGGTCGGGAGGCTCGAACGAGAGCACGCTGGCTGCGGCGCCCGACGAGCGGTGCTCTTCGACGAATCGCCGCAAGAGCTCGGGGCTGATGCGCGGATGATCACCGGAGACGATGAGCAGCGTGCGCGCGTCGCCGACACTCTTGCGTGCGCTGCGGAGCGAGTCGCCGGTTCCGAGCGCACGTTCTTGCACCGCGACCTCGACACCCTCGAGTGCGCCCGCTGCCTCCGGTGAGAGGACGACGACGAGCGGGTCGGGACCGAGTGGCCGCACCGCCGCGACGACCCAGTCGACGAGCCGTCGCCCGAGCAGCGGGTGCAGGTGCTTCGGCGTCGTGGACTTCATCCGCGTGCCGAGACCGGCCGCCATCACGACAGCTGCAAAGTCAGTTGCCATCAGAACTGGGGCGCCAGGATTCGAACCTGGGATCGCGGGACCAAAACCCGCTGCCTTACCACTTGGCTACGCCCCACTACACCGTCTCTACCAAGTGTCGCAGCCGCGGGGCCGACGCCGCCGGACGGCGGCCGTGCCGGCAAAGCCGCCACGGCCTTGACGGTCGGCGCCGCAAGCGGCGCCTCAGCACTTGGCTACGCCCCACTACACCGTCTCTACCAAGTGTCGCAGCCGCGGGGCCGACGCCGCCGGACGGCGGCCGTGCCGGCAAAGCCGCCACGGCCTTGACGGTCGGCGCCGCAAGCGGCGCCTCAGCACTTGGCTACGCCCCACGGTTATTGGGGAGCTTAAGTACGCCGGTAATCCGAGAAGAGGTACACGAGGGCGATGATCGCGAAGAGTACGACCGCGACGATCGCCAAGAACCCGAGGACGAAAGCGAGGACGACGACGAGGATCGCGAGCGCCTGCGACGCCGCGGCGATCCACGACAGCTGACGCCCGACATCCCAGCGCATGTTGCGGCCCGCGACGACGTAGAAGGCGAGGACGATCGCGGCGATGACGAGGACGGTCCACTTCGTCAGATCGGCCGTGAGCGCAACGAGCAGCCCTTCGATCACCGCCACCCACAGGGCGAGGCGGATGCGCCGCTCCCGTAGCCACCTACCCATGCGCGTCGTGCCCGCCTCGATCATGGGCTGGCTGTACGCCATGTGGTCAACGGTACCACGCTGGTGCGGTCAGCCAGGTGCGCCCTTCGGCGGACATGTTCCGCCGCGCCGCGCGGGCGCGGTCGCCGTGCAGGAAGAGACCGTAGACCGCCGGACCCGCGCCGGTGACGTCGGCACGGAACGCACCGAGAGCCAAGAGCTTCGCAGTGAGCGGTGAGGATACGAGGTCGTTCGGCGGCAGGGCGGCGAGGTCGCGTGGACGCCTGACCTGCTCGAGTCTCCGCAGGAGCGCGGCACTGCGTTCGTCGTAGCCGTCCGGGCCGTTCCGCGTGTCGAAGCTCGAGTACACCGCACCCGTCGAGGTCTTCTCCGTGTTCCGTGGGACGACGAGGACGATCCAGTAGTCCTGAGGCAGCTCGAGCGGCGACAGCTCGGTGCCGTCACCCGTGCCGAGCTGCGGGCCGTCGGCGAGGAAGTACGGCACGTCGGCGCCGAGCTCCCGCGCGAACGCCTCGATCTGCTCGCCGCCGTGCGGGTCTGTGCGCAGCTCGTTCGCAAGCCGCAGGGACGTCGCCGCATCGGAGCTGCCGCCGCCGAGCCCGGCTGCGACAGGAATCCGCTTCTCGATCCGCGCCGCGAAGGTCGAACCGTCGTCCTCGGCCACGAGCTCGAGCGCCTGTCGCACGAGCGTGTCGCCGGCGAAGCCGGTGACGCTCAGCTCCGCAGAACGCTGAACCGCGATCCGGTCCGAGAGCGCTACGCGCTGGTAGACCGTCACGAGCTCGTGCTTGCCGTCGTCGCGTAGCGGCCCGACGACGAGCGCAAGGTTGATCTTGGCCGCGGCGGCGGCCCGCCTCACCGCAGTGCCTCGGTGAGCGCCAGGAACTCCGGCGGCGTGAGCTCCTCTGCACGGACGTTGCGGTCTCTGCCGATCTGCGCGACCGCCGCCTCCGCGTGCTGACGGTCGGCGACACGCGCGAGCTCGAGCGAGTTCGCGAGCCGCTTGCGTCTGTGGGCGAACGAGCCTTCGACCACACGCTTCACACCACGGAAGTCCGGCGGCAGCTCGGTGCGCCTGAAGGCCACGAGCGCCGAATCGACGTTCGGGCGCGGACGGAAAACAGAAGGCGACACCGGGTGAAAGCCGGTCCGCTCCGCGACCAGCTGCACGAGGACCGACACCGCCCCGTAGGCCTTCGTCGACGGTGCGGCGAAGAAACGGTCGGCGACCTCGCGCTGGACCATGATCGTCCAGAGCTCGATCTCCGGCAGACGGTCGAGGCTTTCGGCGACGAGCGGGGTGGCGATGTTGTACGGCAGGTTGGCAACGAGCTTCCTCGCCCCTGGCGCGATCTCGGCGAGGTCGAGCTTGAGCGCGTCGCCGAACCGAAGCTGGACGTTGGAGCGTCCTGCCACCCTGTCTGTCAGCTCCTTTTCGAGCGACGTGTCCAGCTCCACTGCGTACACCTGCGCGACCCGGTCTGCGAGATACGTGGTCAGCACGCCGAGCCCGGGCCCGACCTCGAGCACGACGTCGTCGCCGTCGAGCTCGGCGAGGCGACCGATCACGCCGAGGATGTTCTCGTCGACCAGGAAGTGCTGGCCGAGCTTCTTCTTCGCCCGAACGCTCATGACAGGCCGAACGCCTCGGTCGCGTTCGCGTCGATCTGCGCGCCGAGCGCTTCCGGGTCTTCCCCACGCGCTTCGGCGAGCGCCGCGACGGTATGGACGACGTAGGCCGGCTCGTTCGTCTTCCCTCGAACCGGCTGCGGCGCGAGGTACGGGCAGTCCGTCTCCGCAAGCAGCCGCGCGGCTGGAACGGCACCTGCCGCGACTCGCAAGTCGTCCGCGTTCTTATAGGTGACGTTGCCGGCGAACGAGACGTACCAGCCTTGCTCGACCGCCTCGTCGAGAAGCGCTACCGACGAGAAGCAGTGCAGCACCACCGTCCCGTCGAACCACTGCCTGAGGATGGAGACCGTGTCCTCGTCCGCCGCGCGGTTGTGGATCACGACGGGCAGCTGCGCCTCCTTCGCGAGGCCGAGCTGGTAGATGAACAGCTTTGCTTGCGCGTCGCGTGGCGCGTAGTCGCGGTAGTAGTCGAGGCCGATCTCGCCGAGCCCGACGACCTTCGGGTGGCCGAGGAGCCGCGGCAGAGCGGCGAGATCGAACGTGAGGGTCGCTTCGTGTGGATGAAGACCGACGACGGCGTAGACGCCCTCATGCGCCTCGATCAGATCCAGTGTGTTGGCCCAGGAGGTCGGATCGGTGCCGATCGAAATGATCCTGGTCACCCCCGCGTCACGCGCCCGCGCGACTGCTCCTTCGGCATCCTCGAGCGCGTCGAGATGCGCGTGCGTGTCGATCACGTCTCGGTCAGGCGAGCGAGCTCGTCGGCGACGATGCTCGGCTCGAGCTTCCGGAAGAGGGGCTCGGCTTCCCGCAGGGTCTGCCCGGCAGGGAGCTCGCTCGGCTCCCAGCGTCCGATCCAGCCCGAGTAGTCGCCCGTGAGGATCGTGTGCCGGTCGTCTCCCTCCTCCTCGATCTCGCGGAACTCGAGCGGACCGGCGATGAAGCCCTCGTGGCCGAGCAGCTCGTGCAGCTTCTGGCTCGAGAACGGCAGGAACGGCGTGAAGATCACCTTGAGCGAGTCGACGATGCGAAGCGCGACATGGAGGATCGTCGCCGCACGCTCGCGGTCCTCCTTGATGACGGCCCACGGCGCCTGATGGTCGACGTACTGGTTCCCGATGCTCGAGAGCCGCATCGCCTCGGTCAGCGCCTGCTTGAACTTCCCTTCCTCGATTGACTTGCCGACGGTGGCAAAGCCGGCCTCGATGATCGCGAGGGCCTGGGTGTCCTCGTCGGTGAGCTCGCCGGGCTGCGGCACTTCTCCGAAGTTGCGCTGCGCGTTCGTGAGCGTTCGGTTGACGAGATTGCCCCAGTTCGCCAACAGCTCGTCGTTGTTACGTCGCAGGAACTCCGCCCACGAGAAGTCGCTGTCCTGCGTCTCGGGGCCCGCGGCGGTGAGGAAGTAGCGAACGGGATCCGGGTCGTAGCGCTCGAGCACGTCGCTGACATAGATCGCGACTGCGCGGCTCGTGGAAAGCTGCTTTCCCTCCATCGTCAGGAACTCGCTCGCGAAGACCTCATCGGGAAGATGGAGCTCGCCTTTTCCTGCACCGAGCTCTCCGCCCGTGCCGTACCCGAGCAGCATGCTCGGCCAGATCACCGTGTGGAAGACGATGTTGTCCTTGCCCATGAAGTACGCGTGCGTCGCGTCAGGGTTCTGCCACCAGTCGCGCCATGCTTCGGGTGTCCCGTTGTTCTGGGCCCACTCGACGGCGGCCGAGAGGTAACCGATCACCGCGTCGAACCACACGTAGATGCGTTTCGTCTCCGGCGGGTAGCCCTCCACCGGCACCGGAATGCCCCAGTCGATGTCACGCGTCATCGCGCGCGGCTTGAGGTCGTCGACAAGCGAGAGGGAGAAGTTCCGGACGTTCGGCCGCCAGCTCGTCTTCGACTCGATCCACGGACGAAGCCGATCCGCGAACGCCGGCAGATCGAGAAAGAGATGTTTCGTCTCCCGGAATTCCGGCGTCGACCCGTCGATGATCGAGTGCGGCTCGATGAGGTCGGTCGGATCGAGCTGGTTGCCGCAGTTGTCGCACTGATCGCCCCGGGCTTCCGTGAAGCCGCAGATCGGGCAGGTTCCTTCGATGTAGCGATCGGGGAGCGTGTTTCCCGTCGACGGCGAGAACGCGCCCAGCGTGGTCTTCTCGATCAGGCAGCCGTGCTCGTAGAGGGTCCGGAACAGGTCAGTCGTGACGCGGGCGTGATTCTGCGTGGTGGTGCGCGTGAAGTTGTCGTATGAGATGCCGAGGTTCCGCAGATCCTCACGCGTCAGCTCGTTGTAACGCTCTGCGATCTCACGCGGCGACACGCCTTCGCGATCGGCCGTGACCATCACCGGCGTGCCGTGCTCGTCCGTCCCGCTGACCATCAGGACGTCGTCGCCCTTCAAGCGGTGGTACCGCGCGAAGATGTCCGCCGGGACCGCGAACCCCACCACATGTCCCAGATGTCTCCGCCCGGACGCGTATGGCCAGGCCGGGGCCACCAGGACTTTCTTCTTCGATGGACGTTCGGGCATGAACCTGCGTCTCCGTCTCGGGGAGGGACATGATACGAGCCGCCTTTCGCGCCGAACGCCGTCGCCAGGCGCAAGCGAGGGCGAAGATCAGGATCAGCGCGCCCACAGCGAGGGGCAAGGAATGCCTCCCTTCGTTCGATGGAGCAGGTTGGGTCATTTCCGCGACGAGCCGAGACGCTTGCTCCGCCCCGTGCTGGAGGCCGTGCGAGGTGCTGACCGCCGGCCGGCTGTCGTGGCTCTCGGCCGGCGACGAGCGTTGGTGGTGTCGCGGCGATGCCTTTACACCGTGCCGCTGCCTGACCCTCACCGGGACCCGCGGGTGGTGAGTCACCCCTGCTGCGCCGAGCGAGACGGCACCGCCCGGTTCCTCGACGAAACGCGCGTGGGAGGTCGGCCGGGCCTCCGCCACAGCCGCCGACGACGGCTCGACGCGTGCGCTCACAGGCCCGGCGACCGGCGCCGACACAGACGGTGAGCCCGCCACGCTCTGCGCAGCAGCGTGGGTGGTGACCGTCGCCGTCGCAGCGACGACCGGCTCCGCAGCCGGGGCCTCAGCCGTCGAGGCGGAGCCCACCACCGCCGCGACGGCCGGAGCGTCCGCCGCGGTCGCCGGCGGGGCGCGTGTGCGTGACGGCAAGATGATCATCGGATCGACGTACCCCTGCTGATCGCTCGTGGTGCGCAGACCGAAGTAGACGTACGGCTCGGTGAGCTCCGGCACGCCGCTCGGGCCGACGGTTCCCACGATCGAGCCTTCGCCCACGGGCGCGCCGCGCTTCACGCCGATCGAGCCGAGATGAACGAGCGTGGCGGTGTACCCGAGCGGCGTCTCGATCGAAACGGTCTTCCCGCCTGTCGGCACGGTTCCGGCGAACGAGACGATTCCTCCGGCCGGAGCGAGCACCTGGGTGCCGCTGGGGGCGCCGAGATCGACGCCGCGGTGCTGACCGCCCGCGTAGGGATGCGCATGGTCGAACGAGAAAGGCCGCAGGACCGGTCCGTCGACCGGCCAGGTCCACGCACGCGCCGCCGACACCGGGAGCGCGGACGCACACACGAGCAAGACAGCAAGACGCCGCACGGATTCCTCCTTGTTGCCAGTTTTGAGAACGAACCGAACATAGCAAAGGCCGATCTCTGTTGTCAATACTGGCTACAAAGTACGGCGGTAGAGCTCGTTGCGCGACGCGCCCGTCAAACGTGACACGACGTCTGCCGCTTGCCTGCGCGGCACGCCGGCGGAGACGAGCTCACCGACTGCCTCGATCGCCGCACCGACGTCCTCGCTCGGCCTCCCGGGCCCGAGCACAAGCGTGATCTCACCCTTCGGCGCTTCCGCGAAGCGCGTCGCCAACTCGGCTGCCGTCCCGCGCACGACCTCCTCGAACTTCTTCGTCAGCTCTCGGCACACGGCAACCTCGCGCGCAGGCTGGGCGTCGGCGAGCGAGCGCAAGGCCGCCGGAAGCCGCCGTGGCGATTCGAAAGCCACCACCGGGTGCGGCCAGGACGCGAGCTCCTCCCAAAGCGACGCGAGCGCACGCGCACCGCGGGGCAGGAAGCCGACGAACTGATACCGCTCGGCCGGAAAGCCGCTCGCGACGAGTGCGGTGTCGACCGCGGTCGGCCCCGGGAGGACCGTGACGGGAACGCCAAGCTCGAGCGCCGCAGCCACAAGTCGCGCACCAGGATCGCTGATCGCCGGCATCCCGGCATCGCTCACGAGCGCAAACCGCTCCCCGGCTTCCATTCTCGGGAGCACCTCTGCGGCACGCTTCGCCTCGTTGTGCTCGTGGTACGACACGAGCTTGCCGGAGATTCCATGCCGGTCGAGCAACACGCGCGTGTGACGGGTGTCCTCGCAGAGGATCATGTCAGCCGAGCGCAGCTCCTCGAGAACGCGCAGGGTGACGTCGTCCAGGTTCCCGATCGGCGTCGCGCAGACCGCGAGAGCCACTTACCCGACCGCGTCGAACGCGACGAGACCGGCGCCGATCAACCCGGCGGCGGTCCCGAGCTCTGCCCGGACGATCGGGATCCGGTCGCCCGCATGAGCGAGGGCTTCGCGGCGCATGACCGCACGAGCCGGCTCGAGCACGAAGTCGCCCGGCGGCCGCGAACCCGCCGCCAATCACGACCAGCTCGGGATTGAAGATGTTCACGAGCGTCCCGATTCCGGAACCGAGATGCCGCCCGATCCCGTCCAGGATCTCGATCGCGCGCTGCTCACCTTCGTTCGCGAGGCGCACGAGCCGGTGCGCGTCGACCGCAGGGCCGAACTCCGCGTGCGCGAGCTTGGTCGCGGCGACACCCGTTACGTAGGGCTCGAGGTGCCCACGACCCGTGCACGTTCCCTGACACGGAATGCCGTCGTGGACGATGACCATGTGGCCGAACTCGGCCCAGCCACGGAAGAGCTTCCCGTCCACGACCGCGCCGCCGCCGCAGCCGGTTCCGAGCGTGAGCATCACCATCGTCTCGACGTCGCGGGCAGCGCCGAACCTGAACTCGGCGTAGGCGGCCGCATTTGCATCGTTCTCGATCCCGACCGGGAGGTCGAACCGCTCGCGCATCCTCCCGCGGAAGTCAACGCTCTCGTCGAGTGGGATGTTGACCGCTTGCAGCGCACGGCCCGCCTTCTGGTCGATCGGGGACGGCAGGCCGAACCCGAGGGCCGCGATGTCCACGGTGAGGAGCTCCGCGATTGCGGTATCGAGCCCTCCGAGCAGCTCGTCCTGCGAACCGGTCGGAGTCGGATACTCCCGGCGCCGCTCGACCTGTCCCCGGTCGTCGACGACCCCGGCCAGGATCTTGGTGCCGCCGAGATCGATGCCGATGACACGTTTTCCGTCCAAAGCGCGCGGCTACCCTACTTCCTCGATGGCGACGGGAGAGAAGCCCTACCGCGTCTACCGGGGCGGACGCGTGAAGGGCAAAGTGCCGCTCGACCGGCCGCAGAAGGGGCCGGACCGCAGCGCACGAGAGCCGCGAGAGCCGAAGATCCGCAGACCCCGGCGGCGCTGGAGCTGGAAACGGCGGATCGGCATCGGCCTGATCGTCTTCCTCGTCGTCGCCATGGTCTGGGGCATCGCCGGGTACCTCTCCTTCAGGAGCGGAGTCGACAAGGCGAACGCGCGACTCGACCCGTCGGTGATGCCGGTGCTCGCGAAGCAGAACGGGCTGTTGCTGTCGAAGCCGACGACGATGCTGCTACTCGGCCGGGACCACGAGAACACCGACCAGCGCGTCGGGTTGAATCATTCCGACTCGATCATGATCCTGCGCACGGATCCGAGCCGTCACCGGCTCGTCTACCTGTCGATCCCGCGCGACCTGCGCGTCCCGATCCCAGGGCATGGTGAGGACCGGATCAACGCAACGTTCCCGCTCGGCGGCGCCGCCCTCACCATCCGCACGATCGAGAACCTCACGGGGCTCGAGATCAACCACGTGATGATCGTCGACTTCCGCAGCTTCAAGAGCCTGATCGACAACATCGGCGGTGTCGACGTCAACGTGCCGGCGCCGATCCTTTCGAACAAGTTCGATTGCCCGTACAAGGCGTCACGCTGTGCGCGCTGGCCCGGCTACCGCTTCCACAAGGGACTGCAACACATGAACGGACAACGGGCGCTCGTCTACTCGCGCATCCGTGAGAACCAGCTCAACCCGTCGGACAGCGACATCACACGCGGCCTGAGACAGCAAGCGGTGATGCGCGCCGTGATGGCCAAGCTGCTCGGCGTCGGAACGGTCGTGAAGCTGCCGTTCAACGGCGATTCGCTCCTGCAGCCGCTTACCACTGACCTCAGCGCATGGCAGTTCGTCCAGCTCGGCTGGGTGCTCAAGCGGGCAGGGCAGAAAAACGCCCTCCACTGTCGGCTCGGCGGGACGGCAACCTCGATCGGCGGGGCGTCGGTGATCGTGGGCGGCGAGGAGAACCGCTCCGTGGTTCAGATGGTCACTGGTCGCGCTGCGCCGCAGCCTCCACCTCCGGGATCCGGACAGTACGGTCCCGGCTGCGTGGTCGGCAACCGGCAGTTCCGTTAGTGCTAACCCGCCTCGGCGGCCTTCTTCTCCGTCGAGGTCTCCTTCTTGTCCCCCGAGCCCGAGTCCGAGTCCGAGGACGAGCCCGATTCCTTCGCCGGCTGCTCCTTCTTCCTTCCTCCGCGGCCGTAGTCGGTCGAGTAGAACCCCGAGCCCCGGAAATGAACGGGCACGGGGTACAGGACCGTCTCGACCGGGGAGGCCCCGCACACCGGGCACTTGTCGGGCTGCGGGTCGGCGATCCGCTTGAAGACCTCGAAGACGTGCCCGTTCGGACACTTGTATTCATACGTGGGCACGAGATTTAGGACGCTAGCAGTGTTATCGGCTTGGACACCGTAAAGAGACAGCCCTTGATCGAGCTCGCCGGTCACAGTTCGCCGCTCGCGCGTGCCCGCACGCGCGTGCACACGACGACGCTCTTCTGGGCCGGGACCGCCGTTGTGACGGCTGCGCTCGCGGGCGTACTGGGCTGGTTCCTCCGCGCCTGGCCTCCGCACGAGGACGAGGCCCTCGCGCTCTTCGTCGGCCGCGGCTCACTCGGCCACGTGCTGCGGACCGTGTTGTTCGAGCGCGGCGGCGCACCGCTCCACTTCACTTTCGCGTGGGCGATCGTGCACCTGGGCGGAGGGCTGACCGCACTGCGCTTGGTCTCGCTCGTCTTCGCGGTGGCGAGCGCTCCGTTGATCGCGCTGCTCGGCCGGCGCCTTGCCGACCCGGCCACCGGCGTCGTCGCGGCGCTGCTTGCGTCCGGCACCTGGGCACTGCTCTTCCACGGGATCTACGGCAGGATGTACAGCCTTTTCCTCTTCACGAGCCTGCTCTCGTTTCTGGCTCTCCTCTCTGCCCTCGACACGGGCGGGAGGCGGCGTTTCGCGCTCTGGGGGGCGGCCGTCCTCGCGATGCTCGCGAGCCACCCGTACGCCGTGCTGGTTGTCGCGGCTCAGGGTCTCGTTCATCCTGGTCCGCCGCCGTCGTGTGCGCGAAGCGGCCTTGACACTCGCGGCCGTGGGCGTTGTCGGCGTTCCGTTCTGGTGGGCGGACATCGTCCTGCGCAACCGCTTCGACGTCGGGGTGGGCGGAGGCGGGCCGCGACTCGGCTCACCCACATCGGTTCTGCACTACTTCTGGTGGGTGTCCGGCGACTTCAGCGCGGGTCACCACGCCTGGTCGATCCCGGTGTTGCTCCTCGCTCTGGTCGGTGCGGTTCTCTCGTGGCGACGTCGGCGCGAGGTCGTGGTTCTCATTGCCTGCGTCATCGCGATACCCGCGCTCGCGTTCATGCTCGCGACGCTCAACTCAACGGCCTCGCCCGAAGCGCGCCATCTCATCTTTGCGTTGCCGTTCTTCAGCATCTTGCTCGCGGTCCCGCTCGTCGAACTCGCGCGCGTTCGTCCGCCGCTGACCGGTGTGCTTGCGCTCGTCGCCGTCCTCACGCTCGTCGCCGGCGAGGTGCGCTGGGCGCACGAGAAGACGCCGCAGCTCTTCGACGGCGATCCGGCAAGCGAGGCACAGTCACGAACGGCCGCCGGCGCGTGGCTTGCGGCCGGCAACCGGTCGAGTGACGTCCTGCTCGGCTACGAGCCCGTCTACCTGCGGGCGTGGGAGCAGGACCGCTCGTTCTCCGGTCACGTGTTGCCGCGCGCCGATCCGGCACTGCTTGCCTCAACGCTCAAGGACATTCCCGAACCGCTCGGCCGCGGCGTCTGGGTGCTGGATGCGAGCGACACGACGAATCTCGTCGAGCGCCAGACGATCCCCTTCGTCCTCCCCGCTCCAGGCTCGGCCTTCGAAGGGCGTGTGTACGGGCCTTTCCTCGTCATCCGCTCGCGGCGGCCGCTCGTGACGCGGGCGCGTTATCTCAAGATGTCGGAAGACGTGATGCGAGTCGGCGTTCGCCTCGGGAATCGGCGACGCGGACATCAACCTGCGGACCTTGCTCCGCGCCGCGTCACGGCTCTAGCCGTTCGCGCCTCTTCTCGACGATCTCGCGGTAGCAAGGTGCGCTCTCGAAGGCCTCGAGCCCCTGGAAAACGGGTCGATCGGGCTGAGCCCGCCGGCGCCTGCGACGAGCGGCCGCGAGGGTCGCTGAGGCTCCGAGCAGCCCTCCGACGATGAACGAGCCGAGACGGCCGCCCCTGCTCTCGCCGTCCATGGGACGATCTTAGGTGTGATCACGACACTCGGAGACGCGCTTCTCGACGTGATCGTCCGCCTGGACGAACCGCTCGCCCCCGGCGCGGACGCCCTGGCGGCGACGCAGACCAGTGTGGGCGGGCAGGCGGCCAACGTCGCGGCCTGGGTGGTTGCCCTCGGCGCGGAGGCACGCTGCGTTGCGAAACGCGGTGACGATCTCGCGGAGAAGCTCGTCGGTGCGGAGCTCGGAGCGCGAGGCGTCGAGCTGGCGGGACCGGTGCAGGGACGAAGCGGCATCGTGGTCTCGCTCGTCGGAGCCGACGGTGAGCGGACGATGGCGTCGGATCGCGGCGCTGGTCCGGAGCTCTCGGCCGACGAGCTCGACCCGGAGTGGTTCGCATGCGACTGTCTGCACATCTCCGGCTATGCGCTCTTCTCGACGCCGATCGACGGCGCTGCGCTTCGCGCAGCGGAGCTTGCGCGCGAGCGGGGAGCAAGGGTGAGCGTCGACCTCTCCGCCTGGACGCGAATCCGCGAGTACGGGCCCGTTCGTTTCCGGGAGCTGCTCGAGCGCCTCGCCCCCGACGTGATCTTCGCCAACGAGGCCGAGTGGGAGATCGTCGGGGCCGCGTACGGGCTCGCGCCGACGGCGGTCGTCAAGCGCGGTGCGCGCGGAGTGCTCGTGCTCGGCGACGAGCGCGTGGAGCTACCTGCTGCTGCTGTCGAGGTCGTCGATGCGACGGGCGCCGGGGATGCCTTGGCCGCCGGCTTTCTCGTGGGCGGTCCCGAGCTCGCGGTGGAGGCCGCCGCCCGCTGCGTCGGCAAGCTCGGAGCGATGCCGTGACCGTGGTCTCCGAAGAGGTACGCGAAGCTTCGGCGGTCGTCGCGCTCGAGACGACGCTGATCGCGCACGGCTTCCCTGCAGGAGAAGGCGTTGCCGTCGGTCTCGAGTCGGAGCGTCGGGTGCGCGCGGCGGGCGCCGTCCCCGCGACGATCGGCGTGCTCGACGGCGAGCTCCGGGTCGGGCTCACGGAGGACGAGCTGACGCGGTTCGACGCTGCCGCGCGCAAGGTGGGGCCGCGCGACCTCGCTGCGTGCGTTGTGCAGGGCGCGATCGGCGCGACGACGGTCGGTGGGACGCTCGCGGTGTGCCGCGCTGCCGGCATCCGGTTCATGGGAACCGGCGGGCTCGGCGGCGTGCACCGAGGCTTTCCGCATCCGCCGGACGTGTCCGCGGACCTCGGCGTGCTGGCTCGCACGCAGGCGCTGGTCGTCTCGGCTGGAATCAAGTCGCTGCTCGACGTCCCCGCGACGCTCGAGCTCCTCGAGTCTCTGGGCGTGCCGGTGCTCGGGTTCCGTACGAACGAGTTGCCGCTCTTCTATACGGCGCACGGCGGCCCGGCGGCTCCGGGGCGCGTCGACTCGCCGGACGAGGCTGCGAGAGTCGCCCGCGCGCATTGGGATCTCGGCGGCGGCGGTTTGTTGCTCGCGCGTCCACCTGACCGAAGTCTCGACGACGTCGAGCCGCTGATCGAGGAAGCGCTGGCGGAAGCCGAGCGCCGCGGCGTGACGGGTCAGGCGGTGACGCCGTTCGTCCTCTCGTTCCTGCACGAGCGAAGCGAGGGCCGGACGCTCGCCGCGAATCGAGAGCTTGTCGTCGCAAACGCCGGCCTGGCCGCCGAGGTCGCAGTCGCGTCCGCGTCGGCGTGACCCTGTCCGCGCGGTACGTGTGCGCCGGAGCCACGTCGGGGACTGTCCCCGACATGTCCCGGTGCGACAGGTCTCGGCCACGTCGCCTCCGGCCGGGACGGGTGTGCCGAGAGTGTGACTTTTCTTCCACACCGCGCCGGCGCGGACACGCCTGACGGCCCGGCGTCGCATACGTTCGAGGACGGCACGCCGCGGTCCCGTTCGGAATTCGGACAGCTTTCGCTACAGATCGCGACGCACGAAGCCCGCGATCGCGAGCGCGCCGACGATCACGAGATACGCCACCACCCAGAGGCGCAGTCCGACTCCGCCCTGCTCCGCGCCTCCGAACGGACCGAGCCGCAGGAGGAAGCCCGTCAAACCCGACGTCTTCTCGGTGATCCCCCGTAGAGCGTCCTGGTACAGCGCTTCGAACGGGATCATCCACGCGGCGATCTTCGCCGCATGGATGAGGCCGCTCGAGTTGAGCACATGCCCGATGTTCCCGAGCAACCCGGCCACGAGCCCGGCGCCGAACACCATGAACACAGCGATCCCGTTCGCAATCGAACTGAGAAACACCGAGCCGAGCAAGGACAGCGCCGCCACGACCAGCACACCGGCGGCGAGCTCGAGCCCGGGCGTCACGATCCGGTCCGGCCACCACGAGCCCTCGAGCCCGGTCAGGAGCATCCCCGCGAAGTAGAGGATCAGCACGTACGGGACACACACGGCCGCCGCGCCGAGGAAGCGCGCGACCAGCAGCGTGGCCCGGCCGATCGGACGTACGACGAGCGGCTGCAGCAGGTTGCGCTCCGCATCGCCGCGCACCGTCCCGAGCGTCAGGAAGATCGCGAGGACGACGCCGAGAAAGAGCGTCCCGAACATCGCCATCCCGAACAGAAACGCACCGGCGAACGTCTGCGCATCGACACCCGCCGGCGGGACGACGCCCGCGATGTGATGAAACGCGTACCGCGCGCCGAGCCAGTACAGGACGAGAAACGCAACCGAGAGTACGCAGACGACGACGAACACCTTGCGGCGCAGCGCCTCGCGCAGTCCGTACCCGGCGATCGTCAACACGGCCGTCACGACGTCTCACCGCCGACGGCTTCCACATAGACCTCTTCGAGCGTGGAGGTCAACACGCGCGCTCCGTACACGTCCTGACCGTCGCGCACGAGCTCGGCGATCAGCTTCGGGACGTCATCGCGGCCTGCTTCCAGATACGTCCGTTTCCCCTCGCTCGTCTCGATCTCGACGCCGCGGGGACGCGAGAGCTCGGCAGGCGTGCCCGCCGACACGACCTTGCCGCCGAGCAGGATCACGACCCGGTCGCAAACGAGCTCGATCTCGCTCAGAAGGTGCGAGTTCAGGAGGACGGACACGCCGCGCCGCTGCAGCTCCTCGAGGAGCGTGCGCACTGTGCGCCTCCCCACCGGGTCGAGCGCGCTCGTCGGCTCGTCGAGCAGGAGCAGCCGCGGCGACCCGACGAGCGCCTGGGCGATCCCCAGCCGCTGCTGCATTCCCTTCGACATCGCCTCGACCGCCCGCCTGCGCGCCTCCTCCAAGCCGACCAGCTCGAGCAGCTCGACGCGCTCGCGCTCACCACCTCGCGAGCCGGCGAGACGCTGGTGCAGCTCGAGCAGCTCGTCCGCCGTCATCCACCCGGGAAAGCGGAACAGCTCCGCGAGGTAGCCCATCGCCGCGCGCGCCTCGCGCGAGCCTGCGCGTGCACCGCAAACCTCCGCGCGTCCCGAGGTCGGGCCGAACGAGACCGCAAGCGATCTTCACGAGCGTCGACTTGCCGGCGCCGTTCGGTCCCAGCAGTCCGACGAGCTCGCTCTCGCGGACTTCGAGGTCGACACCGACGAGTGCGTCGACGGCGCCGTAGCGCTTCACGAGACCGCTGACGGCGAGCGCGGCGGGCACGGCGCCGAGCGTACACTCACGCTCATGCCGCGCGGTTACGAAGAAGGACCCGTTGCGGAAGAAGCGCAGGCACGACTGGACGCGCTAGAGCGCGGCGAGCCGATCGAGCCTGCACCGCACGCGCCGGACCGCCGCGCCGTGTACGGGTCGACCGAGGACAACCCGGAGAAGCACTTCCTCGGCTGGGCGGACGAGATCGATCCGGACGAGCTCTTCGACTCCGGACGTGCGTGGGGGATCTCGGTTCTCCGCGAGCGCGCGGACTAGCCGAGAGCCTGCAAGAACTCGTCGATCGTCAGCGCCGTGAGCGTGCGGATCTTCGTGCTTCCGCGCGCACCGAGTGAGACGGACACGCGCGCGATCGTCGCCGCGTCGGGTGCCTCGACGATATTCACGAAGTCATAGTCCCCGAGCGTCGCCCATTGATGGAGCACCTTGGCGCCGAGCTCCTCGACGTCCTTGTTGACCTCTCGTAGACGGTCAGGGTTCGACTTCAGGGTCTGGACGCCCTGCGCCGTCAGACTCGAAAGCAGAATGTAGGTCGGCATCGCGCTTCCTCCTCGGTCGGGAGCTCGACTCTACTCGGGCTTCCTGGTCGACGTAGAGCACCGCAGCTCCGAGCACGAAGATCGGAGCGAGCACGACGAGCGCAAGCAGCCCGGCGACACGGATCGCCTGGTCGCTCAGCTCGCGCAACGAGAAGAAGAGGACGAGACCGGTGAGGAAGATCGTGATCGCAAGCGTCGCAAGCGAGCCGAGCGCATGAACGTAGTCGGCACGCGCGAGCTCGACGCCACGCCTGATCGAGTCCGCGAAGCCGCGACGCTCGACGAGGGCGGCGGGGACCCCGAGCCCGACGAACGCGAGCCAGCCGAGCGCCACCAAGTAGATCCCGGGAAAGATCCAGAGCCGCGACAGGCAGAGCGGCAGGAACGCGACGAAGCCCACGGCCAGTGCGACGGGCACCCTTCTGCCGCGGCCGATCGGGCGCACGAGTGCGACAGCACCGGCGTACGAGCCTGCGAGCAGCAACGGTCCGGCGACGAGGACGACCGCGAATCGCGCGGCGCCCTCGAGCTCCGCGTCCGCGACGCCGACGACAGCAGGACCGATGCCGAGCGCGAGCGAGGGCCAGAAGCGCGCAGCGTAGAGCTTCAGGGATTCCGCGACGAGCTGCCCGACGGTGCGGGTCTCCGGCGGGAGCGGCGGCGGCAACTGGGTGCGGTGCACGCGATCGAATCTAGCTGTGCTGCGGAAATACCGGCTTGCCGTCGACCCAGTCGACCTCGAAAGCCACCCGGGAGTTGTGCAGCGCTTCGAGGTTGGCGACCACCTCGCGGGTGCCGGTGTCGATGACGTCACCGGAATCCCCGACGTAGACGAACCGCCCGTCTGCGCTGTGCTGGAGCGACCCGATGCGACCGCACGCACGCGCGCAGGGGCTCTCGTCACCGGAGATGGGCCTCGTGAGACGAATGTCCTCGATCCGGCGCGGCGGCTGGTCCGGGAGCCCGCTTACGTCGAAGAGGTGCACGACACTGTTCGGCGCGTCGAGCGCCCAGAGCTCGGGCCGGTCCGGCGCGAGCGAGAGGCCGTGAGTCGGCGGGTCGGGCCCGAAGCGCGGGTTCCAGGTGAAGCCCTTGAAACGCGCGACGTAGAGCTGTTGCTTCGTGCGCAGGTCGAGGACACGGACGCCGAGCAGCCCGCGCTTCGTCTCGTAGGCGACGCCGTGCTCGCGGTCATCGACTCTCAACGTGTCCGAGGCTGTCGGGGCAGCCTTCGCGAGCCACTTCGCCTGCGCCAGAGAGAGCGCACCGACGAGCCGGTGCTTCTGAGACATGTCGAAGACACACGCGGAACCGTTGAGGAGGACGACCTCGTAGCGGTGCGTTGCGCCGTCGGCCGGCGGCCGCCAGGTGTCGACGCCCGAGACGAGACAACGTGGAACCTTGTCGGAGCTGTAGTAGACCGTGAGGCCGGCCACCGCGCCGATCGCGGCAAGGGCGAGCGCCGTCGCCCGGAGCCAGACGCGGCTCACCGGGCGAGCTCGGCCAGCAGCCTCGGCAATGCATCGTCGAGCGCGGCGAGCGCATCGTCGAAGCGCCAGCGCGCGCGATCGGGCTCGTCGATCTCGTTGGACACGGCTCGGACTTCGACGGCCGGCACGCCGGCTCGTTGCGCCGCAGCAAGGACCGCGAAGCCTTCCATCGCCTCGACCTGGCAGGCACTCGTCCCGCCGACGTGCGCGCTCGTCCCGATCGGCAGCACCCACGCATCGGGAAGTGCGCGCTGCGCGGCATCGACGAGACTTGGGTCGGGTCGAAGCCGGTCCGGCACGAGGCCGCCTGCGAGCGCATCCTCGTACACCGCCTCGGAGCCGATCACGAGCTGAGGGACCGGAATGCCGCGAGCCCCGGCGATTCCGACATGGAGGAGCGCATCCGGACGCTGCGTGGTCAGCGCGGTCACCGTCGCCGCCGCAGCCTCGACCGGGCCAATGCCGCACGCGAGCGTCACCACACCGGTGCCGGCGCCGGCGAGCTCCCGAGCAGTGGCCGCAACGACGAGGATCACCAGGCCACGGTAGCCGTGTCACCCGGATGGGTGAACGGCTGCAAGGATCGCCGTGCGCCGGCGTCTTCTGATGGTGCGGCCCGCTCCCCCGTACCCCAGAAGGGGGATTTCTCCAAAGCCCCGGCAAGATCCGGGCCACTTGAGGCATCTCAAGGTGAAAGCACCAATAGCAAGTCGCCCCTGAGGCCAGCCGCAGGCCGATGGGGGCGAGTCATTTCCCAAAGGGCCGCGGCAGCGGCCCTTTGCGTCGTCGGAGGTAATGAGATGTACGCGTTGCAGATCCAAACAGGGGAGCTGCGAGAGACCGATCTACCGCCCGGGTACGGCGAGTGGAGCGACTACGCCAAGTTCGCCGTGACGTTCGCACCGAGAGATCGGGAGTCGTGCACCGAGTCCGCAAGCGGCGCCTTCGCGCGCTGGCGTCGGACCGGCGAGGTGCCGCGGACGCTCGAGGAGCTCCGCGCGTGTCTCTGGTACGAGCAGCGCCGCTGGCGCTTCCTCGGCCGCGAGCCCGACACCGAAGGCATGCGCTACGCGGGCGCGCTCATCCGCGCGATGCGCACGCACTTCAGCTAGAGCCCGGCGGCAAGCACCGCCTGGGTCACCGTGTCGTCCACCGACGACACCGGTGACTCGCGCCCGATCCACGGATCGCCGCCGAAGTAGCGGACGAAGATCTTCTCGGCAGTGCGCGTTGCGAGCGCCTGCGTCGTGAGTGTGGGATTCGGGCCGCCGAGACCGTTGGGTAGCGCGGAGTTGTCCGCGACGAACAGGCGCTTGACCCAGCGTGACTCGGCATCGGAGTCGAGGACGGAGTCGCTCGCGCTCGTGCCCATCCGCATCGTGCTGTGCAGATGCAACAGCAGACCAGGGAAGTTGACCCGGATCACCTCACGGGCGCCGGCTGCTCGGAGCAACTCGACCGCACGTGCTGCGAGGTACTCACGGTTCTTCAAGGTTCGAGGAGACCGAGCAGGAATCACGAGCCGGCCGATCGGGCCGTGCGCGTCGGGCGCCATCGTCGTCGAGAGCATGACGCGGTTTTGCGGCAGCACGTCGTCGTCGGTGATCAGCGCCACGCCGACGAGTCGGTCGATGTTGCTCATGAAGCGCTTGAGGCGCTCGCCGACGAGCCTGCCGACGGCGTCTGCTCCCCAGGCTCCGACGCGGCCGCCACCGTTGTAGAAACCCGCGATCCCCGAGTCGCTCGACGTCAGCCCCTGGCCTTGTAGACCGGGAGAGATGCCCGCCTGCTCGAGCCCCCCGAAGCCGGGGAAATCGAGCCTCGCAGCTGACGTCGGCCCTTTGCTAGAGCCCGTGTACGACGAGAAGCGCCCGACGAGGTAGTCGAGGTAGTGATCGGTGAGGCCGCGGCCGACCTGATCGTTCGGATTCGGCAGGCGGCTGTTCAACCAGAGCCGGGGTGTCTCGACTGGACCGGCGGCGAGCACCACGACCTTCGCCAGCTCGGTCGTCGTCCCGCCTTTGCGGACGTTGCGCCACGTGATCCCGGTCGCGGCGCCTCCGTCGGTCTCGACTCGAACTGCAAACGCATCGGCGACGAGCGTCACGGCTTTCCCACGCGTCCAACGATCCGCAGTCAACGCCATCGGGACGTAGCTCGCATGAGTGGAGCGCTTTGCCCGCAGATTGCGGGGTGACTTCAGCGGCTCGACGCAGCCCTGTGGGCAGTGCCCGCAAAAGGTGCACCCCTGTGCGCGCGGGTAGGCGAGCTTCTTCGGATCGCTCGTCAGGCCGGCCGTTCCTTGCGGTTGGAGGATCGCGTTCTCTTGCGGCCTGTACGCGGCGACGGTGATGTTCTTCGACGTCTGGTGCGGCAAACCGAGCTTCGCGGCGCCCTGGAGGAACCGCTCCTCCTTCGTCCCCATCGCCGCTGTCTGAACGGGGAGCGTGTGCTCGACCCATTCGTAGTACGGGATCAGCTCGCGATACCCAAACGGCGCAGCGTGATCCCGGTCGTACGCATCGGCATCGGCTCCGCCGTAGTCGGAGAACGCCCCCGGCATCGCGCGGGGCGAGTTCGCGAAGTAGTGCAATGTCGAACCACCGACGCCCGCGGTCTGCCAGAGGAAGCAATTCTGCGGGAGCTCGCGCGCCCAGGGCGCCTGCGTGCGGTCGCCGGGGCCGAACCGAAAGACCCCCGTGGCCGGATTGTTCGCCTCGTTCTCGAAGTGCGACCACTCGCGCTCGCTGTGCTCGAAGCCGGCGCCGGCCTCGAGCAGCAGGACGTCGAGACCACGTGCGGCGAGCTCCTTGGCCACGACCGGGCCGCCACCGCCGGCACCGACGACGATCACGTCATGCACCGGGATCCGCCGCCTTGCGGCCCTGCCAGTACCCCTTCAATTCCTTCCGTCCGTCCGCCACGCCTGCGTAACGGGTCAGTCGCCAGCCGACAGGACGCGCGCGCAAGCGACGTCTCTTCGCATCGAAGACGCCGGCTTCGGAATAGGCGAGGAACGCGACGAGATCTGGCAGGTTGCCGGCGAGGAAGCGGATCGAGCCCGCGCTCTCGGCCGAAAGGCTCTCGATCGTCTGAAAGACACGGGCCTTCTTTGCGAAGGAGAGATTCGCGAACGGTGAGGCAAACGTGCCCTTACGCGAGGCCGGGTCGATCTGGGCCGCAAACTCGTTGAGGATCGTCGCCGCCGTCGCCGACAGCGGCAAAGGCCCAGGCAGGAAACGATCGAGCGTGCGCGTCAGCACCGCAGTGGTCCCTGACTCGATCCCTCCGGGCGTCTTCGACCTCGTTCCCTGCGCGCGCGAGTACCGATCGCGGCCGGGAACGATGAACGCGACGAGCCCGTTCAGCGTCTGCGCGACGACGTTCGGCCCGGCCGCGTAGGCGTCCTCGAGCCAGCCTTGCAGCCGAAGCGCGTGCGGCAGCCGGTCGAGCACGGTCGCGCCCGCGATGAGCGCGGTCGCACGAGTGAGGAGCTCGCGTCGTGAGACGCCGGACGCCTGCGTCACCCGCGCGGGATGACCTCGCGGGACGGATCGTTGGCCGGATCGTTCTCCGGGAGGACGTCGTGTGCCCAATCGCTCTGCTTCCACTGCGGCACCGGCGTCTCGCACTCCCGCTTCGGCACGAACCGCGACCTCTTGACGAGCTTGTACTCGTGGATGTAGCGCGGGCAGTTCGGGAAGACCTCGGTCGCGCTGACGCGAACGATCAGCTGCGCCTCGGGAAACTCCGCGAGCAGCGGATCGTCGTCTGCGACCGACGCGACGCCGTTCAGCCGCATGCGCTTTCGACCCTCGAAATCGATGAAGAGCAAGCCGACCTTCTTCGTCGTCATGAGATTGCCCGCGGTCAGGTACATGCCGTTACCGTCATAGAGCGGGAAGGCGATCGTCTTCTCGTCGAGCACGCGCACGAATCCCGGTTCGCCGCCCTTGTACGAAGACTGCGGCTGGCCGTCCTCGTCCGTCGTAGCGATGAAGAACATGTCGCGCGCCTCGATGAATGCCCGGTCGCCGTCGTCGATCCGGTCGTGGACGATCCGCTCCTCGATCCGGTCGGCGAGTCGCCTGGTGTCGAAGCGGTCCTGGAGCTCACGGCTCCCGTCGTGGTAGAGGCCCACGTCCCGATTTTCTCAGGGATCGCTCACGATCACCAAACAATCCGGGGTCAGGATGCGAGTTGTCGCTAGTGGATGGGGTCGCTGTGGGGAGCGGCCCTTTTCTTATGATCCGGGTGTGGGCTACCAGGTCGCAGACTCGTCCAAGTTCGAATGGGAGGAGCGCCCGCCCAGCGCAGAGGGCCAGGAGCCGCGCCAGGCTGCGGACGTCACGACCGCCGCAGGGCTGCAGCAGTCGCGTGGACGCGTCTGGCGGTACCCACCTGGAACACGCGGCAGGCGCCATGCGGACAAGGCTCAGGAAGAGGTGTTCGTCGTCATCTCAGGAGCGCTGACGATGCTGCTCGGCGATCCGCCCGACCGGGTCGACGTCGGCCCACAGAGCGTCGTCGCGGTGCAGCCGGGTACGCCGCTGCAGGTCCGAAACGAAGGCAGCGAGGAGCTCGTGCTCTACATCTACGGCGCTCCGCCCGAGCAAGAGGGCGCCGACTTCTTCGACGACATCGAGCTCTAGAGCGCGGCCACGCGTTCCCTCGGGGCGGCCCGCTCGAAAACGAGCTCGCCGTCCTTGGCGTCGACGCGCACGGTGTCGCCCTCGGCGAAGTCCCCTTCGAGCAGGCGAAGGGCGAGCGGGTTCTCGATCATCCTCTGGATGGCGCGCTTGAGCGGTCGCGCACCGTAGGCCGGATCCCAGCCGGCGTCGGCGACGACCTGCTTCGCCTCGTCAGTCAGCTCGAGGTCGAGCCCACGCTCGGCGAGCCGCGCGCGTAGACGCTCTAGCTGGAGCTCGACGATGTGCCCGAGCTCGTCCTTCGTCAGCGGTTTGAACTCCACGATCTCGTCGATCCTGTTCAGGAACTCGGGCCGGAAGACCTCGCGCATCTGCTCCAGCGAGCGCAGGTTCGAGGTCATGATCAGAACGGTGTTGCGAAAGTCGACGGTACGGCCCTGGCCGTCGGTGAGGCGGCCGTCGTCGAGAATCTGAAGGAGCACGTCGAAGACCTCGTTGTGCGCCTTCTCGATCTCGTCGAGGAGGATCACGGAGTACGGCCGCCTACGCACGGCTTCGGTGAGCTGACCACCTTCCTCGTAGCCCACGTAACCGGGCGGCGCGCCGATCAGCCGTGCGACGGTGTGCCGTTCCTGGTACTCCGACATGTCGAGCCGCACGATGGCCCGCTCGTCGTCGAACATGAACTCCGCGAGCGCGCGGGCAAGCTCGGTCTTGCCGACGCCCGTCGGGCCGAGGAACACGAACGAGCCGATCGGCCGGTTCGGGTCCTGCAGGCCCGTGCGCGAACGGCGTAGCGCGTTGGCGACGGCCTCGACGGCTTCGTCCTGGCCGACAACGCGCTGGTGCAATCGCTCCTCCATATGGATCAGCTTTTCCGTCTCGCCCTCGAGCAGACGGTCGACCGGGATTCCGGTCCAGCGTGCGACCACCATCGCGACGTCGTCCTCGTCCACCTCTTCCTTGACCATCGTGTTCTCGGGCTGAGCGCCATCGCGTTCGGCGAGCTCGCGTTCCAACGCCGGCAGCTCGCCGTGCCGAATCTCTGCGGCGCGGTTGAAGTCGCCGCCGCGCTCCGCGCGTTCGTACTCCATGCGCAGCGCGTCGATTCGCTGTGTGACGTCCTTGACGCGGTCGAGCGCCTCCTTCTCCTGCGACCAGCGCGCGGCCAGGCCGGCGTGGCGCTCCTTCGCCTCCGCGAGCTCGCGCTCGACCGGCTCGCGCACGTCCTTCGACTCCTTCTGCATCGCGGCGAGCTCGATCTCGAGCTGGCGCACCCGGCGATCCGCTTCGTCGAGCTCGATCGGGCTCGAGTCGATCTCCATCCGTAGGCGTGACGCAGCTTCGTCGACAAGGTCGATCGCCTTGTCCGGGAGGAACCGGTCGGTGATGTAGCGGTCGGAGAGGACCGCGGCCGCGACGAGCGCCGCATCTCGGATGCGCACGCCGTGATGCGCTTCGTAGCGCTCCTTCAGGCCGCGCAGGATCGCAATCGTGTCGGTGACCGACGGTTCGCCCACGAAGATCGGCTGGAAGCGGCGCTCGAGCGCGGCATCTTTCTCGATCTGCTTGCGGTACTCGTCGAGCGTGGTTGCCCCGACGGCGCGCAATTCGCCGCGCGCGAGCATCGGCTTGAGGAGGTTGCCGGCGCTGACCGCGCCTTCGGCGGCACCCGCACCGACGATCGTGTGCAGCTCGTCGATGAAGAGGATGATCCGGCCCTCCGCGGACTGGATCTCGTTCAGCACGGCCTTCAGCCGTTCCTCGAACTCGCCGCGGTACTTCGAGCCCGCGAGGAGCGCGCCGATGTCGAGCGCCCACACGCGCTTGCCCTTGAGGCCTTCCGGGACGTCGCCGGCGACGATGCGCTGCGCCAGTCCTTCGACGATCGCAGTCTTCCCGACTCCGGGGTCGCCGATCAGGACGGGGTTGTTCTTCGTGCGGCGCGACAGGACCTGGATCACCCGGCGGACTTCCTCGTCTCGCCCGATCACCGGGTCGAGCTTGCCGTCCTCGGCAGCGGCGGTCAGGTCGCGGCCGAACTTCTCGAGCGCCTGGTACGTCTCTTCGGGATCCTGCGAGGTGACGCGCTGGCCTCCCCGCACCGCCTTGATCTTCGCCTCGAGCTGATCCCGCGGCACGACGTCCAGCGCGAGCAGGAGGTGCTCGGTCGAGACGTAGTCGTCTTCCATTCGCTTCGCCTCGTCGGCGGCCTTGTCGAGGACCCGCGAGAACGCGGCCGAGACGTTCGGCTGCTGTTGCATTCCCTGGACCGACGGCTTCGTGCTGAGCGCTGCTTCGGCCTCGGAGCGGAGCTCCGCCGCGTCGGGCACGAGCTGCTGCGGCAACTCCTGGTCGAGGAGCGCGAGCACCAGGTGCTCGGGGTAGAGCTCCGGATTGCCCATCCGGCGCGCAAGCTCCTGCGCCGCCGCGACGGCCTCCTGGCTCTTGAGTGTCAGCCTGTTGAAGTCCATGTCACCTGTGGATCGTCCGTCACACTCTCGTCACCATGTCCGACACCTGGACGTGGTTCCGGCGACCATGTCCGCGTGGCAGGCGAGCCCGCCTCGCACCGCGACCCGGCGGCGTGCGGGGCACCTGCAACGACTGATGTCCGACACCTGATCGTGGCCATCAGGGACGTGTCGGAAGGAGGTCGATGGGTGGCTTCCACGGCACCAGGTCGCGGCGGTACTGGCGGTGAACCTCGTTGACCGCCGCGCGCATCTCACGCTGCAAGCGGTCCAGCCGGCGGCTCATCCGCTCCACCTCGTCCTGCAGCTGCAACACCTGCTCGACGCCTGCGAGGTTGAGCCCGAGCTCGTTCGTCAGCTGCTGGATCAGCTGCAGCCGCTGGATGTCCGCTTCCGAGTACAAACGCGTGTTACCGGCCGTGCGCTTCGGGCGGATCAGACCCTTGTTCTCGTAGATGCGTAGCGTCTGCGGATGCATTCCGACGATGTCGGCCGCGACGGAAATCATGTAGCGCGGTCGGTCGTCCATCACTCCCGCTCCTCCTTGACCCGCCGCAGCTCCTCGAGCTTGCGCCGCATGATCACGAACGTCACCAGCACCACGACGGTGCCGACGCCGACCAGGATGAGAGCCGCGAGCTTCACGAGAACAACGCCTCCCGTGGATCGTCGTGCGACAGCTTCTGCAATTCCTCGAGCGCCTCGCGCTCCTTCTTCGACAGTTTCTTCGGCACGCTCACGCGCAGCCGCGCGATGAGGTCGCCCTTCCCGCTGCCGCCGAGCTTCGGTGCGCCGTAGCCGCGGATCCGCAACAACCGGCCGTCCTGCGTTCCCGCGGGAACCTTCAGCGACACGCGCTCGCCGTACGGCGTCGGCACCTCGACAGTTGCCCCGAGCGCCGCCTCCGAATAGGTCACCGGCACTTCGATCACGAGATCGGCACCGCGCCGCTCGAACTTCTTCGACGGCTCGACGCGCGTGACGACGTACAGGTCGCCCGCAGCGCCTCCCGATTCCCCGAGCTCACCCTTGCCCTTGAGCCGAATCCGCGTGCCGTCCTTGACTCCGGCGGGAATCTTCACGGTGTAGCGCTTCGTCCGCCGCTCGCGACCCGAGCCCTTGCACTTCTTGCACGGCTTCTCGATGACCGTGCCGTTTCCGCGGCAGCGCGGACACGGCTGCGACAGCGCGAAGAGCCCCTGGCTCTCCGAGATGACGCCGCGACCATGGCACTCCGGACAGATGACCGGGGACGTTCCCGGCTCGGCGCCGGAGCCGCCGCACTCACGACAGGCGGTCGTCACCTCGACGGGAATCTTCGTCTCGAGACCACGCAGCGAGTCCTCGAACGACAAGCTCACTGGAACTTCGATGTCGGCACCGCGCTCCGGCTGCGGCCGCGCCCGGCCCGCCTGCCCACGGTTGAAGATCCCGCCGAACAGATCGCCGAGGTCGCCGAGGTCGTTGATCGTGAAGTTGCCGCCGCCGCCGCCGAAGTTCACGTCACCGGGATCGAAACCGGGCCCGCGACGACCGTTCGTCGAGCCGAACCTGTCGTACTGCTTCCGCTTCTCCGGATCGGAGAGCGTGTCGTAGGCGTTCTGGACCTCCTTGAACTTCTCCTCGGCAGCAGCGTCGCCGGGATTCTTGTCGGGGTGGTGCTGCGCGGCGAGCTTGCGGTAGGCCTTCTTGACCTCCTCCGCAGACGCGCCCTTCTTGACCCCGAGCGTGTCGTACAGCGTCGCCAACTCAGTCCCCCAACGGAGCTGCGACGACGACGCGCGCCGGCCGCAGCACCTTGTCACCGAGCCTGTAGCCCTTCTGCACGACCTCGATCACCGAGCCTTCCTCCTGCTCGGAAGGCTGTGACAGCAGCGCCTCGTGGACGTGCGGGTCGAACCGTCCCTCGGTCTCGATCTCTGCAAGACCTTCCTTGGCAAGCAGATCGTCTAGCGCGCGGTGCACGAGCCGGACTCCGTCCTCGAGCTTCGCCTCCTCGTGATCCGCGGCGGCCTCGAGCGCCCGCCCGAGATCGTCGAGGATCGGGATCAGCTCCTTGACGAGCCGTTCGTTGGCGCGCTCGGCAAACGCCGCCTGCTCGCGTGCATTGCGCTTGCGGAAGTTGTCGAACTCCGCGGCGAGCCGCTGGAGCCGATCAAGAAGCCCATCGCGCTCAGCCTGGAGAGCCTCGACGTCCACGCGCTCCTCAGGCGCCTCGGCGGGAGTCGGGGGAACCTCCCGGTTCCCCCGAACCCCCTCCACTGGTCCGCTGTCGCGGACAGGCGGCTGCGCCGGCGTTTGGATCTGGCGCTTCGAAAGGTCGCTCAAGGCTTCGCCGCCTCTTGCTCTTCGTCGATGACTTCGTAGTCGCCCTCTTCGACGACCTCGTCGTCGGAGCCGCCACCGTTGCCGGTCGCCGACGTCGTGGACGTGGTCTGCTGCTGCGCCGATGCGTAGACAGCCTCGGCGAGCTTGTGGGACGCCTCCTGCAGCGCCTCGGTCTTGGCGCGGATCTCGCCCACGTCATCGCCTTCGAGCGCCTGCTTCAGCTCCATGACCCGGCCCTCGATCGTCGCCGCGTCGGACTCGTCGAGCGCCGAGCGGTGATCCTTCAGCGAACGCTCCGTCTGGTAGGCGAGCTGCTCTGCGTTGTTCTTCGTGTCCGCGACCTCGCGCAGGCGGCGTGCCTCGTCGGCGTGCGCCTCCGCGTCGCGAATCATCTGCCGCACCTCGTCCTCCTTGAGGCCCGAGCCGCCCTCGATCCGGATCTGCTGCTGATTTCCGGTTCCGAGGTCCTTCGCCGACACGTTGATGATCCCGTTCGCGTCGATGTCGAACGAGACGTCGACCTGCGGCATGCCCCGCGGCGCCGGCGGGATGCCGACGAGCTGGAACTTGCCGAGCGTCTTGTTGAACGCGACCATCTCGGACTCACCCTGGAGGACGTGCACCTCCACCGACGGCTGGTTGTCCTCCGCGGTCGTGAACGTCTCGGACTTCTTCGTCGGGATCGTCGTGTTCCGCTCGATCAGCCGCGTGAACACACCACCCTTCGTCTCGATGCCGAGCGACAGCGGCGTGACGTCCAGCAGCAGGATGTCCTTGACCTCGCCCCTGAGCACGCCGCCCTGGATCGCGGCGCCGACGGCGACGACCTCGTCCGGGTTCACGCCCTTGTGCGGGTCCTTGCCGATCAGCTCCTTGACCTTCGCCTGCACCGCAGGCATACGGGTCATGCCGCCGACGAGCACGACATGGTCGATCTTCGACTTGTCGATGCCCGCATCCTCGACCGCCTGACGCGTCGGACCGACGGTCCGCTCGAGCAGGTCACCGGTGATCTCCTCGAGCTTCGCACGCGTGAGTGCGAGGTCGAGATGCTTCGGCCCGTCCTGCGTCGCGGTGACGAACGGAAGGTTGATCTGCGTCGTCATCGTCGACGACAGCTCGATCTTCGCCTTCTCGGCCGCCTCGTAGAGACGCTGCAGGGCCATGCGGTCGGCCGCAAGATCGATGCCCTGGTCCTTCTTGAACTCCGCGACCATCCAGTCGACGATCGCCTTGTCGAAGTTGTCGCCGCCGAGGTGGTTGTCACCGTTCGTGGACTTCACCTCGAAGACACCCTCGCCGAGCTCGAGGATCGACACGTCGAACGTGCCGCCGCCGAGGTCGAACACGAGGATCGTCTGGTCGGAACCCTCCTTGTCGAGGCCGTACGCAAGTGCAGCCGCGGTCGGCTCGTTGATGATGCGGACGACGTTGAGCCCGGCGATCTTGCCGGCGTCCTTCGTCGCCTCGCGCTGTGCGTTGTTGAAGTACGCGGGCACGGTGACGACGGCGTCGCTCACCGGCTCACCGAGATAGGCCTCGGCGTCGGCCTTCAGCTTCTGGAGGATCATCGCGCTGATCTCCGGCGGCGCGTACTCCTTGCCGCCTGCCCGCACGCGGGCGTCGCCGTTCGGGCCCTGCACGACTTCGTACGGGACGATCGTCATCTCCTCCGAGACCTCGTCCCATTTGCGGCCCATGAACCGCTTGATCGAGAACACCGTGTTCTCGGGGTTCGTCACCTGCTGGCGCCGCGCGGGCGCCCCGACGAGCCGCTGACCGTCCTTCGTGAACGCGACGACGGACGGCGTGGTGCGCCCGCCCTCCGCGTTCGGAATGACGACCGGCTCGCCGCCCTCGAGGACGGCCATCGCGCTGTTGGTCGTCCCGAGATCGATGCCGATTGTCTTGGCCATACCTGGTTTCGCCTTTCTTTGTGGGTCTACTGAGAAAATCTAAGCCACATCTTATCAAGTTCCTGACCGTCTCAGGTTACGCCTCAGGGCCCCGGCCGCGGCGGGCTCGGCCAGGACGATGCCGGCCATGATCACGGCGCAGCCTCCCCACCCCAGCAACCCGAGCCGGTCGCCGGCGAGGGTGTAGCCGAAGAACGCGGTCCAGACCGGCTCCATCGTGAACGCAAGAGCCGTGCGGGTCGCCGACGTTCGCCGCTGCGCCCAGGTCTGAACGAGAAAGGCGAGTGCGCTCGCGAAGACGCCGGTGACGAGCAGGGCGCCCCAGACCGTCCACCCATGGGGCCGGTGGAGATCACCGAGCGTCGCAGCAACGATGCCGAGCGCGACTCCGGCAGCAAGCATCTCGACGAACGTGAAGGCGACGGCGTCGTAGCGCGGGGCGTAACGCTCCATCAGGACGATCTGCAGGGAGTAGACGGCGGCGGCTGCCAGCACCAGAAGGTCTCCGGTCACCGAGCCGGCATGAATGCCCGAAAGCATCGCGAGCCCGATCGTCGACAGCGCAACTCCTCCCCACACCGACAGGCCGATGCGCGACCTGACGAGGACGAGGGCGATCAGCGGCGTCAGGACGACGTACATCCCGGTGATGAAGCCCGTGCTCGAGACGGTCGTCCGCTCGAGCCCAGCAGTCTGCAGCGTGTACCCGGCGGCCAGCAGCAGGCCGAGGAACGCCCCGCCCACGAATCCCGGCCGCCCGAGGCTCCGGACGCGCGGGAGGCCGGGAGCGGCCAGCGTCAGCGTCGCGATGCAGAAGCGCACCGCCAGGAAGGCGAACAGCGGATAGAGCGCGACGGCGTCCTTGACCTGGACGAACGTCACTCCCCAAACCGCGGTGACGAGGACCAGGGCAAGGAGAGCCGGCACCGGGCGATTCTCCGCCAAACCCTTGGGCTAAGCTCGGTTCATGGAACCGCTCGTCGACGCGTGGGGCCGGGAGATCAAGTCGGTTCGCATCTCGGTCACCGACAAGTGCAACTTCCGCTGCACTTACTGCATGCCGGCCGAAGGGCTGGAGTGGCTCGGCCGCGACGAGATCCTGAGCTTCGAGGAGATCGCGCGGCTCGTCGGTGTGCTCGCGCGACTGGGCGTCGACGAGGTCCGGCTCACCGGCGGCGAGCCACTGATCCGGCGTGATCTGCCGACGCTCGTCGGCATGCTCTCGGCGATCGTGGGCGTCCGCGACCTGTCGCTGACGACGAACGGCGTGCTCCTCGACCGATTCGCCGGCCCGCTCGTGGAAGCGGGTTTGCAGCGGCTGAACGTGTCGCTCGACTCGCTCAACCACGTCCGTTTCACCGAGATCACGCGCCGCGACGCGCTCGACGCGGTCCTGCGCGGGCTCGAGGAAGCCGAGCGTTATCCGGAGCTCCGCCCGATCAAGGTCAACTGCGTCGCGGTGAAGGGCTTCACAGAGACAGAGGTTCCCGCCCTGGCGGAGCTCGCACGGCGGAAGCCGTACGTCGTCCGCTTCATCGAGTTCATGCCGCTCGACGCCGACGAGGCCTGGCGCGAGGACGATGTTCTGACGGGTGCGGAGATCAGGGCGATCATCGAGTCCGAGCACGGAGCCACTCGTCGAGCTGCCGGCGAAGGCGTCGTCGACCGCGCGCCGTTTCCGTTTTGCCGACGGCGCGGGGGAGCTCGGCTTCGTCAACCCCGTCTCCGAGCCGTTCTGCTCCAGCTGCGACCGAATCCGGCTCACGGCAGACGGTCAGCTGCGCACGTGCCTTTTCTCACGAAGAGAGTGGGATCTGAAGAAACCGCTCCGAGCAGGCGCGAGCGACGCCGAATTGACCCAGCTGCTGCGGTTCGCCGTTCAGCACAAGGAGCTGAAACACCGAATCAACGACCCGGGCTTCGTGCGCGCTTCGCGCTCGATGTCGCAAATTGGCGGCTGAGCGTGCCAAAGGAGGGATTTATCCCCTCCTGGGCGACGTTTAGAATTACAAGGTCATGACTGCCGCCATTGCAGCCGGAAGGCGTCTATTCCCGCGTGGTTACGCGGATTTCGGCTACCAGCTTCTGATCTGGTTCGGTTTCCTGGCGGCCTATCAGGTCGCACGCGGCGTGGCGGATCGCGACCCGACCCGCGCCTTCGCGAACGGCTGGCGGGTCATCGGCATCGAGCAAAGCCTCACCGGCCTCGGGGAGCTGACGCTACAGGGCTGGACGCAGTCGTCACGCGTGCTCGAGACGCTCGTCTCGTGGACGTACTGGAACTCGGAGTTCACCGTGATCGGGCTGGCGCTGCTCTGGGTGTACTTCCGCCGCAACGAGGCCTTCACGCGCTTCCGCAACACGATCCTGCTCGCGAACGTGCTCGGACTGATCGGCTACGTCTTCATTCCCGACTGCGCCGCCGCGCTTCTTCACGTCGATCGGCTTCTCGGACACGCTCGGCCAATTCGGTGGCCTCAACCACGGCAGCGGTCTCGTCGAGCTCGCATCGAATCCCTACGCGGCGATGCCAAGCCTCCATGCTGCGGATGCGCTCATCGTCGGTGTCGTACTCGCGTCGGTCGTGCGCCGGCCCGTCTTCAAGGTGCTCTGGCTTCTCTGGCCGGCGTGGGTCTGGTTCGCGGTCATGGCGACCGGGAACCACTTCTGGCTGGACGTGCTGGCCGGGATCGTGCTCGCACTGATCACGATGGCCATCCTGTACCGAGACCGCGTCCAGGGCTTCATCGCAAGACTGCTATAGTCTGCCCATAGCAGGAATGCGATGGGTCAGGACATGAGGGAAAGCGCCGTTCTCAGCCGGGTCAAGCACGGCTACACGACGGGAGCGCGAACACTCGCCTCCCGTTCGATCGGAGGCCTTGCCCGCACCCGTGTGACGCCGAATGCCCTCACCACCGCGGGCGTGTCCCTCTGCCTCGCCGCCTCCGTGCTCGTCTTCTTCGAGAACCGCAACCCGTGGCTCTTCTACTGGGCCGGCGCCGTGACGTTCGTCGTGGGATCGATCCTCGACATTCTGGACGGTGCGCTCGCACGCGCCGGCGGGAAGACGACGCCGTTCGGCGCGTTCCTCGACTCGACGACCGATCGCATCGGCGAGGGAGCGATGCTCGGCGCAATCGCGCTCGTCTTTCACCGATACGATCATCCGGTCGCCCTCGCGCTCGCTTTTGCAGGCGTCGCCGGCTCCTTCCTCGTCAGTTACACACGCGCGCGGGCGGAGGCACTCGGCCTGCGCGGGGACGTGGGCATCGGGTCTCGCGCCGAGCGCGTCGTCGTGATCACGGCCGGTCTCGTGCTCGCTCCGATCAGCATCTGGCTGCTCGTAGGTGCGATCTCACTGCTGACCGCGACAGCGTGGCTGACGGTCCTGCAGCGGATCTTGTACGTCCGCAAACAGCTGCTCTCACGCGAGCAATGAGCGCTCGATGCTGATCTTCGTCCTCGGGCTGATCGTCTGGGGCTTCATCGTCGGCGCCCTCGCGCGGCTCGCGCTTCCGGGGCCCGATCCGATGCCCTGGTACGCGACGATCGGCCTGGGTCTCGGCGGCTCGCTCATCGGCGGCGTCCTCGCGAGGCTCCTGGTCGGAACCGCGGGCGGTCTCATCTTCGCCTTTCTGGGTGCGGTGCTCCTGCTGTACCTGTACCGCCGATTCGTCCAGGGGCGCGGCATGACCGGCCCCTCCGCGCGCCGCCTGCCCTAGCGCCGTATCGCATTCCTGCTATCTTCCTCGGCATAGCAGGAATGCGATAGGAGGTCTCTCTAGATGGCTCATGAAAACGGCAAGCAGAACGGCAAGGCGCGCCACGACGGACCCGTTCGCGTTGCGATCGTCGGCGTCGGCAACTGCGCCAACTCGCTCCTGCAGGGAGTGGAGTACTACAAGGACGCGCCCGAGGACCAGTTCGTCCCGGGGCTGATGCACGTGAACCTCGGCGGGTACCACATCCGCGACATCGAGTTCACCGCCGCATTCGACGTCACGAGCGACAAGGTCGGAAAGGATCTCTCCGAAGCGATCTGGGCGCACCCGAACGACACGATCAAGTTCGCCGACGTCCCGAAGACCGGCGTCGAGGTCTCTCGCGGCATGACGCACGACGGGCTGGGCAAGTACATCTCCGAAGTCGTGACGAAGGCGCCCGGCGAGACGGACGACGTCGTCGGGATCCTCCGTGACACGAAGACCGACGTGGTCGTCAACTACCTCCCCGTCGGCTCCGACGCCGCCGTCAAGTGGTACGCCGAGCAGGTGCTCGAGGCCGGCTGCGCGATGGTCAACTGCATGCCCGTCTTCATTGCCCGCGAGGCCTACTGGCAGCGGCGCTTCGAGGAGAAGGGCGTGCCGATCATCGGCGACGACATCAAGTCCCAGGTCGGCGCGACGATCACTCACCGAGTGCTCACCTCGCTCTTCCGCGAACGGGGCGTCCGGCTCGACAAGACGATGCAGCTGAACGTCGGCGGCAACTCGGACTTCCTCAACATGCTCGAGCGCGAGCGGCTCGAGTCGAAGAAGATCTCGAAGACGAACGCCGTCACGTCGATGCTCGACTACGACCTGGGCGCAACGAACGTGCACGTCGGCCCGTCCGACTACGTGCCGTGGCTGACCGACCGCAAGTGGGCATACATCCGCATGGAGGGGTCGTCATTCGGCGACGTTCCGCTGAACCTTGAGTTGAAGCTCGAGGTCTGGGACTCGCCGAACTCGGCCGGCATCGTGATCGATGCGGTACGGCTCGCGAAGCTGGCATTGAATAACGGCGTCGCCGGCGCCCTCGAGGGGCCGAGCTCGTACCTGATGAAGTCACCGCCGAAGCAGGTGCCGGACGACGACGCCTACGAGGCGACGGAGAAGTTCATCGGCGAGAACGCGCGCATCGTCTCCGCGGTCGAAGAAGGCGCGACAGCAGGCTGAGTCACCGCCCCCGCCACCGCACACGAGGCGGCGGCGGGGGCGAGTGCTGTCCGGTTACTGCCCGGCTTCGTACTGCTTGGCGTCGAAGACGTTCGACAGGTCGTTGACCTGTCCGTCCCGCGTGTTGAGAGCCGGTAGCCCGTACCGGTGCTCGATCGTCGCGAGAATCGACGTCGTGTCGTACTGCGTGTGATCGACGGCGAAGTTTCCGCGCAGGAACGGCGAGATGACGAGCGCCGGAATGCGCGTCCCCGGGCCCCACTGATCATGTGGGCCGTTGTTGTTGCCCTGTCCGGGCGGCGAGACGTGGTCCCACTGTCCGCCGAACTCGTCGTACGTGACGATCACCATGGTGTCCTTCGCGCATGCACTGTTGTCGATCTGCTGCAGCAGGTCGATCAGGTGCGTGCTGCCGTTCGGCTCGCTGGCATAACCCGGGTGCTCGTTCTCTTCACCGATCGGCTTGATGAAGCTGACGTCGTCCAGGTTGCACTGGGACGTCGACGAGCTCGCAGCGTTCTCGAACGCGACCTCGTCGCGGAGGTGCGAGCGCCCACTTCCGCTCGGGCCATAGTTCGCGTAGTACACGAACGGCTGGTGATGGAACTGGAACGCGAAGTCCGGGCACTTCGGATAGTGGTAGGCCGCGCTCGTGTCGTGGTTCGGATCCGAGCACGTCGGCCCCGGGCCGTTCGTCCAGCCGGGCCCCGTGGTGTTTCCGGCGGCGTTGTCCCACCCGCCGGCGTACCAACCCCACGAGATACCGGCTGCGCTGAGCTCGTCGCCGATGGTCGGGCTGTCCTGCACCACGAGCTTGTCACCGAACGAGCCTGACGGCTCGTTGGTCGGCTGCATCGTGTTCACGGCCCAGTTTCCGCAGGCGAGACCGGCCTTCGGTGAAGGACACGGCACGGTGAAGTCGCCGTCGCGGTAGGTCACAGTGGGATCCGGGTTGTACAACGGATAGTTGTTCCTCGGGAACCCCTGCGAGTCCACCAGAGAGTGCTGGCCCGCCGGAGCGTTCGGATCGGACGGCGTCCGCGCAGCAATCAGCCACTGATGGTTGAGGAACGACCCGCCGAACGCCGCCTGGAAGAAGTTGTCGGCGATCGCATAGTGCGAGTGGTTCGCCCGGTGGAGATAGCGATAGATCGGCAGCGAGCGCGTGTCGTAGACGCCCATCACCGTTCCCGCAGAGTCGCTTCCCGTTGCGTAGCGATTCTGCGCGCCGCCGTTCAGCTGGTACTGCTCCTGGTAGAACTTGTGCACCAAGTCACGCGTGCAGCCGCCGGGGATGCCGACACCGGAGCCGTTGAGGATCCCGTTGGGGAATGCGAACGAGTCCTTCGGTTTTGGACAGGTGGTGGCATCCGGCGCGATGAAGTTGTCGATCGTGAACCAGGTGTTCCCGCGAAAATGGCTGTTGAAGGCGACACCCCTCGGAGTCGTCCCATCGCAAACCTTTGTGAGTGGCGGCACCGTCAGGTTGACGTCGAGCTGAAACAGGCACGAGTACGGCGTACCGGTCTGATCGACCTGAGCCGTGTGAGCGGCATCCGCATTCGCGAGACCGTTCACTCCCTCCCAGGTGCCGTAGAGGTTGTCAAAGCTGTGGTTCTCTTCGTAGATGACCACGATGTGATTGATCTTCCGTAGCTGGTCGGGGCGGGCCGAGGCCGACTGGCCCGCGGCCGCTCCGGCGCCCGCCGATGATGCGATCACCGCAGCGAAGAGCGCTCCCGCAAGGATGGCGAAAGCAAGCCTGCGCCAGACCCTTTCGAATCTCCCCATGTTGTCTCCCCTGATCGATTTCTGTGCGGTCGGAGTCTGTCGAAATTTCGTTCGGCCGGCAGGACGACCCGTCGGGCACGGCTAGGCTTACCGAGAGCGATGGGCCTCAGAATCTGCCTGGTTACGCCCTTTGCGTGGTCTCAGCCACACGACGTCAACGAGCACGTGACGGGCGTTGCAAGAGAGCTACGCGGCCTTGGCCACTCCGTGACCGTGCTCGCCTCCTCGAACCGGGCCCGTGACCTCGCTGCGGGGCGCCGGGCCCTCCTCGACGGGTTCGACTCGGAGGTGGTCGTGCTCGGCCCGGCCATGCCGATCTCGCGGCGAAGCCGCATCGGCGTCCCGGTCGGTTCGCGCGCCAACCTCTCGCTCGCCCTGGCGCTCGGACGCTTCGACGTCGTGCACGGCTTCGAGCCGGGCTTGCCGTCGTTGTCGTACCTCGCGCTGCGCGACGCGCAGGCGCTGACGGTCGCATCGTTCCTCTCGCCCGAGCGGCTTGGCTACCCGCCCGGCAAGGCCCAGCGCGACCGGCTGCTCGCACGCCTGGATGCGCTCGTCGCGACGAGCGAGGAGACAGCCGAGGCGGCGGCCGTGCGTTTCCCCGGCCACTACCGAGTCAGCAGCGAGGGAGTCGACACGACGCTGTTCCGACCCGGCACCAAGCGCAACTTGATCGTCCTCGAGTGGCGTCCGAACGAGCGCGCTCTGCTGCGGGGCGTGTTTCGCGCGCTGGAAGAGCTCCCCGACTGGGAGCTGCTGCTCCTGCGCACGAAACCGCTCGCCGGGCGGCCCACGATTCCGCGATCGCTTCGCGACCGCGTACACATCCGGACGGCCCGCGACGGCGCAGCAAGAGCGCCGCTCCTCGCGGAGACCAGCATCTTCGTCCCTGCCCTCGCGGGGCTGAACCGCGTCCGGCTCGAGGCAGCGGCAGCCGGTTGTGCACTCGCCGCGCCGCCCGGGATGCGAGAGCAGCCCGAGCTCGCGGGCGCCGAGGTCGCACGGCTCGCGGAGGACCCCGGCTTTCGCCGGCGCAAGGCCGAGCGCGCGCTCGTGGAAGCAGAAAGCCAGAGCTTCACCGACGTCGCCCGCGAACTCGACGTGCTGTACCAGGAGCTCACCAAACGACGTCATGGGCCGCGCGCCGCGGCGGAACCTCTCGCCGGCCGCGACTGGATCCTCTGCGACCTCCACATGCACACGAGCTGGTCGCACGACTGCGCCGTCGACCCAGCAGATCTCGTCATGCATGCCGAGGCAATCGGCCTCGGCGCGATCGCCGTCACCGACCACAACGCCATCGGCGGCGCCCTCGAGACCGCACAGCTTGCGGCCGATCACGAGCTCGTCGTCATTCCCGGCGAGGAGATCAAGACCGACGGGCAGGGCGAGGTGATCGGCCTCTACCTGCGGCAGGAGATCCCACGCGGAATGTCGTTCGCAGAGACCGTGGCAGCGATCAGGGAGCAGGACGGGGTCGTCTACCTCCCGCATCCGTTCGATCGCATGCATTCGATCGCCGATCCGGCGACGCTGCAGCACCACCTCGCCGATATCGACATCTTCGAGGTCTACAACGCGCGCCTGCTCTTCGAGGCCTACAACGACGAAGCGTTGCGCTTCGCCCGGAAGTACAACCTGACCATGGGAGCGGGATCCGATGCTCACGTGCTCCAGGGCGTGGGCACCGGGCGCCTTGCGGATGCGTGCCTTCCACGGCCGCGAGGAATTCCTCCAGAGCCTCCAGTCGGCCCAGGTTCTGAGGCGCCCGCGGTCGCTCGTGTACCTCCAGTCCCTCAAGTGGATGGCCCAGGCCAAGGAACGGGTTCGCTAGTCCCGAAACTGGAGAGAGCGTGCCGGCGACCGACGAGATCTACGAGAAGTACCTCCAGAAAGCCATCGTCGAGATCAACGATCTCGCCCACGAGGTGGCACAGACGGGCGGCCCGCGCGTGCCCGTTGTCGGCTCCGGCCATCCGCTCGCCGACGTGATGCTGCTGAAGTTCAGGCCGCAGCCGGCAGAGGTCCAGGAAGGAGTCGCGTTCTACGGGCGCGCCGGCCAGGCGATCCTGAAGTCCCTGCAGCGCCTGCACGTCGACCCAATGTCGGTCTACGGGACGAACTGCGTCAAGTTCGCCGACGGTGACGAGGAGGAGTCGCGCCCGTTCCTGACCCGCGAGCTGCATATCGTGCAGCCGAAGCTGATCGTGGCAATGGGAGAGAACACGGTCGAGTACCTGAACTCGATCGAGTTTCCGCTCGCGGATAAGGTGGAGGACAAGCCGGGAGAGCTCCAGCGCTTCACGCCGACAGTGCAGGTACTCGTGGTCCCCGACATCGATACCGCACTCGACGAAGCTCCCGCAAAGACGAAGTTTTGGAACGCCTTCAAGCCACTCGGCCAATGGTGGGCCGAGCTGCCGCCTTACTAGTCCTCGGGACGGCGCTCGGGCTCTACTACGCATTCCACGATCGGCTGTGGAATGCATCGACCTGGTGGGACATCGCGTTCGTGTCCTTCGCGCTCATCCCGGCCTGCTTTGCGCTGGTCTGGATCGTGCTTCCTCTACGGGATGCCCCCGGCCTCGTCTGGGCCGGGCTCGCGTTCGGCCTGGCGGCCCTCCTCCTGCACCTCGTGGGCGCGAGCACGCCCGAGAACTTCTGCAAGCTCTTCGGCGTCACGGCGATCGGCTTCTGGTTCCTCCGCTACTTCGAGAGTCTGAGCTGGATCGTCCTCGTGGCGCTGATCATCCCGTGGGTCGATGCCTACTCGGTGTGGCGCGGGCCGACGAAGGTGATCGTGACCGAGCACCGCAGTGTCTTCACGAACTTCTCCTTCGCCTTCCCGATTCCGGGCGAGAACGGGGGTGCAAACCTCGGCCTGCCCGATCTGCTGTTCTTCGCCCTGTTCCTGGCGGCGTCGGCGCGGTGGAACCTCCGGCCGCGGCTGACGTGGCTGCTGCTGACGCTGTCTTTCGGCGCAACGCTTGCGCTTGCGGTCTGGCGCGACATCGGCGGCCTGCCTGCGCTGCCGTTACTCGCGCTCGGGTTCCTGCTCGCGAACGCCGACCTGCTCTGGACTCGCGTCAGGGCGGAGGTGCGGGAAGGACGCTCCGATCGAACCGAAACACGTTCTTCGGGTCGTAGCGAGCCTTGACCCTCCGCAGGCGCGGCAGGTTCGACGCGTAGTACGCGACGTTCGGCTGCTGCAGCTCTGGGTCGATGTAGTTCTGATACGCCTGACCGGAGACGAACGGCGCCGTCGCTCCGCGAAACGCGCGCAGCCAGTCCGCGTCCGCCGCCGACGAGCTCCCGGCGACGTACTGGACCGAGAAGAGCTGGTCACGATGTACGAACGCGGTTGAGTCCTTGGCGACGCGATTGATCGCGCCGCCGTAGGCATCCATGAGGATGCTGCCGCCGCCGAGCGCGGGATCGTTCTGCCGCTGCTCGATCTTCTGGATCATCGCCTGGATCCCGCCGCTCGGCAGTGGCGTCGCGACGTAGTCGGACTTGGCGAGGAAGTCGGAACGACCGACCTCCGCATTCGGGACCCCGATGTGACAGCGGGCGACCTCCGAGCAGTTGGCCCAGTCAAGCGCTGCGTTGATGAACGAGCGGAGGCGGATCTCCATCGTCTTCGGCGGCGCCGCGTTGACGAGTGGCTGAAGCAGCGTCTGCAGAGCGGCCGTGCCGCCGAAGTACTGGCCGTTCGACGCCACGATCGGATCGCCGGGGCCGTCGGTCGCGATCAGGTCGCACATCGAGAACAGCTCGTCGGGCGCAGTTGGCGCCCATACCTGCCAGGCGGCGACGATCTTGGCTGCGTCGCTCCAGTTCCACGTTGCCCGATACGTTGCGACGTCGCTCGCGGGATGCGTGTTGAAGACGAAGCTGGTCACGATCCCGAACTGGCCGGCGCCGCCCCCGCGGCAGGCCCAGAAGAGATCGGGGTGCTGGGTCTGGCTCGCGAGGAGCGCCTGGCCGCTCGCCGTCACGATGGTCAGCGAGCGCAGGTTGTCGCACGTCAGGCCGTACTTGCGGCCCGAAAAACCATGGCCGCCGCCGAGCGTCAGTCCCGCTATGCCGACGGTCGGGCACGATCCGGCCGGGATCATCACGCCGCCCTGGAACAACTGCTGGTCGACGTCGATCAGTCTCGCGCCCGCGCCGACCGTAGCCGTGCCCGCCGCGGGATTCACGGTGACGTTGCTCAGACGCGTGACGTCGACGACGACGCCGCGACACGTGGAATAGCCCGCATAGCTATGTCCTCCGGCGCGCGCGACGACGCGGATCGAGTGCCGCTTCGCCCAGCGCACCGTTCGCCAGACGTCCTGGGTCGTCTCGCAGAAGACGATTGCGCCTGGGCGCGAAGAGTCGTAGCGAGGACTGTAGAGTCGACGGGCCGAGTCATAGGCGGAATCGGCCGGTGTGACCACCGTCCCCTGCACCAACTGTGCGAGCTCCACGACCCGAGGGTCGACCGTCGAGCGCGAGCCGGCCGTGACCCAGCCCGGAAGCGCGACGACCGCGGCTCCGCCCAAAGCGAGGCGACCGCCGCGAGCGAGGAACTCGCGCCGGTCCAGCCCATCCGTGCCAGAGCCCCTGGTGTCCGACACCGTGTCGTAAGTGTGCCCTACGCCAGTTCGAGGAGCGAAACGGATTCCACGTGCGGGGTGTGCGGGAACATGTCCACAGGCTTCACGCGCCGGAGGTCGTAGCCGTACTCCGACCGGAGCCGCTTTACGTCGCCGGCGAGCGTCGTGGGATTGCAGCTCACGTAGACGATCCTCCGCGAGCCGATCTCCCCGAGGCGCTTCAACGCCTTACCGGCGAGGCCCGCACGCGGCGGGTCGACGACGACGACGTCCGGGTCGCCGCTCCGGGTGTGCAAGTCCTCGAGCGTCTGGCCGACGTTCCCGGCGAAGTAGGCGGCGTTGTGGATCTCGTTCAGGTCTGCGTTCTCGAGAGCGCATGCGATCGACTCCTCCGACACGTCGAGACCCCAGACGGTCAGCGCATCGCGTGCCAGCACGAGGCCGATCGTGCCGATGCCGCAGTAGAGGTCGTACACCGTCTCGTTGCCCGTCAGCCCGGCGAACTCGCGGGCGATCCCGTACAGCTTCTCCGCCATGCCGGTGTTGGTCTGCAGGAACGCGTTCGGCCTGACACGGAAGCGCAGCCCGCAGAGCTCCTCCTCGATCGCCTCCTCACCCCACAGCAGCTCACTCGGAAGATTCGTCGTCACCTCCGCGGGGCCGTCATTCACCGCCCAGTGGATCGACCGGACCTCGGGGAACTGGCGCAGCACGTCGACGAAGCCGCCGCGGTCGAACTTCTCGCCGGGAGCGGTCACGAGCTGAACGAGCATCTGCCCGGTGTTCCGTCCCTCGCGCACGACGAGATGCCGGAGATAACCGGTGTGCTCGGTCTGGTCGTACGCCACAAGCCGGTCACCGCGTACCCACTCCCGCACCGCATTGCGAACGGCGTTGCCGACGTCGGTCGTGAGCCAGCATTCGTCGATCTGAAGCACCTCGTCCCAGCGACCCGCCTTGTGAAAGCCGAGCGTCGGGCCGTCCTCCAGCTGCGTGAACGAGTACTCGAGCTTGTTGCGGTAATGGAAGATCTCGTCCGCCGGCAGGAGCTCCTCGAGCGGCGGCTCCGCGAATCCTCCGATCCGGCGGAGCGCATCGGCGACTTGATCGTGCTTCGACTGTGCCTGCGCCTCGTAGGTGAGATCCTGGAAGCGGCAGCCGCCGCAGGCCGGAAAGTGGTTGCACGGCGCCTCGACGCGCAACGGGCTCGGCTGCAGAACTTCGGTGACGAGCGCCTCCGCATGGCGCCGCTGCACCTTCGTTACGCGCGCGCGAACCGTGTCGCCGGGCAGGCCGCGTCGCACGAAAACGACGAACCCGTTCAGGCGCGCGACGCCGTTTCCGCCGTAGGCGAGGCGGTCGATCGTGAGCTCGAGCTCTTGGTCTCTGGTGACAGGAGCGGCCACTCGTTGAGCGTAGCCGCTCCTGTCTTCGACTCAGTGAAGGTCGGTCTGAGGGCGCGGATTCAACAACAGGGGCCGACGCGGCTTCTGCGCAAAGTTGAAGTCGCGAACGAGCGTGCCGAGTATCGGCTCGTTCTCGCGGACGTCAGGCCGTGGATCCGGACGGCCGTCGGTCGCGGGATTCAGCCGCTGTCCGCCCAGGAAATCGTCTTCGATGAACTTCGCGTAGGCGTCGAAGCTGAGGGTTTGGTGATCGACGAACCCCTTTCGCGCGTACGCGCTGATCACAAGCCCCGGAACACGCAGGCCGTAGCCGTTCTCGTCGACGCTCGGTGGCCTGACGTGATCGTAGAAGCCGCCCCAGTCGTCCCAGGCGACGAAGATCGCGGTGGACTTCCAGTCCGGTCCGCGCATCGCGGCATTCACGAGCCTCGTCACGTACGCCTGGCCCGCAGTGATGAGACCCGGCGGATGCTCGCTGACCGAGCCGGTCGGGTTGATCCACGAAACCGCAGGCAGCTTGCCGTCCTTCGCAGCCTGGAAGTAGTTCGAGAGGCTGGTGACATTTTGCGTCTGCCCGTTCTGCTTGACGGTGTCGAAATACGGCAACGGGTTCCAGATGCCGGGCGTCTTCGCGCCTTGCTTGACGGATTCACAGATCATCGCGTCGTCCTCGCAGTCCGGCTCGGTGCCGCTGAAGACGTAGTAACGCCAGCTGACATGACGCTTGTGCAGCAGGTAGGTGAGATCGGTCCACGCGTAGTTCGGGGCGACACCTTTGCTCCCGGGCCAATCAGGTGGCGCGCCGGGGTTCTGCAGCGCGTTGACACAGCTCATCGGCTCGTTCTCGCGCGAGCAACGCGCCGACCACTCGGAGACCAGGAACAGATGAGCAGGAAGGCTCCAGGAGGCGTTCGGCTCGTAGAGGTGGTCCTGGAGGACGAAGTTCCGCGCATACGCCCAGTAGTTCGGGATGTCGCGCCCATCGTGGTAACCCATGACATCGGGATTCGCCGAGCGCTGGGAGCAGATCGGGTCGTTGGGGCTCTTCTTGCATCCCTTGCGCCGCGCGACTTCCGCCTGTGCGACGAAGCCGTTCATCTTGCCCCCGTTGACATCGGCGACCGCATTCGCGGCGCCGTGAGGGCCACCGGCGTTGAGATCGTTCGTATCGTGAAACGGCTTCTGGCAATCACCCTTCAGAGGATCGGGAACGCACACTGCGAAGTCGCCGTTCGCCTCGCGTGGCAAACCGTCTGCCCCGGGATACGTGCCGAAGTACTGATCGAAGGACCGGTTCTCCTGCATGATCACGATCACGTGCTTGATCTTGTGGATCGCAACCGGCGCCTTTGGCGGCGTGCGTTGCGTCCCTGCGTCGAGCGCCGAGGCGGCGAGAACCGCGGCGAGCCCAGCCCCTAGGAGCGCGATCGCGACGAGCGAGCTTCGCATGACCCTCCTTGCCTCGACCGTCGCTTTGTAGCGGCGCGCCTTTAAAGCACGGTTAGGGCCGCGTTAAGAGATCTCCCTTGCTCCGCCGATCAGGCCGCCTTGCGGAGGTTCGGCGCCACGGCCCGGACCGGATGATTCGACCGGAAGAGATCCTGCGGATCCACCTTCGCCTTCACCGTCTGCAGACGCCTGTACGTCGAGGCGCCGAACAGCCGCTCGCCGCGCTCTCGCCGCTCCGTGAAGTTGAGGTAGTCACGCCCGGCATCCCAGGGAGCGAGAGCCGCCTGGACGACCTCGATGTGCGCCCTCACTGCGGCGCCCATCTCGGGGGTCATGGAGATCCCGGCTGCGAACATGGCGAACCCGGCCTCGATCGTCGCGAGAGCGCCGTGGCCCGGTTGCATACGACCGAGCGCGCCGCCGAGGTGTCGCACCTCGACCGAGAGCAGTGGCGAGCCCGAGCCGGCCCCGGCTGCGGCGACGACGGCCTCGATCGCCTCGTCCGTGAAGTCACCGAGCAGCATCCCGTCACCGGCGCCCGGCACCGGATGCTCGGGATCCATGTGCAGATGCTTCAGCTGCTCGACCGGAATCGTCGCGAAGGTGTCCATGACAGGCCCGAGCGCGCGCAGCGGGCGCAGGAGCTCGTCGGTCGCGTGCTCGCCCAGAAGGGACGTTGCTTCGACGACGACGAACGATCCGCCGCGCAGCGGCTCGGGGATGTCGGGGATCGGCGGGAACTGCAGGAACCGGCCGACCGACGTGACCTCATCCGGCACGTCTTCGATCCAGCGCCTCCACGCTCGCAGCACCTCGGCGCCACGCTCGAGCGGGAAGAACAGGACGCCGGCATGCACCTCGGGAATCGGATAGAGCTCGAACTCGAGCGCCGTCACGACGCCGAACGAACCACCGCCGCCTCGAAGCGCCCAGTAGAGCTCCGACTCCTTCTCTGCGTCTGCGCGCACGAGCTCGCCCTCTGCGTTCACGAGCTCGATAGCCGTGACGCTGTTGGCCGCGAGCCCATGCTTGCGCGCGAACCAGCTGATGCCTCCGCCGAGGGAGTAGCCGACGACACCGACGTCGGGTGAGGATCCGGCGAGCGCGGCCAGCCCATGCTCGGCGGCGGCCTCACTGACCTCCGCCCACAGCACTCCGGCCTCGACTCGCGCGCTGCGAGCCACAGGATCGATTGTCACGCTGCGCATGCGCTCCGTCTTTACGAGCACGGTGTGCGCGAGCGAGCCCATCGCTGCGGCGTTGTGTCCAGTCCCCTGCGGTGCGACTCTCAGGCCGCGGCTCCGCGCCCACCGCACGACGGCGGCGACATCCTCGGGTGACTCGGGCAGCGCGACCGCGGCCGGCTGCTGGTCGACGGCCAGGTTCCAGGCAAGGCGGGCTTCGTTCCAGCGCGGCTCGTGCGGTAGCACCAGAGCATCAGTCTTCATCACTGCCTCCTAGGCGATCCGTGTTCATGCCTAAGAGGTTGGCAGCACGACGAGCGCTGGAGTATGTGGTGCGCCGGTGTGTTGCGGTGCGGTAAGCCGTACGCCCGCGCTAGCTCAGCGGCGTGACGTAGACCTTCCGCTCGCGGGGCCCGTCGAACTCGCAGAAGAAGATCCCCTGCCACTGCCCGAGGGCGAGCTTGCCGTCGGCAAGCGGCACGAGGATGTGCGGGCTGATCAGGGACGCCCGGATGTGCGAGGGCGCATTCGGCCCGTCGGGATCTTCTACGTGCTTCCAGTCCCAGCCGTCGTCGACCACCTTCTCAAGCGCGGACTCGAGGTCCTGGGCGACCGCGGGATCGGCCCCTTCGTTGATCGTGATCGCCGCCGTCGTGTGCGGCACGTAGACGAGTGCCGCCGCCGCGCCGTTGGCCGAGGCGATCGCTTCTTGCACCTGCCGGGTGATATCCACCAGCTGGGTGCGCCGCTCGGTCTTCACACGGATCTCCTGCACTGCTGCGTATCCTACGAGACAATGCCTCCCGCCCCGCCCTCTGACCGGGAGCTGGACGCCTATCGCGAACAGGCGGACCGGTTCATCGCCGAGCTCGACGAGGAGTTCTACCTCCACTACGCCGGGCTGAAGGAGACGTTCGACCTGGCGCCGATCTACGAGCGCCACACGAACCTGACAGAGCTCGACCAGGTCAAAGCGATCGGGCTCGCCGTGAACGGCGGCGCACGCGTGCGCGAGCTGTGGCGTTTCGCCTGCGAGGGCTACTTCGGCGACCTCACCCGCGATCACGCCGAGAAGCTCGCGCAACTCGAATCGGAGCTGTCGGTGAGAGTGAGCGGAGAGGACATCCCGTACCGCATGGTGCGTCCGGCTCTTGCGAACGAGCCCGACCGCGACAAGCGCCGCGAGCTCGACGCCCAGGCGAACGCCGTTCTCGACGAGCACATGAACCCGCTCCACCTCGACGCCGCCCAGGTCGTACAGCGTGGCGCACGGGACCTCGAGTATGCGAACTACCTCGAGCTCTACCGCCGCGCGCTGCCGTCGTCCGCACTCGACGATCTCGCAGAACAGTGCCAGACCTTCCTCAGCTCGACCGAGAGGCTCTACGAGGAGTGGGCCGACAAGCTCTTCCGCACGCGCGTCGGCGTGTCGCTGGGCGAAGCGGAGCGCTGGGACGTGCCGCGCCTTTTCCGCGCACCCGAATGGGACCCGATTTTCCCCGCGGACCGGATGGTGCCGGCCCTGGAGAGCACGCTCGAAGACCTCGGCATCGACCTGAAGGCGCAGGAGAACGTCACCCTCGATCTCGACGAGCGGCCGAACAAGAGCCCGCGGGCATTTTGCGCGCCGATCGAAGTCCCCGACCGCGTCGTCCTCGTCATCCAGCCGATCGGGGGCCCGGACGACTGGCGCGCGCTCTTCCACGAGGGCGGGCACACCGAGCACTTCGCGCACACGTCACGCAACCTCTCCATGGAGGAGAAGCGTCTGGGTGACAACGCCGTCACCGAAGGCTGGGCGATGCTTCTGCAGCACCTCACCGACGAGCCCGAATGGCTGACGCGGCGCCTCGACTTCCCGCGACCGAACGAGTATGCGATCGAAGGCGCGACAGGCCTCCTCTACTTCGTGCGCCGCTACGCGGCCAAGATCCTCTACGAGCTCGAGTTCCACGCCGCGGAAGACGTGACGACGATGCGAGGCCGCTACGAAGAGCTTCTGTCGGACGCGCTGAAGATCGACGTCACGCCGGCGAACTATCTCGCCGACATCGACTCGGGCTTCTACGTCTCCTCCTATCTGCGCTCCTGGGCCTTCGAGGCGCAGCTGCGCGCCTTCCTGAAGGAGAAGTTCGGCTCGAAGTGGTTCGCGAGCCGCGAGGCCGGGTCGCTTCTCCGCGAGCTCTGGGGCGAGGGCCAGAAGATGCGCGCCGAGGAGATGCTCAAGGAGGTCACGGGCTACACCCTCGAAATGGAGTCAGTAGCCGAGCGGGTTCGCGAGGTTCTCCGCTGAGCGAAAGCTGCGCTTTCGCTCAGAGTCAGATACAGCGCTTCGCGCGAAACGTGCGCGGGCAGAGCCCGCGCACTCTCATTGTGGATCTGGCGGGCGGTTGTTCCCTTCCGTGCGGGCACGGGCGCTCGCGGCCGCGCCCGCATCAGTTCGCCTGCGCTAAGCCCGGCTCCGCCTGGTCTTAGCCTCCGGCCTTCTTGGCTCTGCCGGAAGCGCGCTTCAGGCCCAATCCACGACCTCTCACACGGGATCCGACTCAGTGAATAGGCTTTATGCATGGCCAGGACACGGGTGCTGATCGCCGGCGCTGCCGGACGCGACTTTCACAACTTCAACCTCGTCTACCGGGACCGGCCCGAGTGCGAGGTGGTCGCCTTCACCGCGACGCAGATCCCGAACATCGACGGGCGCCGGTATCCGCCCGAGCTCGCCGGGTCGCTGTATCCGGAAGGGATTCCGATCCTGCCCGAGTCCGCGCTCGAGCAGCTCGTGCGGGAGCACGAGATCGACGACGTCGTCTTCGCCTACTCGGACGTGACGCACGAGCACGTGATGCACATCGGCTCGCGTGCGCTCGCGGCGGGCGCTTCGTACCGCCTGATCTCGCCGCGCGAGACGATGCTCGCTTCGAGCAAGCCGGCCGTCGCGATCTGCGCGGTCCGCACCGGATCCGGCAAGAGCCAAACCACCAGGCGCGCCGCCGAGCTCCTCCGCGAGGCCGGCAAGAAGGTGGCCGTCCTCCGGCATCCGATGCCGTACGGAGATCTCGCGAAACAGGCCGTGCAGCGCTTCGAGCGCTACGAGGACCTCGAAGCCGCCGATGCGACGATCGAGGAGCGCGAGGAGTACGAGCCACATCTCGCCGAAGGAAACCTCGTCTTCGCCGGCGTCGACTACGAGAAGATCCTGCGCGCGGCGGAACAGGAAGCCGACGTGATCCTGTGGGACGGCGGCAACAACGACACGCCGTTCGTCAAACCCGACCTCCACATCGTCGTCGTCGATCCGCACCGCCCAGGGCACGAGCTGCGCTACCACCCGGGCGAGACGAACCTCCGCATGGCGGACGTCTGCGTCGTCAACAAGATGGACAGCGCGACGCAGGAAGGAATCGATGCGGTGCTCGAGTCGATCCGCGCGAATGCGCCGCGCGCGCAGGTGGTGCTCGCCGACTCGCCGTTCCAGATCGAGGGCGACACAGCCGAGGTCGCGGGCAAGCGCGTGCTCGCAGTCGAAGACGGTCCGACATTGACGCACGGCGAGATGACGTACGGCGCAGCTGTCCTCGCCGCCAAGGAATTCGGCGCCGCGGCGCTCGTCGACCCCCGCCCCTTCGCGGTCCGCTCGATCGCGAAGACCTTCGAGGACTATCCGAAGGTCGGAACCCTTCTGCCGGCGATGGGCTACGGGCGCGAGCAGATGGAAGATCTCCGCGAGACGATCGAGCGTTCCGACGCAGACCTCGTGTTGATCGGAACCCCGATCGACCTGCGCAAGCTGATCGACATCGACAAGCCGGCCCTACGCGTGACCTACAAGCTTCAGGAGCGGGGCGAGCCCACGTTGAAGGACGTACTCGCCGAGAAGGGACTGCTGGAAACAGCACTGGTGTGAGTACGGTCGTAGCTCTCGGCGGGAACGCGCTCATGCGTCCCGGCGAGCGAGGGACTGCGGCCGAGCAACTGGCAAACCTGCGCCGCGCGGTCTCGGCCTTGCAGCCGCTGCTCGACGAACGCGAACTGGTGGTCACGCACGGCAACGGGCCGCAGGTCGGCAACGAGCTGTTGCGTCAGGAGCGCGCGGCAGACGAAGCACCGGCTCTGCCGTTGTGGCTGGCCGTTGCGCAGACGCAAGCGGAGATCGGTGCGCTGATCGTCGCGGAGCTCCACCCCGCGCTCACCGACCGGCACACCGCCTGTGTGCTCACGCATGTTCGCGTGGCCGCCGAGGATCCGGCGTTCGATCGTCCGACGAAGCCGATCGGGCCCTTCTACTCCGCCGAGCAGGGCGAACAGCTCGAACGCGAGCGAGGCTGGGCGATGGTCTCGGATGCGAACAGGGGACACCGACGAGTCGTCCCGTCGCCCGAACCACTCGAGATCGTGGAACTCGAAGTCATTCGCACACTTGCCGAGCAGGACACCGTCGTGATCGCCTGCGGCGGTGGCGGCATCCCAGTGGTTCGCCGGGGCAACCGCCTTGCGGGCGTCGACGCCGTTATCGACAAGGACCGGGCTTCAGCGCTGCTCGCACGCGGACTCGAGGCGGAACGGCTCCTGATCCTGACGGAAGTACCAGCGGTGTACCGGCGTTTCGACGAGCCCGATCAGGAGGAGATCCGCGAACTGTCGGGCGCTGAAGCCGAGACGCTTCTGCCGGAACTGGCGGAAGGGTCGATGCGTCCCAAGGTCGAGGCGGCGCTCAGCTTCGGCGGCGAAACGCTGATCACCAGCATCGACGCGCTCGAGACCGCTCTTGCCGGGAACGCCGGAACCCGGATCCACTTATAGGCTTCGCAGCCGGGAATGGTCGCCGTCGCAGACAGACTCAAAGGGCGCTCGTTCACCCGCATCGCGGACTGGAGCCGCGAAGAGTTGCTCGAGGTGCTCGACCTCGCGGACGAGCTCAAGCGACTTCAACGGACCGGCGAGGAGCACCACCTGTTGCCCGGTCGCACACTCGGGATGATCTTCCAGAAGCCGTCGACCCGGACGCGGGTCTCGTTCGAGGTCGGGATCTACCAACTCGGCGGCAAAGGGCTCTACCTCTCCGCGAGCGACCTCCAACTCGGTCGCGGCGAGACGATCAAGGACACCGCCGTCGTGCTCTCGCGCTACCTCGACGCGATCATGATCCGCACGTTCGCACAGTCCGACGTCGAAGAGCTCGCCGAGAACGCGACGATTCCGGTGATCAACGGACTGACCGACAGCTCGCACCCGTGCCAGGCACTTGCCGACGTGATGACCATCCGCGAGCGCTTCGGCCGCCTCGAGGGACTGAAGGTCGTCTACCTCGGCGACGGCAACAACGTGTGCGCCTCGCTGATGGTCGCGTCGGCCAAGCTCGGCATGGCGTTCGTCGCTGCGACTCCCTCGGGGTACCGGCCGGACGACGAGGTGGTAAAGATCGCGCGCGCTGTCGGAGGCTCAGTGGAGCTCGTCGACGATCCGGCCGTTGCGGTCGAAGAGGCAGACGTCCTCTACACCGACGTCTGGACCTCGATGGGCCAGGAGGACGAGCGGAACAAGCGGCTGCAAGATCTCGCCGGCTTCGGCATCGATGGTGAACTCGTGACTCGAGCGGGCCCGGATGCAATCGTCCTGCACTGCCTCCCCGCCCACTACGGCGAGGAGATCACGGAGGACGTCCTCTACGGGCCGCAGTCCGCCGTGTGGGACGAGGCCGAGAACCGCCTTCACGCGCAGAAGGCCCTGATGGCACTCGTCATTCGATAAGACTCCACGCGCCCCATGCTGCCGCTGAAAGACAACGTCCCGACGAGGGCGTTTCCGATCGTGACGGTCGGCATCATCACCGCCAACGCGATCGTGTGGGTCTGGGAGTTCACCGGCACATCGGTCGACGCAGACGTCATCCACTACGGCTACTACCCATGCAAGGTCGACGGCCCTTGCGTTGGGCTCGCCCTGCACGCAGCGATCCCGTGGTACGAGGAAGCGTTCAGCTCGATGTTCATGCACGGCGGCTGGGAGCACATCATCTTCAACATGCTGTTCCTGTGGATCTTCGGGAACAACGTCGAGGACGCGCTCGGGAGGGTGCGCTTCCTCCTCTGGTACATCGCGGCCGGTCTCGTCGCCACCGCGGTACAGACATTCGTGACGCTCCACTGGGGCTCGGTGCAGGACGCGAGCATCCCGAACATCGGCGCAAGCGGCGCGATTGCCGCGGTGCTCGGGGCCTATCTGGTGCTGCTGCCGAACGCTCGCGTCCTGACGGCGATCTTCTTCATCCTCATCTTCTTTCAGGAACTGCCGGCGGTCATCTTCCTCGGGTTCTGGTTCGTGTTCCAGCTCTGGCAGGGCGGCTTCTCACTCGTCCAGCCGCAGGCCGGCGGAGGCGTCGCCTTCTTCGCCCACATCGGCGGCTTCCTCTTCGGCGTGTTCACCGTCCGGCTCGTGGCGGTGCGCCAGCCGCTCCAGCCGGCCTACTAGTGATGGACTTCGAAGCGCACGTCCAGGTGGCCCTGGACGCGCTCCCGCCGGACCTCGCCGCAGGGCTGAAGAATGTCGCGGTGGTCGTCGAGGAGGAGAACCTGGACGAGCCCGACATCTTCGGGCTCTTCGAGGAGGCGCCGTACCTGCCGGCCAAGGTCACGGTCTACCGCCGGCCGCTCGAGGAGGACTTCGGAGACGACCCGGAGGAGCTCGAGCGGCAGATCCGGATCACCGTCCTCCACGAGCTGGCCCACTACTTCGGGATCGACGAGGATCGGCTCGAGGAGCTCGGCTACCGGTGACCTCCCTGCTGAACGCGGTGGCGGTCGGGGCCGCTGTTCTAGGCGTCCTCGTGCTGGTCTTCTTCTTCCTCGGCCCCCGGGAATGAGAGCCGGCCGGACCGCGTTTTCAAGAGCATGACGCTGAACGAAATTCACGAAGAGATTCAGCAGGCCAGCGAGCGTCGGACGGAGCTGTGGAACATCCTCTCCCGAGGACATGACCCAGCTGCGGCTGCAGAGCTCAAGAGCCTGAGCGAGCGCCTCGAGCGCCTCTGGGACGAGGACCGGACGCTGAAAGCGGAGCTCCGCTTCGGCGACCGCGACCACATCGTCGCCAGGGCCCGCGTCGAAGAGCGACTCGAGCGCGCGGCCTAGCACCTTCCCTCCAACACCCCGCGCGATCCGTCGGCCCCGGACGAGGGATTCTCCCCTCTCCCCCCGGGGCCGACATCCTTGTTCGAGGACCTTGTGGCGGTCACTGCGGCGACCACAACGACAAAGGAGCAGTGATGCCGGGTTCGCACGCCGATGAGATCGTCGGGGACTACTACGACGTCGGACGACTGGGCCGAGTCCTTCGCGGAGGACGCGGAGTCCGAGCCGGATCTCGACCTGCCGCCACTGCCTCCGCTTCGCCCCGAGGCGGCGTAGGTAGCCCGCAAGCCTCTGCGGTTCGCTCTACGATGCACGCGCGGGGCGTTAGCTCAGCTGGGAGAGCGCCGGCTTTGCAAGCCGGAGGTCACCGGTTCGATCCCGGTACGCTCCACTCCACGAAAGCCCCGCTCAAGCGGGGTTTTTTGTTGGACCGAAACAGCGCGGCGTCGAGGTGTTGGCTGCAAAAACCGCGATTTTGGCTGCGGTCGTCCCAAGTCCTGGGCCGAGCCGGACATTCGCTGGTTGACGTCTTAGGATCGTCGCGTCGTGCGACAACGGTCCGGCAACACGAGAACACGGGCGGCGCTCAAGAAGAACGGCTGGAAACGGTTGATGCGGCCGGAAGCCACCGTTCCGGCAGTCCGAGCATCGAGTTGACGCCGGACCAAGATCCTCGATGACGGCGACGCAGGATCCAACGGAAGCTAGGCAGACTTACTAGCGATGCCCACGATGCGTCACCAGGAGGCGATTGCTCACGGCCGACCTGACCGAAACTGACGCTATCGCTGACGCAGCAGCTGATCAGAACAGAGCTCGACCGCACCGGTGGACAAAGGAGGAAGCGCGCGAAGCCGCACGGTTGAGCCGCGAGAGCCGTGCAACGCGCAGTAAGAGCGAGCCCCCTTCTGACGCGGAGATCGAGCGTGGTTTGCGTGAGAAGGCGGTCTCAGATCCCCGTGCTGCCGAGATTCTGCTTCGTTGGCTGCAAAGGATCCGCCCTCCTGAGGCCACTCCGGGTGTGGATCTCGACTCTATGTCGGAACGCGAGCTTGAGCGGTTGCACGCGGGTTTGGTGCGACTCGCATCGATGGACGAGACCGTTCTCGCATCGCTGGTTGAGCAGGTGCTGGCCTACGACGAGCTGGCCTCGAGCTCCTAAGCGATGCCAGGGTCTGACCTCCGAGTGCGGTAGTTGGAGGTCATCGGCTCGAGCCGATCAGAGAAAGCCCTGCTAACGCCCGCGCTTCTGGGCGGTGCGGTTCGGGCTGTGGCTGCAAGATCGCTGTCTGTGGCTGCGGCTAGACGCTTGTAGACACGAATCGAGGTCGATCGTCGTCGCGAGACCCGAATCCGCTGGGAGGGCCGGCACCCCCCTGACGGTCGGAGTCCCGCGTTTCGTAGTCCGAAGGGGAGCCGCGCATCGCGGCGTAAGAGCGAGCCCCCTACCGACGCCGAGATCGAAAGTGGCTTACGAGAGCGGGCTGTCTCCGATCCCCGTGCCGCCGAGATCCTCCTCAGGTGGTTGCAGAGGGTGCGCCCTCCCGAGGTCACGCCGGGTGTGGATCTCGACTCGATGTCGGAAGCACAGCTGGAGCGTTTGCATGCGGGCTTGGTAGGGCTCGCATCGTTGGACGAACCCGTCCTTGCCGCGCTGGTTGAGCACGTGCTCGGCGACGAACGGGCCTCGAGCTCGTAGTCCTCGCGCGTGAAGAAGACGGCCGACTGGGAGTGGCACCCCCGCAAGCGTGGGACTCCGGCGTCGTGAGTCTCATCCGGGGCCAAGGCGGCGCTGCAAGCCCTGTTCACAGCACTACAGGCAATAGCCGGTCTTGAGCCAGACGGCGCTGCCGTAGATCACCAGCGAAACCAGCAGGACGAAATCAGTCGCCGTCGGCCGAGCATGAGGAGCGCGGCGGCAACGGGCGGGCCGATCATCATCACCGGTAGGACCTAGGCGGCCGCGTGCCACGAGCACCAGGCCGGCTGATCCGACGGCAGGCCGAGTGTGGCGAGCCCGAGCGAAGCCAGTGCGCCACGGGATCCGTTGGAACGGCTTCGTCACACGGCGTTCGTGGGCTCGAGTCCGACCACGAGGATCCACCGGCGCCAGCTCAAAAGGTGCCTCGTGACGCACTCACTTCCAAGTACGCCGAACTTCGGCCTACGATCGCGGCGTGACGAGCAGAAACTTCCGTCGTTTCGTTATCGCATGTGCGGTCTTCGTGGGCATCCTCGTCGCTGGAACGATCGGCTTCCAGATGATCCTCGACGAGGGGTGGGTCGGCTCGTTCTACAGAGCGGTCGTCTCAACCACGCTCACCGGGCTCGCGAGCGCGCCCGAGTCCAACGCGGGAAAGATCTTCACCGTCTTCCTGCTCTTTGCAGGCGTGGCAGTCTTCCTCTACCTCGCGGGCGTGATCGTGGACGTCATGACCCGCGGCCTCGTCAGCGAAGCGCTCATCGAGCGAAGGAGGAAGAGGGTCATCGAGGAGCTCCGCGACCACGTCATCATCTGTGGCTACGGCCGAGTGGGCCGCCGCGTCGCTGCGGAGTTCAAAGACATTGGGATTCCCTTCGTCGTCGTCGACATCAATCCCGAGCCGGTCGAGGCAGCCCAGAGCGAGGGACTCCTCGTCGTACTAGGCGACGGGACAGAGGACGCTGATCTCCAGCGGGCGGGCATCGCGTTCGCGAGGGGCCTCGTCGCCTCGGTCGATTCCGACGAGAAGAATCTCTACATCACGCTTTCGGCGCGCGCCCAGCGTCCTGACGTCGTAATCGTCGCGCGCGCATCAGACGAGTCGGCCGCCAAGAAGATCGTCCTCGCGGGCGCGAATCGGGTCGTGCAGCCCTACTCTCACGCCGGCCTCCACCTTGCCAACTTGGTCGTCAAGCCTCAGGTTGCCGACTTCCTCGACATCGTCACTACCGCCGGCGGCCCTCTGCCCGGCATGCGCTTCGAGGAGATCGAGGTGACGCGGGAGTGCGGCCAGACCGGCAAGACCATCGGCGAGCTTCGGATTCGGAACGTGACGGGAGGCGCGGTGATCGTGGCTTTGCGGAAGCCCGATGGGACGTTCGACGCGACGCCGGGCGCCGATGCCGTTCTGGGCGAGGGCGACGTGATCATCGGCGTCGGTACGACCGAGGAGATGCAGCGACTCGAAGAGCTCTTCGCCCCACGTCAGACGGCGGTCGGCGCCTGATCCGGCACGCGAGGTACCACACTTTCCCTCGGTAACGCGCGCCCGACCTTCCCTTATGAGACGCGGCCGAGGATCGAGGGCCAACCGGGCGGCCTGGAGTCCCGCCGCGTGCGGATTTGCCCGGGCGCAACTCGCCGTATTCTCGTCGTCTACGACGCGCTTGTCCTCCTCGCCACGGTCGTCGCGGTTCACAACTCGCTCTTCACCTCACCAGGATGAACCCTGGGTCCCGAGTGGTGAGCGATGATGTCCTCGTACGGGTTGTCCGTCAATGACGGGGATGTCGTCATGGAGTTATTTCGAGTCACCGAAGCAGTGGGGGTGTGACAGATGGGCAAGTCGAACAGGAAGAAGAAGGCGAAGGACAAGAAGGATCACGAGGCCGAGGCGCGTCGTTCCGGGAAGATGAAGCGGAAGGAGTACGAACGGGAGATGAGGATCCTTCAGGGCGAGCTTGTGGCCATGCAGGAATGGGTCAAGGCCACCGGCGCGAGGGTCTGCATCGTGTTCGAGGGTGTGGACTCTGCCGGCAAGGGCGGCACGATCCGGCGGATCACGGAGCGAACGAGCCCTCGGGTGTTCAAACACATCGCCCTGCCCGCCCCGGATGCGCGGGTCAGGTCGCAGATGTACGTCCAGCGCTACATCGCGCACTTCCCGTCGGCCGGCGAGGTCGCCATCTTCGACCGCAGCTGGTACAACCGCGCCGGCGTCGAGCCTGTGATGGGCTATTGCACTCCGGAGCAGACCAAGCGGTTCCTCGAGTTGGTTCCGCAGGTCGAGAAGGCGATGGTCGACGACGGGATCATCCTGATCAAGTACTTCCTCAACGTCAGCCGCGACGAGCAGTCCCGGCGGCTTGAGAGCCGGATCGACGACCCGCGCAAGGTCTGGAAGCTCTCGCCCACGGATCTGAAGTCCTACAGCCGCCGGTACGACTACCTCCGCGCCCGCGACGCGATGTTCGCCGCCACCAGTTCGGGGTGGGCGCCGTGGCACATCGTGCACAACGACGACAAGAGGCGCGGCCGGCTCAACATCATCACCCACCTGCTCAGTCAGATCCCCTACGAACCGCTCCCAGCCCCGGACGTAAAGATGCCCAAGCCGCCGAGCCACCACGGGTACGTCGAGCCAGATTCGTCGAAGTCAAACATCCCGACGCCGTTCTAGGGAAGCACAGCAAGCGTCCATAGCAGCCCCTTGGAAGCGAAGGAGGGGACCTGGCGATGACCCCGCGCGTCTCGTCGCACACGGGAGCCGCCAAGTGACGCCGAGATCGAACGTGGTTTGCGCGAGCGCGCGGTATCTGATCCGCGTGCTGCCGTTCTCCTCCGTTGGCTGCAGCGCCCTCGTGCCGAGGAGCGCGTTGGTGGTGTCGACCTCGACTCGATGTCGGAACGCGAACTGGAGCGGTTGTACTCGGGTTTGGTACGGCTCGCATCGCTGGACGAACCCGTTCTTGCGGCGCTGGTTGAGCAGGTGCTGGCCGACGACGAGCCTCTCTCG
>CAWHXK010000033.1:0-18701 GCA_963833255.1 uncultured Actinomycetes bacterium
CAGCCGCTCTGCGACGAGGTGGAACGGGAGCTCCGGACGGCAAGGGACCGGGCAGCCGGCGGAGAACTGCTCGAGGCGCCAACCGCGGCCGAGCTCGCCGTGCTCCAGCTTCTGGCCTCCGACCTGTCGACCCGGGAAATCGGCGAGCACCTCTTCCTCTCGCCCAACACGATCCGGTCGCACACCCGCACGATCTACCGGAAGCTCGGCGTCCACTCGCGCCCGGACGCAGTCGCACGCGCGACCACGCTCGGCCTCATCGAGCAAGCGCGATCACCCATGTGAACAGCGCACATCACCACGTAGACCCCCAAACGGCCTGCCAAGCTGCGTTACGTGGCCAATCGCACGTACCGGCTCGTGGTCAAAGGCGAGCTGAGCGACCGCATGCAGCTCGCCTTCGAGGGCATGACCCTCACGCGCGACGACGGCACCACGACCCTGACCGGAACCATCCGCGACCAGGCCGAACTCCAAAGCGTCCTCCAGCGCATCACCGATCTCGGACTCACGCTGCTCGATCTGACCGCCATCGACAACGCCGCCCGCCGCTGAAACATCCGAAGGGCCGCTAGCGATGGATGACCACTGGGAGACCGGCAGGATGGAGACGTTCAGCGACGGCGTCTTCGCGATCGCGATCACGCTGCTCGTGCTGGGGATCAACGTGCCCGAGTCAGCCTTCGAGAACCTCTGGAGCGGCATCGCCCAGCAGTGGCCCTCCTACCTCGCCTACGTCCCCAGCTTCCTCACGATCGGTGGGATCTGGGCGCCCACCACGGCATCTTCCGGCGCCTGCAGTACGCGAACAAGCGCCTGATGGTGATCAACCTGCTCCTGCTGATGGCGGTGGCATTCCTCCCGTTCCCGACGAAGCTGATGGCCGAGGCCATCCACACCGAAGCCCCATCTCGATCTCCTCTGCGCTGATCACGACGCGTGCAACTCAGGGCGCGGCGCCCGCGGGGCCTGACAGACGGAGGCCGCCTGATGGCGGCCTCCGTCGTCATTAGGAGAAAATCGTCGCTAGACGAGTTCCTTCCAGAAGACCTTGATGTCCTCCGCCGGGAACGTCTCGGTCTCAAACACCTCGAGCTTCGCGATCTTGCCGAGGACGCGGAATGCCGTCTCGAGATCGGGATACTCGAAGATGCCAAGATACTCCCACGGGCCCATCACTGCGAGGAACCGCTCGACAGTCCCACCCTCGCCCTCGACGATCTTGTAGATCTTGTCGAAGTACTCGGGGGTCTTCTCGAGGTGCTCCCGCGCGATCGGCGCGACCCTGAACAGGCCGACATAGGTAAACATACGAACCTCCCACTACTTAGGGGCATCGCTAAGAGCCCCATCAACCGGTGAGCATCTACCCCATGGCATCCAGAGGCATCGGCGAGCCTTCGGAACCACATTAGGCAGAACTACTGATGCTTTTTGGCCGGGCGACGCGCGGACACCCGCCACTGCGCTGCGCCGCAGAGGTCCCACGGCTGGACGAAGAGGGTCACGCCCGTCGACCGGGCGACTTAGCGAAGTTCGATCTGCTCGCCTCGAACCGCGTAGCTGTCGCACTTTGGCGGAAAGGCGACAGTAGTTGGTGTTTGCTTCGAGCGCTGACGAGCCCGGCATCGACAGCAGCCGGTGAACGACTTCGCTTGCACCGGTCGTCGATGGTGGTCCACGGCGGTTCGATGGAATCTTGACGCCGCGACCGCGAGCGTTGGACAATCCTGGGCGCTGGGACGGATATCCACGATCGGGAGGGGATGGAATGCGCACGCGTGTTGGGCTCGTTGGAGCGTTGGTGGGTTTGGCCTTTGCCTTCGCCGCCACGCCGGTGTTCGGAGCCGGGACGGCGTACAGCATCGGTCCGATTAGCGACGTCAGTGCTCCATCGGCGTGCACGGGCGACAACGCCGAGGTCGAGCAGGCGGTCGACTCGAAGCTCGGGTACGTCTACGAGGATTGGATGGGTTGTCACGGCATCGGCTTCGCGCGCTCAACCGACGGTGGCCGGACGTTCGAGACACCGATCTCGCTGCCCGACGTGACCGGCTCGAACTACAATTCTTGGGATCCGGCAGTCGCGGTCGGTCCCGACGGCACCGTCTACGCGGTCTTCATGCTTACGAAGGGGGCGCAGTGGTATCCCGTCGTGGATGCGTCGTTCGACCACGGAAAGACGTTCATGCAGACGGTCGAGCTCGTTCCGCCCGATCCGAAGAACTGGGGTGATCGTCCCTTCGTCGCCGTCGGTCGCGACGGCGCGGTCTACGTCACGTGGGACTACGGACCCGACCGCTCGACGGTCACGTACCTATGCGATCCCACCGGCAGTTGCGGATTTGCGACGGGTCAACTCAACCTCGTGATCCAGAAGTCCAGGGATCACGGCAAGACGTTCAGCGATATGACGCCGGTGAGCCCGGGCTTCCCTCACAGCGGCGGCGACAGCGGACCGATGGTGATCGAGCCGAACGGCCGCGTCGACGTCCTGTACCAGGGCTACCACATCACGGACACGACGACGTACGCGATGGATCCCGGGTACGAGTACTTCACGGCTTCGAGCGACGGCGGCAAGGATTGGTCGAGTCCCGTCCAGCTTGGTCCGAACAACGGCACGATGTCGCTCGCGGAGTGGTGGATCGACGGTGACATCGGGATGGACTCCGCCGGAAATCTCTACGCGGTCTGGGACACGCAGGGCTCGATCAACGACATCGGCTGGCTCTCGTACTCGACGGATCACGGGGCGCACTGGTCGACGCCGACTCAGGTCCCGCCCGACCAGCTGCAAGTCCCGCACGTGATGGAAGTCGCAGGCGGCGGTTCCGGGATCGCCTACGTGAGCTTCTTCTCGAGCGCCGATCCGCGCGGATATGCCGATTACCTCCGCACGTTCTCCGTCACGCGCGGCTGGCTCTCCGACGCGGTCCAGGTTTCGTCGGACTTCGGTGACACGTCGCGTTGGCCGGGAGACACCTTCGGCATCTCGACGCTGTCGCCGGGAAACGTCGTGCTCAGCTGGGGTAGCGCGACGGGAGCGAACGGGAAGAAGTCGGACATTTTCGCCGCGAACGTGGGGGTGCAGCTGCACTGACAAGGGGGATTAGAGGCGACGCCGGACCCCGGGCGCGGTTTCGGGGGTTTTTGCAGAGCCTTCTGGGACTCGAACCGTCGCCCCTCTTCACCATGAAAGTGAGCGTCACTCGGTGCGCCTTGTCGCTCTTCCAACAAACAGCGACACCTCAAGGTGGTCCGGAGGGGGTTAGGCTCTTCAGTGGCTCCCACCCTTGGCGGCGGCGGTGAGCGCGCGACATCGGTGTTCTCGGGGTACTGCGCGCAGCTTAGTACGGAAGCTGACCCCGTAGTTCGTACGGAAGACACCGGGTTGCGCCGTGGAATAATCGTGGTGATGCCACCCGCCTCGGTCGCGATTGGAGCGTAGTTGGCTCGCCAGCGTGACATCTCGGCGGCTACAGCTGAGGCCGCGATCGTTTTGATCGTGCTTTTCCTCGCGTTCGTCGCCGGCTTCGCCGGTTGGGCGGTCGGCCACTCGACTCGCCACACCCGCACTGTCACCGTCGCTGCTTCCGGGGCAACGTCGGTCTCGTCGACGCCAATCGATCCGCATGTCGCCGCCGGCGCACACGATTTTTCCCAGTTCGCATGCGCGCAGTGCCATGGACTCCAGGGGCGCGGCGGCGTTTCGCCGGTCGTACCCTCGCTGACGAACGTGGCCCAAGCGGTTACGCCAGTACGGCTGCGGTTCATCATCGACCACGGCCTCGGCGAGTCGAAGAACCCGACGAAGCCGTACATGCCGGTCTGGGGCGACGTGATCTCGAGGCAGCAGGTGTCGGACCTGATCGCCTACCTGCGCGCTGGCTTGCCGGCCGTGCCCACGGCCGAGCCGTCGGCGATTCCCCAGGGACAGGGACTTGCGGTCGAGGGCGCCACGCTGTACGTCCGTTACGGCTGCATCAACTGCCACGGCCCCAATGCGCTTGGCGGCGTGCCGAACCCGCAATCACCCGACAAGACGATCCCGCCACTCTCCGGCGTCGTCTTCCGCAAGGAGTTCGACACCAACGCCAAGATCATCGCCGTGATCCGCTCCGGCAGCGTGATCGGCCGGGCGCCGATCGTTTCGATGCCGCACTGGGGCGGGATCATTCCCAACGACCAGCTGAACGCGCTCGTCGCCTACCTGAAGACGCTGAAATAGCCGGGAGGCACGCGGCGCTGGCAGTGCGCACAGTTAGAAGCGGGCGAACCGGCGCGTCTCCTCCTCGAAGCTCGTGACGATCTCGGCTGTGAGCGTCGGTCTTGTCTCGCCGATCGCGGCGAGGAAGTCGTCCGTTCCGGCGCGCTGTCGTGTTCCCTCGAAGTACTCGCGCTCGAACGCTCGCTGAGCGGACTTGCGCGCGGCGAACTCGATGTCCGCCGGGGTGAACAGCTCGCTCGCCTGCACGATCGAGTCGAGGTCGACATCCTCGTCGGTGATCTCCTCCGCGTAGCGGCGCCAGATCGGCCGGCGCGCGTCCGCGTTCGGCGGCCCGACCGGGAGCACGTAGTCGAAGCGACCGGGGCGCAGGAAGGCGGGGTCGAGCCGGGCGACCCAGTTCGTCGCGCAGGCGAGCAGGTGGCGCTGCGCCTCGCGCAGGCGCGGGATCTGCTTGAGAAACTCGTTGGTGATGCTCGGGCTTACGCGGCGCTCCTCGTGGCGTGTCGCGGCGAGGTCCTCGACCTCGTCGACGAAGACGACCGCCGAGACGAGCTCGAGCACGCGCTCGAACGCGTCCGCGAGGAGCTTCGCCTGCCGCTCGGTGCCTTCAGCGGCGAGCTCGGCCGGCAGGATCTCGACGAACGGCCAGCCCAAGCGCGAGGCGATCCCTTTGGCGAAAGTGGTCTTCCCGGTCCCTGGTGGGCCGAAGAGGACGATCGCGCGCGGTGGCACGACGCCGTGTCGGCCGGCGAGGTCGGGCTCTGCGAGCGGCAGGATCACACGGCGCTCGATGATCTCCTTCGCCTCCTCCATCCCCTTCAGCTCGTCCCAGAGTCCGGGGTCGATCATCGTGCCGCCGAGTTCGACGAGAGCGCTACCCGGCACAGCCGCCGCCGGCAACTCCCGCTCGAAGTAGCGGAGGTTGTCCGATGCGCGATACTCGCGGCGCAACAGCTGGCGGGCGAGCGCTCCGCCCTGAAGGACGACGGCGGCAAGCTTTTGGACTCCCGCCTCTACAGCCCGTGTCTCGAGGGCGGCGAGCAGCCGCTCTGCAATCTCCTCGTCCTCACGCTGGCCGGGCAACACGTTCAGCCGGTAGATCCAGCCGACGCTGGCCGAGGCTGCGGCGAACACCGCCCCGACGAGCTGATTATCCACCTCAGCGACGACGGCAAACGCACCCGCTGCGCTCAGGAGCTCGACTAACTGATCGACGGTGAACCCTTCGGCATCGAAGCCACCCGTCTGCTGCCAGAACTGGAGCACTCGGCCGAGATCCTCTGGCCGGTAGTCGCGGACGACGATGGTCACTCCGGGCATGACTGTCTTACCGTTACACGCGGGCCACCAGGGTAGCCGCTTTCTGGCGCACGAGTACCCGGCGTTCTGGCTGATTGGCAAGCCGGTTGGAAGTGCGAAGAAACGGACCAGCCACTGGGCGGGGTCGCGGACGTGGCTTTTGGCTACGAACAAGGCTCGGTCACGGCTGCCTGTACGTACTAAGTGGAACGCGCTGATCTGATAGTCGCGCGCGCGTACAACCTTGTAAGCCGATCAGGGAGGCAGCAGATCAAGGAAGTCGATCAGCCTGACGGTTCGCGGTAGCTCGGGCTGGCTTGTCGCTCTCTGGCGGAAAGACGACATGATCCCTCATTCTCGCAGCCTTTGTCACCGTTGCCCATGCAGTGGAACCACGCCATCGAGGTCGGGCTGCGCGCTCGCCTCGCTCGCGGGGACCATCGTGCGGAGCACGCGCGCTCGTCGACTCAGCATTCGCTCACCACGCATCCCGCAACGCCGCAGGGACAGAGGGTTTGCGCTGCGATCTCCTGCTGCTCTAGCAGGCGGTCGTTCACATGCATTCGTGCTCCGCGAGGACGAATCCGCCAGCGGGGGTGGTACCCCCGCGAGCTTGGGACTCCCGCGCGCTGCGCACCGGGTGGGCCTCTGACACCGCTCCAGCAAGCAGGGCGTGCTGGGTGCTGGGCGACTGGCGCACCGGTGTCCTACTGCACTACTGCACTCATGACTGCATGATTGCGTGAGGGCGTGACGGCGTGACGCGTTTGCACCACACCGTGTGACACGCCTGCACCACATCCACCGCCTGCGAGGACTGCGTCACCTGCAGCGCCTGTCTAGTTCGGGCAGCTCGCGACGATTGAATGTGAGAGGAGGCCGCTATGGCCTCCTCTCGTCAAACGAACGTGGCGGGCCGCCTAGGGGTCGTCCCGTTAGGCCCCCCTCCGACCTGCAGTTGCGAGAACCCGGCGACCGGAATGAAGGGTGGAAACGTCATGAAGGCGTGATCGTTGCCGGTGTAGTGGCCGTACGCCCTTGGCACCGTGATCGTGGTCCTGTACGGCGGCGGGATGAAGACGGGGAAGACCGCGCTGGGAAGGGCGTTCAAGGCGACCCCGTCGATGACGACGCTATCGCCGCTGTAGTGCCAGGTTACGTCTCCCTTGTCGGAGGCGACCAGCGCCGCCATGCCCGCAGTCAGCACCCGCGTAGTCACCGGTGAAGTCGGGCTTGAGCGTGATCCACAACCACACGCCGCCGCCGTCCGCGCGGCGATTTCGGTAGCTTCCCGCTTTCGGCACGTTTCCGCTTGACGCCGTCAGGTGTTCGACACTGTGATCCCGTGCGTTGGCTCGCCTAGCTCGAAAGCCTGTGCGGCAACTGACCGCCTAGCTTCAGCCCGCGACAGGGCAGAGCCGCTTTAGCTCCACCCCGGCGTAGAGCGGGCTGTGCGACCGACAGCCGAGGCGGCGGCCGAAGAACTCGGCGATTGTCGGTTCAGGCGTTCCACGAGTGGTCCCAGGCCGAGGAGACCGCTGGAAACTGATGCCGGAGGCATCACCGGCGGCGCCCAGCTGTGCAGCGAGAGTCGAGCCAGCATGGCCGCCGTAGAAGGCCGCGTAGTCGGCCCGCCCGTGTCGGATCATCTCGAGCGCCTGCCGCTCGTCGACGTTGAAGTGGTAGACGATCGCGGCGAAGCCGGCGCGGTTCGGGAGGGGGTAGTGCGGGTTACGCCGCAGCACCGCAAAGGCGCCGCCGCTGGCTCCGGCGACGTAGTAGGGGCCCGCGCTCGGTATCGGGCCTTGTAGCCCTGTGGGAACCGCCGGCGTGTCCTTCGGGACGGCGCAGAAGTACGGAGCGGCGAGCCGCGCATCCAGATTCGCAACCGGCCGGTTCAGGCGGATCGTCAGCCGAGCGCCGGTTGCTTCGACGCCAGCGAGGTGAGTTGTCAGCCCGCGACGGTAGGCGTGCATGCCGACCACGTCGGCGAGTGCTCTCGCCGCCTCGGAGTGGAGAAACGCGGGCGCCGTGGAGCGCTCGATCGTTGCAGCGAACGTCGCGGCATCAACCCGCTCGTTCGAGGGAGGGGAGAACGTGAATCCGGGACGAATGTGGAAGGTCCAGGCGCGGCCGCCGAAGAGGCGCTCCGCCGGGCCGGCCGCCGCGTACGGCATCAGGCGGCGGCCCGTGTATTGGTACAGCGAGAGGCAGGTCGCGCCGAGCATCTGCCAGTCGGCGTCACGATCGCCGTTGAAGCCGGGGGTCGCGGGATCGCTGTCGGCAAGAACGCCGCCGCCCAGAACGATGCGCGCAACGGGTCCGCGCACACCGAGGAGCGCAGCGTGTTCGCTCGCGAACGTCGAGAACGCCACGACACCGGCTGCCGCCGCCAAGCCGGCGACAGGCTGGCCGACGTGGACGGTCCGCACCGCCAGGGTCTGCGAGTCCACCCGCGTGACCGTTCGGCTCGTGTAGCCGGAGATCCAGACCGCGCCGTCGTCGTAGGCGACCTCGGTTGCCGGCGCGGGAACGTGAATTACGTCGTCGATGGTCCCGTCGGGCCGGAGCTGCCAGAGCAGGCCGCGTTCCTCCGACGTCGCCCAGACCGAGCCGTCGCCGACGGCCAGGCAGCAGACGGCCGGGCGCAGGTGTGTCCGCGCTAGCACCCGGTTGCGACGCGCATCGAGCTTAGTGACGACGCCTCTATCGCCCGCGAGGACCCAGATGCCGCGCCCTTGGCCCACGAGCTGCGTCGCACCTGGGACGCGGAAGCGATGTTCGAGCTGCCCCTCAGGCGAAAGACGGTCGACCGTTCCGGCTTCGCGGACGACCCAGATCGACCCACCGGCGACGGCGATCCCCCCCGTCCCAAGGGCGCGGGTGTTCTTCAGCGGCGGGAGCGTGATCTGACGTGCGGCCGTAACGCCCGGGAGGAGGCGGTACAGGGTTGCGGACCCGCTGTCCGTAACCCAAGTAGCGCCGAGCCCGACCGCCATGCCGCCCGGCCCGGTCGGCAATGCAAGCGGCGTCGAGCCGACGATCCGGCCGCGCGCGAGATCGACCTGCGTGACCGTGCCCTGCTCGGTCACGGACCACAGCGAGCCGTCAGCCGACACAAGGCCACCAGGCTGCTCGTTGATGATGGTGCCGCTCAAAGGAATCTCGGCGCGCACGGAGCGGAGATCGGGGGTCGCGATCACAAGTTCGCCTGCATGCGTGCGGAGCGTCGCACGCGCTTGGCCCCGGCTGCCGTTTGCGAGGAGTACACCTGCCGTCGCTACGAGGGCGGCGGCCGTGACGCCTGCTGCGATCAGAATCGTGCGGTGACCCATGCGAGTCGCCGAACTGCGGCTCCGCGCGACGAGTATCCGACGCTCGTCCCGTTCGTCGGTGAGAACGGCGCGGTGCGCCTCGCGCAGGAGCGGGCCCGGGTCGATACCGAGCTCCTCCGACAGCCGGTGGCGAATGCGGTCGTATTCGTGCAGCGCGTCGGCCCGGCGGCCGCTTGCGTCGAGGGCGAGCATCAGCTGCGCGCGGAGCCGCTCGCGGAGCGGCGCCGACGCAGATGCCGTCTCGAGCTCCTCGACCAGCCCCGGCGAGGCGTCGAACGTGAGCCGGCAATCGAACTCCTCCTCGAGCAATGACAGCTTCAGGTCCTCCAGGCGACGCAGGCTCTCGCCCGCCCAGCCGTTGTCCAGGAGGTCTTCCAGCGGGTGCCCGCGCCAGAGCGCGAGGGCACCGCGAGCCGCGGCTGCGGCTTCGATCGGTCGGCCCGCAGCACGGAGCTCGCGAGCTTGGTGTAGCGCCGCGGTCGCGCGCGCGACGTCTACCTGGGCGGCATCGATCCGCAGCCGGTATCCGGTCGCCGTGGTCTCCACGACATCGGGCGACCCGCCGGCCTGTCCCAACGCAGCGCGTAGGCGAGACACGACGGTGTGCAGTCGCTGCGCGTAGCCTTCCGGGAGCGACTCTCCCCACAGCGCCTCGGCGGCGCGGTCGCGCGGGACTGCCCGCCCGGGTTCCAGCGCCAGCAGCGCGAGCAGCGTGCGTTGCTTCGGACCACCGAGTGCGGCTTGTCGCTCGTCTACCCAGAGCTGGACCGAGCCGAGCAAGAGGATGCGCACAGGGTTCACCGCGACCGCCAAGAACCACCTTATATCCGGCTGAAAGCCGATTGTGAACGCCTTGAAAGCGGCGTTGCAGACGCTGTCCTCCCGACCAAAGGAGGACGCATGTCACGCCTACGATTCGTCCCGCTCGTCTGCGCGATCGCTTGCGCGGTCGGGTTCCCGGCTGCCGCGGCTGCGACGGTGACCCACGACGGCTCGCGAACCTTCCGCGTGCACGAGGGCGGTCACGACTACAACATCTGTGGCTTCCTCGGAACGTTCGACATGGTCATTACGACCGAGTGGCACTCCGTCGAGGCGAACGGTGGGTATCACTTCCAGCTGACCGAGACCTCGCGCTGGACGGTGACCTTCGACGATCCCACGCTTGGTGTGTGGAGGGGGCGCGGGACCGAGACCGACGCCTTCACCGCGTCCCCGGGCGATGTGCAGCAGCTCCACATGATCTTCAACGGCAGCGAGGGGCCCGTGCGGATCCATGAGCACCTCCAGCTCGTGGTCGCCGCTGACGGGACCCTGCGGGTCGATGTCGAGCAGGTGACGACTGATTACGGTGCGTGTCCGTCATGAGCTCGCGCGCGCTGCCTGTCGCTCTCGCGCTTGCGGCGCTCGCCGCGACGGCCGGCTGCGGATCCGGCAATCACGAGAGGGCTCACAAGGCGGCGGTCGCCAACGCGACCGCCGCCGCGAGTTCCGACCTGCGAGGGAAGATCATCTTCCGCCGCTTCCTCGACGACGCGCACAGCCACGGGGCGCTGTTCGTGATGAATGCGAGCGGAACGGGCATCCGTCAGATCACCCACCCGCCGGCCAACGCCGTGGACTCTCTGAACGGGCCGCCGAGCGCGATCCCCGACAGATCCACGCTCGTCTTCGACCGCTCGACCCCCAATGCCGCCGGCATCTTCCGCGTCGGCCTGGACGGGCGCGGCGAGCTGGAGGTGCCGGCGCCCACGGGTGTTCCCGGCGACGGTTGGCCGGTGGTCTCGCCGGACGGCGCCCGGATCGCGGTGGCGCGAGCCTGGGGCCACCAGGACCAGTTCGACGATCTGAAGACTGGCCTCTACGTGCTCGGCATCGGCGCCGGAGCCCGCCCGCAGCTCGTGGCGGACTTCGGGTACCGGGCGGACGTCGGCGGAGCGACATGGTCACCGGACGGTAAGACGATCGTCTTCAGCGCCCACAACAACGGGCTCGGCAAGCCGGCCGAGGGCTCCGCGCTGTTCGCCGTCGGCGCCGACGGTCGCGGCCTGCACAGGCTGACTTCGTGGGAGACGGCTCAGCAGATCAGCGGGCCGGCCTTCTCTCCCGATGGCAAGACGATCCTGTTCCGGCTGAAGCCGGCCGGGCAGGATTTCGGGGGGGACTATTGGACGGTGCGAAGCGACGGCGGATCGTGGCGGCGCCTCACCCACTTCGGGCCCGGCCACACGACCGCCAGCGCAATGTGGTCGCCAGACGGTTCGATGATCGTGTTCGCGGACTCCGGGATGGGCGGCAACGACGATCTCTACGTGATGCGCGCGGACGGCGGCGGCGTGAGGCGCCTGAAGCGCACGCCGCAATGGGAGAGCGCAGCAGCCTGGCTCCGGCCGTGAGGGGCACTGAGTTCGCGTGGAATGGTCTTGTCTCGAGCGACGACGGGTGGCGGTTGTCGTCCCTTACAGCTGCGTCAGGTGCCGCTCCGTTTCAAATCAGTCAAGGGATTGACAATCCCTCGGCGGAGCGAGCGGTATCTGTCGCGGACGTAAGCACGATCTGGTATTCGCGCGCGCGCGACGAACTCGATGGCCCCGGTGAGCGCCGGTTCGCGTAACCGAGACTCGAGAGAAAGGCCCTGCAAATCGGAGGGTGCGCGCCCGTTGTGCGCCACTTAGGCGAGTAACACGCTGCTGACTCGACCTCCTCCTTACCAGCCATCCCACGGAGGGGACGTGGCGGACGAGGAAGCTTTGGCGCTTCCGCGAGGTGGCCATTCAGCCGCTCAGGCGTTCTCGGCGAGCGTGCCCAAGGGCCCCGAGAGCGCGGCGCGAGCCTCGGTTTGGGCGGCTACGTCGAGGGTCGTTCCGCTGGCGAGCGTCAACGTCACGACCGCGGGCTCGTCGGCGAGGCGGTGAAGCTTCTCGTGCTCTTTCTGGGTAGCGGCCCGCATCTTCACGTCACCGACATCGAGGATGTCCTCGTTCCACCCCGTCAGTCTCTGGCGCGCATCCCATCGCTTGGGCCGATCTCCTGGCTACTGACGCGCGTGATTGGGTTCCACCCAGATCTGATCCGGCTTTCTCACGGCCCGTGCCACTCGCGATTCCTCATCGCCTCGACGGCCTCGTGGGCGCTTCAGGCCGAGGTAACGCGGAAGATGTGCCACTTCTCCGGCACACCCTTTAGCGCATGCGTGCCGCGATCTTCAAATTCGATTCCCGAACCGGCGACTAGGTCTTTGACGGTTGAGGTTACGAGCACTTCGCCGGGGCCGGCGAGCGTTGCCGTCCGTGCGCCGATGTGTACGGCGATCCCGCGCACGTAATCCTCAACGAGGTCGACCTCCCCCGTGTGGAGTCCGATCCGGACCTCGAGGGCGAGGGTCTGAATACGCTCGGCGATTGCGTAAGCGGATCGGATCGCGCGGGCGGGCCCGTCGAAGGTAGCCAGGAATCCGTCACCCGCCGTGTCCACCTCTCGGCCGCGGCCGCGCTCCAACTCTCGACGGACGACGGCGTTGTGACGCTCCAGGAGGTCACGCCATGCGCGGTCACCGAGCTCGGCGGCCCGAGCTGTCGCACCGACAATGTCTGTGAACAGCACCGTGGCCAGGACCCGGTCGGGGTCCGCGCTGTGCCGCACTCCGGTGAGGAATTCCTCCACCTCGTCGAGAACAGAGTCCTGGTCGCCCACATAGGGGAGGTTGTCGCGACCGGGCAAGTCGACGTAGGTGGCATTGGGGATGGTTTCGGCGAGGTAGCGCCCGTGTTCCACCCGGCGATACGCGTCGTCCCGGCGCTGGATTATGAGCGTCGGCGCCTGGATCGCCGGAAGTACGTGCCGCACATCTGCCTCCCGCTGTGCGCGGAGGAAAGCGAGAATCGTTCCCGGGCTTCCCGAGAGCCTTTCCTGCTTCGCCCACCAGACTTTGAATGACACATCGTTCGCGACAGAAGGCGCGACGCGCTGAAGGAAGACTCCGCTGCCCCATCCTTCTTCGGCCAGGCGCATCAGTTCGTCGTAATCCTCGGGCGTCCACCCCCACGAGAAGTCATCGGCCCACATGCTGCGGGCGTAGGCGCCGAAGAGGACGAGTGCGGACGTCCGTGCGGGATGAGCGGCTGCGCACAACGTCGCCAGGCCGCCGCCTTGGGACAATCCGAACAGGGCGACACGCTCGGCGCCAACCGCGTCGAGCACCGCCAGTACGTCGTCAATCTGTTCTTCCAGCGTCGGGAGGTCAGCCGCACGGTCCGAGAGGCCGGTGCCTCGTACGTCCAAGACGATCAATCGCGAGAACGACGCGAGCCGGTTGAGGAACCGAGCGAACGACGGCTCTTCCCATTGGTGCTCAACGTGGCTGAAGGCACCCGGGAGCAGAACAAGGTCGAGGTCTGCATCGCCGACGGTCTGATAGGCGATGTGGACATCGCCACTGCGCGCGTACTGAGTCTCGACGAACCCCTTCACCCTCACCCCGACGTCTGCTCCGATTCCGAGATGCCGAGTCTAGGAGGTTCCGATCAGCCCCCAAGGAGGGCTCGTCAGCAGCGGGGCGACGGGACTAGAGCCCGCGACCGCGGACGTGGCAGGTCTTGGAGGCTCCGGCACGGCCGCGAGTAGGCGGACTCGGCGAGAGTCAGCGATCGGCCGTCCAGAATGAGTGCACGCATCTGGTTCGGCGTGCGGCGCGCTTCGGGAACATGTCTCCGCGGCTTCCCGCTGGCTTCCTTTTGTCACGTGAGAACCAGTTGCGGCCTCCGCTCTTCCCGAATCGTTCCGAGTTCAGGGAAGACCGGGAAACGGTGGCGGTGACGTCCGAAGAGCCGAACGTTTCGGCACGTGAGCCAGGCTCACGCGCGCGCACGGTTCGTTCCGAAGCGAATAGGTCAACTTGACGGGACCCGCGCGTTTCGCTTCGGACGGAAGCATCGCGCGAGTGCGTGGCTTTTACAGAGCCCTCTGACCGCCTCGAACCGTTGACCCCCTCCTTAGCATGGAAAAATCGGCGCGGCCCGGACACCCCGCGCAGGTGCGCCCTCGGATGGCGTTTCCGCATCGCTCAGAGCATTTCGCTCCTCGGTCGATCCAGTCTCGAGCCGCCCCGAGTCGCCCCGGCAGACCCGAAACCTGTCCCCAGGACCTGTCCGGAGACGGCGGTCCCCCGGTTGTCGCGCCGGACCCGTCTCGCGTCTAAACGGACGTCGTATCAGGAGTCCGCGCCAGGTCGAGCGCTTCCTTGATCGTGAGCCTGCGGCCAGCCTCCGTGGCGCGGGCGACCTCGTCGGCGGAGACCGCCTCTCGTGCGCGGTCGACGAACTCGCGCCCCGGCGTCTCGCCGGAGTAGACGTTGACGATGCCCTCCTCATGCGCATAGACCTCCGCCGCGGCGGCCAGCGTGATCGCAGTCTCGAACCGCTGCTCGAACGTCTCCGTCGCCGCGAGCCCGATCAGCGAGAGCCCGACACCACGAACGCTCGCCACGTCGATGTACGCCTGCACAGACTCGAGAAAGTAGCGGCGCGCGAGCGCGGCGTCTTCGTTGCGGAGGTGCGTCCACGCCGTCTCGGAGAGGATCCGCGCCTCTTCTGCACGGTCGCCGATCGCTTCGAACGCGGCAAGCGATTGTCGGTACAGCTCGAGGGACTCGGACAGATCGCCGCGAATGGCAGCGAGCTGAGCGAGGCCGCCCAGCGAAAGGCCGACCCCTTCCTCGTCGCCGAGTTTCCGCTGAATCTCGAGCCCACGGGAGTACCATGCGTGTGCGGTCTCGACGTCGCCGGCGACTGTGTGAACGATCCCGTCGATCGTCGACGCGAAGCCTTCGGCCCAGACGAGGCCGCGCCGGCGGCTCCATTCGACTGCGTCGCGCGCCAGTCCGACTGCGGCTTCGAGATCGAGACCGATCATCGCGATTGCCCCGATGAAGGCCGCGACGCAGCGCTCGCGGTCCGCGTTAATCGCCTGTGCGATGCGATACCCCTCGGAGTGCTCCTCCTTCGACCGCTCGAGTTGCCCGAGGATCCACGACGCCAGCCCCGCGGTGATCAGCGCGCCCGCCCGCCCGAGCGACGGTATGCGAAGGGCGTCCGCGTCGAGGAAGGCGGCGGCGTACTCCCGGGCGCTGATGTTCTTGCCGCGGATGTGCCAGTAGAAGTAGAGGTCACCGCTCAACTGCATCCCGGCTTCGCACGCAGCCGTGTCACCGTTCTTCGCCGCCGCAAGTAGCGTCTCGAGCGCGGCCTGGAGGTTGGGCTCCTCGGCGATGCCGCGCTCGACCGCTCCGATCTGATCGCCGCCCTCGATCCCGTCGCGGATCTCCCGGGCGCTCGCCGCGTATCGGTGCGCGTGCCTGAGCGCGACCGCATGCGCCTCACCCGAGCTGTCGAGACGCTCGCGCGCGTACTCGCCGATCGTCTGCAGCATGCGGAGCCGGTCGCCGCCGCCGCCGCCCTCCGTCTGCACGAGTGCCTTGTCGACGAGCGATTCCAGCTCGTCGAGGACGCTCTCGCCCGGTTCCGGGCAAACGGCCTCGACGTCCGCGAGGGTGAACCCTCCCGCGAAGACGGCCATCCGGCGGAACAGTCGCTGCTCCGACTCGGTTAGCAGCGAGTGGCTCCAGTCGATCGTCGCGCGGAGGGTCTGCTGCCGTTCGGGGATGTCACGACGGCCCGACGTCAGCACCTGGAGGGCGTGATCGAGCCGCTCGAGCAACGCCTCCGGGGACAGGATCCGCAGCCGCGCAGCGGCGAGCTCGACCGCGAGCGGAAGGCCGTCGAGCCGCCGGCAGACCGCTTCGACGGAGTCTGCGTTCTCCGGCGTCAGCTCGAAAGCGCCGCGGGCAGCTCTCGCGCGCTCGACGAACAGTTCGACCGCCGATGGAACTTCGAGCGGCGCGAGCGGATACTCCCGTTCCGCAGCGATCCTCAACCGCGTCCTGCTCGTAGCGACGATCCGTAGTTCGGGGCAACGCGAGATCAGCTCGGCCACCTCGGGCGCGACCGCGACGAGCTGCTCGAGGTTGTCCAGGAGGAGGAGCGCCTTCTTGTCGCCGATCAGCGTGGCGATGCCTTCACCCAGCGTCCGCTCCTCGGCCTCCTTCACGTCCAGTGCGTCCGCAAGCGCCGGGACGAATTGCGCCGGATCGCCAACGTCGGCGAGCGGGATGAACGCGACGCCGTCCAGGAACTCCGGAGCGAGCGTCCGCCCCAGCTCGATCATCGTCCGCGTCTTGCCGACGCCGCCGGGCCCGCTGATCGTGACGACGCGATGCGCGCGGGCCAGCTCGGCGAGCGAAGCGAGATCTGCGCCGCGGCCGAGAAGAGGTACCGCCGGCTCCGGCAGGTTGCTCGGCAGGCTTGCCCGCTCGCCCTTACCCTCGAGCGCCGCGGCGTCGGGTACCACGACGCCGTCGGCAGAGACGGCGAAGAGCTCGAGTGGGCGCCCGACGTTCTTCAGCCTGAAGCGGCCGACTGGGACGGCGCCGACGTCGTTCCGGTTCTTGATCTGGTCGTATGCCGAGTCGGACAACATCAGTCCGCCGGCTACGGCGAAGGACTCGATCCGGGCAGCGATGTTCACGGCTTCGCCGGTGAGCCGCTCCGGGTCGACGATCACCTCGCCTACGTGAACACCGATGCGAACCCACACGTCCTCCGCCGAGAGCTCCCGTTGCATCGCGACCCCTGCCTGCACCGCCGCGAGCGAGCTCGGGAACATGCTCATGCTGCCGTCTCCGAGCCGCTGGACGATCGTCCCGCCGCGCGCTGCGTGGTGGCTCTCGAGCGCACGCACGTACCGGTTGCGCTTCTCCAGCGCAAGCCGCTCGTCCGTCTGCATCAGCGCCGTGTAGCCGACCATGTCGGTGAACATCACCGCGACGAGGCGACGGTCGAGGCTCTCAATCACAGGGGCCATCTGTCGCTGACCGCGATCCTTACTACGGCTCTTCTACGCCCTGATCGAGCTGGCGTTCGTACTCGGCTTGGTCGTAGTGGCCGAGCGACGAGGCGATGAGGCCGTCGTCTCCGATCGACCACTCCTCGAAGCCGCTGATCCTGACGCGGCGTCCCGTCCCACCGGGGCCGGTGTTCGTTCCGACGAGCATCCAGCGATACTCGGCCTTGTCGCCGTGCATCAGCAGGTCGTCCATGAGCACCCGCATGTCCGGGAAGGCGACCATGAACGCTCGCGCGGCCTCTGTGATCGCCGCTCTCCCCAGCGAAGGCGGCCCGTCGTTGATCGTGAGCGAACCGTCGGGCGCGTAGTGGTCGGCCACGCGCGCCGGATCCTGGCTGCACCACGCATCGGTGTACCGCCGGGCGAACTCACGCAGCTGATCTGGAGGAGACGGCGCGCCGTTCGTCAGGGGACGTCTCCGTCGAGGGTCTGCGAAAGCCATTCCAGGGCAACCTGGAATCGCTCGTTTGCCCGGCCTCCATGGTTGCCGGGATTCTCCCGGTGCTCGTGCGGGATCCCCGCCTCCGTCAGACGGTGGCTGAGCAGCCGGTGGCCCCAGTGCAGGTTGTAGTCGTCGTTCCAGCCCGCGTCGAGCAGGATGCCCGACAGCTTGCGCAGGTTGTCGAGACGGTCGTGGACGTTGACGACCGGGTCGAAGCTGAGCCAACGGTCCCACACCTCCTGGATCAGTTCGCCGCTCGGCCAGGCCATCGGTAAGTCGACGTAGAACGGCGGGTTATCCGGATTCGGCGAGTAGGTCGCGGCGTAGTCGTAGACGATCTCCGACCAGTCGTTGCCCTCGACGGGGCCGTTCGGCGCTTCCGGCCAAATGCTGTCGAGGTACTTGTAGAGCATGAACTTGTGCGTCATGTCGAGCCACGAGTCGGCCGAGAGCACGGCCATCGCGCCGAAGGCGCCGGGATTGCGCGACGCGAGGTTCCACGCACCGAACCCGCCGGACGAAAACCCGAGTACCCCGCGGCTTCGTGCGACCGCCAACGTCCGGTAGGCGGCGTCAACGGGCGGGATGACGTCGTGGAGGATGTACTGCTCGAACGACCCAGTCACCGGCGAGTCCACCCACTGGCCGCAGCCGTAGCGTGAGTTGCCATCCGGGATGACCACGATCATCGGCGCCGCGCCCATACGACCGAAGACGGGATCGAGCACGTCCTCGATCGGCGGCCGCCACCGCTCTCCGTCGGTGGGCGGGGTCACCATCAGTTCGGGCGTGTCGCCGTACGCGTGCAGCAGGTACGCGGTCGGATATCTCCGCTCCGACTCGGAGTAGCCCGGGGGCAGGTAGACGAACAGATCGCGTTCCGTCGGGTCGTCCAACAGGTTCCCGGCGAGGCGAGTGCCCTCGATCTGCGTCTGGACGATCACGCCCGCTCCCTCTGTCGACTACGGAGTGACCCTACGCGCCGCGCACGTGGGTTTCCAGCCGCTGGTGCCGAGCGGCGGTCACCAGCGCGCGACCGGCCAGCACTTACGCCAGCGCTGCGGGCCTGTCTCGAAACCGATCTCGAAGCCGCTCGAACGTGCGGGTCAGCCCTCCGTGGAATGGAGGTACTCCTTGCTGCCGTAGGCCCCAGTTTCAGGCCAAAAGCAGCAACCTCCCGCAACGCTGGGGAGAGGTCTTGGGGACAGACTCACGCACGAGCTCAAGGGGTCGCGCCGCGAAGAAACGGCCATTTACTGGGCTTTTGCAGAGCCCTCTGACGGACTCGAACCGTCCTCGGCATTTGACGCGGCCCGACGATGAGGCCGGCCATCTGTCGGTGCCGGTGCGGTGAAGAGCAGGACGACCGAGCTACCGGCTCTTCCTCGCCTCGATCGGCGCGCTCGTGCGGCGGCTGCTGGGAGCGCGCGTGCGT
>CAWHXK010000034.1:0-50291 GCA_963833255.1 uncultured Actinomycetes bacterium
CATGTCGAACCACATGGCGAACAGGGTGAATTGCGAGCCGAAGATCAGCAGCAGCGCGACCAGCACGACCGTCCCCACCGACACGGCGTTGCCCATGATGCCGCAAGCACCACTTCCGCGATGCCGAGGCCGAGGCCGAGCAGGGTCATCAGGAACCCGAAGGCGTAGAAGAAGACGAGCGGGTGGAAGTCGCGGATCACGTACTTCTCCTTCATCCGCCAGAAGAAGCCCTTCACGAGCAGCCACGAGATGCGCGGGATGACCTTGCGGATCTTGATCCCGGACTGCTCGCCCACCCCGTAGACCGGCCTCGAGGGGATGTCGCGCACGCGTGCGTTCCACACGTTCAGGTGCACGAGCATGTCGTTCGGCATCCCATAGCCGGGGTAGATGCGGTCGAGGTCGAGCTGCTCGAGCATCTCCTTGCTCGCCGCCGTGTAGCCGGACTGCGAGTCGGCGACGTGCCAGTAGCCGGACGCGATCTTCGTCAGCATGGACAAGACCGCATTGCCGAGATAGCGGGAACGCGGAATCACCCGCCACGCCTCGCCGGAGATGAGACGGTTCGCCTTCGCGTAGTCCAGCTCGCCGCGAACGACGGGTAGCGCGATCTTCTCCAGGTCGGCCGGGTCCATCTGGTTGTCGGCGGCCATCACGCACGACACGTCGATCCCGTCGGCCAGCGCTCGCTGGTAGCCGGTGATGATCGCGGCGCCGACTCCCGAGTTGCGAGCGTGGGCAACGACCTCGACGCGAGGATCGCCGGCCGCGCGCGCCGCGGCAGCGGTGCCGTCCCTCGACGCGTCGTCGACGACGAAGATCCGGTCGACGAACGCCGGAACTCCCTTGATCGTCGTGGCCACGAGCGCCTCTTCGTCGTAGGCGGGCACGACCACCGCCACCGTCTTGCCTTCGAGCATCAGCGGGCGCGGCGGCGGACGACCGGCTCCCACAGCAACGCTGCAAGCAGTCCGATCAGCAGCCCGAGGAACCCCGCCACCACGACGGAGTTCCGCCGGCTCCGCGCCGTCGTCTTCACGGCCGCGGCACGGGTCAGCACGTTCGGACGCTCGACCTCCTGCGCCTGGATCAGCAACTGCTTCGCCTGCAGCTGGTCGTCGAGGACGTCGCCGAGATGAAGAGCGAAGACAGCCTTCGAGGTCGGATCGGATGCACCGCGCTCCTGCCGCTGGATCGCGTCGATCTGCTGCTGGTCGGCGTCGATGCGTTCCTGCAGGCCGGCGATCTTCTTGTCTGCGAAGGGCGAAAGCCGCAGGACGACGATCTGCGCGAGCGTGTTCGCCGCCACCTGCGCCTTTCGCCGCGTCGGTGCTTGCACGATGAGACGCACGAGCGGGTTCGCCGTCACGCGGAGCGTGCTCGCCCCGGCACCCGTGGAGATGCTCTTCGTCGAGACGTTGCCCTGCAGGTCGCTCGCGCGCATGCCGGCCTTCGCGGCGGCCTGCGCGATCGAGTCCTGCGCGCGCGCGATCGTGCCGACCGTGGCCGGATTCGCCTGCGGGCCCTGCAGCAGGTTCCCGCCGATGATGCTGTACGACGCGCCGAGATAGACCGTCGAGCTCGCATTCCAGACCTGCTTGCCGCCGAGCGAGATCAGGTAGCCGACGATCACACCGACGACCAGTCCGAGCAGAGGCAGCCACCAGCGCGCGACGATCGCGCTCCAGTAGCGGCCGAGATCGACTTCCTGCTCGGCGTCGGGGTCGACGTCACGCGTGCTCAAGGCGCGGCGACTCTAGCTGAGGCCCAATCCCACTGGGCCTGCAAACCGTCGTCGAGGGACGTGGTCGCACGCCAGCCGAGGTCGCGTTCGATCCTCGTCGCATCCGCGGAGGTGCGCCTCACGTCGCCGGCCGCGGCGGGACGCTCGACGAGGTCGAGCGTCCGGCCGGATACCCGCTCGAGCGTCGCGATCACGTCGCGCATCGTTGCCTCCTCGCCGCCGCCGACGTTGTAGACGGCGCCCGGCGCGCCGCGCTGCATCGCGGCGATCGTGGCGTCGATCCCGTCGGCGACGTAGGTGAACGAGCGCGACTGCAGCCCGTCGCCGTAGAGCTCGAAGGAGGCTCCACGTGCCAGTGCGTCGACGATGCGGGCGAGCGCCATGTCCGGCCGCTGGCGCGGACCGTAGAACGTGAAGTAGCGCAGGACGACGACGTCCAGACCGAAACCCTGCGCATACGCGTAGGCCAGCTGTTCGCAGCCGAGCTTCGTGATCCCGTAGGGAGAGATCGGCCGCGGCTCCGCGTCTTCGGATGTCGGATACGCCTCGGCATCGCCGTAGATCGACGACGACGACGCGAAGGCGACGCGCACGCCTGCCGCTGCCGCCGCCTCGAAGACGCGCCGGCTCGCGAGCAGATTTCGGCGCACGTACTCCTCGAAGACGTCGCCGAAGCTCCGCACGCCCGGCTGGCCGGCGAGGTGGAAGACACCGTCGACGCCGTCGAGCTCCAGATCCGTTTCCGCGAGGTCGATGCGGGCGACGTCGAGGTCAGCTGCGTTCTCTTCCTTCAAAGCGGGGTCGTAGTAGTCCGTGAAGCAATCCACTGCCAGCACCTCGTGGCCCGACTCGAGCAGTCGCTCCGCAAGCTGCGAGCCGATGAATCCGGCCGCCCCCGTGACGACGTACTTCATTCCGCAGGTGCGAGCGGCTTGAGGGTTCCGTCGCCGTTCGGGGTGAGACTGAGGTCGGAGAAGAACCGGGTCATGACGATGCCCTCGCGAAAGTCGCCGAGGCGCGGCTCCGGACGCTCTCCGCGCGCGAGCGCGAGCGCGAGCTCCGGATAGCGTCCACCGGCTGCGAGAGGCAGCGGGAATCCACCGCCGAAGCGCGTGTTGATGTCCGTGATGAAGTGCGTGCCGTCGGCCTCGCGGAAGCACTGGATGTTGGCGGGCCCGACGATGCCGAGGCTCTCGGCAACGTCACGCGCCAGCTCGATCAGCACCTCGTCCTTGATGCTCATGCCCTTGATCGACTCGCCGCCCTTCGACTCGATCATCGTCCGCGGGATCGCGTTGAGACAACGGCCGTCGAGATCGCAGAAGACGTCGATCGAGAACTCCTCGCCGCCGAGACACGCCTGCACGATCGACTCGACCGGTGTGTAGCCGAGGAAGAAGCCGAGCTGCGCGCGGTCGGCTGCGCGATAGATGTGTCTCGAGCCGAAACCGTGTCGTGCCTTGACGAGCAGCGGAAAGGCGGCATCGTCGGGCACGTTCCCCGGCAGCCAGGTCGGCGGCGACGCGAGCCCACGCTCCTCGAAGAGCACGTGTGCGAGGTACTTGTCCTCGAGCCGCTCGACGGTCTCGGCATCGGGGAGCAGCACGAGTGCGCCGGACAGCTCTTCGCGGGAGCGTGCGAGCAGCACCTGGTCGAGATCCGTGAGCGGGACGATCAGCCGAACGTCGTGTTCCTGCACGAGCGCCCGCAGCGCCGGGAGGTAGCCCGGGTCGTCGATCCTGGGCACGAGTGCATGCACGTCGGCCTCGTAGAGAGCCGGCGCGAGAGGGTTGGCGTCGGCGGCGATCGCCGTGGCGCCGGCGCGCTTGAACGCGCCGACGATGTCCACGCGCTGCCCCGCACACGTAAAGAGGACCGCCGTCACGGCGGTCAGTACAGCAGGAACGGGAGGCTTGCGAGCGCCGAGGCGGCCAGGAGCGCGGCCGCTGCGAGGCGCCAGCGCCCGGGGAGCCGGTCGACGGCATAGCCGAAGGCGAGGGCCCACGCCGGCGCCGTGGTCAGCATGTAGCTCGCCTTCAGCACGTCCCCGTCCGGCGTCGGATAGCTGACGGTGAAGTAGAGGTAGCCGAGGAGCCCAAGGCCCGGTAGCAGCGCGACCGGCAGCCGGGCGGGCAGCCGCCGGGAGCGAACGAGCAACACCAGCCAGCCGGCGATCGCGAGCACGCTCGGGTAGCAGCCCGAGGATGCTCTGCCGCTCGCGGCTGCCGCGCCAGACGCCGAAGTAGTCCCCCCAGACCTCGCTGTACGTCGTCGGAATCGCCTCGTTCACGAAGTGGGGCCGGATCGGATCGGTCACGACGTCCGGGAGGCCCAGCCCGACGTAGAACCGCGCGGGCCGGCGATCCCAGATCGCCTGATTCTTCGTCGGCCGGTCGAAGACCGGGTTGCCGTACTTGACGGCCTGCCGGACGTACCAGGGAGCGGTCACGACGGCGGCGGCGAGCACGATCACGACCAGCGGGCGCCAGGCCCGCGCCACGGCGAATGCAAGCACGACCGCCGCGAGCGTCCAGAGGGAGAACGCGCGCACGAGCTGGCCGAGCCCGAGCGCGACGCCCGTCGCGACCGCGAGCTGCCAGCCGTACTCGCGCCGGCCGAGCATGCGTGTGGCGAGCAGCAACGCGACCGCGCTGAAGAGCATCGACAGCGGCTCCGGATGGAACATCGCACCGACGCGCAGAACGACCGGGAGGAAGCAGAAGAAGGCGAGCGCCGAAAGCTGTGCCCATGGACGCCGCGGAAACAGCTCGCGTGCGAGAAACCAGAGCACGACCGCCGTCGCGAGCAGCACGAACCAGTTGAGGACCTGGCCGAGCTTGTGGGGATCGCCGGAGTGCACGTGCTCGCCGAGGTAGGTCGCCGCGCCGGCGAGCGCGTAGAAGACCGGCGGCGTGTAGTACTCGCTCCGCGTTTCGGGGCCGGGGATCTCGCCGTGGTGGATCAGAAGGTCCGCGTACTCGCGATGCTGGCGCACGTCGTATCCCGATCCGCTCGGGTACTTGTAGGTGTTCCAGCCGGCGACGAGCGCCAGCGCGGCGATCAACCCCGCCGCGACGTAGCTACGACGCAAGCTCGAGCAGGAGGTCGCGGTAGCGGCGCACGGCGACGGAGCGATCGGCCTCGCGCTCCACCCACTCACGTCCGCGCGCGCCCATCGCCTCGAGGTCGTACTTCCCGTCGTGCGCATCGCGGATGGCGCGCGCAAGCAGCTCCGGACGACCCGGCGGAACGACGATGCCGCAACCTGCCTCCACGACAACCTGCGCTGTTTCGCTCTCCGGGTCGGCGGCGACGATGACGGGCTTCGCGACGGCGAGGATCCCGTACAGGCGGCTCGGCACGACGTAGCCCGCCAGGCCCGACGCGAGACCTACGACGTGGATGTCGGCCGCGGAGAGCGACTGCTGCAGCAGGTTGCGTGGCTGGTAGAAGGCGAACGTGACCTTGTCGACCTCGAGCTGCTCGGCAAGCGCGATCAACTCCGCGTGACGCGCGCCCATGCCGATGATCGTGATCGAAAGATCGTCGAGATCACGCAGGAACGTCGCCGCACGCACGAGCGAGTCGAGATCCTGTGCGTGGCCGACGTTGCCCGAGTGCATGACGACGAACTTGTGCTGATAGCCCCGCTCGAGCGCCCAGCCGTTGTCTTCGACAAGCGGCCGGAGCCGCTCGGTGTCGACCCAGTTCGGAATGACCCGGAGACGGTCCGCCTGCGCTCCTTTCTCCTCCAGCCTGTCCCGCATCGTGTCGCCGATCGCGACGACACGGTCGGCGCGCTTGAGGTAGAGCGAGACGAGGCCGCGCAGCAGCGACATGACGACGGGATTCTCGAGGCGCTTCAGCTCCATGGCCACCTCTGGGAAGACGTCCTGGCTGATCACGACGAGCGGTGCGCGGTACCGCCGCGCCACGAGCAGCGCGATGTCGGCGACGATCGGCGGATCGGTCATGCAGAGCACGACGTCGGGGCGAGGACCGCGCAGCCCGCTGAAGAGCGCATTCCCGAGGTACGTGACGTAGTTGGCGCCACGGGCGAAGAGCTTCGAACGCTCGAACGACGTGGAGGGCACACGCACGATCTCGACGCCGTTGTGGACCAGCCGCCGCGACTCGTCCTCATGGCCGTGCAAGATCCCCGTCACGACCTTCACGTCGATGTCCTCGGCAAGCGCCTCGCAGAGCTCGGTCAGCAGCTGCGCCGTCGCCTCGACGCCGGGCCAGTAGTACTGGTTCAGAACAAGAAGGCGCGGTCTCGGCATCCGCGCAAGGCTAGCCTGCCCACGTGAGCAATCGGCCACTACGCATTCTCTTCGCGTCGCCTGTCTGGGCTCCCTCCCGCGCCTTCGGCGGCCCGGTCGTGGCGGCGGGAGAGCTCGTCCGGCGGCTCGTGGCTCACGGGCACACCGTGGACGTGCTGACGACCACGATCGTCGACCTCGACCGGCGACCGTCGGCACGGTCGTCCATCGACGTCGTCGACGGGGCCACGGTCCATTACCTCGCGACGCCGCTGCGCTACCGCTGGATGGGGATCACGCCGACGCTTCCGCTTGCGCTCGCGCGGGCGCACCGCCCGGACGCCGTGCACGTGTTCGGCTTCCGCGACCCGGTCACGACATGCACCGCCGCGTGGTGCCGGATCGCTCGCGTCCCGTACGTCTTCGAGCCGCTCGGGATGTTCCAACCGCGGCTCCGCAAGGTCCTGCTCAAGCGTGCGCTCGACGCAACGCTCTACCGAGGTGTCGCGCGCGGCGCTGCTGCGGTCGTCGTCGCCTCCGAGCGCGAGGGCAACGACGTCATCGCGTGCGGCGTGGATCCCGCGAAGGTGCATGTTCGCGGCAACGGCTTCCCCGATCCGCACCCTTCGAGCTCGAACGGCGCACTGCGTGCGCAGCTGAATATCCCCGACACCGCGCCGCTGATCCTCTACGTCGGCAGGATCGCGGCAGGCAAAGGGATCGAGCATCTGCTCGGAGCCGCCCGCGAGATTCCGGAGGCGCACGTCGTCGTCGCGGGGCCTGACGATCGTCATGGTGTCGGCGAGGCGCTGCGGCGAGCGCAGTCGGACAACGCGACGAGCGGCCGGATCCACACCTTGCCGGTGAGCGAGCAGCCGCCGCGCGATCTGTACCCTCAGGCGGACGTCTTCGTGCTCGCCTCTGCGGGCGAGAGCTTCGGGATGGTCGCCGCTGAAGCGGCCGCAGCGGGGACGCCTGTCGTTGTCTCGGACCGCTGCGGCATCGCCGGGTTCTTCGAGGAAGGCGAGGCGCTCGTCGTGCCCTACGACGGCGCAGCGGTGCTCGGCGCCGTCCGGCAGGTTCTCGCCGACGGCGACCTCCGCGAACGACTTGGCCCAGGGAGGCGTCGCGGCAGCGAGACGCATGTCGTGGGACAGCGTGGCTGCGGCGCAGGAAGAGATCTATCGAGCGGCGGCTTCGCGCACGGCGGCGACGAAGCTCTCGACCGAAGGCTCGTAGCCCCACTCCCGGACGAGCTCGAGCGACCGGCGACCGGCCTGCTCGCGGAATCGACCGTCGGCGGCGAGCCGCGCGAGCGCAGCGGTCGTCGCCGCGACGTCGCCCGCAGGGACGAGCACGCCGTTCTGGCCGTCGCGCAGCAGGTCGTACGCGGCGCCGACTCTGTTTGAAAGCACGAGCGGCAGCCCCGAGGCCGCGGCCTCGTTGACGACCACCCCCCAGGTCTCCCGGGTCGAGAGGAGCGCGAAGACGTCGGCGGCGACGTAGGTCTCGGCGACCGCGTCGGCGGAGAGATCGCCGGTCAGGCGCAGCCGTACCCCTCCGGCGCGGGCGAGCTCCTCGACCGCGGTCCGTTCGGGGCCGTCGCCGGCCACGACGACCAGTAGGCGCGAGTCTCGCGTCTCCGCAGAGGCGCGGACGAGCGTGTCGAGGCCCTTTTCCGGTCCGAGTCGGGCGACCGAGAGCACGACGACGTCGTCGTCCGCCGCGCCGAGACTGGCCCGAAGCTCCGACCGTCGTGCGCGCAGCTCCCCGGCGCGCTCCTCCCAGGCGGCAACGTCGATCGTGTTCGCGAAAACACGCACACGTTCGCGATCCGCGCCGCGGGCGACGAGCGACTCGCGCGACGCTGTGCCCAGAGCGAGCGCACCTGCGGCCTTGCGCAGCACGCGTGGAACCACCGTGCCCTTGACCGCTCGCCGCCAGGCCCGGCGTGGGCCGAGGTCGTGACTCTCGACGAGCGGCACGTACGGGATTCCCCGCCGACGAGACCAGGCGATCGCCGCTTGCGACGCGAACGTGCTCCAGCCCGAAACGACGACGACGTCAGGGCGGGAGTCCCGCAGGGCGCGCGCGATTCCCGGTGTGACCGGATAGTCGTGATGCAGCAGCCGGGCGAGCCCGGGCAGCCTGACGCCGCGGAGGAAGATGCTCCGGTGCCTCGGCTCGACCGACCACGTTCGATCCGCCACCGTCCGCGCGGCGTAGACGACGCTGAGCTCGATCTCCGGCTGCTCGGATACCAGATCGAACAGCGGCGACCGGTACGGAGTTGGTTCGGGAGAGACAACCGTCACGCGGAGTGGAGCGATCGGCTCAGCAAGGTGCTCGAGCCACGAGGCCGCGCGCTTCCGCCCGGCCCGCGCTTCCCTTCGCCGCCTGGTCCGACCGGCGGCGAGCCGGGCCGGATAGGAGGCCCCGAGGGCAAGCCCGCGGCGCGCATCGGCGCGCAGGAGCACTCTGGCCGCCGCTGCACGCACCTCCGGGTCGATGCCGTAACGGCGCTCGAAGGCGCTCAGGAGGGCGACGTAAGGAGCCGCTGCCTCAGAATCGACCGATCCGCGGCCGCTTCCCAGGCGCCACGCCGCTTCCGCCTCAGAGGGCCCGAACTCAGGCGCGAGGCGTGCGATCTCCCGAAGCGCAATCTGCCGCTGGAACGACTCCTGGACGTCGCTTCGCCGCAGGGAGGCCTGCCCCGGATGGACACGCTTCAGCACGAGCGCCTCCGCCAGATTGGCGCCGTCCGTACTTTCCAGGACGCGGGCCCAGAGGTCATAGTCCTCGCTCTCCAGATAGACCGGGTCGTAACGAAGGTCATGGTCGTCGAGCAGCTCGAGGTCGACGAGGACCGTCGGATGGAAGAACGGCGCGCCGAAGAGTGAGAGGAAACGCACCGCGCTACGTCCAACCGGGTTACGGTGCAGCGCGCCGAGGCGTCCCTCGCCGTCGAGATCGAGGATGCCGCCGCCCACGACACCGACGGCAGGAGCCGATCGGATTCTCTTCACCTGCGACTCGAGTCTCCCGGGCAGCGCCACATCGTCCGAGTCGAGGCGCGCGACGTAGCGACCGGCGGCCCGTTCCAGACCCCGGTTGAGCGACGCCGCGAGGCCCAGTTGCTCCCGATTCGTGAGCACCGTGAGCCGAGGGTCGGCGAAAGAGGCGAGCAGCGCCGGCGTCTCGTCGGAAGACGCGTCGTCGACGACGATCAGCTCGAGGTCGCTGAGCGACTGCCGGAGCACGCTCTCGACCGCGGCAGGCAGATAGAGGGCGTCGTTGTGGACGGCCAGGAGGACCGAGACGAGCGGCACGGGCGTTAGCGTAAGGCCGTGGGCCACACCGAGCTTCCGTCATTCGATCTCGTCGTGGCCACCGTCGACCGCACGGAGGAGCTCGAGCGCCTGTTCGAATCGCTCGAACGTCAGGCCCATCCGGCGTTCAGGGTCCTGCTCGTCGACCAGAACGAGGACGGCCGGATCGACGAGATCATCGGGCGCCATCCCTCGCTCGACATCAAGCGTCTACGCGCGCCGCGCGGCCTGTCGCGCGCCCGTAATGCCGCACTCCAACACGTGCGCGCCGAGCTGGTCGCGTTCCCGGACGACGACTGCGCCTACCCGGACGACCTGCTCCAGCGTGTCGCTCGCCGCTTTGCCGTCGATGCGAGCCTGGGCGGCCTGACGGGACGCGCCGCGGACCTGAGCGGACACTCGGCGCCGGCGTGGCCGCTCGACGCCGTTGAAGTTACACGCGAGAACCTGTGGCGGCGTGCAATCTCGTTCACGATCTTCCTCCGTTCGTCTGCCGTCGGCGTGGTCGGGCCGTTCGACGAGCAGCTCGGACTCGGATCGGGACAGCCCTGGTCGTCCGGAGAGGAGACGGACTACCTCATCCGTGCGCTCGACACCGGCGTGCGGATCGAGTACGACCCCGGGCTCGTCGTGCTGCACGACGAGAAGGCCTTTGCTCCGACCGCCCTGCGAAGCGCCGGCACACGTGAGGGAGCGAGCGTCGGCTATCTCCTGCGCAAGCACCGCTACTCGGCCGGAACGGTCGGGAAGATGTTCGTTCGCCCACTCGGCGGCGCGGCGGTCGCGCTCGCCCGGCGCGATCCGGCGCGTGCACGCTTCCACCTCTCCACTCTGCGAGGGCGCGTCGCAGGCTATCGGCGCTGACGCTGCACCAGGAGGTCGTTGAACAGCTCGCCATGGCGTTCGAGCCACGGGGCGAGGTCGAAGTTGTCGACGGCACGGCTACGCGCCGCTGCGGAGTACCGGGGCCGGTCGTCGAGCACCCTGAGCACCGCGGTTGCGAGCTCCTCCGGAGCCGGCGGCTCGTCGCGCTTCCAGCCGGTCGGGTGCTGGACTCCGATGCCGGCTTCTTCGCCCACGAGCTCCGGGGTCCCGCCGCTCGCCGGGTACACGACGGGAAGCCCGCACGACATCGCCTCGATCACGACGCTCGGGCAGGGGTCCTGCACCTTCGTGTGCAGCAGGAGGTGCGCGCGGCGCATAACGTCAGGCGCCTCGCGCTGGGAGTAGCGGCCGACAAGGTTGACCCGGCCGCGCAGGCCGAGCTCGTCGATGAGCGGCTCGGCCGGAGAGACGAGACGGCCGGTGACGAGTAGGCGCGCGAAGGGCTCCGACTCGAGCACGCGTGCGAACGTGCGCAGCCCGAGCTCGAGGCGGTAGGCCTGGGTCTGGTCTCCTCCGAGCAGCAGCACGGGCCCGTTCGGCAGGGACTCGACAGCGGGCGTGAAGTGAGTCACGTCGACGGCGTTGTGCAGGATCTCCCAGCTGCCGGGCGGCGCACCCAGGAACTCGTCGGCCGAGGACTTCGAGAACTCGCTCTGATACAGGACGTGCGTGGCGGCACGTAAGGCTCTGCGGTAGGGCTCGTTGAGCTCTTCCGTCTGCTCACCGGCCCAGCCCGGATACGCGACGCCGTCCATGTTCACGACGACCGGAACCGAACGACGTCGGGCGAGTCCGAGGAGGGGCCCGAGATCGCGCGGCAACCACGTCGAGCCGAGGTAGAGGACCGTGAAGCCGGTCGGGTCGTTCGGGAACCGCGACGCGAGTCGCTGGAACTTCGCCGATCCGCCCGCGACCGGCTCGCCCGGGCCTGGGACGCGGTCGTGCCCATAGAAGACGCGCAGCCCGCGCCGTCGCCTCGGCGGTAGAAGCCGGAGCCAACGCCAGCCCGCCCGCGAATACCGTCCGACCCGTCCCGGGTCAACCTTCATGCCGACCGCCTCTCGCGACGAAGCCGTGCAGCAACTCGGCCCACATCGGGTCGAGCCGGTCGTCGGCATGCGCCTCGGCGGTCGGGCGGCCGGCAGCGCGCAGACGCTGAGCGAGCTCGCTGTCGTCATGCACTCGCTGCACACCGGCAGCGAGTGCGTCTGCGTCGTCGACGTCGGCTAGCAAGCCGTTCTCACCGTCCGCGACGAGCGACGGCGCCTGGCCGACCCGGGTCGTGACGAGCGGGACGCCCGCAGCCATCGACTCGAGCACGCTCTTCGGGCCGCCCTCCTGCCGCGAGGTGACGAGGTAGACGTCGAGTGCGTGATAGGCGCGGGCGAGCCCGTCACGTGAGTCGAGCTGCACGTGCCTGTAGGGAATCTGCAGACGCTCGAGCTCGCCCCGGACGTAGCCCCGGGCGGGCCCGGTCAGCAGAACCGCAAGCGTCGGAATGCGTGCTCTCGCCTGTTCGAGCACGGCGACGAGCGTGTCTGGCCCTTTGATCGTCTTCGGCTCGAGGCCATCCTCCCAACCGACACCGTCTTTCTGAAACGAGCCAACCACGAACCCGAACTCCGGCACGCCGAGCTCTTTGCGCGCCGCCTTCCTGGCGGCGACGTCGCCAAGAGGAAAGCGCTCGATGTCGACACCGATCGGAATCCGAAAGACGCGCGCCGGATCGACCCCTGCCGCCAGCACGATGTCCCGCATCTCGTCGTGCGTCACCTGGACCCGGTCGACGCGCGCCGCGTTTCGGCGCAGTGCCTCGTATGCCTCGTCGAACTCGGGATAGCCGGGCGTCCCCGGACGCCCGTGGAAGTACGAGAGACCGAGCCGGTGCGACGACTCGAGCCAGCGCGGCCGGAGCGCTCCGAAGTGCTCGGCGTGGAAGACGGACTGGCGCCGCGCCGAGCGCGCCCATGCTCCCGGCGCAACGTCGTACCCGAGCCGGCCCGCTGTCCGCCTCAGCCGCGCGCTGTCGTCGTCGATCGACCAGCCGATCTCGTCACCGACGACGAAGAGCCGAGAGTGGTCCGGCCAGCGAACCGTGCGAGCCGGAACGTATGCCTGCAGGACCGCGCGCGAAAGCACGCTCATCCGCGCAGCACTTCCAGATAGCGGTCCGCGACGTCGGCGAGCGCAGGCACGCGGATCGCGGCTCGACGCTCGGGCAGCTCTGCCCGCAGCCGCTGCAGGACGGCGGGCAGCTCCTCCGCACTCTCGAAGCCGATCCCGCCCTCACCGACGAGCTCCGGATGGCCACCACTATGGAGGAACGCCGCCGGCAGCCCGCAGGCGAGCGCTTCGAGCAGCGCGTTCGAGCTGGGATCGTCCCGGCTCGCGGCGAGGTAGACGTCGTGCTCACGGAGCAGGTCGGCAAGCTCGTGCGACGGCAGCGGGCCGACGGCCCGGATCCGCTCGAACCGTGCATCGGTTCGGCCCGCGAACGTGACCTCGAGCTCGTCGCGATCGAGATGGCCGTCGAGCCACGTCAGCACGTCCGTTCCTTTGCGCGGGTTGTCCGACCAGCTCGTTGCGATGACCCGCAGCCTGCGACCCGCAACGTTCTTTTGCTCGGCCGCTCCGGGATGAAAGATCGCCGGGTCGGTCGCGTTCGGGATCAAGACCGGGTCTCGGAGGTCGAGCCCGAGCTCCGCGTGCTTCTCGAGGCTGTAGCGAGACTGAATGACGGTCGCATCGGCCAACGCTCGGTTCAACTCGAGAATCAGGCCGTCGGTTCCGTCGTCGAAGCCGCGGTAGACGCCGATCGGCCCGTCGACGCGATGCACCATGCGTACGTCGCCGCGCGCGAAACGGCGCAACCGACTCGCGTCGAAGTTGAACGAGTTGAAGAGGCACGTCTTCGTCGAGCCCGAGATGCGGTTCGATTCGAGAGTCAGACCGCGGCCTGCCAGCTCGCGCGACAGCGCACGGATGAACTGGTGACCTCCTCCGGACGGCGGCGGCACGTACTCGTGGAAGACCGCGAGATCCGCTCCGTCGCGTCGCGACGCCATCCAGTCGACGTAGGAGCGTGCAGGACGAAGGAGTCGCCGCGTGTGCACCATCGCAGCGCGGGGTTTCGTGCGGAGAGACATCAGCCGGCCGCCAACGCTAGTCGACACACCTCGAGCAAGCGTTCTGCGTATCGCGCCGTCGTGGCGTCGCGCAGGACGCTGACCCGGGCCGCTTCTCCGAGCGCTGACGCACGCGCCCGGTCGTCGAGCAGCAGGTTCACCGTGTGCGCCAGCTCGACCGGGTCCCCCGGCGGCACGAGCATGACGTTTCCACCGTCGCGCAACTCGTCCGGTGCCCAGAGGCCGCGCGTCCTCGAAAGAACGACCGCCCGCCCGATCGCCATGGCTTGCAACGTGACGCTCTGGCCCGAGGGCTGCGGGACGTCTTTGACGGGAACGACTACGACCGAAGCCCGCCGGTAGAGGTCACGCACGGCATCGTCGCTCAGCACCTGCGTGTACCAGTCGGCCCGCTGCCACGTCACGTTCTCCGGCAAAAACGATGGCGGCGCGTGCCGCGTGAAGATCCGCACCGGGGCGGGGATCGACGAAGCTGCGGCGATGAGCGTGTCCCAGTCGCGGTGGCCGTCGTTGCCGATCGCGAGCACGTCACGCTCCGACGTCGCATCACCCGGTGTCCAGAAGCTCGTGTCGACGCCGAACGGAACGACGTGCACCCGGTCGCCGAGCCCGAGCGCGGTCAGTCCCTCCACCTCGCCGGGCCCGTAGAGCACGAGCTGCAGCCTGCGCAGGAGCGGCAATGTCGTCAGCCTGCGTGTCCGGCGCCACGGATCGTTGAGCAGGCCGGCGACGATTCCGACGAGCGGCGTCCGCAGCAGGCCTGCGCGGCTCCACGCCGCCAGCGCCATCGCGGTCCCGGTCGTTGTCGCGACGACGACGTCGGCGGTGCGAAGAGCAGGCAAAAGCCGCCGGGTCTTGGCGAGCGTGGCAGCCCCGAGGTGCGGCGCGAGCAGGCCGCGCCCCGCATTTGCATCCACGAGCCGGCGCCCGAGGCGCGAGGCGTGGCCATGGGGATCGACCTCGTAATGCCTGATCTCGTGACCGGCTCGCTCCAGCTCGACCGCTCCGAAAAGGAACTCCGTCGGCGCCGTCCCGGCCTGCGCCGCCTCGAGCCGCGAGAGCCGGCCTGGGAAATGGACGAACGCAATCTTCATCTGCGCGAGCCGAGGCTATCGCGCGGTACGGTTGGGCCTCGATGCACCGACAGCGAACACGTCTCGCCGCGCGCGTTCCAGGGCGCGCCCAGCCGGTGGCCAAAGCCGTCGAGAACCGGGGAATCGTTGCCACGTACGCCTTGCACGACCACCTGTTTTCCAACCGGAGCAGCCGCCGGCTGTACGAGTCCGACCCGCCGAGCCTCGACGACGTGCAGCGCAGCACGCTCGAGGCAGTCGACCGGGAGGGCTACGCGACCCTTCGCTTCGATGAGCTCGTGACCGACGACGGCCTGCGCGACGCAGTGCTGGCTCAGGGCGCCGACTTCGTCGCGGGCACCGAACAGGGGCTGCGCGAGGAGTCGCAGGACGGCTCGGGCTCGGAGCTCCGCCGGCGTCCCGGCAAGGAGTTCCTCGTCAGGGCGCACAGCTTCGACGGCGTGCGGCTCGGGCTCGACCATGCGTGGTTGCGGGCCTGCCTGTCGCCGTACCTGCTCGACGTCGCGCGGGCCTATCTGCGCATGTGGCCGAAGCTTTCATACGTGGACCTGTGGTACACGGTGCCGCAGCCACCCGACGCGGACCGGGTCGCGTCGCAGCTCTGGCACTACGACTTCGACGACAAGCACCTGCTGAAGGCGTTTCTGTACCTCGACGACGTCGACGCCGAGACCGGCCCCTTCGAGTACGTCGCAGGCAGCCAGCCGGGAGGCCCGCACCACAACGTGCGTCCGTGGAAGCCGATGGGCTTCGGGCGCGTGCCGGAGGACGAGGTGCAGCGCGCCGTCCCGGACGAGGCGATCAGAACCTTCACCGCGCCGCGCGGAACGATCATCTTCTGCAACACGAGCGGTCTGCACCGCGGAGGCTTTGCAACCAGCCGGGCGCGCGTGCTCGCGACCGCGACGTATTGCTCGCCCGCGTCACTCGCCGCTCTCTCCGAGCGGAACTACGACGTAGACCCCTCCGAGCTGAGCGGGCTCAGCCGGGAGGGGCGCTACGCAGTGAGCTGAGTCAGCCCGATACCGAGACGAAGAGCGTCTTCGTCGAGCTCCCGCCGGCGGCATCCCTCGCCCTGAAGGTCACCCGCGCGCTGCCGGCTGCGCGTGCGATGCCGGCGATCGTGCCCTTACCTGCGTTGAGCCTCAAACCTGCCGGAAGCGCACCGCGGGTAATCGACCAGCGCACCGGCCGGGCGCCGCCCTTCGTGCCGAGCTTGAACCTATAGGCGCTGCCGACCCTCGCAGCACGGACGGTCTTCGTCGAGATCGCGAGCTTCGGCGCGACGCGGTACGTGACGGCCGTGGTCTTCGCGTTGCCGTTGGCATCGGTGACCGTCACCTGGGCCGGGTACGAGCCGGCGCTGGAAGGAGTGCCGGTGATCGAGCCGCTGTCTCCGAGCGACAGTCCGGCCGGAAGACCCGACGCCGTCCAGGTGTACGGGCCCTGGCCCCCGGTCGCCGAGAGCGAGCCGGCGTAGCGAACGCCGACCTCGGCGGCCCGCGTGGAGACCCGCGCGACGAGCGGCTCGGTGACGCTCAGCGTGAACGTCTTCGAGTCGATGCGCGTTCCGTCGGCCGATGGATTCGTGCTCACGGCAGTGCCCTTCACCGTGAAGCTCGCCGAGCCGACTGCGGTGGGCGTACCCGAGATCAACCCGCCCGGGCGAGAGGGTCAGGCCTGCCGGAAGCGTCCCGTCGGTGACCTCATACGTCACGTTCGAGGTGATGCCCTGATCCTTCAGCTGGAAGGAATACGGCGCGCCCACACTCGCGGGCGCAAGCGAATCGGTCGCAATCCCCCACCTGCGTGCCCAGATCTCGAACGTGAAGAGCAATTCGGCGCTGTTGCCGCAGACGTCCTTGAGCGCGATCCAGGCCGTGAAGATGCCGGGCTCGGTCGGGACGCCGTCGACGAGGCCGACGAGATTCTTCGCGTTCCCGAGCTTCAAGCCCGGGTGCCAGCTTGCCGGACTCCACGACGTACCTGTACGGCGCATAGAAGCAGCCGCCGTGGCTCGGCATCTCGAAGCGGTAGAGCTTGCCGACCTCGCCGCGCGGCGCTTCCTCGGCCTCGTCGTTGAAGTCGAGCGCGGATGCAACGCCTGCGAACGCCGCTGCCAGCAGAGATACGAAGAGCAGAGCTCGGATGAAACGTCGCATCAGACCCCCTTTTCCGTGCGTTGGCGAAGTCGCAAGTCTATGCCTCGGCCCGAACGTTCAAAGACCTCGCGAGCCTGGCGCCCGGTTCCGATCGTGAAGGTCGGAACCGAGCGCCAGCTCGTGGATGACTAGGCCTGGACGGTGATCGTGAGCGTCTGCGTCGCCGAGGCGCGGAGACCGTCGGTGACGCGGATCGAGAACGTCAGCTTGCCCGCCTTGGTCGGCGTCCCGGCAATCGCTCCGGTCCTGGCGTCGAGCTTCAAGCCCGCGGGCAGCTTGCCGAGGCTGCGCCACTTGAATTGCTTGACACCGCCCGTCGTCTTCAGCTTGAGCAGGTACTTCTTGCCGACGGTCGCCGCCTTGAGCTTCCTCGTCGTGATGGCGACATGCGCGGCGACGTTGACCTTGACCAGGAGATCCTGTGTCAGGCCGGCTGCACCGTCGGTCACGGTGACCTTGACGGTGTAGGGGCCGGGCGCCGACGGGGTCCCACTCAGGACGTGAGTCGCAGCGTCGAACGTCAGGCCGGCGGGAACCTCCGTCGCCGCCCAGGAGTAGGTCCCGAGACCGCCGGACACCTGGAAGGTCGCGGTGAAGAGCTTCCCGACCTCGGCCGGACGCGAGGCAGGCCCGGTCACCTTCAGCGGATCGATGATCTGCAGGGTGAACTGAGCCGACTTCGTCGAGGTGCCGTTGTTGACCGAGACCGTGACCGGGTAGTTGCCGGCGGTCGTCGGCGTGCCGGTGATCGTGCTGCCGCTGACCGCAAGGCCGGCGGGCAGGCCCGTGGCCGACCACGTCTGGCTGCCGCCACCGGAGGCGGTGAGCGTCTCGGTGTACGTGGCGCCGACGACGCCGAGCCTGAGCGACGACGTCTTGATCGCCAACGGCGCGGGACCGATCGTGATCTCGAATAACCGGTCGGCGCGATCACCGAGACAGGTCGGCGACTCCGGCGTCGTGATCTTGACGTAGAACGAGATAGTGGCCGGGAGTCGTCGGCGTGCCGTGCAGACGGCCGATGCCCCCACTGGCCGAGTCGTTGACGGTCGAGAGCGTCAAGCCGGGCGGCGGGGTGCCTCCGGTGATGTCGTAGTGGTAAGGCGGGCAGCCCGAGCGCGCGTACATGTCGAACTGGTACGGCACCTCGGCATTCCCCGCCGGGATCACGCAGGTCGGCTTGCTGTTGTCACACGTCCGGTCCTGGAACGTGAGCGCCGACGCGCTCCCCGCGGCGATAGCACGCGAGCACTGCGAACAAGAATGTGAACTGGATGAAGCGTTTCAAGGATGGAACCCCTTTCTCAGCTACGACGCGGTCTTCCCCGCCCCCATGGCGGCTCGGAAAGTAGCAAGGAAAGGACTGCGCGCCGACCGCATCTCACAAATCGCTTACTTTCGCGTCTGGCAAAGCCGGGCGAGCCAAAAGGCTCCGGCGCCCGCTGCTCGAATGAGATAGCGTCCCGGCCTCCGAACTTCGCCAATGGACGGGTCTTGCCGCTAGCAATTGTGACCGGATCAGGGGGCCTCGTGGGCTCCGAGTCCGTTTCCCACCTCGTCGAGGCCGGATTCGACGTCATCGGAATCGAAAACGACATGCGAGCCTCGTTCTTTGGGCCGGAAGCCTCGACGGCCCCGCAAACAGAGCGGCTGCTCGCAGCCTATCCGCACAACTTCGAGTCTCACGAGATCGAGATTCGAGACCAGGACGCTGTCGAGCACCTATTTCACAAGCATCGCCGCGGCCCTCGAGCTCGTTGTCCACACAGCCGCGCAGCCCTCTCACGATTGGGCGGCAACCGATCCACGAACCGACTTCACGGTCAATGCCAACGGCACGCTCAATCTGCTCGAAGCAACCCGCAAGATCCAGCCCCACGCGACGTTCATCTTCACCTCGACGAACAAGGTCTACGGCGATCGGCCCAACGCCCTTCCCCTAATCGAGCTTCCGGAGAGGGTGGAGCTTCCGGAGGATCACGAGTACTTCGACGGGCATTCCCTCGACCATGTCGATCGACCGCTCTCTTCACTCCCTCTTCGGAGTCTCGAAGGCCGCCGCGGATCTCCTGGTGCAGGAGTACGGACGGTACTTCGGCATGCCTACCGCGTGCTTCCGCGGGGGCTGCCTCACCGGCCCGAATCATGCCGGGGCGCGCCTCCACGGCTTTCTTTCGTACTTGATGCGCTGCACGGTCACGGGTGAGCACTACACCGTGTAGGGCTACGGCGGGAAGCAAGTTCGAGACAACATTCACAGCGCGGACCTCGTTCGAGCGTTCATGGCCTTCCATGACCGTCCGCGACCTGCCGCCGTCTACAACATGGGCGGCGGCCGCGAGTCGAACTGCTCGATGCTCGAGGCGATTCAGCTCTGCGAGCAGATCAGCGGCCGCGAGCTTCAATGGGAGCTTGCGGAGCCCGCGCGTATCGGAGACCACCGTTGGTGGATCAGCGACCTGACGGAATTCCGAGACGAGTTCCCTGAGTGGCAGATGACGTATGGCGTAGAAGACATTCTGCGCGAGATCTACGAGCAGAACGTCGAGGCTTGGAGCGTGCCGGTCTGAAGTTCTCGGTCGTCATTCCCGCTCACAACGAAGAAGGCTCGATCGGACTCACCCTTCGATCTCTGGTCGAGGCGCTCGAACCGGAAGCTGTCGACTACGAGCTCCTCGTAGTCGACGACGCAAGCACCGACGGGACCGCCGCCATCGTCCAGGACGTCGCACATTCGAACCCGCGAGTTCGCTACCACCGATCGCACCATCCACCCGGCTTTGGCTTCGCGGTCAGGTCCGGGCTGGACGAGTTCCGTGGCGATGCCGTGGCGATCGTAATGGCCGATGGCTCTGACAACCCGCGCGACCTGCTCAGCTACTACAGGCTCCTTCAGGAAGGATACGACTGTGCGTTCGGATCGCGATTCATCCGAGGCTCCCAGGTGAACGACTACCCCAGCCTAAAGCTTGTGCTGAACCGGATCGCGAACATGGGAATCCGATTGTTGTTCCGGCACGGGTACAACGACACGACAAACGCGTTCAAGGCATATCGGCGCGAGGTCATCAAGACCGTCCAGCCAGTCCTTTCGAATCACTTCAACCTCACCGTGGAGTTGCCGCTCAAAGCCATCGTCCGCGGGCATAGTTACGGCATCGTCCCGATTTCCTGGACCAATCGGCAAGCGGGCACGTCGAAGCTCAAACTCCAGGAGATGGGCAGTCGTTACGTCTTCATCGTCCTTTACGTCTTTCTCGAACACCACCTGAGCCGGGGTGACTACAGGCACCCACGGGCACTGAGCGCGAAGAGGCCACAGCCCGGTCGCAAGAACCACGAGCGGCCGGAGGGAGCCGGCTGATGTCTCGCCAGTCGTCGGCAACAACAGTGGAACGGGTCTACAAGGAACGGTTCTCGGAGGAGGAAACGGCGGCAAAGACACGCGCGTGGCGACAGTTGGCTCGCTACCTTCAGCGCTTCGTTCCGGCTGACTCGATCGTTCTGGACATCGCCTGTGATCGCGGCGATTTCATCAACAGCATCCAGGCCAAGGAGCGGTGGGGCAGCGACATACGCGACATGTCCCGATCGCTTTTGCCGGGAGTCCATTTCGCTCGCGCGGACGGCCTCGAGCTGGACGCGCACATTCCCAACGGCTATTTCGACGTGGCGTTCATGAGCAACTACCTGGAGCACCTGCCTTCAGGCGAGGCCGTCGTCCGTCAACTCGAAGTCGTCGCGACGCTCCTCAAACCGGGCGGCCGAGTCATCGTCCTCCAGCCGAACATCCGTCTTGTCGGTTCAGCCTATTGGGACTTCATCGACCATAGCGTCGCCCTGACCGAACGGAGCCTCGTCGAAGCAGGCGAGTTGTGCGGCTTCGAGACGGAACATCTGATCAAGCGGTTTCTGCCCTACACGACGAAGGGTCGTCTCCCGGTGAGCCCTTTCCTGCTCCGGGCCTACCTGGCCTTCCGGCCCGCCTGGCTGCTGCTGGGGAAACAGACGCTGTATGTCGCACGGCACGGCTGACGGCGTTCAAATCCGCGAACGGCTCGGAACCGGTCTCAAGGGCCTCGCCGAGCGTGACGCGTTCCCGCGTTGGTGGTTGCCGGCGGCTGCAGCTGCGCTCGTCTGGGTGAGCTGGCCGATTGCCTCACTCACACCGGAAGCGGGACTGGACGGTTCATGGCAAATCGCCCTCAGCTTGGCCGCCCGGCATCGATTGAGCTTCGGACGTGACCTCGTGTTCACCTACGGTCCGCTCGGCTTCTTGGCTCACCCACGGCTCGTGACCTTTCCGACGGCGCTCGCCGCGATCGCGTTTGCCGCGGCGGCCCAGTTCGCCCTCTGCTTGCTCTTGCTGCGTCGGACTCTGCGTACGTATCCCTGGTACCTGAGTTTGTTGCTCACCTACTCGGTCGTGGCCATGCTGGCAGCCTCCGGGTTTTCGAACCTGGGCGACTACAGCCTCTTTTTCGTGCTCTTCTTCGTCGTCGCTGCGCTGCAAGGCGAGCAAAGGCCGCCCATCTGGCTGTTGCCCCTCGTGACCTTGCTGGCGACCTGCGAGCTGTTGATCAAGGTGAGTGACGGCCTCATCGCATTCGTGCTGCTTTCGCTTGCTGCCTGGCGCACGCGACCGGGAGGCTGGCGCTCCGAGGCGATCCTCGCGGCAAGTGGCGTAACTTCGCTCGCATTGGTGTGGGTTGGAACGGGCGGGCGATTGGCTGACCTGCCACGGTGGCTGTACGAATCACTGCACATCGTGAAGGCATATACGCCGGCAATGGCTATCGAGGCAACCAGTACCGGCGTCTACTTGCAGGCGGCGATCTTCATCGTAGTCGCGGCCGTGCTCGTGATCGTGACATGTCGACACCTTGAGCGAAGCCGTTCGCTTCCACTCGCGGCCGCGCTGGCGATCTATACCTTCGCGTACTGGAAGGAGGGCTTCGTCAGGCTCGACCCCATCCATGCGAGCCTCTTCTTCGCCGCTTTCGCGACAGCGGTGTTGACGATCACCTGGACTGCCCAGACGCGCTGGGTGGCCGCGACGCTCGTCCTCGGGATGCTCGGAGCGGTCGCCACGATCACGAACAACACGAGCTTCTTCTATCGCCCGAGCGTGCGCATGGCAGAGGCGATGAATCAGCTCGAATCGCTGGCGCACAGTGATCGGGAGATCAAGGCGGCACGTCGCGATATCCGCGAGAGCATCAAGCTGGATCCGCCGACAGTGCAACTCCTTCGAGGCCACACCGTCGACGTTCAGCCATACGAGACCTCCGCCGTGTGGGGGTACGGCCTCGCTTGGCGCCCTGAGCCGTTGCTTCAGTCGTACGTTGCTCTCGATCACGAACTCGACCAGTTCAACGCAGAGTTCATCGAGAAACAAGGCGCCGACCGCGTCCTAGTGCAGAGAAAATCCCCGGCGCTCGACGGGCGAAACGCGCTGTACCTCGCGCCGGAGTCCTACCTCGTCCTGCTCTGCCGGTATCGCCAGCTTCATGCGTATCGGGATTGGGCGACGCTCGGCCGCGCGACCAATCGATGCGGCAGCGCCCGCCGGCTCAGTTCACTTCAGGCCTCGCAGGGCCAGAGCGTTCGGGTACCGGCGGCACCCTCCCCGAGTGATGTTGTCTTCGCCCGGATGCAGATCCCAACGACCCTCAAGCAGCGGCTCGCGGACTTCATCTTCAAACGCCGCTATGCGCCCGGAATCAACCTCGATGCAGAGCAGTATCGTCTCGTCACTGCCGTCGCACGTGGACCTCTCGTTCTGCGGGTACCGAAGAGCTCCGGGTTTTCCTCCGCCTTCGGCGGGGGCCTGAGCTACAACCGCCTTTCGGTCATCAACGTCGCCTCTCCCGTCCGGATCGAGTTCTTTGCATTGCGGTTGCGCGAAGGTGCGTGATCGCCGCGAGTACCCCGGCTGGGAGCCGGCCTACGGCATCGAGGACACGCTACGCGAGATCTTCGAGCAGAACGCCGAGCGCTGGAACGCGCCTGCGCGGCAGCCCTAACGACCTAGGACCTTCAGCACTGCACGCTGAAGGGTCTCGGGCATTCGTGCCCACACGACTCTCGGGATGCGGGCTGTCGCACGACCGTTCGTCCCGGTAAGCGTGCGTGATCTGGCGAGCAACATCCTCAGATCTTCGGGCAGGACCGTCTCTCGCGAGTGGTCTCTCTGACGCTGCCACTCCCACGGCTGCTGGATCATCGCCCGCAGCTGTCGGATCAGCGAGGCGTCGTCGAGCCCGCCGAGGACATTCGGCCCTCCGTCGCCGGGATCGAACATCGACGGAGGCACAGGGCCGGACCCGTAGACCACGACGTCGGCCCGCCCGAGCAACTCGTCAGAGGCCACTTGATCTGTCACGTCGACGACGAGCAGGCCGGGCGTCCTTTCAGCGAGGATCTCGCCGTGGTTCGTTGCCCCGTCGACGATGACCAGGTCGGCCTCGGCGAGCAAGTCTGCAAGATGCTCCCGGCTTCGAATCGGCGTCACAGTGACACCCGGAAGCGTCGGCGTGCGGACCGATGATGCGAAGACGACTTGCGTGAGCTCGGCTGCGCTCCGTGCAACCGCTCTCAGGCGCTCCGAATCCCTACGGGCGACGATCAGGACGTGGGTCGCCCGCTGCCGGTGGAAGAGCTTGTCGAGACCCAGGACCGCGCGCAGCTGGATGCTGGCCTGCAGATACCGCTCGTCCTTGAAGACCGGCGCGAAGGGCCTGCGGAAGAGCGCGAAGACTTCGGCGTCGCTCCGTTTGCGCTGCCGCTGGATCTCGTCGCGCTTCTCGAGTACCCCCTCCAGGTCTCCAAGGATGTCCGACACGCCGTGCAGCCCGGCGAGCGCGGCGCGCGGAAGCTCTTCCACGTCGTCGCCGTCTGTCGCGCCAACGTCGTACGACGCCCGGTCCGAGCGGCCCCGGACGAGCGTTCGCTCGATTGTCAGGAAGAGCGCTGCGGTGACCAGCGGTGCAAAGTTCTCGTCACTCACGTTCTTGACGAGCGACAGGAGCGAGTTGCGTTCGTACAGCACGAGTCGTTGGTAGAACGGGAGCGTGGACCCGGTGCCGTGCCGGCGATGGAAGCAGCGCGAGCGCGCCGCCAGTCTCACCTTGTAGCCCAGGACCCACAGCCGCCACCCCAGGTCGACGTCCTCGCAGTAGGCGAAGAAGGCGGGGTCGAACGCACCGACGTCGAGAAAGACCCGACGCGAGATCAGCATCGAGCCGCCGCACGGGAAAGGCAGCTCGCGTCCGTCCTCGATGAGGGTCTCGTCCAGGTCGAGATCGAGGTGCTCCTGGCTCGGGGCGCCGTGGAAGTTGATGCGGCCGTCGACGAAGTCGATCTGGGAGCCGTCCCAGGTGAGGATGACGCCGGCGACACACACGTAGCCGGCCTCCGGCTCGTACGCGCCGACCAGCTCCTGCAGCCACAGGCGATCGACTCGAATGTCGTTGTTGAGGAACGCGACGCACTCCGCGTCGGTCGCGCTCGCGCCGGAGTTCGACGCCGCGGCGAAACCGAGGTTCTCCGAGTGGGCGATGACCCGGACCCACGGGTAGTGCTCTCGCAAGAGCTCGAGCGACGCATCGGTCGAGCCGTTGTCGACGACGATCACCTCGAGTAGGTCCCGCGGATAGTCGAGCGCCTCGAGCGAGTTGAGGCAATCGGGGAGGTGGCGAGCGCCGTTCCAGTTGGGGATGACGATCGCGACGGAGGGGCCGCGGACCACGACCGTATTCTCGCCCTTACGCCGAGGGTCAGGCTAAGTCCACTCGAGCAGCGGCCGCACGACGCCCTGCAGCTGCCCGCTGAAATCGCCACGGGCCGAGCCACCCTCGCCCGGGTCGTGCACATGGAACGAGATCAGATCGCGCGCGGCAGCGTGGTGGAAGAGCTTCGTCGGCCCGATCGAGCAGACGTCGACGTGCACGGAGATGAGGCCCTCGTTCAGCAGGTTGCCCGGAATCCAGGCCGTGGCAACGTAGTCGCCGGGCGGCCGCGAGTCGCGCCAACGCGTGCTCGTGTCCATCGCGTTGAACGCAACGTCCCCTTTACCGTCGAACAGCTTGATCTTCGGAAAGATCGGCTCGCCCTGTCGCAGAACGGTCAGCCCGATCTCGATTCCCACAGGACGACGGACGTCGACTGCGTCCGTGCGCGTGCCGTCCTCGTCGATGACTCTGACGCGACGGATTTTCACCAGGTCGTCCCCGGGGGCCGTCTCGACGTCCGGCCACTCCTGCTCGGAGGTCGAGCCGTGACCCATCTGCAGGTACTGCGCGACCACATCGGTACTCGGTCCGTCGACTACGACGCCGCCACGTTCCAGGAGGATGACCCGGTCGCACAGCTGCGCGACCGCCTGCATGTTGTGCGAGACGAACAGCACGGTCCGTCCCGTCCCGCCGATCTCCTCCATCCGCCCGAGGCAGCGGCGCTGGAACTCGGCGTCACCAACAGCGAGCACCTCGTCGACCAGCATGATCTCCGGCTCCAGGTGTGCTGCAACCGAGAAGGCCAGCCGCACGTACATGCCGCTCGAGTAGCGCTTCACGGGCGTGTCCATGAACTGGTCGATGCCCGAGAACTCGACGATGTCGGGGAGCTTGCGAATGATCTCCCGGCGTTTCATGCCGAGGATCGCGCCGTTCAGAAAGACGTTCTCGCGGCCCGTCAGCTCGGGATGGAAGCCGGTTCCGACCTCGAGCAGGCTGCTGACCCGCCCGCGGATCGTCGCGCGGCCCGAGGTAGGCGTCGTGATTCGCGTCAGCACCTTCAGCAGCGTCGACTTGCCGGCACCGTTCCGCCCGATCACTCCGAGCACCTCGCCCTGCGCGACGTCGAAGGTGATGTCCTTCAGAGCCCAGATCTCTTCGTGATGGTGGTGCCCGGTCTGGCGGATTCGTCTGCCCGCCGCGGCGAGGCTGTCGCGCAGCGTCCCGTAGCCACGTTGCAGCTCACCGATCCGGTAGCGCTTGGAAAGACTCTCTGCTGCGATCGCCGCCGACATGACTAGATGGTGTCCGCGAACTTGGGCTCGGAGCGGCGGAAGTAGACGAGGCCGATGATGAAGATGGTGAACGCCGACGCGACGCCGACGAGGAACTGGCCGGTATCCGGAGGCGGCGTTCCGATCAGCGCCCAGCGAAAGCCCGTGATCGCACCGTTCATCGGATTGAACGCGAGCACCCACTGCCACTTCAGCGGCAGCGAAGCGACCGGAAAGACGACGGACGAGACGAACAACCAGGTCTGGATGATGAAGGGGATCACGTACGGCACGTCCCGGTAGCGCACGTTCATAGCCGCGAACAAGAGGCCGGTGCCAAGGGCTGTGACGATCGCGATCAGCACGAACAAGGGCGAGAGGTACCAGTACTGTCCAAACGGAGTGTCGTAGTACTGCATCAGACCGACCAGCACGGTGGATGCCATGAAGAAATCGACGATCGGAACCAGCACGGCGGCGGCCGGAAGCAGGACGCGGGGAAAGTAGACCTTGGTCACGAGCGGGACGTTGGCGACGAGACTGGTGCTCGCGCCGACGAGCGCGGACTGGAAGTAGGTCGACCAGAGCAGCAGACCGGAGTAGACGAACACCGGATACTGCTGGCCCTGATTCGGGAACTTGGCGAACTTCCCGAAGATCAACGTGAACACGACCATCGTCAGGAACGGCTGCAGGATCACCCACGCGATGCCGATCAACGTCTGCTTGTAACGCACCTTGACGTCTCGCCAGACGAAGCGTCCGAGGAGCTCGCGGAAGTGCCAGAGCTCCCGGAAGTCCAGGCGCGGCCAGCGCGCGGCCGGCCGGATCACGGTCACACGGTCCGGCCGGAACGCAAAGGCATCGCCGACCCGGTCGACGGCCCGACGGCCGACGGATCGCGCTGGTTTCGGCTCGGCGACCGCGCTGTCGGAAGAGCGGTTCACCGGGCCGATGCTACCGGCCTCCTTTTGATTCGACGGCGGCGAGGCGATTCTCGAATGCATCCACGCGTTCTTCGAGGCGGACAGCCGAATCCATGGCCAGCATCACGTCGATCTCCTCGGCAAAGGCGACGTCCTCGGCCGGCGACGCAGATGGGACGGCCTCCCCTCTCAAGGTGTCGCGTAGACGCGTGTCCACCGACAACAGCCCGGTCGCAAGGCCGCGCTCCAGTGCAGCGTCGTCGACGAGCAGTTCGCGGTAGAGATCTTCCGGGCCCTCCACGAGGCTCTGTGCAAGCTGCGCGACATGCCTCGGGACGAGCTCCGCGCCGGCGAGTCGATGTCCCGAACGCGTGCGTGAGTACTTGTCGAGCAGATGGCCGCGACTTCGGATCGGGAAGTGAAGGACCTCGAACGGGACCCAGTCGCGCAGCAACGCAAGCCCCTCGCCCTCGACGTCGTGATTCCCTCGCGCGACGGTCGCCCCGTCGGATGCGCGATGAGCGACCTTCGCATTGGCGCAATACGGGTCGGCAGGATCATGTGCCGGCGCGCGGCGAACGACCATCCGCTCGTAGAACGCCTCGTCCTGTCGGGCCGAAGTACGAAGTGACGCCAGGTGCCGCGAACGGCGCCGTAGCCCGGCGGTACGCGCCGCGAACACCTCGCGCAGCGTGCCGCTGTGCGGCCACCAGAATTCGTCGGCATCGGCGTTGATCACCCAGTCGGCGCCGAACCTCGTAGCCGCAAGCCTGGCCATCCGCGTCACCCACTCGGTCTGCAGGAAGGCCTCTCCGGTCTCTCGGGTCAGGTGGAGCAGGCCGTCCCGCTCGTAACGCTCCAGGATCTCGGTCGTTCCGTCTTCGGAGCGATGGTCCGTGGCGATGATGAAGTCGACTCCCGCGCCGAGGTGGTAGCGGAGGTTCTCCTCGATGATGTCCGCCTCGTTGCGAACCGCGATGGTCATCACGATCTTCACGCGCGCTTCCGCCTCGAACGGAGTCGTCGTTTCACGCTCTCGACCAGGCCGACTTCAATCGCCGCGAGACGAAGCTCGAGCTCGTTCAGACGCTTGCGCGTGTCCGCCAGCTCGGCGTCGCGAAGAGCCGCCAGGTCGGTGGCGAACCGGGCCTCCTCGGCGACGCCGAGTCGGTTCGAAGCCGGGAGGCCGGCCCTCGGCGATCGTGCGCAACGCATCGCGAAGCCGCGTGTCGACAGTGAGCGATCCCTGGTCGACACCGAGCCGAAGTGCTTCCTCGTCGTATTGCCCGAGGTCGTCCGCCGACAGGCGAAGCACTTCGATGGGATACCAGCCGCGGATGGGAGACAACTCCTCCCCACCGGACCCTGCGCGTCGCACGAAGCGGCGCTCGGCCGACTGCTGCGCGAGGCGGTAGATCATCCGCTCGGCGACCGGACCGGCTGCGGTCACGGGCACGAAGCGGCGCGGCAGCGCCTGGACGCTCCCATAGGTGGGCGACACCGGCTCCAGGAGCTGCTTGAGCGTTCCCCCACGCGGCCACCAGAACTCGTCCGGCCGGCTCTCGATCACCCAATCCGCACCGAGCTCTTCCGCGACTTCACGAGCCGAACCGCGGACGAGCTCGACAGTCCCGGCACGTGCGAACCGCTCGGGCAGCGCGAAGGCGCCGTCACTCTCCACGACGATGACGTCGACACCGGCGGCAAGGTGAAAGTCGAGCTGGGCGTCGAGCAGCTCGGCACCATTCCCGATCCGTGTCGCGAGCGCGAGCTTCACGCCGGCGAACGCGTTCCGAAGAGAGCGACGGCGGCGAGCAGGATGAACGAAGGCGCGACCGGGACGGAGTACTCCGGGATCGCGTAGACCCCGAGCACGGTCGCGAAGAGCACGACGAGTGCGGAAGCCGCGAGCACGGTAGGTACCCGCCAGTTGCGCGGGCGCCGACGCACGAACGCGACGAGAGCCACGAGGAGCCACAACCACGGTCGGGGAAACGCCTTCGACGCATGGTTCAGCTGCAGGCCGAGCCAGCTGCTCTCGCCGCGGGTGGGAAAGCGCGCACCGAGCTCGCGCAGCCGCTCGTTGAGTCGGTCGTAGCGCCGCTGGTCGCGGGGATCGTCGAAGACGATCTGGTGGTCGGTCGCAGACGTCCATACCTCGCGGATGTGATTGTCGGGAGTCGACGTGTACGCACCCTGGTGCGCGGCAGGGATGGGCTCACCCTCCGTCGGCGTCGGGAGCTTGCCGCTCGCCGCTGCAACCGTCTGCGCCGCGGTGCCGGCCGCGGTCGGCGCCGCCGAGGGGCTGCAGGCTCCCGCGGTGAGACATAGAGCGGCTGGTTCAGCTCGTCCCACATCGATTTCGTCACGCCGCGAGCGTACTTCCCGGGGTGTCGGCGCACCGCCTCCCGCGCCGCACGTCCGAGGACGTCGTAGTCGGTGTTCCAACCGAACACACGGTCGGACATGCTGATCAGGTCCTCTTCCATGCGCGGGCTTCCGAGCGTGAAGAACTCGTGCAGGTCGATCCCATAGGCGCGGTAGGGCTGGCGCCGCAACAGATCGGATTGCACCGCAGCGGCGAGCTGCCGCGAGGCCGGCCCGTTGTCGGGGGACATGATCCGGTCGGTCACGAACGCCCGAAAGAACGGCACGCTGGCCTGCCCACCGCGCGCCACCGTGAAGTCCCCGTAACGAAGGTCGTTGACGCCGGCCCAGGCGACGAGTGGCAGAACGGCCGCAGCGGCGAAGACCGCCGCTCTGGCCGCGCGAACGCGCCACGGCCCGGACACGAGGAAGGCGGCGAGGGCGGCGACCACGAGCACCTGGTTCGCGGGCCGGGTGAGGGCGAGCAGCGCAACGCCGGCGCCGGCCGCTGCGAAACGGAGAAGGCTCGGCCGCTCGAACGCCCGCGCGACGAGCAAGGCCCAGCCGGCGAACGCCGCCGCGAAGACCGCGTCGCTCGAGAGCTCGTGGAAGAGCCCGCCGTAGCCGGGATAGAGGATCAGCGCTGCGGCGACGAGGATCGCGGCCCGGCGGCCGCCGAACTTCAGAGCGACGAGCGCCCACGCGAGGATCGAACCGGCAAAGAGCAGCGCCATCACGATCTCCGCCGCGAGGCCGCCGCCGGCAGCGAGCAGGCCGCCCGCGAACAACGGAGTCACGGGTGTCCGCGTGAGCATCGACCACGGGAACACCGGGTGTTCCTGGCCGAGCTGCACGTAGTAGCGCAGGTAGACGCCGAGGTCGCGACCCGGCCGCAGAGCCCACCCGGCACTCTCGAAGGCGTAGACGGCAACAGCCGCGGCGACGAGCACGAGTGCGCCGCGACGCGTGCCGGCAAGCCGTTCGAGGCCCTGAAAAGCCGGCACGACACGCGTACGGAGTGCGGTCGACCGCGCCGAGAGCATCGCGGGGCGCGATCATACTGGTGAGGTTCCGATGTCGTCGCCCGTCCAGATCTCCGTCGTCATTCCCTGCCTCAACGAGGAGGAGGCCGTCGGCGCGGTTGTCGACCAGGCCTGGGAGGGGATCCGCCGGTCGGGGCGCGACGGCGAGGTGATCGTCGTCGACAACGACTCGAGCGACGGCTCGGCGGAGGTCGCAGCAAAGCACGGTGCCCGGGTCGTCCGTGAGCCGAGACGCGGGTACGGCAGCGCCTACCTCGCCGGGCTCGCCGATGCCCGCGGGGACTACGTCGTGATGGGAGATGCCGACGAGACGTATCCGATCCAGGAGCTCGGCCCCTTCGTCGACCGGCTGGAGCAGGGCGACGACCTCGTCCTCGGCTCGCGGTTCCAGGGACAGATCCACGGTGACGCCATGCCGTGGCTCAACCGGCGGGTCGGGAATCCGATCCTCACGGGGCTCCTGAACCTCTTCTTCGGCGTCAAGGTCTCCGACGCGCACTGCGGCATGCGGGCAGTCCGCCGCGACGCGCTGCGGACGCTCGACCTGCACTCGACGGGAATGGAGTTCGCCTCCGAGATGGTGTTCAAGGCGTACCGCCGGGGCCTGAACGTGAGCGAGATCCCGATCGACTATTTCCCGCGCGTCGGCGAGTCGAAGCTGAACCGCTTCGGCGACGCGTGGCGTCATGCGCGCTTCATGCTCGTGTACAGCCCCAGCTGGCTCTACTTCCTCCCCGGCGCGATCCTCCTCCTGCTCGGGCTGATCGGCGCACTCGTGCTCGCAACCGGCCCCGTGGACATCTTCGGCCGGACCTGGGAGATCCACACGATGCTCGCATGCGTCGCAGCGATCCTTGTCGGTGCGGAAGTCGTCCAGCTCGGGCTGTTCGCCCGCACCTATGCACTCGTCCATCTGAACGAGCACGACCCCTTCCTCGACAAGCTTTACGCACGGTTCAGGCTCGAGCACGGCCTGCTGCTCGGATTCGGACTCATCCTCGCCGGCCTCGTGATGGTCGGAGTCATCTTCGGCGAGTGGGCGGCAAACGGATTCGGCACCCTCGGCCACACTCACGCGACCGCGCTCGGCTTCACGCTCTTCGGGCTCGGTGTGCAGGTCGTCCTCGGCTCGTTCTTCCTCAGCCTCCTGACGATGCGCTGGACGAGCTCTCCTTCGTTCGAGTCGACCAACGGACGCCCCGCTGCGTGAGCGGCGCAGCGTACGTCCCTCTCAATACGCGGCCGTACGGAGGGCACGAACGACTGCTCGCCCTCGCCGGGTCGCCGAAACAGGTGCTGGACGTGGGCTGCTCGTCCGGTTACCTCGCCCGCCGCCTCGCCGAGCGCGGCGCGACGGTCGTGGGCATCGACAACGACGAACAGGCGGCGGCGGAGGCGCGCACAGTCTGCGAACAGGTGCTTGTCGGTGACGTCGAGTCGATGGAGCTCCCGTTTCCGCAGCACTCCTTCGACGTCGTGCTCTGCGGAGACGTCGTCGAGCATCTGCGCGACCCCGAAGCGTTCCTCACCCGGGTGAGGCCGCTTCTGCGCCCGGGCGGCAAGCTCGTGCTCACGACGCCGAACGTCGCGAACTGGGCGATGCGCCTGGGTCTCCTCGCAGGCAAGTGGCGCTACACCGACCGGGGGATCCTCGACCGGACGCACACGCACTTCTTCACGAAGAAGACACTCGAGCAGACACTCGAGAGGGCCGGCTACAGGGTCGTGGCGTTCGACGTCACGGCGCCGGTCCCTGGCATCGGCGCTCCGGCGGTCGAGCGGGCCGCGCACGCCTTCGCGCGGGTGCGCCCTTCGCTTCTCGCGTACCAGTTCGTCGTCGCCGCGACACCGCAGTGATTTCCGTCCTCATCCCTGTGAAGAACGGCGGTGCCGACCTCGCGCGGTGCCTCGAGGCGATCGGAGCCCAGGAGGTGGACGACGACGTGGAGATCGTCGTGGTCGACTCTGGCTCGACAGACGGAAGCGTCGAGCGTGCGCGTGAGCTCGGCGCGACGGTGCACGAGATCCCGCCGGCGGAGTTCGTGCACGGCGCGACCCGCAATCTGGCGGCCCGCCGGTCCCGCGGCGAGGTGCTCGTCTTCACGACGCAGGACGCCGTCCCCGCCGACGTGCATTGGCTTGCCCGCCTCACGGGTGCGCTCGCGACCGACGGCGTCGTCGGTGCGTACGGGCGCCAGCTCCCGCACGAGAGCGCGACACCGCCGGAGCGGTTCTTCCTCGACTTCATGTACGGGCCTGTGCCCCGGACTCAGCGCATCGGCGGCATCGACGAGCTCACGTTCGAGCAGACGCTCTTCTCCAACGTCAACTCCGCCATCCCCCGCGCCGTGTGGGAGGCGAGCCCGTTCCGCGACGACGTGACGATGAGCGAGGACCAGGAGTGGTCTCGCCGCATGCTGCTCGCCGGGCACACGATCGTCTACGAGCCGAACGCCGCGGTGCGCCACTCGCACGCCTACACGCTGCGCGGCGCGTTCAAGCGTTTCTACGACTCCGGCGCATCGGCCGACCGTTCCTACGTCGCAGGCGACGAATCTCGCGCCGCGATCCGGCGCGCGCTGAAACGCTATGCGACCGGCGAGCTGCGCTGGCTCTGGGCGACGGGGCAGCGCCGGTGGATCCCCTATGCCGTCGTCTACGAGCTGGCCAAGCTCGCCGGCCTTCAGCTCGGACTGCGCAAGAAGTCCGTCAGGTCGAACGGCGAGTGAGCAGTTGTTGCAACCGCCGCTGGATGCGGACGCCGAGGAGGGCCTCGACGTCCTGAAGGCGGCGCTCGAGGTCGTCGACCTGGCGGCGCTGCCGGATCTCGTCCGCCTGCGCCACGACCGCGGCCTCGACCGCGAACAACGCATCGTCGACGACCGACGGGCGCGGGAACGACAGCGGCTCCCGGCTGAACTCGGGTTTCGCGGCGAGGAGCTCGGTGCCGGCGAGCGTCCGCAGCGCATCACGCAGCCTCGTGTCCTCGACGAGCACGTTCTCGCGAACGCCTCGCTCAAGCTCGGCGTCGTCGACGACGAGGGGATCTGCGGCAGCGTTCATTCGGTCTTCGTCCGGCACGAACCGCAGACCGCGGCGAGCGCCGCCCGCGTATTTGGTCTCGATCTGCTCGCGCGAGCGCAGGGGCAGGTGAAAGACCTCGAGCGGGTACCAGCCGTGCAACGTTACGAGCGGGGTGCCCTCGACGTCGTGGTTCCCGTCACGCACCTGGACCCCCGGGTGCGCGCGGTGCGTCGCCTTGCGGGCGGGGCGGAACGGATTCGTCGGGTCGTTGATCGCCGCCTGCATGGAGAGGCGCGTCGTCATCCGCTCGGCGAAATACGTGCCGTCGTCCGGGCGCGGCACGAACGGGCGCCACACGCCGTGGACGACGCCGTAACGCCCGGGTAGCCGCTCGAGCGCCTCCTTGAGATTCCCCGCGCGGGGCCACCAGAACTCGTCGGCGTCGGCATTGATCACCCAGTCGGCGCCGTGCTCCGCTGCGAGCCGCGCCATCCGCGTCACCCACTCGCCCTGCCTGAAGTCCGTGCTCGGCTCGCCGATCAGCCGCAGAACGCCGTCGGCCTCGTAGCGCTCGAGGATCTCGCGCGTCCCGTCGGTCGAGCCGTTGTCAGTGGCGACCACGAAGTCGACGCCCGCGCCCAGGTGGTAGGCGATGTTCGCGTCGATCACGTCGGCCTCGTTCTTCGCGAGGAGCGTGAGAGCCAGCTGCACGCGGCAAGCCTAGACTGGCTCAGATGCCGAGCGAGACTCCGCCCCTCGTTTCGCGCGTACGGTGGAAGCTCGCGAACCTGCTCTGGCCCGAGCGCCTCCGGCCGAACAAGCTGCTGACCCGGTGGCGTCTGCGGGCCAGCGAGGCTGAAGCGGTGGGCCGCTGGCGGGTCGCCCGCAGCGACCGTCCGCGTCCCGAAGCCAGATCGCAAAACGGCGAGGACGCTCTGCTCTGGGATCTGGTGGGCGACCGCCAGGAGGGCTTCTTCATCGAGGCAGGCGCGTACTCCGGCGCCGAGGTGATAGCGGAGGTTCTCCTCGATGATGTCCGCCTCGTTGCGAACCGCGATGGTCATCACGATCTTCACGCGCGCTTCGCCTGGAACGGAGTCTCGTTTCACGCTTCGACCAGGCCGGCTTCAACCGCCGCGAGACGAAGCTCGAGCTCGTTCAGACGCTTGCGCGTGTCCGCCAGCTCGGCGTCGCGAAGAGCCGCCAGGTCGGTGGCGAACCGGGCCTCCTCGGCGACGCCGACTCGTTCGAAGCCGGGAGGCCGGCCTCGGCGATCGTGCGCAACGCATCGCGAAGCCGCGTGTCGACAGTGAGCGATCCCTGGTCGACACCGAGCCGAAGTGCTTCCTCGTCGTATTGCCCGAGGTCGTCCGCCGAAAGGCGAAGCACTTCGATGGGATACCAACCGCGGATGGGAGACAACTCCTCCCCACCGGGCCCTGCGCGTCGCACGAAGCGGCGCTCGGCCGACTGCTGCGCGAGCCGGTAGATCATCCGCTCGGCGACCGGACCGGCTGCGGTCACGGGCACGAAGCGACGCGGCAGCGCCTGGACGCTCCCATAGGTGGGCGACACCGGCTCCAGAAGCTGCTTGAGCGTTCCTCCACGCGGCCACCAGAACTCGTCCGGCCGGCTCTCGATCACCCAATCCGCACCGAGCTCGGCCGCGGCTTCACGAGCCGAACCGCGGACGAGCTCGACAGTCCCGGCACCTGCGAACCGCTCGGGGAGCGCGAAGGCGCCGTCACTCTCCACGACGATGACGTCGACGCCGGCGGCAAGGTGAAAGTCGAGCTGGGCGTCGAGCATCTCGGCACAACTCCCGATCCGTGTCGCGAGCGCGAGCTTCACGCCGGCGAACGCGTTCCGAAGAGAGCGACGGCGGCGAGCAGGATGAACGAAGGCGCGACCGGGACAGAGTACTCCGGGATCGCGTAGACCCCGAGCACGGTCGCAAAGAGCACGACGAGTGCGGAACCCGCGAGCACGGTGGGTGCCCGCCAGTTGCGCGGACGCCGTCGCACGAACGCGACGAGAGCCACGAGCAGCCACAACCACGGTCGGGGAAACGCCTTCGACGCATGGTTCAGCTGCAGGCCAAGCCCGCCGCTCTCGCCACGGGTGGGAAAGCGCCCACCGAGCTCGCGCAGCCTCTCGTTGAGACGGTCGTACCGCCGCTGGTCGCGGGGATTGTCGAAGACGATCTGGTGGTCGGTTGCAGACGTCCACACCTCGCGGATGTGATTGTCAGGAGTCGACGTGTACGCACCCTGGTGCGCAGCAGGGATGGGCTCACCTTCCGTCGGTGTCGGGAGCTTGCCGCCCGCCGCTGCAACCGTTGGCGCCGAGTTGCCGCCCGCGGTGGGCGCCGCCGCAGGGGCTGCAGGCTCCTGCGGTGAGACATAGAGCGGCTGGTTCAGCTCGTCCCAAATCGATTTCGTCACGCCGCGAGCGTACTTCCCGGGGTGGCGGCGCACCGCCTCCCGCGCCGCACGTCCGAGGACGTCGTAGTCGGTGTTCCAACCGAACACACGGTCGGACATGCTGATCAGATCCTCTTCCATGCGCGGGCTTCCGAGCGTGAAGAACTCGTGCAGGTCGATCCCATACGCGCGATAGGGCTGGCGCGGCAACAGATCGGATTGCACCGCAGCGGCGAGCTGCCGCGAGGCCGGCCCGTTGTCGGGAGACATGATCCGGTCGGTCACGAACGCCCGGAAGAACGGCACGCTGGCCTGCCCGCCGCGCGCCACCGTGAAGTCCCCGTAACGAAGGTCGTTGACGCCGGCCCAGGCAACGAGTGGCAGAACGGCCGCAGCGGCGAAGACCGCCGCTCTGGCCGCGCGAACGCGCCACGGCCCGGACACGAGGAAGGCGGCGAGGGCGGCGAGCACGAGCACCTGGTTCGCGGGGCGGGTGAGGGCGAGCAGCGCGACGCCGGCGCCGGCCGCTGCGAAACGGGGAAGGCTCGGCCGCTCGAACGCCCGCGCGACGAGCAAGGCCCAGCCGGCGAACGCCGCCGCGAAGACGGCGTCGCTCGAGAGCTCGTGGAAGAGCCCGCCGTAGCCGGGATAGAGGATCAGCGCTGCAGCGACGAGGATCGCGGCCCGGCGGCCGCCGAACTTCAGAGCGACGAGCGCCCACGCAAGGATCGAACCGGCAAAGAGCAGCGCCATCACGATCTCTGCCGCGAGGCCGCCGCCGGCAGCGAGCAGTCCGCCCACGAACAATGGAGCCACGGGAGTCCGCGTGAGCATCGACCACGGGAACACCGGGTGTTCCTGGCCGAGCTGCACGTAGTAGCGCAGGTAGACGCCGAGGTCGCGCCCCGGCCGCAGAGCCCACCCGGCACTCTCGAAGGCGTAGACGGCAACAGCGGCGGCGACGAGCACGAGTGCGCCGCGACGCGTGCCGGCAAGCCGTTCGAGGCCCTGAAAAGCCGGCACGACACGCGTACGGAGTGCGGTCGACCGCGCCGAGAGCATCGCGGGGCGCGATCATACTGGTGAGGTTCCGATGTCGTCGCCCGTCCAGATCTCCGTCGTCATCCCCTGCCTCAACGAGGAGGAGGCCGTCGGCGCAGTGGTCGACCAGGCCTGGGAGGGGATCCGCCGGTCGGGGCGCGACGGCGAGGTGATCGTCGTCGACAACGACTCGAGCGACCGCTCGGCGGAGGTCGCAGCGAAACACGGTGCCCGGGTCGTCCGTGAGCAGAGACGCGGCTACGGCAGCGCCTACCTCGCCGGGCTCGCCGATGCCCGCGGGGACTACGTGGTGATGGGAGATGCCGACGAGACGTATCCGATCCAGGAGCTCGGCCCCTTCGTCGACCGGCTGGAGCAAGGCGACGACCTCGTCCTCGGCTCGCGCTTCCAGGGCCAGATCCACGGCGACGCGATGCCGTGGCTCAACCGGCGGGTCGGGAATCCGATCCTCACGGGGCTCCTCAACCTCTTCTTCGGCGTCAAGGTCTCCGACGCGCACTGCGGCATGCGGGCAGTCCGCCGCGACGCGCTGCGGACGCTCGACCTGCACTCGACGGGAATGGAGTTCGCCTCCGAGATGGTGTTCAAGGCATACCGCCGGGGCCTGAACGTGAGCGAGATCCCGATCGACTACTTCCCGCGCGTCGGCGAGTCGAAGCTGAACCGCTTCGGCGACGCGTGGCGTCATGCGCGCTTTATGCTCGTGTACAGCCCGAGCTGGCTCTACTTCCTCCCCGGCGCGATCCTCCTCCTGCTCGGGCTGATCGGCGCACTCGTGCTCGCAACCGGCCCCGTGGACATCTTCGGCCGGACCTGGGAGATCCACACGATGCTCGCATGCGTCGCAGCGATCCTCGTCGGTGCGGAAGTCGTCCAGCTCGGGCTGTTCGCCCGCACCTATGCACTCGTCCATCTGAACGAGCACGACCCCTTCCTCGACAAGCTTTACGCACGGTTCAGGCTCGAGCACGGCCTGCTGCTCGGCTTCGGGCTCATCCTCGCCGGCCTCGTGGTGGTCGGAGTCATCTTCGGCGAGTGGGCGGCAAACGGATTCGGCACCCTCGGCCACGCTCACGCGACCGCGCTCGGCTTCACGCTCTTCGGGCTCGGTGTGCAGGTCGTGCTCGGCTCGTTCTTCCTCAGCCTCCTGACGATGCGCTGGACGAGCTCTCCGTCGTTCGAGTCGACCAACGGACGCCCCGCTGCGTGAGCGGCGCGGCGTACGTCCCTCTCAATACGCGGCCGTACGGAGGGCACGAACGCCTGCTGGCCCTCGCCGGCTCGCCGAAACAGGTGCTCGACGTGGGCTGCTCGTCCGGTTACCTCGCCCGCCGGCTCGCCGAGCGCGGCGCGACGGTCGTGGGCATCGACAACGACGAACAGGCGGCGGACGAGGCGCGCGCAGTCTGTGAACAAGTGCTCGTCGGTGACGTCGAGTCGATGGAGCTCCCGTTTCCGCAGCACTCCTTCGACGTCGTGCTCTGCGGAGACGTCGTCGAGCATCTGCGCGACCCCGAGGCGTTCCTCACCCGGGTGAGGCCGCTTCTGCGCCCGGGCGGCAAGCTCGTGCTCACGACGCCGAACGTCGCGAACTGGGCGATGCGCCTGGGTCTCCTCGCAGGCAGGTGGCACTACACCGACCGGGGGATCCTCGACCGGACCCACACGCACTTCTTCACGAAGAAGACGCTCGAGCAGACGCTCGAGCGGGCCGGCTACAGGATCGTGGCGTTCGACGTCACGGCGCCGGTCCCGGGCATCGGCGCTCCGGCGGTCGAGCGGGCCGCTCACGCCTTCGCGCGGGTGCGCCCCTCGCTCTTCGCGTACCAGTTCGTCGTCGCCGCGACACCGCAGTGATCTCCGTCCTCATCCCTGTGAAGAACGGCGGTGCAGACCTGGCACGGTGCCTCGAGGCGATCGGAGCGCAGGAGGTGGACGACGACGTGGAGGTCGTCGTGGTCGACTCCGGCTCGACAGACGGAAGCGTCGAGCGTGCGCGTGAGCTCGGCGCGACGGTGCACGAGATCCCGCCGGCGGAGTTCGTGCACGGCGCGACCCGGAACCTGGCGGCCCGTCGGTCCCGCGGCGAGGTGCTCGTCTTCACGACGCAGGACGCCGTCCCGGCCGACGTGCAGTGGCTTGCACGCCTCACGGACGCGCTCGCGACCGACGGCGTCGTCGGTGCGTACGGGCGTCAGCTCCCGCACGAGAGTGCGACACCGCCGGAGCGGTTCTTCCTCGACTTCATGTACGGGCCTACGCCCCGGACTCAGCGCATCGGCGGCATCGACGAGCTCACGTTCGAGCAGACGCTCTTCTCCAACGTCAACTCCGCCATCCCCCGCGCCGTGTGGGAGGCGAACCCATTCCGTGACGACGTGACGATGAGCGAGGACCAGGAGTGGTCTCGCCGCATGCTGCTCGCCGGGCACACGATCGTCTACGAGCCAAACGCGGCGGTGCGCCACTCGCACGCCTACACGCTGCGCGGCGCGTTCAAGCGTTTCTACGACTCCGGCGCGTCGGCTGACCGGTCCTACGTCGCAGGCGACGAATCTCGCGCCGCCATCCGGCGCGCGTTGAAACGCTATGCAACCGGCGAGCTGCGCTGGCTCTGGACGACAGGGCAGCGCCGGTGGATTCCCTATGCCGTCGTCTACGAGCTGGCCAAGCTCGCCGGACTTCAGCTCGGGCTGCGCAAGAAGTCCGTCAGGCCGGACGGCGCGTGAGCAGCTGCTGCAACCGCCGCTGGATGCGGACACCGAGGAGCGCCTCGACGTCCTGAAGGCGGCGCTCGAGGTCGTCGACCTGGCGGCGCCGCCGGATCTCGTCCGCCTGCGCCACGACGGCGGCCTCGACCGCGAACAGCGCGTCGTCGACGACCGACGGGCGCGGGAACGACAGCGGCTCGCGGTTGAACTCGGGTTTCGCGGCGAGCTGCTCGGTGCCGGCGAGCGTTCGCAGCGCATCGCGCAGCCTCGTGTCCTCGACGAGCACGTTCTCGCGAAGGCCCCGCTCGAGCTCGGCGTCGTCGACGACGAGCGGATCAGCGGCAGCGTTCATCCGGTCTTCGTCCGGCACGAACCGAAGACCGCGGCGAGCGCCGCCCGCGTATTTGGTCTCGATCTGCTCGCGCGAGCGCAGGGGTAGGTGAAAGACCTCCAGCGGGTACCAACCGTGCAATGTCACGAGCGGCGTGCCCTCGACGTCGTGGTTCCCGTCACGCACATGGATCCCCGGGTGCGCTCGGTGCGTCGCCTTGCGCGCGGGACGGAATGGATTCGTCGGGTCGTTGATCGCCGCCTGCATGGAGAGGCGCGTCGTCATCCGCTCGGCGAAGTGCGCGCCGTCGTCCGGGCGCGGCACGAAGGGGCGCCAGACGCCGTGGACGACGCCGTAACGCCCGGGCAGCCGCTCGAGCGCCTCCTTGAGATCTCCCGCGCGGGGCCACCAGAACTCGTCCGCGTCGGCGTTAATCACCCAGTCGGCGCCTCGCTCGGCCGCGAGCCGCGCCATCCGCGTCACCCACTCGCCCTGACGGAAGTCGGTGCTCGGCTCGCGGATCAGCTGAACGACACCGTCCGCCTCGTAGCGCTCGAGGATCTCGAGCGTCCCGTCGGTCGAGCCGTTGTCCGTAGCGACGACGAAGTCGACGCCCGCACCGAGGTGGTACGCGATGTTCGCGTCGATCACGTCGGCCTCGTTCTTCACGAGCAGGGTGAGAGCCAATTGCACGCGGCAAGCCTAGACTGGCGCGGATGTCCGCCCGCGTCGTTGGTCACTCGTCGCCCGCGTGGTGGAAGCTCGCGAGCATGCTCTGGCCGGAGCGTCTCAGGCCGAACAAGCTCGTCACACGTTGGCGGCTGCGTGCCTGCGAGGCAGAGGCAGTGGCACGGCTGGCTTGCCGCCGGCGGGGAGAAGCAGCGGCCGGCACCGCGCCGGAAGCGCGCTCGCAGACCGGCGAAGACGCGCTCGCTGTGGGATCTCCTTGGCGACCGCGAGCGAGCGGCTTCTTCGTCGAAGCCGGCGCGTACGACGGCTACACGTTCAGCGTCAGCTACCTCTTCGAGTGCGCCGGGTGGAACGGCGTGCTCGTCGAGCCGCTCGCCGATCGCGCCGCCGAATGCGACGCACGACGGACGCCAGCCGGGTCGTCACGGCAGCGCTGTCGCGACCGGGAAGCCCGGGCACCGCGACGATCACGCGCGTGTCGCCCGAGATGACGCGGGGTTCGAAACTGGAGATCGGCGCCGGCCGCCGGCGAGCGAGCGGCAACGCTCGTTCGAGGTAACAGCACGGGAGACTCTGGATGCCGTCCTCGAAGGTCACACGGGCGCGATCGACTTCGTCGTCCTAGACCTGGAAGGCCACGAGCTGCCGGCGCTCGAGGGCTTCGACCTCGAGCGCTGGCAAGCCGAGCGCTCCTCATCGAGGAGAACGAACTGCACGAGTGCCGACTCTCGTCGTCACGTCGAGAGTCGCGGCTACGCCTATGTGCTATCGCTCGCCCAGAACCATCTCTTCGTCCAGCGCGACGAGGCTGACTCGCGTGAGCCGCCTGAATCAAGCACTGGGAAGACACCGGCCACATTCGTCAAGGGTCGAACATGCACCATCTCCGAATCAGCGGACCAGCAGCCTCGGACGCATCCTCCTGATCTCGGTCGTGATCTGGGCAGCTTCAACCGGCGCCGATTCTTGCGTCATACGCTCGATAGCGTTCGCGCCGAACTCGACGGGATCGAGCGGGAAATCCTCGTTGTTGACGGAGGCTCGACAGACGGGACGATCAAGTGGCTGCTGAGCCAGAAAGACGTCATCACGATCGTCCAGCACAACCGCGGCACGTGCGTCAGGGTCCGCCGGTCCAGCGGACGGTCGTGGGGTTACTTCATGAATCTCGCGCTTCATGGCCGCCCATGGGAAGTATGTCTGCATGTTGAGCGACGACTGCCTCGTTAGTGCCGGGCGCGATCAAGAACGGCATTCGGCTGTTCGAGCAGGAGCTGGCCAAGACGGTCGCCAGCCTCGGTGCAGTCGCGTTTTACTTTCGTGATTGGCCCGGAGACGGGCTCGTATCGGGTCGGTCGTCACGTGGGGCGACAGGATGTATCGTCAACCACGGGCTCTACCTAAATGAGGCGCTTTGACCGCGGTCGGTTATGTCAGACGAGGAGTCGTACCGCTTCTACCACGCTGACGGCGATCTCTCGCTGCGGATGTGGGAAGCCGGCTACTGGTGCATCGATTCACCGGACTCCTACATCGAACACTATCGCGCATGCGACGAACGCGGTGTGCGTCGCATCGAACATGGTCGAGTTCAGACGTTAAGACTGGGATACCTACACGAAGCGAGGTGGGAGCTCGCTCGGCGAGCCCGGGAGCCATGGCTGAGGCGGGACTTCACTCGATCCTACATCGACGGCGGAGCGATACTGGGGCTGCGGACGCTACTGGCTGCTGGCCAAGCCTCGGTCGGCGCAATGCCCGATCGGCGTAGCGATGCCTGACTCGCTGCGTCGCCTTTCGAGACGGCTCACTCGCGCGTCTAATCGACGCCAAACGGACCGATGCTCCGCGTCACAGCTGTTGCGTCGGTACCGGGAATCGACAGTGGTCCTCGACGTCGGCGCGAAGAGGGCCTGTTCGCGCGCGTACCTTCGAGCGGGCCGGCTACCGCGGCCGAATCGTTTCCCTCGAGCCGCTTGGGCTAACGCGCTTCGCCAAGCTTCGAGAGCAGATCGAATCTCGGGGACGCAGAAGTGGGAGTGCGTGCCGACGGCACTCGGCGCGTCCGAGGGGACAAGCGACCCTCAACGTCGCAGGGAACTCGGCTGAGCTCCTCTCTACTGCCCGATGAAGCACGGCGACAGGGCAGTCCGAACCGCGCAGTGCTTATGTCAGACGAGGAGGAGTGCGAGGTGGTCACCGCTCGACGGATCTCGACCGGGCAGCTCATCGCGGCCCGACGAGCGCAGTCTACTTGAAGATCGATGTTCAGGGGTCGGAACTCGACGTTCTGACGAGGAGGCGACGGAGATACATCGGATCAGATCGATGATGCTCCAGACGTCGAGCTATCTCTCGTGCCGCTGTACGACCGGTGGCACCGCTCTTGGAGACGTCGTTGCGCCACCTGGACGATGCGAGGGTTCGGACTTCGTCGCGCTCGAGCCGGCGTTCGTCGACTCCGCAACGGACATGCACTCCTCCAGGTCGACGGACTCTTTGCACGCGTCGAGCAGCTGAGCTGCTGCTCCCGGGTCTACGCGCGATAGACGAGTCACGTCCTGAAACGCAGAGCACGTCAACAGCCCGCACGTCGAAAGATCCGCTCTCCGCTGCCGAGATCTGGTAGCTGAAGCCGTGCTCGCGGAGCGCTCGAGAAAGGCACCGAGGAAGTCGCGGCTGCGCGTCGAGTGGATGGTGGTACTCGACGACGAGCTGCTCGATCCGCGAGATCGCCCCCGAGTCGATGAGGTCGTCGAGCACGTCGTCCTCCGCGCCTTCGACGTCGAGCTTGAGCAGGTCGACGTCGCTCCGCCAGTGAGATCCGACAAGCGACGCTGCGTCACTGTCGACCGAGGTCTCCGGCAATCTCGCTCGGCCGGGTGCTCATGCGAAACGTCGCGGGATCGTCGGGATCCTCGAAGAACGGCACCATGCCGTTCTGGCCGCCCGAGCGCGCGCGGTGGATCTCGACGCTCCGAGAGGCCGTTCGCCTCGACATTTCGCAGCAGCAGCTCTGTGCCGCGCTCGCCGGCTCGAACGCGAGCACACGCGCGTCCGGATAGAGCGCCTTGAAGAAGAGGACGGACATCCCGATGTTGCTGCCGCCGTCGACGATGACCGGGTCGGGGCGCCGGGCGCGGAAGTAGTACTGAAGCTCGACGAAGATCTCGCGGTGCAAGGTACGCGAACGACGGGACCGAGAAGCCCGTCGACGTCGAAACGGTCCGACCCGCACATTGCACGAGACCGTCGGTCGCGTCCGACCCTGCCCGTTGCGAGCCGCAACTGGGTCTTCACCGCCTCGCGCACCCAGCCGTTCGGAACGGGCGCTTTCGCGAGCGCCCTCCGAGTCGCGCGCGCCTTCTGTGCCGAGGCCGACCGGGTTCACGAGCCGACCGACCCTGCGATCGCCGCGACGACACGCTCGGCGGCGCGCCCGTCGACGTCACCGACGACGGCCTGGACGACCCGGCGCCGCTCGTCTGCAAGCTCACCCGGCTCTGCGAGGCAGCGCTCGATCCCGGCGACGACATCCTCGAACCGGTCCGCCCGCAGGAAGGCGCCGGAATCGACCAGCTCCCGGTAGTGCTCGCCGACGACGTTCTTCAGCGCCCACGACTCGCCGGCAGGCGCTCCCTCGTCGTAGAGAACGCAGACCGCCGGACGGTCGTTCACGAGCGCATCGAGCAGGATCGTGCCGGCGTTCGCGACGACGCAATCGCCGTGCTGAAGGAGCGTCGCCAGCGTCTCGAGATCCGTGTAGCTCGGCTCTTGCACCGCCGTTCCGCTGTTCGTCAGAGCAGGAGCGAAGCGCTCACGCCATTCGCGGTCACGCGGATGGGGTCGGAAGAGCAACTGTGGCGCACCTGGCGTCTGGTCTCGCCAGGCGACGAGGCGCTCGACAAAACGTCCCTCGTACGGTGCGTTCGTCGGTGTATTTCCCATCACGAGGACGATGGGCCGACCTGGATCCAACCGGTACCGGCGCACCACCGACTCATACGCGCTGCGCGGACGGGCGAGCGTGGAAGACGTCCGTCTGCGGCCAGCCCGTCACGATCACGCGTGCGCGGTCGATGTCGTGGTAGCGGACGAGGTCGTCGCGCATGACGTCGTTCTGCACGACGTAGCGATCGAGGTGCGGCGAGATCACGCCCTTGCCCACCGTGTGGTCCCAGCTCGCGACGTAGCCGACGAGCGGGAGGCCGAGCCGCCGGGCCGCGACGATGTACGGGACGGCCACCTGCATCTGCACGTTGCTGAACACGACCGCGGGCCGGTCCGCTCTCAGCCTCTCGAGCAGCGCCTGCGGAACGTGCCGGCGCGGTGAAAAGTGCCAGCGCCGCATCGCGCGCTCGAGCGCGTCCCAGCGGGGCAGCGGGCCGGCCCGAGACGAGTCGAGCAGCCAGTTGCCGTGCCCGGGCTGCATGCGCTCGAGGTGGAACCCGTGGCGGTAGTTGAGGCGGATCGCAAGTGGGTAGTAGCCGATCCGATCGTCGAGCCAACGGTCGCCGCGACTGAACGCGCGTTCGAGGGGGCGCGGAGGGAATGTGGCGGCCAGGTCACCCTGGAAGAGCACGCCGCTGCCGTTGAGCCGGGAAGCCCAGGCGGCTGCCTCCTCACGATCGAAGAGGAAGACCGGCTGCAGCCGCGGCGCCGTAGTGCTCCTCGAGCCGCTCCGCGATCCCGCAGTCGATGAAGATCCGCGTCGAGAGCGGATCCGCCAGCACGAGCCAGACGGGCCTCCCGCCGCTCACGAGCTCGGTGCGAGGGACTTGGCACGCTCGATGCGGGCCGCGAGCGAAAGACCGTCGAGCTCGTGCGCGCGCAATGCTTCGGGCGGCGTTCCGCACGCGGGCCAACCCTCGACGCCGAACGCCGTCACCCGTGTCCTGCCGTCGAGCGCGCGGCGCAGCCCATCGGCGAGGCCGCCCACGGGCGCGTGATCCTCGAGGACGAAGACGTCCTCCTCTTCTCCGAGCTCTTCGAGCCACTCGGCGTCGAAGCGGTTCAGCCAGCACATCGCAACGACGCGAAGATCGACGCCGCGTGCCGCCAGCACGTCCGCTGCGACGAGCGCCTCGTGCACGAGCACGGGCCCGTACGCAAGTAGCGTCGGTCCGTCGCCGTCGCGCAGCAGGCTGCCGCGGCCGGCCTGAGAGCCGCCGTCGAGCTCGATGCGACGCGGTGACGGCCCGATCGCAAGACGGATTGCAACGGACTCTTCGGCGTCCTCGATCGCCCAGCGGAGCAACGCGCGTGTCTCCTCGGCGTTCACAGGCTGCACGATCGTCACGTTCGGCAGCGCTCCGAGCAGCGAGATGTCGCGCACGCTCTGATGCGACTTGCCCGGCCCTGCAGGGATCAGGCCCGCGTAGTGGAGCGCGTACACGACCTTCGTCCCCTCGCTCGCCTGGTTGTAGATCTGTTCGTTCGCGCGTGACGCGAGGAAGCTCGCGAACGAGTTCACGACCGGCAGCAGTCCCTGGCGCGCAAGGCCGGCGGCCATGGAAACCATGTCCTGCTCCGCGATTCCGACTTCGACGAAGTGCGACGGCTGTTCGAGCTCGACGGTGCGAACGCGACAGTCCGACGCGAGATCGGCGTCGAGGACGACGACCTCCGGATGGCGCGTGACGAGTTGGAGCAGCTCCTCGCCGTAGGCAGCTGCGACGTACTCGTCGGTCACGGCTGCGCGCGTCCCCGCGCCGGACTCCGGCTCGCCCTCGAGGGAGACGCGCTCCTCGAGCGGCGGAACCTCTTCGAGCTGGAGGCCCGGCAGACGTTGCGCGATGTGATCGACCAATTCTTCGTGTGCGCGCGCAAACGCATCGTCGTCGGGTGCGCCCGCATGCCAGCGGTAGGTGCCGCCACCTTCGCGAAGAGCCCGGGGGTGTTCCATGAACGACACGCCGCGGCCTTTGATCGTGTTGGCCACGAGGACTTTCGGCACGTCGGCGGGCGCTGCGCGCATCGACGCAAACGCGGAGGCGAGCGCATCGTGATCGTGCCCGTCGCACACTTCGACGTGAGAGCCGAACGCGCGCAGCTTCGCCTCGAGGTCCCCGAGGGCGAGGATCTCCTCCGTCGGGCGGTCCGACTGCAACTCGTTTCGGTCGACGATCGCCCACAGGTTGCCGACATGTTGGTGCGCCGCCGACGCCAGCGCTTCCCAGTTCTGCCCCTCCTGCAGCTCACCGTCCCCGGTCATCACGACCACGATCCCGCCGCGGTCGAGGTAGCGCTTCGCCCACGCCATCCCGCGGCCCTTGGACAGGCCCATGCCGAGCGAGCCGGAGTTGGCCTCGATGCCGGGCACGCCGATGTCCGGATGGCCGTCGAGCCCGCCGAGGCGGCGCAGCCGCAGCAGCCGCTCTGTCGGGATCTCGCCGAGCGCGTGCAGCGCCGCGTAGAGGCCGGGGACGTCGTGGCCCTTCGAGGAGAAGAAGATGTCGCGGTCCGGATGGTCCCAGCCGAGCTCGGCGACGTTGAGCTCGCGCCAGAGGAGGTGCGCGACGATGTCCAGCGAGCTGAAACTCGAGCCGAGATGCCCCGATCCCGCGCGCTTGACTGCGACAAGCGCGTTCGCGCGGCACATGTCTGCGAGCAATCCGAGGTCGTCGCCCGCGCGCTCGAACTCCTTGCGGGGGATCAGCTTCAGCGCCGTCACGACTCCGGGACCGTAGCCGAGTCGGTGCGCTTTCCGAAGAGCGCCGCCACTGCGACGAGCGCGAACATTGGTGTCAGCGGGATCGAGAACTCGCTCTGCGGCTCCTGCGAGAGCGCGTGGACGAAGAGCACGAGCAGTCCGGCCACGAGCAGGACGACCAGCGCCGGCCAGCCGCGCGGACGCCGCCAGGCGAGCCCGACGACTGCGAGCACGAGCCAGACGGCCGGCGCGCTCGGCAGGTCCGAGCTCAGCGTGCCGAGCTTCGCGGCAAGCCACCGGCGGCCGTTTCGGAGCGGCAGCTGCGAGTTCCACTCGCGCACATGGTTCGTGAGCGCGACGTAGCGGCGCTGCTGCGCTGCCGACTGAAACACCTGCTCCGGGTGGCGGAAGATGCAGCGGTCGATCGCATCGGTCGGACACCAGACGAAGCCGTAACGCGCGGCCTGCGCCATCGGCGACACGGCCTCGGGGCTCGGGCTCGGCTTGCCGTCGACGTTCAGAACGCGTGGGCCGGGCGGCGGAGGCGGCTGTCGGACAACGGGCTCGAGCGAGAAACGGAACCAGAGGAAGTGCCTGAAGGTTCTCGCCACCGAGTCGACGTACGGCCGCGGCTCGTGCCGGATCGTCTCCCACGAGGTGTCGAACAGCACGCTGTAGTTGCTTCCGCGGCCGAAGTCGCGATCCGAGAGCGCGATCAGCCTGATCGCCTCGAGATTCGACGGGCTGTGCAAGTAGGTATTGAGGTCGACGTGCAGACGGCGGTACTGCGGCAGGCTGAGCACGTCGCGGTCGATCGCGGCAGCGAGACGCCGAGACGCCGGCCCGTTGGCGGGATCGATCGTCTTCAGGCTCAGCACCTTGAAGAAGGGGACCCAGGCCTTGCCGCCGCGGGCGACGGTGAAGTCGTCGTAGCGGATCGCGTTCAGGCTCGCCCAGAGCAGGAGCGGCACGATCGCCGCCGCCGCGACGACGCCGAGTGAGACCAGCCGCTCACGGGCAGTTCCTCGCGCGATCAGGCCGACGGCACAGGCGGCCAGGACGAGGACCTGTCCGGCGGGACGTGTCAGCGTGAGGACTGCGGTCAGCAGCCCGAGCCCGGCGAGCACGCGCCAAGTCGGGCGTGCCCCCCTTATGGCCCGGACGACGAGCCCGGCCCACGGGGCGAGCAGCGCACCGAAGAGAAAGTCGCTCGAGACCTCGTGGAACATCGCCGCGTACGGCAGGAGCGCCAGTGCGACGAGCGCTGTGGCGATCGCGGCGACGCGACCGAACGGCCGTGCCGCCCAGGCCCAACCGACGATCCCTGCGGCGTAGATCACGCCCATGACGGCCTCCAGCAGCCGCGCGCCGCCGATCGTCATCGGGATGCCCGTCACGAGCGGCGTGACCGGAGTACGGAAGACCTGCACGGCCCAGAAGACCGGATGCCGGTCGGCGAGCTGCAGGTAGTAGAGCCAGTAGTCCCACGAGTCACGCCCTCTCTGCAAGGGCCACGCGAGCGCCTCGATCCAGTAGACGACGAGCGCGACAGCGAAGAGCAAGGCGACTCCGCGCCAACCGTCCAACCAGCGCTTCATGTCGTTCCGGTGGGGCAGGCGCTCGCGACGGCAGCTGCGTTCGACTTCGCCTCCGGGAAGCGAAGGGTGCCGCCCACCTTCCACAGGCGCAGATTCGCGAGCGTGCCATGCGCGATCACGTGACCTTTGACCGCCACACCCGGAGGAAGCACTGCGTACTGGGCCGTGATCTCCTTGCCGTCGAGCGTGCGCACGACGCCGTCGCCGCCGATCCGCACGCTCCGCCCGTCGGTCGTGATGTCCGCCGGCACGCCGACGCGGAGCACGGGGGTGATCCTGGCGTTGAAGAACTCCGTCATGCGGAACGCTCCGATGTTCACCGGCTGGCAACGGCCTGACTCGACGAAGACGTCGGTCACCTCGGCATCGTCCGGCACGGCCCGGTCGACCCATGACCAGGTCGAAGCGCGATCGTCGGCGAACACCGTGAGATCGGCGTCGTGCGCCCGCGACTCCCAGACGAATACGGCGTTCAGGACGAAGACGAGCGCGATCGGCACGAGCAGAAGAGTTCGAATGCCCGGCGAGCTCCGGCGCGCCGCGACGATCATGCCGAGCGCGGCCAGCACTGCGACGACGAGCAGCAGCCGCAGCACGCCGGGCCGGGAGGGATCGACCGCGCGAACCCGTGCCCACACTGCCGTCGCGACGGCGTCGAACTGAAGGTTCGTATCGCGGAGCAGCAGGTTCTGCGGGATTGTCACGAGCAGCACACCAGTCAGCCCGCAGCCCACCGCGAGCGAGCGCCACGACGCCGGCGCACCACGCACGACCCAGAGAGCGAAGAGCACGAGCCACAGCGGTACGACGTAGAAGAGGTAGCGATCGTGCAGGCGCTCGCCGCCGAAGGTCGCGCTCGAGAAGGCGGCGACGAGCAAGATCGTGACGATGTTGACCGTGAGGAAGAGGCCGAGGAACGACGCATCCCGCACCGACCCGGTTCGGCCGCGCCGCCACAGATCGGCAAGCGCCGCCGGCGCAGCGACGAGCGGGACGATCGCGACGTACAGCCCGAGGTTGCCGAGCGTGTACCAACTCCAGCGCGCGACGTCGACGACGTCATAGGTCGTGAAGACGTCGCGATAGTCACGGATCGATGCGTGCCCCGAAGCGAGCGCGGCCGCGCCGACGACGACGACGAAAGCGACCGCGGCTGCGGTCGGCCAGAGCCGTCGTAAGGCGGTAGACACTCGTGGTCGGGTCATTTTCGGCAACAGCCACCAGCGCAATGCGAGCCCGACCGGAAGGGCGGCACCGAGCGCGACCAGCTGTGGCCGGGCGAGCGCGGCGAGCGCGACGGCGCCGAGTGCATAGAGCTGACGCCGCGCCGTCGGACGTTCGATCACCTGAAGCAGAGCAAGGAGCGCGAGCGTCCCAGTGACGTAGGCCGCAGCCTCGGTGAGGACCATCCCGGAGTACACCGACGACGGCACTGCAGCCGTGAGGCCGGCCACCACAAGCGACCAGCCCTCGGAGAGGAACCGGCGCGCAAGGAAGAACGCGGGAATCGCCGCCAGCGAGAAGACGAACGCGTTGAACCACTTGAGGCCGCGGTAGGCGTCCAACTGGTTCGGTGCGACCGCGACGACAGGCGCCGCGGCGACGGGAAAGAGCAGGCCGCGACCGTACGGCTGGTCGCGCTCCATCGGCCGGTGACCGTCGGCAACCGACCGGGTCGCGTCCATGTAGATGAGCTCGTCGGCGAAGACAGACGGCCCTTTCAGAAGCCCGCCGAGCTCTCCGTAGGTGACCGTGCCCGCAACGACGATCGCCGCGAGCGCGAGCGCTCGCTTCACGCCGGCTGACGCTGCGGCGTGACGACGTCCACGACG